>NZ_CP017603.1:3600000-4200000 GCF_001854185.1 Clostridium formicaceticum
AGTTTTTCTTTTCCCTTTACTCCTTTTGCAAATCCCCTTAGTAATTGAGACAAAATAACGCCAGAGTTTCCTCTAGCCCCCATTAAGGAACCATTAGCTGCTAAGGAAGCTATTTCTTCTAAAGTATCTCCTTTATTGTTTTTTATTTCTTTTACTGCCGACTGCATCGTTAAAGACATATTTGTTCCCGTATCTCCATCCGGAACCGGAAATACGTTTAGTGCATTTACTACTTTTTTATTCATTTCTAAAGATTGTGCTCCAGCGATAAACATCTGCTTTAGTAATTGCTGATCTATGTATTCAACTTTCAAGTTTTGTACCTCCTTAAATTACTTTTGAACTCTGACGCCTTGTACATTGATGTTTACTTTTTTCACATTCATGCCTGTGAGGTGTTCTATATTGTATTTTACTTTTTCGATAATATTATTGGCTACAACAGAGATTCTTGTACCAAATTCCACAATAACGAACAATTCAATCGTTATTTCATCGTTTTCTGTATATACTTTTACACCTTTACTAGAATGTTCTCTTTTTAAAAGCTCTACCAGCCCTCCTGCAGCAGATTTTGCAGCCATACCTACTAAACCATAACATTCCATAGCTGAAGCACCGGCTATAGAAGCTAATACATGATCATCAATAACGATTGTACCAATATCATTGGTTAATTTTCCTGGCATCTGTTACCCTCCTTTAGTATTTTTATCTATAATATTTTAAATATTTTTTCCCTATCATGAAGAATAATGTATGTAACGCCTCGAATATATTTTAAAATCTCTATAACCATTGTATATGAATCTGTAAAATAGTTCAATAGAACAAAGTCTTCCTCAAAACACCTTTCGCTTCATTTTTCTTGAAAATAGCTAAAAAATTGTGCAAGTCCAGCAAAATCTATGATTTTCTATGTTCATAAAAACAGGTTTGTGATTTTTCTTGAATTATTTTCATATTTTCGTTGCAAAATAGGTAGTATTGTGGTAATATTATAATGTTTTTAAAGCTTGAACATGAGCTTGAAGGAGGTGTTCATAATGGCAAGAGTATGTGAAATATGCGAAAAAGGAAAAGTACATGGCAATCAGGTCAGCCACTCCAACCGTCATAGCAAAAGAACTTGGTTACCTAACTTAAGAAGAGTAAAAGCTATCGTTGATGGTGCGCCTAAAAGAATTAACGTATGTACAAGATGCTTGCGTTCTGGTAAAGTAGAAAGAGCTATATAAATAAAAAAAGCCAACCTAAAATGGGTAGGCTTTTTTTGCTTCAGAAATGATAAATCAAGATTCCAATAATCATACATACAAAGGCAAATATGAAAATCCACAGTGTAAAAGGGATGACATAAAGAAATATACAAAGACCTATGATAAACATAATTAAACCAATGAATTTGGACAAAGACATTCCTCGTCTCCTTCGAAACATCTAATCACCTACCTAAGTTCATTATTATTAATATCATATTCAACAAAAACAAAAATGCTACTCAATTATAAAATATATTGAGTAGCATTTTTTCTCATTCTCTTGACTTTATCACCAAAAGCACCCCCGTTTTTACAGAAATCACAGCTTTCTTTTCTGCAAAAACATTGCTTATGCCTAAAGTACTGCCTAACGCTATATCCCTATCTTTTAGAGGATACTCTAATCCTTTAAGAGTAACCCCTTTTACAGAGTTTGTTAAAGGAATGATAGAAATCGTTTCTCCTACCTTACCTTCTATATCCAATTTGCTATTGGTGATGGTAATATAATTTTTTTCATCGATAATTTTACCTTCTATACCTTCTTGTAATATCTTCCATAATAGCATCACGTTAGCTAGGCTATGATCCTGTCTTGAACCCAAGGCCCCAATGATCGTGATGCTTTTGGGTTTTAATTCAAAGGCATACGCCACCGCCAGTTCTGTATCTGTTTGGTCTTTTCTAGAGGGAAATTTTCGGCATTCCACCCCCTGTTGCTGCATCCATCCTAAATCTTCAGGATGAATAGAATCAAAATCTCCCACCAGCAAATTCGGTACAACTTTTATCCTTCTTAAATATCTAGCTGCTCCATCAGCACATATGATATATTTATTGCTGATGGTACCTTCGATGTATCGTAAGCAATTGATGTCTCCATTAGCAACAATGACAATCTCCATAAAATTCCCTCACTATCCAGCGTTTTTTCTTATTTCCTTTACCGTTGCTTCTATGCTATCACTATTGAATATAGCAGATCCTGCAACGATAACATTGGCACCTGCTGCTGTAACCAGATGTACATTATCTGGCTTGATGCCTCCATCCACTTGAATATCCACATCGAGTTTTCTTTCGTCAATGATACTTTTTAATTGCTTAATTTTATCCAGCATGCTAGGAATAAACCTCTGTCCACCAAAGCCTGGATTCACTGTCATAATCAAGACCATATCTAGATCCTCTAATACATATTCAATACTACTTAATGGTGTGGCAGGATTGAGGGCTACCGCAGCCTTTACACCACAGGATTTTATATGTTGTATTGTGCGATGTAGGTGCGTGCAGGCCTCACTATGAACAGATAGAATAGCAGCACCTGCCTTCACAAAATCTTCAATATACCTGTCTGGATCTTCTATCATCAAATGCACATCAAAGGGCATTTTGCTTCTTCCCTTTAAGCTTTGCACAATCGGAGGGCCCAATGTAATATTTGGCACAAAGTGCCCATCCATTACATCGATATGCAATAGATCACATCCAGCTTCCTCAACTCTTTTTATCTCATAGGCTAAATTTCCAAAATCCGCCGATAGTATCGATGGGGCTAATTTTATCATTTGTTAGAACCTCCTATTGCTTCTAATTTCTTGTAAAAACTGCAGATAACTATGATAACGCTCTTTTGCAATCTTGTTTTGCTGCAAAGCATTTTTTATGCCGCAGCTTGGTTCATCTACATGCTGGCAAGAGGAAAACTTACATTCCTCCATGTATTCATCAAACTCCGGAAAATACAAGGCTAATGCTTCTTCTTCTATAAAATCTATGTTTAAAGCACTAAATCCAGGGGTATCTACTACCCAACTATGTTTTTCGATAGGAATCAGTTCTGCATGTCTTGTTGTGTGTTTCCCTCTAGCTGTTTTGGCACTAATTTCACCAGTTTTCAACTGCAGATTGGGGTGGATTTTATTTAATAAGGTAGACTTTCCTACCCCTGATGGCCCTGCAAATACACTGGTTTTATCAAGCAATACTTTTCTTAAATCAGTGATGCTGACTTCATTTTTGGCACTGGTTAATAGCACTTTATAACCTACAGCCCGATATCTATCAGCAATTGGCATATATGCCTCCGTTGTTGCCAAATCTACTTTATTAAAGCAAATAACAATTTCTAGTTCCTGACTTTCTGCTAGAACTAAGAATCGATCTAATAACATAATATTTGGCTCTGGTTGAATAACAGCAAAGACGATAACCGCTTGATTTACATTTGAAACAGTAGGACGAATCAACTCTGTGCTTCTTTCCATGATTTTTTCAACAACCCCAACCTTTTTTTGCTCATCTGTAATAGAAATCTCCACATAATCCCCTACCAAAGGTGTTATCTTCTTCTGCCTAAATATACCTCTAGCTTTACACTCGTAGATTTCTCCCTCCACATCTACATAATAAAATCCACCTATCCCTTTGATCAACCGGCCCTTTTTCATTGGTTTCCTCCTAAAACACTATTTTAATTTTATATTTTTGCTATGTTTTTGACCATTTACAAAAAGTTCAAACTCTTCTTTTGGATAGCCTGTGACAGGTATTGTTATTCTATTGCCTTCATTATCTACATTATGGCTCCTGTTGTATATTTCCCCTCCATCTGATACTCTCTTGATGACAAGTTCTACAATGCCTTTATGTCCTTGCAACTGTATCGTTACATTTTGAGTAGATAAATTTGTCGATGCACTTTGCTCTTCCTCCTGCCCTTCCTCAGGTTCATCTTCAGGTGGTGTTATATCCTCCGGTTCCTGTATCACTTCCGGTCCCCTACTGATGATTAAGTTCACAACAGTATTTTGAGATACTTGTGTTTCCGGTGGAATACTTTGAAAGATCACAAGACCTTTTGCGTACTCATTACTATCTCCTTCTGAGACATTTCCTATTTCCAGTTGCTGTTGTCTTAGTATAGCCTCAGCACGTTCTCTAGTTTCACCTATTAGAGTAGGCATTGAGAAAGTCACCACTTGCGGTCCCTTGCTAACAACATAATCAACCGTCGATCCTGCCGGTAGAGAAGATCCTCCTCTAGGGTTTTGGTCTATTACAGTACCAATAGGAAATTCACTGAATTCTTCTCTTGGTGTCCCCGCCTTCAAACCTCTATTTGCCAGCAACAAGGGGACATTTACTGCATCTTCATGGATCAGATCTGGCACATTCGCCATATCGGGCCCTGCACTTACCACTACCCGAATTGTATAACCAGGCTTTACCTTCATACCGGCATTGGTTTCTTGACTGATAATTTCATTTATTGGGGTCTCTGTAGTATGGGTAGATCTTTCTTCCAATTGTAACCCAAGTTCCTTCACGATTTCTCTGGCTTCCTCAATATTCTTACCTTCCAAGCCAGGAACTACTACTTCTTCTGTTCTAAAAAAGTTAAGGTTGCTTACATAAAAAAGTCCAAAGGTAAACAACAGGGCTGCAATTAGAGCAGCTACAATTGCAGCGGCAATGACCAGCTTATTATTGCTTTTTTTACTTTTGGGTGCAGGTTTGGGTGCAGATACTTTGGGCACTTCAAAGTCTTCCTCCTTAATGCGGGGTATAATTTGTGTTGGTGAATCTTCATGATTTAACATCATTGTCATCTCATTATCAACAGCATCTTCCTTTAACTTACCCAGGCTCACGATTAAACTCTGAGCATTTTGATACCTAGAAGCCTGATCCTTCTGCATCAACTTTAATATAATTTCTTCTAAATTTTTAGATATTGCTGGATAAACTTCTGAAGGAGGAACTGGGTCCTGTTGAATGTGCTTTAAAGCCACCGTTATAGGACTGTCTCCTTCAAAAGGCACTGTTCCTGTAGCCATTTCATACATAACAATTCCCAATGAATATAAGTCTGATTTTTCGTCTATATAACCGCCTCTAGCCTGCTCTGGAGAAAAATAATGAACAGAGCCTATAACACTGCCCATATTGGTTATGGTAGAAGAACTAGCAGCAATTGCAATACCAAAATCCGTTACTTTAGCTCTATTATCCTCTGTAATTAAAATATTATGGGGTTTAATATCCCTATGAATCACATGATTATAATGGGCATGTTGTAATGCTAGTGCAATCTGCTTTGTGTAATTAATAATCTCATTTAAGGTGAGGATACCTTTTTCTTTTATTACTTCCTTCAGCGTTCTTCCTTTAACATATTCCATGACAATATAGTAAATATCATCTTCTTCCCCAACATCATATAGGTTTACAATATTGGGATGCGACAGACTTGCAGCAGCTTGAGACTCTCTTTTAAATTTTTCTATGATGTCTTTATCACTGGTAAACTCTGATCTTAATATTTTCACTGCTACATATCTATTTAATAAATTACATTTGGCTTTGTAAACTAAAGCCATGCCGCCTCCGCCGACTTTTTCAACAATTTCATAGCGACCACCTAATATTTTGCCAATCATATTTTTCACCTACCTTCATACGGGCTTATCTTTTCCAATAAGCACTGTAATATTATCATATCCACCTCGTTGATTTGCTAAGGAAACTAACTCCTTACAGGTCTCCATACAATCCTTCAACGTTAATAATGCCTTCTCTAATTCATGCTTATCAACAAAATTTGTTAATCCATCTGTACATAATAAAAGAATATCTCCTTCACAGAGATCCAGCGAAAAGATATCTACCTTTACCTTTTCACTGGTACCTAAAGACCTCGTTATGATATTTTTTTGAGGATGTTTCATAGCTTCTCGTTCTGTTATGCTACCATTTCTAACCAATTCTGCTACTAAGGAATGATCCTGTGTTACCTGCTCCAGCTCTCCCCCTCTTAAAACATACCCTCTACTATCTCCTACATGACCTATATAGATCTTATTCCTAATAATCAAAGCCATGGTAACAGTGGTACCCATACCTTCACAATTAAAATCCTCTATCGATTTATTATAGATTTCCTTATTTGCTCTATGAAAAGCCTCAAATATGATGCCTTCAATCGATGGCTTTTCCATGTCTTCTGTTATAAACTGACGAATATGATCCTTTATTGTATTGATAGCTATAAAGCTTGCTACCTCGCCACTTTTATGCCCTCCCATGCCATCTGCCACCATATATAACTTTATATTTTTTTCATAAATGCAATAATTATCTTCGTTCACTTCCCTTACTTTCCCAATATCAGTAATTGCTGCTACTGTCACTTGACTCCCCTCCCATCCGAATACATATTCGACATATTTATCTCAAACCCTCCACAAATTTACATCTCTATAGGTAATCATTTTTATCTTTAGCTATCTATTGTTTTTCCTTAATTTTTTTATTTATATAATTATTTCTCAACTGACCACAGGCTGCGTCAATATCCGCCCCCATTTCTCTCCTAATAGTGGCTTCAACCCCTTGGCTTTTTAAAACTTTCTGAAACCTTTTTACCTGCTCCTCCCGAGACTTTTCATACCTTGCCTCAGCTACAGTATTTACAGGGATGAGATTCACATAACAAAGCATTCCCTTCAATAGCTGGCCTAACTGCTTGGCATGCACTTCTTCATCATTTACTTCTTTTACTAAAGCATACTCGAAGGTAATTCTTCTGTTATTTTTCTGCAGATAATATTCACATGCCTCCATAAGTGCTTTAATGGAATATTTTTTTGCAATGGGCATCATGATTTGCCTAGTTTCATCATTAGGCGCATGAAGCGATACAGCTAAATTAATAGGTATTTGTAAATCAGCTAATTTTTTAATTTCAGGTACTAAGCCACATGTAGATAAAGTGATATGTCTATTACCAATATTCAGTCCACTCTCACTATTAACGATTTCTAAAAATTTCATCACTTCTCTATAGTTATGCAGTGGTTCCCCACTACCCATCAAAACAATATTAGAGATTCTTTCTCCCAAGTCTTGCTGCATTTGCAAGATTTGATCTATCATTTCTCCTGCTCTTAAATCCCTTATTAAGCCTCCAATGGTAGAAGCACAAAAACTACATCCCATGACACAACCTACTTGGGAAGAGATACAAGCGGTAAAGCCATGTTTGTACTTCATGACCACCCCCTCTATGATATTTTTATCCTCTAAAAGAAATAAATATTTTGTTGTACCATCTATTTTTGAAACCATCTTTTTTTCAATTTTAACATGGGTGATAAAGGTATTCTTCTGCAGTTTTTCTTTTAAGACTTTTCCTATATTTGTCATATCTTCCCATCGTTTTGCACCCTTATTCACCCATTCAAAAATTTGCTTTCCCCTATACTTTTTTTCCCCCATTCCTTCTACTAAACTCTCAACTTCATCTATTGTTAAACTCAGTAAATCTATTTTTGTCAATTAGAAACCTCCTAACATTTTACAACAAATTTATTTTTTCCTCAACTTACAAATAAAAAATCCATCGGTGCCATGAATATTCGGGTATAATTGTATCATTTTTTCTTTATGATTCCCTGGCAACATCCTTCCATATTGCTGACTTATATTGATTACTTCATAGTCAGAAGATAGGTTTAGAAATTTTTCTATGACTTTATCATTTTCATTGGGATCAATCGTACAAGTACTATAAAGTAGCTCTCCACCTGTTTTTACATATTTAGAAGCATTTATAAGAATTTTTAGCTGCATTTCTGTGATAACACGAATATCGTCAGCTTCTTTGCGATACTTAATTTCAGGCTTTCTTCTAATAATCCCTAATCCAGAACAAGGAGCGTCCACTAATACTTTGTCTGCTGCATTTAACAACTGATGATCTAAATCTTTGCCATTAAACTTTTCTACTTCTATAATATCTATATTCAGTCTTTTAGCGTTCTTTTCTATGAGATTTAATTTATGAGAATGAATATCTCTAGCCAAAACTCTTCCTTTATTCTTCATTAATTGTGCTATATGGGTGGTTTTTCCTCCTGGAGCACTACATACATCAATAACAAATTGATTTTCTTTTGGATCTAAAATTTTTGCCGCCAACATAGAACTAAAGTCCTGAATATGTATCAAACCTTTTTTATAAATGTCTAATACCTCCAGTTCACTAAATCCACCCTCCACCATCAAAGCTTCTGAAATAAAAGGGCTTTTTTCCACCTTTATTTCATTTTCTAAAAGCAACTGTACAACCTCTTCTACATTAGTTTTCAAGATGTTAACCCTTATGCACAGCTTAGGGGTTTCATTATTGCTTTTTAAAAGACCTTCTGTAAAATCTTCAGAAAAATACTTTAAAAATCTTTCTACCATCCATTTAGGATGAGAATATTTTATCGATAGATATTTTGCAAGTTCTTTTTCCTTATTCGGCATTTTTATACTTTCTTTATTTCGAATAATACTTCTCAATACGCCATTGATAAACCCCGATGCTCTTTTACAATATTTTTTAGATAAATTCACCGACTCATTTACGGCCGCAAAATCTGGTACCTTGTCTAAAAAGAAAATTTGGTAAATACTAAGTCGAAGTAAATTTAATGTCCATGTATCCATCTTATTTAATTTAGTCGTAGAGAACTGTTGAAGAATATAGTCAATAAATATGCAATTTTCTAAAGTTCCATAGACCAGTTCCGTAATAAAATTTCTATCTAATTTAGTATATTGTCCATGCTTTATTTCATGATTTAAGGCTATATTCGAATAAGCTTTTTCTACATCAATTTTATGTAAAACCTTTAGGGCACTTTCTCTAGCATTCATCCATTTTACCTCCTGTTTCTACTTATTATATATCATTATAAAATTTATATAAATAAATTTAATCATGATATCTTTTATTTCTCCATATAGGTATACACCTTTAGACTTAAATTTTAATCTATGACGTCTCTACCGTTTTTCTCTACATCTACAAATTCATCTATTATTTTTGCCAAAAAAGTAAAGGCGTCTTTACGCCTTTACTAACTTCTCCTATTTCTAATGGCTATCAACCTAAATAGTTGCGCTAAGGCAGTTGCCATTGCTGCTACATAAGTTAACGCCGCTGCTTTCAGTACTTTTTGAGAAGATCCAATCTCCTGGCTTGTAATAAAACCATTGCTATCTAGCAATCTTAAAGCCCTGCTACTGGCATTAAATTCTACAGGCAGTGTTACCACTTGAAACAATACTGCTGCTGTATAAAGTAAAATCCCCAAATCTATCAAGCTTAACGCATTAAAGATAAAACCACCAAACACGAAAATCCATGCTACTGAAGAACCAAAGCTTGCTATAGGAAAAATAGCGTTTCTAAAGCTTAAGGGGACATAGCCTCTAGCATGTTGTATAGCATGACCTACTTCATGGGCTGCAACGCTGACGGAGGCAATAGAGTTGCCATAATACACCTCTCTAGATAATCTTAATGTCCTATTTCTTGGATCATAGTGATCTGATAAATAACCCTTAGCCATTTCAACCGGCACATCTCTTAAGCCATTTTGATCTAAGATGCTTCTAGCTACATCATAACCAGAGTAACCCTTCCGAGTAGGCACTCTCAGGTATTTATTAAAGGTTGATTTCACTTTGCTTTGTGCATATAAAGCAAAAATAATTGCTGGAATTAAAAATACTATTGTAGAATCACCAAGACCATATAACATATCCCATCACTCCTTTATAAAGTGTAAAATTGCCTTCTCCACTTCTTCTATATCCACCTGTGTGTTGATACAGGGGCCTTGTGGCCTTTTATTGATAATCGCCAGTATTGGTATTTTTTTCACATCCATTAACCCGCTGAACAAATCTCGCTCACAAGCAATAGCAATCACTGCTTTAGGTCTTATCTCCACAATTGTTTTTCTTGCTAAAGTTCCTCCTGTAACAAGATGAAAATGTGTCTTGTATCTTTCTTTTAATAAGATTAACTGGTCTACATCACAACCTCCACACCGTTTACAATTATAGATATCATTTGTAATTTTGTGGGGACAGGAGGACTTTTGAATACAATGGGGTGTTAGAATTAATATTTCCTCCCCTTTAAAATCATATACGCCATTAAAAATTAACCGATTGTTCAAATCTGTATAGGCTTTTCTAATCATATTTTTGTCATATTTTAAAACTTTCCCTAAGCCTATGATGAAAGGATAAGAAAAACTTATAAAGTTTTCCATTACTGTCTTGACAATAGAAGGTATTCTTTTATCGTACCATAACATCATCATGGCAAAAATCGTTAACCCTATCGATACACCAACAATTAGTAATAGTAGCATACTACTAAACACCATAAATTGATAAAAAAACGTACTCCCTTTGAAGGATAGCCAAAGCAAGAAACCTAGCAGGATTAGTACAGATATCAACATAATTACTAATAAAAACGTAAATATTTTTCTCGAACTATCTTTTGTAAAACCCTTATTTAACTCCATGCTATTCTTTACCTAATAGGATATTTTTTTCTATCGTGTTCCCTACTAAAAAATCTTTGACTGCTAAACGTTTCCCACCACTAAACTGTAGTTCCTCTATCACCAATAGGTTTTTCCCCGTACCTACGTAAATTTTATCCTTCTTTACTTCTATAATTTTGCCTGGTTGATGACTTGCATTGCTAACCTCTACACTACTTTTCCAGATTTTCATGATTTTCCCTAAATAAGTAGTATAGGCCATTGGCCATGGAATTGTCCCTCTTATTAAGTTATGAATTTCTCCAGCGGTTTTATGCCATTGAATTTCTCCTAATTCCTTCGTCAACATAGGCGCATAAGTGGATAATTCTTCCTTTTGTTTTTCCCGAGGTGCATTTCCCCGCTCTATCTGTAGTAAAGTTTCTTTAAGAAGCCTACCACCTATAAGTGCCAATCGATCATGAAGCTCTCCAGCTGTTTCATCTTCCCCTATAGGAACTTCTTCTTTTAAAATCATATCCCCTGTGTCTAAGCCTTCCTCCATGTACATGGTGGTAATCCCAGTTGTTTTTTCCCCATGAATAATTGCCCATTGAATAGGGCCTGCACCCCTATACTTTGGTAAAAGTGAGGCATGAACGTTAATGCAACCTAAAGCCGGTATCTGTAATATTTCCTTTGTAAGGATCTGCCCATAGGCCACCACTACAATGACATCAGGACACATTTCCTTAATAGCTTCTACTACCCCTATATCTTTTAAGGAGTTAGGTTGAAACACTTCCAAATGATTCTCTAAAGCTTTTTCCTTTACTGGGGGCATTGTTAACTTCTTACCTCTTCCCTTTGGTCTATCTGGTTGGGTAAAAACACCTACAATATGATGCTCCTCTTTTACCAACGCTTCTAAAGATGGTACTGCAAAATCTGGTGTGCCCATAAAAACGATCCTCATCGTCATCACCTCTACTCATCCTTTATTCTGTCTATAAATAAAATTCCGTTTAAATGATCGATCTCATGACATAAAGCTCTAGCCAACAAGCCACTACCCTCTATTAAAACCTCTTGACCATTTCTATCCAAGCCCTTGACCTTCACTGTTTTAGGACGTATCACATCGCCGGATTCCGTAGGAAGACTTAGACATCCTTCAACTTCACACTGGGTTCCTGCCTCTTCTACGATTTCAGGATTGATTAGTTCTATCAACCCTTCCCCAATATCAATAACAATCACCCTCTTTAAAATTCCTATTTGTGGAGCAGCTAAACCAATTCCCTCAGCATCATACATGGTTTCTATCATATCATCTATTAGTATATGGATTCTTTCATCAATTTTGTCTACTTGTTTTGATAACTTTCTTAAAACTGGATCATCATCTTGCCTAATTATTCTAATCGCCATATTTTCCCTCCTAATCTGTTTATAGAATATATAATGGGTCTATATCAATTCCCACCGTAACCCTTGCAGGTACAAATTTTTGCCTATTATCTATTAGTAAGTACTTGACAATAGATTTTAATAATGTATAAGGAACTTCATGATTCTTTAGCAATACTTGGTACCTATATCTCTCCTTCACTTTTGCTATGATAGCAGGATTAGGACCTAGCACAATTTCATCATATGCAGTATAACCCTTAGCCTTTAATATATATTTTATATTATTTGTAATTTTTTGCGAAATAGTGTGTACTTCTTCTAAATTTTTACTACTAAAACTAATATGAATCAATTGTACAAAGGGTGGATAGAGAAATTCCCTTCTAAGATTTAGTTCCTCATCATAAAAGCTGCTATAATCATGCTTAGAAGCTGCAGCAATACTATAGTGTTCAGGGTTAAAGGTTTGAAGAATTACTTTTCCCTTTTCTAGACCTCTCCCAGCCCTTCCTGCCACCTGAGTAATTAATTGAAAAGTCTTTTCAGAAGCCCTAAAATCCGGTAAATTTAGTGTTGCATCAGCGCCTATAATCCCAACTAAGGTTACATTAGGAAAATCCAATCCCTTTGAAATCATTTGTGTGCCTATAAGTATATTTATTTTTTCCTTTTTAAAATCTTCTAGGATTCTTTGATGGGCACCTTTTACACTTGTTGAATCCATATCCATCCTTCCAATAACAGCCTGTGGAAAATAAGAGGTTATTAAATCTTCTATTTTTTGAGTTCCTGTACCAAAATAGTTGATTTGAGAATCGCCACAAGAGGGACAGATACTAGGTTCACCTTCTTTTTCACCACAGTAATGACACTGCAAATTTTTCATGGTTCTATGATAAGTCATAGCAATATCACAGCGTCTACATTTTACTACATAACCGCACTGAGGACAAGAAATAAAAGTAGCATAGCCTCTTCTATTAAGAAATAATATAGTTTGTTTTTTACTTTTCAAGTTTTCTTCTATTAAGGCATACAACTTCCTGCTCAAAATATTTTTATTGCCTTGATCCAATTCTTCCCTCATATCAATAATCTCTACTTCTGGCAAAGTAGCGCTAGTAGCTCTTTTTGTCAAAGTAAACAAGGAAAAATCCCCTTTACTTCCTTTATAATAACTCTCAATAGAAGGCGTAGCTGAGCCTAAAACAACAATAGCCCCTTCTTCTTTGCCTCGATAGTTTGCTACTTCAACAGCATGGTACTTAGGATTGGTTTCAGATTTGTAAGTATGTTCGTGTTCCTCATCCACGATAATTATTCCGAGATTTTTAAGGGGGGCAAATATCGCAGATCTAGCACCTATGACAATATTTACTTTTCCTTCGATTA
The DNA here is from genome assembly GCF_001854185.1 of Clostridium formicaceticum. Lineage (NCBI taxonomy): Bacteria > Bacillati > Bacillota > Clostridia > Peptostreptococcales > Natronincolaceae > Andreesenella > Andreesenella formicacetica. The sequence continues at coordinate 3,613,409 of NZ_CP017603.1, forward strand.
TCTTTCTCCACTCATCAAACCGCTCTCCCTCTGATAGATTACTATGAAGTACAGCAATTCCTTCTCCAAATCTTCCATAAAATCTTTCTACCGTCTGAGGGGTTAAAGCAATTTCAGGTACTAGAATGATCCCTTGCTTCCCTTTTTTTAAAGTTTCTTCCATAAGCTGCAGGTAAATTTCTGTTTTCCCACTGCCAGTAATGCCATGTATTAAAAAAGTCTTGGTCTTATCCTGCTGAATATAAGTTGTGATTTCTTGAATTACTTCTTTTTGCTCTATATTTGGTATCATTTTAGGTAAACTTTCAAATTTAATATTTTTATAAGGCTCCCGCTTATACTCCTGATCTATTAGCAGGATATAACCTTTGTTTACTAAACTATTTAAAGGCGCTCTCGTGATTTTAAGTAAGTCTATTAATTCTCTAACAGTACACATTTTATGCTGTTTTAGAAATAATATGATTTCTCGTTGTTTTTTTGCATTTTTCAAGGTATTTATTATAGGCTCGATCTCATCTTCTTCTAAATTTAGTTTTGCATACTGCTGGGTTTGTACTTTTACTCTAGAAGAAATGTCATATTCTATTTGAATGATTTTTTTTTCCTCCAGCAATTTTAGCATACTACTAAGATTTTTTATAGCAAGTCTGCTATATAGTTTCTCTAAAGTAGCCTTGCCTCCTAAACTTTTTAATGTGCGTAAAAGTTCTATTTGATTTTTAGACTTACTACCGATACTTTTTTCCCAGTCCTCCTCTATTAAATGCAGCACTTTTTTTTCTATATTTACGATACCGGCGGGAATAATGCAATGAATCGCATCTATATACTTACAGAGATATTTATTTTTCAACCAAACAATTAACTTAATTTGTTTTTTATCCAGTATAGCTTCATCTTCTATGGGATAAAGAAGTTCCTTTAATGAATACTGGAGTTCCTCTACTACTTTTATATTTAATATATAAGCTTCTAATCTTTTATTTCCCATCCCAAAGGGCACCATAACCCTCATACCCTCTTTTATTGTTTCCAGCAGGTGTTCTGGAATTTTATAGTCAAATATTTTATCCATCTGTAGGCTCGTATGATTTACAATAACTTGAGCTACATGAATTGGTTCCTTCACTCCATCACCTCCTGATATAAAATGAGACTTAATTCAGGGGGAGTTTTTGCTCCCACTGAATTGTAGTCGAATTTACTTCGAGGATGTAGTGTTTGATCTCCCACTTGCAAAAGTGGGAGTCTTAGCAATACACCGAAGGATAAGGCTTTCCCTGTCCATCTGTATCCATTATATCAAATTTTAACTAAAATAAAAAATCCTCTTCACAAAAAAGTCAATCCTTCAATAGACTAAAACTTAGAAAAATCTGCATGCTATAGCTATCTGCCTACTTAAAGGCATATAGCTATACAGCATGCAGATTTTCCACTACAACAGCTCCTTTACTTTATTCAAAATATGATGAGCTATTTCTGTTTTAGAAGACTTATCAATTTTTGTTATATTCTCCGTCTTATCTATTAAGTAAACGATGTTAGTGTCTGTGCCAAAGCCAGCTCCTTCTTGGGTAACATCATTTGCCACAATAAAATCTAAGTTTTTCTTCAAAATTTTTTCTTTTGCATATTCCAGTACATGATCTGTTTCTGCTGCAAATCCCACCAGGATTTTCCCTTCTTTTATTTGACCAAGTTCAAATAAAATATCAGGATTTCTTACCAAAGTTAAAGTTAAGTCTCCCTCTTGTTTTTTAATCTTTTTCTCTGCGCTATATTGGGGACGATAATCCGCTACAGCAGCAGACTTAATAATAACATCCTGTTGAGGAAAATGTTTCATAACAGCATCATACATATCTAATGTACTCTTTATAGGAACAAAGTTTATATTAGAAGGGGGCATAATTTTTGTAGGACCTGATACTAAAGTAACAGAAGCACCTCTTTTGCTGGCAGCTTCGGCTAAAGCATAACCCATCTTTCCGCTAGAATGATTCGTAATGAATCGCACCGGATCAATGGCTTCTACCGTTGGTCCTGCGGTAATTAATACTTTTTTTCCTTCTAAATCTTTTTTTTCTTTTCCAAGTTCAAGCATAAATTCAATAATGGCATCAACTTCTGCCAACTTTCCCTCTCCTATATCACCACAGGCCAATCTACCTGAAGCTGGAGGAATAAAGTGATAGCCGAGTGCTTTTAATTTTTCCATATTAGATTGAAAAATTACATTTTGGTACATTTTTGTATTCATGGCTGGAGCAAAAACAACCTTTGCAGTAGAAGCCATAATCGTTGTAGATAATAGATCATCAGCAATACCATGGGCTACCTTGCCAATAATATTCGCTGTAGCAGGAGCAACCAAAAGAATATCTGCTTTTTGTGCTAAGGATATATGTTCTATATCCCAATACCTTGGGGTTTCAAAAAGCTCCGTAATAACAGGGTTTTGACTGAGGGCTTGCAACGTATGGGGCTGAACAAAAGCCATAGCGGTCTTCGTCATAATGACATCAACATTGGCCTGAAGTTTTTTTAGCCTACTGACGATGTCACAGGCCTTATAGGCAGCAATACCACCGGTGACCCCCACCACAATATTTTTTCCCTTTAGCATTAGAATTGAACCTTATTGGCTTTATCTTCATCAACAGGTTTATAGGTAACCATATCCTCTACGATTTCCTGTGTTGCTACAGAAACCGGTCTCAAGGAAGCTGCTCTTACCTTCGGTTCATTACCGTCTATAAGCTGTCTCGCCCTCTTAGCCACCGCTACTACTAAAGTATAACGACTATCTACCTTTTTCATCAAATCATTAGTTGATGGATATAACATATTTATCAATCCTCCTTAAAATATAGATTTAATATTTTTGTGAATTCTACTAACCCTGCATTTCTCAGCTGTAATAATAGCTTCTACATCCTTCGTAGCTCTTTGAAGATCATCATTAAAGATCGCATAATCATATTTTATCACTTGTTCTATTTCTTCTATGGCACATCCATAGCGTTTTTCAATATCCTTTTGGCTTTCTGTCCCTCTCGTGACGATTCTTTTTTTTAGCTCCTCCAGCGAAGGTGGCAAAATGAAGATAAATACACCATCTGCAAATTTTTCCTTCACCTGTAATGCTCCTGCGATGTCTATTTCTAATAAAACATCATTGCCATTTTCTAGATTTTCCAGCACATACTTTTTGGGTGTACCATAGTAATTATCATATACACTTGCATACTCCAAAAGCGCATCCTGCTTTATCATATCTTCAAATTGTTCTTTAGAGATAAAATAGTAGTTTTCCCCTTCCACTTCTCCTTTACGAGGATCTCTTGTAGTGGCAGACACGGAAATTTTTATTTGTTTATTTGATTTAAGTAAATTTTTGCAAATCGTCCCCTTCCCAGCCCCTGAAGGTCCTGAAACAACGATCAACAATCCTTTTTTATCCATATCTATCTCCTCTTTCTTATGCTACTCACCTTCAACAATAGCTTCTGTATCTTTATTACTATCTTTAGCACTTAATCTATGGGCAACTGTTTCAGGCTGTACTGCAGACAAAATGATATGATCACTATCTGTTACAATCACAGCTCTTGTTCTGCGTCCATAGGTAGCATCAATTAACATACCTCTATCTCTTGCTTCTTGAATAATTCTTTTTATCGGTGCTGACTCAGGACTAACAATAGCTACAATTCTACTGGCAGATACAATATTACCAAACCCAATATTAATTAACTTAATATTCATTGCTTTGCCTCCTATTCAATGTTTTGAACCTGTTCTCTAATCTTTTCTAACTCACTTTTCACCTCTACGACAATATTTGCAGTAATCAAGTCGTTAGCTTTTGAACCTATTGTATTAATTTCTCTATTCATTTCTTGAATAATAAAATCTAATTTTCTACCCACTGCTTCCTGCTGCTCCATTGATTTTTTAAATTGAGCTATATGACTATTAAGTCTAACAATTTCTTCAGTAATATTACTTTTATCAGCAAATAAAGCCACTTCTAAAGCAACTCTAGCTTCATCTATCTCTAGTTCTTCTTCTAACATTTCCTTAACACGTTTTGTTAATCGTTTTTTATATTCTTTAACGATCTCAGGACTTCTGTCTTCTATTCTTTGTATTAAACCTATAAGTATGTCCAATCGCTTTAGTAAATCTTCTTTAAGCTTCCTTCCCTCTTCAATACGCATTTCTAATAAACTGTTTAATGCATCTACTAAGCCCTCTTCTAAAAGGCCCCATATCATCTCTTGATCCTCTTCTTTTTTTTCTAACTTTAACACATCAGGAAATTTTGCAATAGTAGAAACTGCTACATCTTTTTCTAGACTAAAACGGTCATACATCTCATTCATTGCCTCTATATACTGCTGTGCTAGTGCCATATCGGTAACAACTTTGATATCGCTATCTCCAATATTTTTATAACTAATAAACACCTCTACTCTACCTCTGTGAACTTTTTCCTTAATGATTTTTCTGATAGGTTCTTCTAAATAAGTAAAGCTTTTAGGCATTTTAACGCTTATGTCTATGTACCTATGGTTTACTGACTTTAATTCTATCTGAAAATGTTTCCCCTCCTGCTGTGTATCTCCTCTTCCAAAACCCGTCATACTCTTTAACATAGGCTTCATCCTTCCATTTTTATAACCTTGCTTTTAAAATTTTATGCCTGCTAATTTTCATGATGAAAAAAATATACACCACAGCAAATATCCTCTGCTGGCCCCTCCATATCGATGTTTTTTTCTTGATCTATCGTAATCTTTAGCCTACCACCTTCTGTATCCACCAACACCACTTCCTCTACCAATTTTAAGTGATGAGCTATACCACATACACTAGTCACCCCCGTACCGCAGGCTAATGTATATCCGGCTCCACGTTCCCATGTTCTTACTTCTATGTGGGTAGGATCGATTATTTTTGCAAAATTGACATTCGTATTTTCAGGGAATATTGCATGTTTTTCAATGATAGGACCTACGGTTTTTACCATATTTAAATCCAGATCTTCTGTAAAAATCACTGTGTGGGGAACTCCCATCAAAACCGTTGAAATCATAAAGGTTTTATCGTCAATTTTTAGTTCTTGATTAATAAAACTATGAAGCTCCTCTGTTTTAACAGGTATTTTTGCAGGTTCAAAAACCATTTTTCCCATATTCACATTGACAGCATCTGCTTTGCTGTCTGTTTCCTTTATATGGACTGTTTTTATGCCGGCTAAGGTTTCAATGCTAAATTGCTTTGTCTTGATCAATCCTTCATCATATACAAACTTTGCAAAGCATCTTATCCCGTTACCACACATATTTGCTCTTGATCCATCACTATTATAATAATACATTTTAAAATCAGCCTTTTGCGACGAGCCTACCATCATCAAACCATCTGCCCCTATGCCAAAGCGCCTATGGCAACTTCGGATAGCCAGTTCACTGAATCTTTCTTCATAGGGAAAACTCTCATACTTTATAATAACGAAATCATTTCCTGCACCATGTAATTTTTTAAAGGGAATATTCACTATTTTTACACCTCACTTTATTTTAAAGTGTTAACATTTTTTATTAAATTTATTTTTGAAAAAAGATGCTAACAATAAATTTGTAAAAAATTTTTCCATAAATATGCAATCAATAAAATTTCTTTTAATATTAAAAGCATACTAATAATAACTATAGAATGCAATAGTTTCCTTTAGAAATTATAGAAGTTTCTTTTTGAATTTTGCATTTGTTATTGTTTTATGCTATATTATCTATGATTACTAAATCAATGGGAGGGGTTCATTATGGCCTTAGATGGATTAGTTACTTCTGCTTTAGTTCATGAGTTTCAAAGTTTATTAAGCTTTAATAGAATAGAAAAAATTTATCAGCCGGAGGCTGACGAAATCATCATACTCTTAAGAGGTCAAGGTAAAAATTTAAAATTATTATTATCTGTTAATAGTAATTATCCTAGAGTGCACTTTACTAATATCAGCAAAGAAAACCCCGCCACACCCCCAAGTTTTTGTATGTTACTGCGAAAATATCTACAAGGGGGTAAAATCGTAGCCATCACCCAACCAAATTTTGAACGCATCATCAAGTTCAAAATCGAAACATTGGATGAGTTAAACATGGTAAAATCTAGGGAACTCATCATTGAAATGATGGGGCGACATAGCAATATTATTCTTATAGATTGCGAAACCAACAAAATTTTGGACAGTATTAAAAGGATATCCTTCGATGTAAGTCGGTATCGTCAAGTACTTCCAAGTTTACAGTATACCATGCCTCCTTCTAAAAATAAATATAATCCTTTAGAAGTTTATGATTTTGAAGCATTTCACGTAGTCCTTTTACAGGATCTACAGTACTCTGTAGAAAAAAGTTTATATCATGCTTTTATCGGAATCTCTCCCTTAGTAGCAAGAGAAATTTGTTTTATTGCTAAGATTGAAGGGGATATGCCCTTAAGTCAATTATCTACCGATGCGCTTCATCGTTTATACAAAAGTTTTTCTGCCTTATTTCAAAGGCTTCAATCTCATGACTATAGACCCTATTTATTTTTAGATACCAATCATCAAAAATATGTTGATTTTAGCATTATAGAGATCACCCACCTTTCTCTTTATCAAAAACAAGAGCTTTCTTCTATTAGTGAGATGTTAGAGGTTTTTTACAGAAATCGTGATGCGCAACAGCGAATGAAACAAAAATCCTATGACTTAAGAAAAAGTATTACTACAAAATTGGACAGACTCTATAATAAGGTGCAAAATCTCCACCAAGACTTAAAAAATGCAAAAAAAGCAGACACCTACAAGCTCAAAGGAGATCTTTTAACAGCTCACCTCTATCAGATTCAAAAAGGTGATGAAAACGCAGAGGTCTTAAATTACTATGATGAAAACCAAAGTATATTAAAAATCCAACTGGATAAAAGGCTATCTCCTTCACAAAATGCTCAAAGCTACTATAAAAAGTATAATAAAGCAAAAAATGCTCTACTTGAGGTAGATAAACAGCTAAAAAAAGCTAAGGAGGAGATTGACTATTTAGAACAGATTGTGATTAATATCGATCAATCCACCTATCTTTCCGACTTAGAAGAAATTCATAGTGAATTAATAGAAACCGGTTATCTTAAAAAAAGGGTGACAAAAAAAAGCATAATGAATTTCAAAAAAACAGGTTATTTAAAATATATGTCCTCTGATGGTTTTGAAATTTTAGTAGGAAAAAACAATAAACAAAATGACGAAATTACATTAAAAATTGCTGATAAAGACGACCTATGGTTTCACATCAAGGATATGCCAGGATCTCACGTGCTTTTAAAAACAACAGGTCAACCCTATAGCGAAACAGCAGTTTTAGAAGCAGCTATTTTAGCTGCTTACTATAGTAAGGCAAAAAATGCTACCAAAGTAGCTGTAGACTATACTACGAAAAAAAATGTACGAAAACCAAAAGGTGCTAAACCTGGTATGGTGATTTATGATTCTTATACGACCATCCTAGTGGATGGAGATGAAAAGTCAGTTTCTCGTATTAAGCAAATTCTTTAAAGGGTAAATCATAAAAATAATGGGCGGTCAAAGACCACCCATTATAGCTTTTCTATCACAACAAAATTATGATTATCTACTTCTTCCAAATTTACTTTGACGATCTCATCTTTTGAAGTAGGCACATTTTTTCCCACATAGTCTGCCCTTATAGGCAGCTCCCTATGCCCCCGATCTACTAAAACCGCCAATTGTATTGTCTTAGGTCTTCCCATGTCCACCAGAGCATCTAGCGCTGCTCTAACCGTCCTTCCTGTATACAATACATCATCCACTAAGATTACTTTTTTATCATTAATATCTGTACTGATTTTAGAATCATAAATAATAGGATCAATATTTTCCTTTGTCAAGTCGTCACGATACAGCGTAATATCTAGAAGGCCTACAGGTACGCTGGTTTCTTCGATTAGTTTAATTTTTTCAGCCAAGCGATTTGCTAAAGGCACACCTCTTGTTTTAATGCCTACCAAAACAAGATCGTTTGCGCCCTTATTTTTTTCTAAGATTTCATGGGCAATTCTAGTAATAGCTCTGCTGATAGCTTTTTCGTCCATTAAATGTACTTGATTTTTCATTTTTACACCTCACTTTATTTATAGATAACCAATTTTATACCTTAACAAAATACGCCCTCTTGCGGTTTCAGAAATGAACAATGTTAGCAATTCACTCCAGTGAAAAATCCTAAAATTTGCAAACTCGCTACCGCTCAAACATGCAAATTTCTTTACGGATTTTCCACTTACATGAATTGAACATTGTAGTCATTTCCTGCAAATGCATACGGTCTGCATTTTATTAAGCTTTGTAGTTGGTTATCTATATAGATGCGCGCTTCTAAAGTTAAATTTTAATATACACGGTCTACGGTTTCGCCCCAAAATCGCAGGAAAGCGTGTTTTCTTAAGCAATAAAATTAGTTGTTTATAAAGCATTACTTCTCATAAAGCGCAATACTTTTTCAAAGCTAGAAGGTAAAGGTGCTTCAAATTCCATATACTCTTTTTTACTAGGATGAATAAATCCCAGCACCTTTGCATGAAGAACCTGCCCAACCAAGTTAAATTTTGTCGTCTTACCGCCATAAACCTCATCCCCTAATAAGGGATGTTTTATATAAGATAAATGTACTCTAATTTGATGGGTTCTGCCTGTCTCTAGTTTTGCTTCAATATATGTATAACCTTTAAACTTTTCCAACACTTGAATATGCGTAATAGCATTTCTACCATTCTCTACCACTGCCATTTTAAGACGTTGTGTAGGATGCCTGCCAATGGGTGCATCTATGGTAGCTTTGTTTTCTTTTATGTTTCCTAAAACAATAGCATGATATCTTCTAGTGATGGAATGCTCCTTTAATTGCTCTGCTAACTCTCTATGGGCAACGTTGTTTTTTGCCACCATTAATAAACCTGAAGTATCTTTATCAATACGGTGTACAATGCCGGGACGAATGATACCATTGATAGAAGATAATTTTCCTTCACAATGGTATAGCAGGGCATTTACTAAAGTGTTTTCATAGTTGCCGACAGCAGGGTGTACCACCATATCTTGTGGTTTGTTGACAATAATTACATCCTCGTCTTCATAAACAATATCAATAGGAATATTTTGTGGCTTAACATCTAACGCTCTAGGTGGAGGTACTAAGACTTCTATTTCGTCCCCCTCTTTTACGATATATTTATTTTTCTCATACTTAGTATTTACCTTAACCAGCTGATCTTTGATAAGTTTTTGTATGTAGCTTCTGCTTAAGTCTTCGTATTGCTGGGAAATATATAGATCTAATCTAGTGCCTTCTTCTTCCTCTGCTACAAAAAACACTTCTCTGTCCAAAGCTTACATCTCCTTTTTACTCAAGTCATCATATTTTAAAATCACATAGATGACTAGTATTTGCCCTATAACAATGGCTGAGTCAGCAATATTAAATACCGGCCATATCCTAAAATCAATAAAGTCTACAACAAAGTTATACAGGACTCTATCTACTAAATTTCCTAATGCTCCACCGACAATTAAGCTTAAACCCAGCATCATAGGCTTAGGATAGTGTTTATTTTTTCTAAAATAAACGATGATAAAGCCAATAATCAGTATTGTAATAAGAATAAAAAACCACCTTTGACCCTGTAAAACCCCAAAGGCTGCTCCTCTATTTTCTACATAAGTAAAATGTAGCACATTATTTATAATAGGAATTTCTCCAACATCCTTTAGATACTTTAGCACCAATATCTTACTTATCTGATCTAACAAAAATACAACAAAGGATATAATATAATTCATCATTCAACCCCCTTCCATCCAATACTTTAATGATTATACCATTATAAATAGAAAAAAGATACAAAAAGTACCTTTTTCCCGGGTCTTATTCTAAGTCTATGTCTGCTTCTCTCTCTCTCCTTGTACTAGGCAACTGTCGTTTATAGTAGTCTTCAGTTATATTATCAACATCTTCTACAATTCCTGGAGCAAAATCATCAAACACACCTTGATGGTCTCCTGTGGAAAAGGAAGGATCATTTTTAACTTCGTTGTATTTTGCAACTTCTTGATAGGCATCTTCTCCGTCATAACCAGTATAGTCGTCGGTGTTTTTATGGGTTCTTCCAAAAGGAGCCCGCAGCAGCCTTTCTTCCACAGGGCGATTAGCATCAGAATCATATAATGCCACTTCTCCTTTTTCACATTCCATACAAGTATCTGCCTCCGGCAATATTTCTAGGCGTTCTTCAGAAATTTCAGCACCGCAACCTCGGCATATAGCGTACTCACCATTTTCTATCCTTTTTAATGCTCTATCAATTTCATGAAGTCTATACTTTTCATTGTTTTCAAGGTTTGCTTGCATAGCCGTCATAAACATTTCAGTTCCTAAATCCGCAGGATGATTGTCATAAGCGGATAATTCTTCTGTATACTCCCTCATAGAGGCACTGTGTGGTTGATGTTCCTCCATCCGTTTTAGGGTATCTAAAATTTCTTTTTTCTCCTGCAAAAGTAGTTGTTTAAAATGTTTTTGTTTTTGTATATCCAAATTGCTATTCCTCCTCTATTCTAATTATAGTTTTCGATGATTTTTATTAAGTCTGCTATAATTTTACCTATATAAGGAAGATTCACCCAGCTTCGTAAAATATAGGCTAAGAGAGCCACAATAAGCCCTGTTAATAGGGTAAATCCTATCCCCATGCCTATACCTCTTACTACCCCTAATAAAAAGTTCATAAAAATAAGTCTTTTGGGATTAGAATTTAATTCTACGTATTCTGCTACCCGCATATTATCCATTTTTCGAGATAGATTTTCCAGCTTATCTCCTAAGTTAGGTTTTTTTCTACGATTAGGCATAGTTTACTCTCCTCTGTTAATATATTTTATCCTTTTCAGTAAATTTTATTTCTGTTATTTACTTATAGATATGAATCTTTCTACTTGAATTTTTATCTATTAAAATTCAAAAATTCATAGGCATCATCTATATCGCAAAGGGCATTCAGCCTTTATATTAATCATTTGAAGGAGAGTTTTATGAATATGAAGAGGATACATCACTTGTCACTACATTTGGCTTAACATATGCATCACGATTTCTTTAGAATGCTGGGATGCAACTTCAACGAATTCATTAAAGTTAGCATGGGCAGATCCATCAGCTTTGTCGGACATAGCTCTTATAATAACAAAAGGAACTTGATTTAAGTAACAGGTCTGGCCAATAGCAGCTCCCTCCATTTCTGTACAATAGGCTTGAAATACATCCTGCAGCCGATCCTTCAAAGCAGTGCTGCTTACAAAAACATCTCCAGATACAATTTTCCCTTTAAATATATTCTGATCCTTTAAAACTTTGCCTGTAGCCCTATAAGCTTTGTCCACCAAATCTTCACTGGCTTTAAAAACAGATGTCTCCATCCGTGGTATTTCTCCTATCCCATATCCAAAACCAGTAACATCAAAATCGTGTTGTTGTACCTCTGTCGAAATAACTACATCTAAAACCTCTAAAGCCTCATGGACAGCCCCCGCTACACCGGTATTAATAACAGCTGTTACCTCTAGCTGTCCAATTAAAACCTGCGTACAAACCGCCGCATTTACCTTGCCTATACCACAACGCACCAGCACAATATCTTTTCCCTCTAGAATGCCTATATAGAAGTCCATATTCGCTATATTTTTAATTTCTTTAACAACCATTTCTTGTTTTAAAATATCTACTTCCTCGTCCATTGCTCCAATAATTCCTATTCTGCTCATCTTGCTACCTCCTTATTGTTGGTTAATTTTTTATACACAAAGGAAAATCCCGTTCACTACAAGGATCTAGAACGAGACTTTTTGTTTTGCTTTCATGAATATAAGAAGAAATACAGCTTCCTAGCCCTCTTGCAATTCTTCCTTCGTTTCTAATAAAACTTCTAATTGCGACTGTAATAAAGTTTTATATCGGGTTTTAAATATTTCCATCTGCCTTTTTACTTCCTCATACTCATGTCTTACATGCTCTACATCTTTTTTAGCAGTATGAATAATTTCCTTCGCTTGCATTTCTGCTTCTTCAATAATTAACTGCGCTTTTTTTCCAGCATTCGTTTTTACTTCTTCCGCTGTATTCTGTGCCACCACCAACGTGTTTTTTAATGTTTCTTCTAAGTTCTTATATTGTTCTACCTGTTGATGAGATTTTTCCATTTTATCCTTTAACTCAGCATTTTCCTTAAATAACTTTTCGTAATGTACCATAATCTCATCTAAAAATTCGTCTACTTCGTTTTCTTTATAACCCCTAAGACCTTTTTTAAATTCTTTGTTTTGAATATCTAAAGGCGTAAGCATCAAAATCACCCCCATCGTTATATTGGTTTTTTAAGCTTAATATGTATCCTACCTGATTTAGTCTTTCTTTGAAAATCCTCTATAATTACTCTTCCTTTACCCCTAACTGAAATAACATCTCCATTACCTACTTCAAAGAAGTTTTTGTTAGCAATACCCCAATTTATATAAACTTTTTCTTTAGCTATTAAATTTTGAGCCTCAGCCCTCGATACTTTAAACCCCAAACTAACAATGCTGTCTAATCTCAAGGAAGCAACAGTACCTCCTATCTCTTTATAGCTAATCTCTAAAGGCTTTATTTCTTCCAAAGCTATTTCTTTATTCTCTATAGATGTATTTCCTACCTTATTTAAATGGAGTTGAAGAAAATCCTTTAACTCCTCTTTTATAATCACTTGACAATTATCTTCATTGATAATGATATCTCCAATTTTTCCACGCTTTATACCTAGAGAAAGTATTGCGCCTAAATAGTCTCTATGATTTAAAGTTTTAAACTGCATATTTCCCATAAGTTCTAAAACAGCTAAAGGAATTTTTATGGAGGTAGCAGGCAAATAATCTTGAAAAATGATTAAAATTTTTCTTTCTGCTCCCTCATAACCTCCTGTTGCCATCCACGCAATGTCTTGAAAAGTAGATAATATTTCAATCGCAGCCCTTAGTTCATAGGGATTTAAAAAATCAGTTGTTTTGATATCATGGTTTTTTAGAACAAGTTCCACTTGATCTAATATCTTTACTAGTAATTGTTTTAAATCATGATCTTTTATATGCTGTAAATAACTTTCCTTGTTTACCACAGTCCTATTACCAACCTTGCTAATAAGGAATAACCCATATTTACTAAAAAGATTGCTGCAATTGGTGAAAAGTCTATCATCCCATTATATCCAAGTCTATAAATCAGTTGTCTTACAGGAGAAAGGATGGGTTCTGTTACAGCATAAATAAATTGTACCAAAGAACTATGTGGGTTTGGGTTCACCCATGAGAAGATCACTCTAACCAATATAAAAATATTAATGAGTCTAGATAAATAATATAGTGCCCCTATAATATCTGAGGTCGAAACCAAACAAAATCACACTCCTTTTGCTATTTTTGCCAGGGAAATACACCTTTGTTTTTTAACTCTTCTTTAATGTTTCCAGAAATATCTACATTATTGGGAGCTAATATAAAAATACCGGTAGACACTTTTTGTATATTGCCATCTAACGCATAGATAGCACCATTTAGAAAGTCAAAAAACTTTTTAGCCAACTCTGGCTCTACGTTTTCTAAATTTATAATAACGGGTTTTCTATTTTTAAGATTATCTACAATGCCTGAAGCTTCATCAAAGGCACTAGGTTCATAAATAATCACTTTCATTTGCGTAGTTGTATGTATATTTAATATTTTGTTCTTTTTATTATTACTAACAATAGGCGTCATTTCATCTTGATGCTGGAATTGCTCCTCTTCTCCCTCTACTTCTTCTTCTTCAAAAACGTCTAATCCCATAAAATACTTTACTTTATCTATTAACTTTCCTGACATTTCTCTTCCCCCTAAATTTAATAATTACGTTCTCCAAAAATACTACTACCTATTCTGACTAAATTAGCGCCCTCTTCAATTGCAACCTCAAAATCGTTAGACATTCCCATGGATAGGTAATTCATATGAATATTTTCAAAGCCTAGTTTATCTATTTCTAAAGATAATTGCTTTAAATCTTTGAAGTATTTTCTCACCTCTTCTGGGTTGTCTGTATAGGGTGCCATTGTCATTAAACCCATAATCCTCATATTGTTTAATTCACTGACCTCCTTCAGTAATGATTTTACCTCTAAAGGACTTATACCATATTTTGATTCTTCGCCAGAAACATTGATTTGCAGTAAACATTTCATTGTTTTTTGAATTTTTTTTGCTCTCTTATCTATTTCTTTAGCTAAATCATAAGAGTCCAACGAATGAATCATTTCTACTTTATCAATAATATATTTTACTTTATTCTTCTGTAGATGTCCAATCATATGATACCTAACTTTGTTTCCTATGATTTCATACTTTCTTATAATTTCTTGAACTTTATTTTCCCCTATATCTGTAACGCCATAGTGAATAGCCCCTTCAATTACTTCAGGTTCTACTGTTTTCGTGACAGCTATTAACTGTACCTCTTGGGGATTTCTACCAACCTTGATGGCAGCATCAGAAATTCTGTCTCTTATTGTGCTCAAGTTTTTTTCAACATCTAATAATGCCAAAGGGATTCCTCCTTAGTATCTTATCGTATTTTTTCACCCTCACTTATATGTTGAGCATTTACTACAATTTCATCATAAAAATTCATAGTATTTACTCTCTTGGTTTCGCCATCCTTCGTATCATCAAAGGATCCATAATAAACAATCGAGTATTCACGATTACTTCCCTTCACCTTTATGGGTATAAATCTTGCAAAACCATTAACATCTAGCCTATAGATTCCTTCTCGCCCTTCTCTTTCTACAATCGCTGAATTGGGAATCATAATACCTTCGAAGCTACTTTTTATCATATCAAAAGCAATCAGCCTTTTATTATAAAAATCTTCTATAAAATCTGTTAAATCCAGTATGACAATAATTTCCTCCTCATTGACCTCTATGATTTTTCTTACAGTAGCACGATATTCTTTACTATCCCCACGTAACCTAATCATCACTCTTCTATTTTCTCCGATACCCTCTATTTCTACTTCTTTTAACTTTGCAACAATACTCCAACGATGATTTTCTATGATCCTTAAGCTATTTTGTTCTAAAGCGTCAGATTTAGGTTTGTAGGTGTTTTTTATGGTTTGCCATTCTTGTTCTGTTATGTTTTCTATATTTTTAAGATTTAAAAGTTCTTCTAAGCCATCGTTACCTATAGCAAAAACCCCTGGAAATTCACTGTAAACTACTTCAACCGAAGCATTGATTTTACTCTGCAAAGATTGCTGCTGTTTCTCCAGCTGATCCAAATTTTTACCTGAGAAGCTCTTTTCTCCGCTGATAACACTCTTTTTTTCTACCAAAGTTGACAGGTTTTCCTTTAATAATGAGACTCTTTCATAGCTACCTTCATTGATATGCTGCTGAACCTCTTTTAGTATAGCGTTTATTTCTCCATCAATCTTTTCTATATCTTTTGAAAAAACCTGTTGTTCAGACTGCTGCTCTTTAATATTTTGTATCCTTAGGTTAATTATTTCCAAATCCTTGCTTGTTTTTGCATCTATTTCTTCTAGATATATTTCTGCTAATTTTTGATTCCTCGCCACCTTTTCTCCTTCAGATACATAAAGAACCACTTTTCCTTCTCCTAAGTTTTTCATCACCTTTTCATCTCTTACAATATATCCTTCTGTAGACACGGCAGCTTCTATTTTTCCATACTCTGCTATATAGGTTTTATTGGTTGCTTGGCTAAAGAAAGGCGTAACGCGTGATAAAAAATATCCCAACACAATAGTAGCTATAAATAACTTTACCAGTTTACTTAATGATAACCTTCTTCTCTTTTTTCTTTTGTTCTTCATAAACTTCACCTGCCTGCCTAATTATTATATAACTATTCTTCATCTTCCTTTAAATTCCTTCATAGAATCTAATAAATTTTATAATATCCTGGTACTATTTTATTAAAAGTGATAAAATCCATTTAAGCCTTTATGCTTTGACATTTTTCTTCTGCTGTATATATGCTTCTTTTGAAAATAAAAATACTCCTCCCTCGGTAATAGATTGTATCGTTCAATCTGTTACTGAAGGAAGAGTATTTTACAACATCAGCGGACTTTTTATACTATATTTCAAATAGCAACATCAGTAAACCAAAAAGACATCCAAGCAACAAAGAAAATTCTATAATATTTAAAATAGCTTCATAGATATACTGATTTTGTCTCTGTTTCATCTCTTGTATCGTAAGTTTTTTTTCACAAGATTCTTTTTTAGTCATAGATTTATTCTCCTAGACTATTTATTTTTGTACAATCATTATATGATTTCTTCCCCTATAATATGCTTCCTTGTGGCGGCTTTCTGTCATCTATAAAATGAGACTTAAGCTTCCCCTTTTCTCCCACCTTTTTCCATGTACCAATTTTCTTTCTTATTATAAATTATTTATGCACTTTCCTGCAGAGAAATAAGTGCATTTTTTGTTCTCAAAAAAAAATTAGACAGGTGTCTGTCTAATTTTTCATATTGATCGTCTCCTTTGCTATCTTACGATAGGTTTATTAGCAATTTTAAGTTGTATCATCCTATCCAGTTCTTCCTCAGTGATGTCTCTAAAAGTTCTAAATTCATAGCCTTTATTTTGAAGCCTCGTAATAACCTCCGGTAAAATTTCCGCCATTTTTGTGTTGCGGCCCACATCATGAAATAGTATAACAATAAAGTCCCTATTTTGTAGACCGTTAAAAATATTTTGTAGCATTTTATCTTTGCTAGCATAATCAGCACTGGCATCTCCAGAAGACACATTCCAATCGATGTAAGAATATCCTTTTTCTATGATATCCCTTGTAAGCTGAGGCATAAATTCCTCTCCCCCGTAGGCAAAGGAGCTATGATTAGAGGACCCCCCAGGAAA
The DNA here is from genome assembly GCF_001854185.1 of Clostridium formicaceticum. NCBI lineage: Bacteria > Bacillati > Bacillota > Clostridia > Peptostreptococcales > Natronincolaceae > Andreesenella > Andreesenella formicacetica. The sequence goes on from NZ_CP017603.1 coordinate 3,630,501, forward strand.
ACGAAAAATTTGAGGCAATTGGATTTCTAATATATTTTGGAGGATTTCCTCAGCTTTATAAAAATCATCATAGAAGGTCTCAAAGGTACTATAGATTGCATAATCGTGAGAATAGGAATGAGGCAGTATCATATTTCCTTCAGCATAAGTCCTTCTTACTATCTCAGGGTACCTTTCTGCTAATCTTCCTATAACAAAAAAAGTAGCTTGTACATCATGTTCCTTTAGAATATCTAATACCTTAGGCGTTAAGGAAGTTGGTCCATCATCAAAGGTAAGAAATACCTTCTTGTTACTTACTGTATTATCTTTACCGTTATTACTGTCGCTTTTATCATCTTTTGTTTCTTCTATTTTTTCTACCTCTTTGGTATTGTTTTCATTATTTTCTTCTGAGTTTGCATGCTCTTCTTTACTGTCTACCGCCTCCACCTCAGTCTTATCTGGTACGATTTCCTCCACATCCGCAGCAGCAAGTGTCTCTACTGTAAGAAAAAAGGATATTCCTCCCATTACAATGCCTATAACAACTATTCCTATCACAAATATTAGGGGCACTTTTTTCATCTCAATCCCTCCAGACCACATCATTTTTCTTTTGTTCTATATACCTATAAAAAACAGACTTAAGCCCCTATGGAAGAACTGTTCAATTATTTTAAAGAACTGTTGAGCGACTTAAGCTGTACAATTATTTAACATCCTGCTGAAAATTATTACAGAATTTACACAAGTTCAGTTAATAAATTATGTATCTATTTTTATTGTAACAGTTTCCCACAAATTCTTCTATATTTCTACAAAGTTTCTTACAAAAAAATAAAATTTTTTTATAAAAATTACGCAAAACAGCATGAATTTATACAAAACCCTCCAAAATCGGAATAATAAGCTACAATAACTGATCTCTTGACACATTAGGAGAACCTTGCCATAATATAAATGATAGGATGATTTAAAATTTTCAAAAAAAATATATGTGCTTATAAATTATCCATTCGTTTTTCTACGTATATAAAAGGGGGGGACTTTTATGAACACGGAAATAGACAATTATACAAAAGATTTATGGCAAAATGCAGTGGATATATTTGATGGGTTAGAAAAGATTAAAATGACCTTAGTCAATATCAAAATCAGCGTTGCTAAAATGAACAATTCAGAGGAAGCAAGAGTAATGAATGCCATCGCATCCTATATTGAAAGCTCTATTGACTCAATAGAAGAAAAAACAGAGTATATTAGAAATATTAGCAAAGAAATAGGTATCATTAATAAGTCCAGTCAGGAAAAATGAAGCATAAACTGGTACATAAAAAACCTGTATTGACTTTTTAATACAGGCTTTTCTTTTTATACATTAAGTTATTGGACACTACTCTTTCCAGCAATATAACCGGTAGAAAAGGCTATTTGAAGATTAAATCCCCCTGTTAAGGCATCTACGTCTAACAATTCCCCTGCAAAAAATAGTCCTTGGACTAGTTTGGATGCCATTGTTAAAGGATCTACCTCCTTCACCGCTATACCTCCTGATGTAACAGTAGCATATTTAATATCTCTTAATGCTGTCATCGTAATTTTAAAATATTTTATCCTATCTATGATTCTATTCCTATCTTTCTTGTTTAATTGATTTAAAGTAATCTCACTGGAAATATTTAATCTATTTAACATCTGAGTAAAAAACTTTCTAGGCAAGTAGTCCACCAGTATGGTTGAAACTTGTTTATTGCTCTTTTCAACTGAGATAAATATTTCTTTTAATTCTTCCTGTGAAATCTTAGGTAAAAGATCCACTAGGATTGTATGTTCTTCCAGTGACACCTTATTAAGATGTGCACTTAGCTGAAAAACAGCTGGTCCAGATATTCCATAATGGGTAAATAGTAGATCTCCATAAGCAGTTATTGATTTATTACCTATCTTGCTTTTCATTACGATATCCCTTAAAGAAATTCCCATCATTTCTGTTAACCACTTTTCTTTGGTAACCATAGCTATTAGACTAGGCTTTAAGGGTATAATTGTATGACCTAGCTTTTTACAAATTCTATGTCCTTCTCCTGTACTTCCTGTGTGAGGATAAGATACACCTCCAGTTGCCATAATAACAGCATCACATTGAAATTCCTGCTGATTATTTGTTGTAACACCAATCACCCTCTGATTCTCTATTAAAAGATTTTTTACTTCGCACTGAGAATATACTTTTACATTGTTTTTCTGTAGCAATCGATGAAAGACTTCCATAATATCTTTAGATTTTTCGCTGGCAGGAAATACTTTTTGTTCCTCTTCTATTTTAAGAGGGCATCCATTTTCCTCTATAAGTTCCATAAGTTCTCTACTGGTAAAGCTATGTAAACTTTTGTATAAAAATTTACCATTTGTAACAACATTTTTCATAATTTCTTCAGGAGAAGAATTATTTGTTATATTGCACCTTCCGCCTCCTGTAATCCTTAATTTTTCTCCTATTTTATCATTTTTCTCCATTAAAATTACACCATCACTATACTGAGCTGCAGTGATGGCAGCCATCATACCAGCAGGCCCTCCACCTACGACTATCACCTTTTTATTTTTCATTTCATACATCCTTTACTATACTTATTACAATCATTTTCTTTTATATTATAATCAATATAAAAGAAGGTTTAAACCTTGTAAAAAAATTTATTGTAATCTTAGCGAAATATTTTTTGATATATTGTGTCTAAAACTTTCATGCTTTGTCCATACTATAGTTAATGAGAATATAATGATTCCTAGGTATTTTAGTCCCCCTTTAATCCTAGTAGATCAATATATTCTCATTTTAATTTTTACTATAGTTTTATCTTCAATTTGTTGAAATAAGCTCACTTTGAAATACTGTTTTTATTGTACTAGTTGTAAATCTTGGTACAAATGTTTATAATAAATATAAATTCATATAGGGAGATGATCTTATGCCAGTTATTAATATTGACTGTGGTAAAATAACAAAGGAACAAAAAGAAAAACTTGTTGAAGTTTTAGTATCAAAGGCTAGTGAAATTCTTAATTTACCTGAAGAAGCCTTCCTTACTTTTATTAAAGAAAACGATTTAGATAATATCGGGAAAGGCAGACAACTTTTATCTGAAATACATAAGAATAAATAAAAGCTGGGGAACCCAGCTTTTATTTTAATACTTGAATCTATGTATATTCCGCTGCATTTTTTCAGCTAAAGTTGCTAAAGATTCGCTGGCAGCAGCTATTTGTTCCATAGAAGCAGTTTGCTCTTCTACAGATGCTGAAGCTTCTTGGGTACCGGCTGCATTTTCCTCGGCAATCGCCGCTAAGTTCTGCATGATACTGGCAAGTTCATCCTTTTTGTTATTCATTGTTTGTACTGAACCCATCGACTTATTTACAATAGTTTTTACAACATCTACTTCCCCAGCAATATCATTAAATTTATTTTCTGTAGTTTCTACACTTCCTACCTGAGCCTCAATAATAGATAAAACTTCTTGCATAGTATTTACAGCACTCTGAGAGTTTTTCTGTAATTTTTCTAGCATCTCTTCTATATCTTGTACTGAATGTGTTGACTGCTCAGCTAATTTACGAATTTCTTCTGCCACTACAGCAAATCCCCTGCCCAATTCTCCTGCCCTTGCTGCTTCGATCGCTGCATTTAATGCCAATAAATTTGTTTGTTCTGCAATACCCTGAATAATTTTGCTGGCTTCACCAATTTTTTCTGCGCTTTCATTTGTATCCACAGTGCTTCTATGAATAATTTTTATTGCATCTGCATTGTTTTTACTTTTGACGGTTAATTCTTTTATCAGCCCCATTCCCTGGTCCTTCAAACCTACTAGTTTTTTTACAGCTTCCTCTATTTTATCCATGTCCTTTAAATCTTCATCAATAATTTTACTCAACTCCTCTGTTTTTAAAACCCCGTCTTCTGTATCTTTTGCTTGATCATTAGCACTCTTAGCTATTTCTTCAATGGTTCTAGCTATTTCATCTGCTGCAGTAGCCGATTGCTGACTAGTGGCGGTCAACTCCTGCGAAGATGATGACACCTGCTGGGAGGTCTCGGCTACCTGTTTTATAAAATTTCTAAGATTATCTATAATTGCTTGAAATGCTGTAGCTAAAGCTCCAATTTCATCCTTTCTTTGCAGTAAGTCTTTAGGAAAGTCCTGGGTTATGTCTAGCTTTGCAATCTTTTCCCCATGCTTTACTGCTGTAACAATAGGCTTTGCAATGGCAGTGCCTACTAAAGAACAAAGAAGAATACCTACTGCCAAAATTACAAAGGTTATTAGCATAAGATTTCTTTGCATCGTGAAAAGGGCAGCTAGCACCTCCTTTTCATCGGCAGTAATCACGATCACCCAATCTCTTCCTTCTACAAGAGCGTATGCAGAATAGATCTGATTGCCTTCAAAAGAATAATAACCGACGCCTCGTTTTTCCTCTAGTACCTTTTTATAATGTTCTGCCACCGCCCTAAGGGTAGCGTCAGTTTCCGCTTCCTCGATTGGATTCACCTGACCTATTACCTTTTCCCTATCTGGATGGGCTATAATGGTTCCATAATTGTTGATAATATATGCATAACCAGCCTTTCCAAAACCCATATTATCCGTTAAAGTGCTTAAAAAATTGCCATCTGTTCTGGCAATCAAAGCGCCTATAACTTGTTCGTCATCTACTATCGGTGCTGCAATCATAACAACTGGAGCGTTTGTTACACGACTTATAATCACATCTGATACATTGGATTTACCTGCAAATGCTCTCTGTATATAATCCCTGTCCCCTAGCTCAGCAATACTACCATCTGTATACCTTGCTGTTCCATCTAAAGAAACAATACCTAAATCAAGAAAAGATTGTGCTTGAAACTCTCTTTCTAGTATAAGTTTTTGTATTTCCCAATCCATGCTTCTAATCTCTTCCATTCTTGAAATAGTTTCAAGAATGGCTATATCTACATTAAGCTCACTTGCAACTAACTTTGCACCTTCTTCCGCTAACGCCCTCATGGCTTCTTCTACTTCTCTTGCAACTGCTTTTTCAGTAGCCCGCAAAGAAACAAAACCGAATATAAGAGATATGAATAAGATCAAGACAGAAAAATAAAGAATCAGTTTTGTTTTTATACTCTTCACATTTCATTCCCCCTTTTAATTATTTGAACTCTTTTGTGCCATCTACAATAATTTGCAGCTAATTTTCTCATTTAATTTCACAATAGAATTCCATAAAACAACTGATTCGACAAATAATTGCATATTCCTTCATATTTTGTCAAATAATCTAAATGACAGATAATAAGGATTTAGATATTCCGAGTAAATCTATTTATAAATAAGGCATGAAGCTTTCTTCCAATATACTTTTTCTGTAAAATTAAATGAATTTTAATCCTTAAAACTAAAAAAAGTATGCTATTTTTAAAAAGCATACTTTTTTTATAGTTTTAGTCATTGCTAAGACTTATTAAAAAAATCGCCTATTTTACCAGTTAACATTGTTGCAAAATTTCATTTACAGACTTCAACACTTTCATTATGCAAATTTGCTCATTAAAAAAGATGGATTTATGCTTGATATCCTTCATATAATTCCCTAACAATTTCTTCTATAATAAAGTTTCTAAAAGAAACATCCTTTAGGGTTTTATCAAATATTACCTTGTTAGTCGCTGTTCCAACATACCTACTCAAAGAGTGTATTTATTTCCCTAAGAGGGTAAGGTACACTCTTTTGATCTATTTCTTCCCACTGTTCTGATGATACACTTACAAACCATCTAGGTGGAATAAAAAATGGTTTCTCATAGCATTCATGGTAATAGAGGCCGTTATGTTCATATATACTTCCCAAGTAATTTACACCATCTTTTGGTTGATGTTGATATGGGTTAGTTTTAAAGCGTAATAATTCCATAACAATTTGAGAAACAAAATTTCCTATAGGATGTAAACTAGAATCGATATTATCGACTGCGTTCTCCACTTGCAGACTAAAAGGCATACCTTTTCTCATCAAAGTAGCAAAATGCTCACAATTATTTGAAGCAGGGTGATAACCACCACCAGTTCTACCTAGATTTTCTAAAGAAAATCTTACCACTTCATCTGGGTCTCTATTCTCCATTGAACAGTATTCATCTAATAATTTACGAAACTTATAACGTTTATACATGTATGAGAATGAATTTCGTATTTCTTCATAGTCCACCACTTTGATAGATCCATTTTTGGCAAATGTCCTAATATTTGTTCTAATTACTTTAGCAGTTTGACTTGTAGCACCAGTAAAATGTACCACGGTATTATCTCCTAAGTCTATTCCATGATGTAACATTCCAGCAGCTACCCAACCATGCGGTCTTTCAACAACAATATGATCCCCTTTAGCCATGTTTTACCCCCATTTGTGAATATGTACGCTCTCGAAAACTCTAAGAGCTTTAAATTCTAAGAATTAGCTCTACAGCGTCATTCCTAAACAAGTCTCTCTACAAGACATTGTTAAGTTAAGTATCATACTTTTTAATTTTTATATATCCCGCTAGTAATTTCTCTGAAGTTGCTCCAAAACCTGTAAAAAATCCGGACAGTTCGCTGCCGTTAGCATGTAATTCCAGTAACATTTGTCCAAATTGAACTATTTCATTTTTCCCAATAAAGTAATCAAATTTTAAAATCCTTTCTCTTACAAAACGTTCTTTAACAAATTGACCAGTTGCAATCATGGTTTCTTCAGTTTTTTCATGAGAATCTTCAATCCAAATTTTACTCTCAGCACGAAACTTTCCTTTTATATTCGTTATCTTACATGTTATCAAAAACTCAATAGGGCTTTGACCCATTTCATGAATTTGATACACTTTTCCTCTCCAAAATCCTCTAATTAAATTCGAATTTTTTTTGAAATTGTATAATGCTATACTAGAGTAAAAATACTTAATGATAATAGTAAAGAAAACAATACCAAATCCTGAAAACAACCATTCTTTGTTTCTATAAATCAAATTCAATATGTTTATCATTATTTCCACCTACTATCATAGACTTTAAAATTTCATTTTAAATATATTCTTTTTTACAAATTTACCGCTTCATTTCACCTTTCAACTTTCAACTTTCCATTATAGGCATAATGAACAAATATTTCGATAATAAATCTTTAATAGTTTTTTTAGAAACACACCTTAATATATATCAGTGTTTCTCTTTATTAAAGCTTCCAACAAATACAATATTTCGGTAATTTTTGTAAATTTCCTTTGACTAATTTTGTCGATAATCCATTAATGGCAAATAATTGTTGCATTTATTGTAATTTATTACTACTTTGAATTTTAATACACATAACTCTTGTCATAAAAACTTAAAATGAAACAACTTGTGCTTATTATATAAAAAATACTACAAACGTAAATCAAAACTATAATATAGATAAAAAAAATCTACACTACTCAAAATAACTAGGAAGTATAGAGGAACATAGCAGCAATAAGGAAGCCTTTAGGGCTATATTGAGATTTTCGTTTACAAAATGTTTGCAAATAACCCCTAAACTGCAAACAGCCAAAAAAAGTGAAAAAAGCTGGATACCAGTTCCAGCTTGTCAGCACTTTCAATTTATTGTTTATACTTTTATATGCTAATGTAGTCTTTTTTTTTACTAATCGATATTTCAAGATCTAGTCCATCTAATATTTTTATAAGGTTATCTAAAGTAGGGGCATTTTTTTCATTTTCAAAGCGTGAAATAACTTGTTGAGTCACACCGACTTTATTAGCTAATTCCTTCTGGGTTAATCCCATTTCCTTTCTGGCTTTAATTACTTGCTGAATTAAAGTATATTCTTTTTTAACCTCTTCATAAGTTTTTGCAAACTCTTTATCCTTTTCAATTTTATCCTGAAGCATCTTTTTTGCATCTATTTTTTTAAAAGGCATCTATGCCACCCCCCTTTCCTAATAATCCAGAAGCTCACTTGCTCTTTTTTTAGCTTTATCCAGTTCAAACTTTTCTGCCTTACCCTTTTGTTTTTTACATGCATTATGTTGTATCTTATTATACATCATTTTTGTTGTATTTTTAATTATTTCCTATTGAATTTTTAAATTTTTCTCCGAAGGCATAGGGGGGTAGTTCGTCTGCTTCTGTTAGCTTTGCTTTTACTGGATTTTGCTGAATATATCTTAAACACGTTAATTAAATATTCATCTATTTCAACTACTTCACTATTGTATCTATTTTGAAATAAGTGTCCTGTTCTATCATGCTTAGCATTATGCCACTAAACATATCCCACAGTAATTCGCTTCATACTGGTACCTATCTCTTCCTGCTCTTCTATTAGTATATTTCCACTAACTTATAATCTTCGTTGCATTGTCTTTAACCTCATTGATTATATGAACGAATTTTTTCTGTATCTCAGGATCAAATAACTTGATAAAACTTTGAGGTTTATCAAAGGGTGGTTTGGTTAGCTCTGCTATATTCTCCACATAACCGTTCTGCTCAATATAATCTATTACTTTATTTATAAACACAATTTGATTAGCATTAAGGTTCTGTTCATTTATGAAAGAGGAGAAGGCCTTCATTGCTGCTTCTCTTTCCATCTTTGCAATTCTGCGGACTAATAGACCAAAGGGGGTATCCTTGAAGTTGCTTTCGTAATCCGCTTTTGTACCAAGCTCTCCTGTAAATATCTTTTCTAGGGTCTTGTAGTCAGCTTCATTGAGAGAAATGTTGTTTCTTAGCTTGTGAATAGCTATATTATGCTTGTTTTCCTCAATATATTTATTGACCTTCAGTTTGTAATTCTCAAAGTCATAGCTCATTTCAAATTCCTTGCAAACTGTACGCTCAAGCTCTACATCATGAAGATTGGTATAAACGGTGCTTTGCCCCTCTGTTATTGCGAACTTCATTAAATCCCTAAGCTCTGTACGGATTTTTTCAAAGTTCAGAATACTTGCTGTATCCCAAAACTCATCTTCTACAACCTCTTTTAATATAGGTACTTTAGCCTTCACCTGAGGTATTGTAGTTTTCTTTAAAAGAATGGAGGTCTTAGAAGTGGTACTGTTTTTAAACCTTTTAAAGCTTTTACCACCTTCTAGCTGTGTTAACATCAATCCATACATTAGATTATCAAATTCAACCGCCTTATCATCCTTATCATTCATGGATACAAGGTCTGCTATATGCTCTATTAAATCAGATTTATCTCTTTCAGAAAGACAGGTAAAAGCATCCTTTGCATTATACTTGTCAACATATTTCCTTTTCATCTTAACATCTATTCTATCTGGTGTTAGACTTGTTATCTGCTGGAAAACTTCATCTACCAATGTATTTCTCAATGTCTGGTATTCTTCATCACCAAAAGCTGTATCTTGCATATGAACAATTAATTTTATTCTTTTGGAGAAAATGCTTGCCTGTGTTGAGGTGTTTGCGCTTGCTTCAATACCATTTTTATTTTCTCTAAAATACTCAAAGTTCCCTAAATAATCAAAGATATAAAAATATTCTTTATCCTTTCCTTTACCGAATAGGTCTGGTCTTATTCTTGTACCTCTCCCTATCATCTGCCAGAACTTGATCTTTGAACGAACACGCTTAAAAAATACAAGGTTTACGATTTCCCTAACATCAATTCCTGTATCCAGCATATCTACTGATACCGCTATGTGGGGATCTTTATCAGGACTTTTGAATTGGGTGATTAAATCCTGTGCATAGTCATCATCACATACGATCCTCTTACAGAATTGTCCTTTGTACTCCGGGTATAAAACATTGAAACGGTCAACAATAAATTGAGCATGATTCTTGTTCTGGGCAAAGATAATGGTTTTCCCTAATCTATTTCCACTTGCATCTTTTAAACCACTTGTCATGAGGTCATTAATTACATAGTCCACTGTGTTTTGATTGAAGATGAATTTATTGATTTCTGGTGCAGGGATTTCATCCCTCATCTCTCCATCTTCATCTGTAAAGTCTTCTTCGTACCTTTCTTTATCTTCCGGAGATAGATCATCATAGGTAATACCCTCTGATAAAAACTTAGTACTGACTTCTGTATTATGATAAGGAACCAGCACATGGTCCTTATGGACTGCCGTATCATAGTCATAGGCAAAGGTAGGTACATCCTTTTCAACCTCAAAGAATTCATAGGTGCTACTGTGGACATCTGACCTTGGGGTTGCTGTAAGCCCTACGATATAGGCATCGAAATATTCAAAGATAGCTTTGTATTTTTTGAAAATACTTCTATGACTCTCATCTACAATGATAAGATCAAAATGTGCAGGAGTAAACAATCGGCTACCATCTGCATTTCTAGCACTATCAATGGCATTCAGCATAGTAGGATAGGTTGAAAATACGATCCTAGCATTTTTATCATCCTTATTGGATAAAAGGTTGCATAAAGACATATCTGGAAGATAGTTTTTAAAATCATCCTTTGCCTGGCTTACTAATGCAGTTCTATCGGCTAAAAATAAGGTATTGGTAACATATCCACCTCTAGAAAGGACATCGGTTAAACTGGAGGCGGTTCTTGTCTTTCCTGTTCCCGTTGCCATAACTAGAAGGGAACGCATGTGACCCCTTTCTATGTTATCACAAACAGCCCTGATAGCTTCCTTCTGGTAGTATCTATCGGTAATTTTATCATCAATCTCTATTTCGCTAAGTTTCTTTCTTGAAGATCGCCTATTAAACAATCTTTGTAAATCATCCCTTGAAAATATGCCACTGACCCGTCTTTGGGGTCCTATCCTGTCATCCCAAATATAATAATCGTAACCATTGGTATTAAAGATGATGGGTCTATGGCCTGTCATTTTTTCTATACAGTTGGCATATAACCAAGCTTGATGGGTACCTTTTCTTGCATCCTTGAAGGTTCTCTTAGCTTCAATTAAGGCAATAGACGTGCCGTCTTTTCCCCAAAGAACATAATCTACAAAGCCATTACCTGAACCTGATTCCTTCGGCATACCAACAACAGTCATCTCTTCTTCTACACAATCTTTCCTTGCACTTTGAGAGAATTGCCAGCCTAAGAATTTTAGGTCTACATCAATATATTTCTTTCTAGTTTCATATTCGGATAAATCCTCTGGTGTAAATTCCCTTTCTTCCTTATGCTCATCCTTCAATGCAGTAATTACTTCGCTCTTTTTCTTAAGTTCTGCAATAAGCCTTGCAATCTCTTTATCTTTTTCATCAATGAGCTTGTTGGTTTTTTCTTTAAACGTTTTTAACTCATTGGATAATTTAGCTTGAATTTTCTTAGCTTCCTCTGCATTGTCTCCTACTTCAGGAATCAACTTTTCATTGAATTTTCTTTCCTCATATTCCATGCCATAGCAATAATCAATCCATTCCACAAATTCAAATAAAATGGATAAGGAAAGAACAGCATCGTTATGGGATATGGTCTTCTCTGTGTGCACTGCAATATTCCCGATTTTAATAATGTATTGTAGTTTTCTCCATGTTTCAGGATCTACTGCATATCGAAAGGATTCTTCGTGTACTAAGGCCTGCAGGTTATCCTTATATGGCATCTTCATAGTAGAATCCGCAGAATATACCCATTTAACAGCTAATTCAAACGCCTTCCTACTTCCAATGGCCGACATAGCTGGAGAGGTTGTTAAAACATCTTCTGCATCAATGCAGGCATTAGCAAACAGTTGATATTCACTTATATTTTTCAGAAACGAAAAATTTGTTGCCATAGAATCACCTGCTTTCTTGTTTAATCGAAGTATTTACTCATGAGGCTGTTGAATAGGGTTTCACTTTCTGTGATAGATTGTTTAACTATGGATTTTTGTTCTTCTATGTTTAAAACTATTGAAGTGAATTTCTCTTGTAAATATAATGGTGGAACAATTATTTTTATATTTTTCATGATACTAGTATTTAAATTAGGTTGCGTTCCACTTGGAGCTGTCCTGCGAAAATGTTCAGTCATTTCGTTAAGCTGTTTCAATAAAAAAATATTATTCAATTTATCACTCTTAATATCAAAGGCCAACCAACCATCGTGAATACATCCATCAAAAGTTATAATCCTAGCAAATCCTAAGGATACTCCACAATTTGCGAAGATCATACTTCCAGATTTAATATATCTACTTTTTTTAATTCCATCTTCAATAATGTGCTCTTTGGTTGAAGTCAAATATAGGTCATCACCTTTTGTAGCATCCCCTATTTTAATCCAAGGAATTGTTCCTCCTAAATATTTTTCAATTGGCCTCGGTGAACCTCCTCGAACAATAGTGCACATATCTCCCAATTTATGTTCCTTCCATTCTTTTTTATTCACAATAGGATCACCAAACATATCATAAAAAGTTGCTTTAATCAAATTATCAAGTTCTTCAAGCTGTTTTTTATGACCATTAATTATTTCTTGTGCTTTGTCTAGGGTGTCTGCAATGTGTTTTTGGATATCGAGGGGTGGTAGCGGAATTTCTAAATCTGATATGTTTTTTAAAGATAAATTCAGCTGTGCAACCCCTTGCTTTTGCTTTTGAAATTGTCTATATACAAAGGAAGACTTCAATGTCAATTGAATATATTTATAATCAATATTACCTTTTGAAATCCTAATAATAGCTAGCGCTTGATTAGTGTTTGCTGGTAATATACTTGCATCTACAATAGCTGTTCTTCCTAATGCTCCTGCAATGGAAAACAAGATATCATTTTCACAAAGTATTGAGCGTTTCATTTTATCATTACATTCTGTAGAAATATATTGAAACTTATCTTTAATAAACATACCTGTCTCTGTTATACTTTCAATCTTAACAAAATTAACACCGATATCTTCAAACTGAAATCCGATTGTTGTAGGAGTTGTCCCTTTTGTTATTAGTGATGCAATGTCCCCTAACTTCACCATCTTCCACTTACTCATTTTCCAACAACCCCCTCAATTCCTCCATCTTAGAGCTTAAATCAATAGCCAACTCATCAAGGCGGGTCATAATTACTTCTGGTTTCTCATATTCTACCTTTTCATATTCAATCTCTTTGTATCTATTAATAGACAAGTCATAATCATTGTTCTTGATCTCTTCCTTATCCACTAAGAAGCTCCGCTCTGTTTTCTTTCTGTCTACTTCCTTGTCAAGGCTATGGAATCTATTAATGATATCCGTGATATCTCCATCATTGCCTAAATCTTTTCGCTTATCATCTAGGGAAAAGCCGTCTGATTTCATGTCGTAAAACCATACTTTATCTGTTCCTCCTGCATTAGTCTTTGTGAATATAAGGATTGCAGTAGAAACTCCTGCATAGGGTTTGAATACACCACTAGGCATAGAAATAACAGCCTGCAGGTTATGGCTTTCAACCAATTCTTTTCTAAGGGATTTATGTGCCTTTGTTGTCCCGAATAATACGCCATCTGGCACGATACAAGCACATCTTCCACCTATATTTAGCATACGAATAAACAAGGCTATGAAGAGCAACTCTGTCTTTTTGGTATTACAGATGGCCTTTAGGTTGTCATGTATACTTTCAGCATCTATAGTGCCCGTGAAAGGTGGATTTGCTAGAATGACATCATAGGCATCGGATATGTCATTTTGTTTTGATACACTATCAGCATAGTTGATATCTGGATTTGAAATAGAGTGCAACATCAGATTCATTGCAGATAGTCGAAGCATGGTTCTGTCGGTATCAAATCCTGTAAAGGCATCTCCCTCAAATTTTTCCCATTGCTCTGTAGTCATTTCACTTTCATATTTCTCCCTAATATATTCAGCAGAGGAAACTAAAAATCCAGCAGTCCCACAAGCAGGATCACAAATTCTATCATCTGGTGTAGGAGCTAATAATTTCACCATCATATTTCTAATATGCCTTGGGGTTCTAAATTGACCGTTTTGACCGGCAACAGACAGTTTTCCAAGCATATACTCGTATAAATCCCCCTGCATATCAAGATCCTTAATGTCATGTTCATATAGCTCATCTAAGCCAGTAATGACCTTCTGTAATACCTGCGGAGTTGGCATAAGGAATATGGCATCCTCCATATATCTTGAAAATGCTGAGGTTTTATTGCCATTCATAGATTTGATGAAGGGAAATACCTTTTGACCTATAACCTCAAAAATTTCCCTTGGATCTTTATCTTTAAATTTAGACCAACGCATAGCCTGGCCGTCTGGTGTATCAGGAAAAATCTTATTTGGCACTTCCATCCCTAAAGCTTCTAAACTCTCATTTTCAATTTCTTTTTCATCTAATGAACGAATGAACATTAAATAGGTTAATTGCTCAATTACAGTTAATGGTTGTGTAATTCCTCCTGCCCATATATCTGTCCATATCTTATCAATTTTGTTCTTAACTTCTCCTGTTATCATTTGTTGTATCTCCTCTTATGTATAATTTCTTTAGTACAAATAGCGTATTAATTATTTCATTAACTTTTATATCTTCTCATATTTTATTAAATAGGCTCATTTAGCAACATTATACCACACAAATAGGTCAATTTCCTTCTAAGTTAAGTTTGGATATTTGTTTCCATATATAAAAGGAAATAACTGTATAGCTTCTACAGTAGAAAAGATATGTGCAGGTCTGAATATAGAGGTAAATAAGTACTTTACTATACTAGACAAGAATAAAAAGAATAATGAGCGTAAAAAAGCAAATAGTCTCCAATTTAAAGTTATATAAACTATAGGCAAAAAATAAAAAACTCCTGTACCTTAGTGGATACAAGAGTTTCATCTGTGTCATTAGTACAAAATAGATGCACCCTTTTAGAACAAATAAAATCAAAAGCCACCCGTTTTATAAAGTAGTAAGTATTTCATTATAAACATAATGAGAAGTTAATCTGTCCTATAACTTGGAATTTGTTATTTCCTGTTTGGTTTTCTCGTTAGAAACAATAGTGGAGAGGCAGTCGATTTTATTTACTTCCGCACTGGTCTGATATACTTAAAATACCGTTCCGGATTAAAACAAAAGTAAATTATTCTACCGGGGGAAGTATCAAAGCAGTAACCAGTGCCTGCAAAATCAAAAGTTGTCATTGCCTTTTCAATCTTTTCCTCCACACTACGATTTTCCTGCTCATAATCGAAGGGCCCATGTTCAAAAACAATATACTCGGCTTCGGGAACATCAATCGGTCATTAATGTACGCCATAATCTGACCGCTGCCGCCGTTAGATTCGCTCCCACCATCGTCATCCAATTTGCCCTTGATACTATCGAGTAATCCGCAAATTGTTTCGCAGTCCTGTCCCGGAATAAGACTTTGCTTTTGCCAAAAATCCCAATACCCATTACTCTCATAGTTTTTAATGTGCAAAAATTTGTGTGCGGGAATTGTTACAAAATAAATTTTAACATTATCTGTAGATTTCATCATCCCAATCTCTCCCAATCCTAAAAAGTAGCGGTCGAAAGGGTTTATTTTTGTACGAAGAACGACAGGCTTAGGCTTTTTTCGGTATTCACTTGGAGTTACACCATATGTTCCCTTAAAAGCTCTGGTAAAAGCTTCATGTGATGAAAAACCATAATCAAAAGCAATATCTAAAAGGCTTTTTTCACTATCCCGAACCTCTTTTAGTGCAAAGGCTAATTTTCTATGCCGCAGATAATCCCTAAATTGCATACCCGATATTTCTTTGAATTTTCTCGTTGTATAAAATTCAGAATAACCCAGCCTGCGAGAAAGAAAGCGTAGTGTCAAGGCTTCATCATTATAATTTTTAATACATTTGTCAATTTCATCAACGATTATTTGAATTTGCTTCTGCCATTCGTACATTCGTCCGTTCACCTCGTTTCAACCACCCTACATTTATTATAAAGAAATAGAGAGATTACTGCTTGATTTTACTTGCTGTTATTTCATTTTTCTCTTTTAAGTTCTGCATCTTTGCGTCTGGCCTACAATATGAGGTTTTTAATACCTCTATCAAAGAAATTTTTGTCTGCACCGTTGGGGCCGATCAGCCCCATGATAAACCCCTCCGACAAACGGATGGTGATATTTTCAAGCGTAAGATTCAAATTTGCACATTTACTAAAAAGCTTCGACTCATATTGCTTTGCTAAGTTGCAAACAAGTTATCCCCACCAATATAATGCTTGGTTTGTTTTTGCATATTCCTTTTCTCTATCATATCTGTTGGTTCTTTTTTCCATATCAGAAGACATATCTACTAATACAAACTCAAAATTCTGGTAATTTAAAATCATATCTTTGTATTTATCAATATATCTAGGGTTTCTTTTCCAAGATTTAGTTCTTAGACTACTACTATATGGGCATGATTTGCATTCATGGATATCAAAACTAGCACTATATCCATTATTCCTTCTCCTTGCAGGATATTTATCTGTACAGTCTTTACATTTAGAATCATCTTTTATTAATAGCTTCACTTTTCTGTCTGCTTTCTTCCTGATAAGCCGCTGCTATCATAGTAATGTACTTTTTTACTCGAGAATCATTAGAGCAAATATCCTCAGTTTCAAAGTAGACAACTACATTTAATTTTGATAATTCATCGAGCATAAGCAGCACATCCAATGTATTGCGTCCAAAACGACTTAGAGATTTCATCAAAATCAAATCTACTTTTCCATCTCTGCAGTCTTTCATTAATCGCTGAACTTCATCTCTATTATATACTCTTGTGCCAGATTCCTGTTCAGCGTAAATATCGACAAAATCCCAATCCGGGTTATCGCAAATTTTTTGCGTATAGTAAGCTATTTGTGATTTTAAACTCTGTCTTTGTTCCTCATGCTCAGTACTGACACGGCAATAGGCAGCAACTTTTAACCTTTTATCAGATTGATCTTGTCTTGCAGGAATAGTAGTAATTTGTTTACTCATTTCAAAGCTTCCTTAACGCAAAAATGCAATACCCAAGTAGGTGCTGCATTCTTCAAATATTATTCGAGATTTAGGTATAAAAAAGCTAATCTTCATTGGTTTATTACCAACAAAAATGTAGCTTATAACTTAGTCTGGCTGACAGGACTTGAACCTGCGACCTCCAGACCCCTAGTCCAACAATATGTTAGTAACAAATAATACATCAATATGAATTTTTTCATTTCCTGCTCTTACTGCTTTTTTAGACCTTTTTTTAACAATTTCTTGAACTAGATTAAAATCCGCTTTTGACACAATTGGAGGATAATAATCATAATGTACTATGTGATCTTCTTCATTTGTCAGTTTTTTCTTTCCCTTAATATTAGTTAATTTTGTCTTTCCATTTCTTAATATACATCTATTGCTTTATTCTTCACAAGTGCTTCAATTTCTAATATACCATCACGGTCAAAATTCATACCTGTACAATTATCATCATCAAATATTTCAATAATTTTAAACCCTAATTTTTCAGCATAATCTTCAATGATTCTCTTCTGTCCTAATAAACTTTCCTTTTCATCATCATCATCTCTCGACAATCTAACATAACCATATACTCTCTCTATATTTTCATCCCCTGTTAAGAAATAAATGTGTATGACCTAACATCATTTTATTAGGTTAAAATCATTTCTAACATAAAAAAACTACCTAAATTTTAGATAGTTGAATTTACATGGTCGGAGCGACAGGACTTGAACCTGCGGCCTCATGACCCCCAGTCATGCGTTCTACCAAACTGAACTACGCCCCGAATTAACAAAACATATTTATTGTTTTAAAGTTACTATTAAATAAAATTAACCATAAACTAACGCTACCCCAGTCTGGCGCGCTACCAAACTGCGCCACAGCCAGATGAAATTAATACAATTACTTTAACTACCTTATACATATTATGCTAATTCTCAACTCTTGTCAAGTAGTTTGTTCATATTTTTTTCTATATTTAAGTATATGTCTTTCCTTTTCTATTTATACGCAGAAATATAGGGGTATGTACTTACATCCCCTATTTTATGTTAAGCTCTATATTACTTAAGCTATTTATAAAACTTCTAATAGAATTTTCCTGCCAAAGTCTCATAGATTATAAAATAATAGCAATAAAGCCCCCATTTCCTTCATTAATAATTTTTTGCAGAGTCTTTTGCAACTTAATTCTTGTATCATCTGGCATTGTTTGAAGTTTGCTTTGCAATTGTTCTTTTACCATATCATGGAGGGATTTACCAAACATGTTGGTTTCCCATATTTTTTCTGGATTTTGTTCAAACTCCTCCAACAAATATTTTACTAGTTCCTCACTTTGTTTCTCAGTACCTACTACTGGGGAAACCTCTGTCGCTATATCCGCTCTGATAAAGTGTAAGGAAGGTGCATTTGCCCTTAGTTTTACACCAAATTGATTACCATGTTTGAATATTTCTGGTTGTTCTAAAGCCAATTCCTCTAAAGATGGCGGTACAAGGCCATAACCAATGGCTTTGACATCCTGTAATGCTTTTTCTACCCTATCATATTCCCTTTTTGCCTTTGCTAACTCTGTAATCAAACCAATCAATTGATGATCTCCAGCAATATCATAACCGGTTTTTTCACCTAAAATTTTATAAAACAAGTTATCATCTGTAGTTAGTTCAATTAAGGCAGAACCTTCTCCCATTTTAATATTTTCAAGAGAGACCTTTTTAATATTTTCAATATCCTTTAAACTAGCTATCATCGTTTCTACATTTTTTATTCTTCTTGTATGACTGGCAATTTCTCGAATACCCTTCATGATGGTAGATTTTAACCAATGTCCCGATTCGATACTTTCCACCCATCCCGGCAAGTTGAAATTGATCTCTGTGATAGGAAATTCAAATAATACACTTTCTAGGATCTCATGTATATCGTTAATATTCATCGTTGCACAGTCTTTAATCACCACAGAAACCCCGTATTTTTCCTGCAGACTATTTTTTAAAGTCTGTGTTTCTTCCGCATCTGGGGTTTTACTATTTAGGACAATAGCAAAGGGTTTATCAATTTCCTTCAGTTCATTAATAACTCTTTCCTCCGCCTCAATATAGTTCTCTCTCTCGATATCAGTAATGGAACCATCGGTTGTTACCACTAAACCTATGGTAGAATGTTCCTGAATGACTTTTTTGGTACCAATTTCTGCTGCCTCTTCAAAGGGAATTTGCTTTTCAAACCAAGGGGTATTTACTAATCGTGACTGTCCATCCTCTTGATGCCCTAAAGCCCCCTTCACTAAATAACCAACACAGTCAATCATGCGAAGCTTAAAAGATGCATTCTCTTTTAAAACCAGCTCAACTGCTTCATTGGGAACAAATTTAGGCTCCGTCGTAGTAATGGTTTTTCCCGAACCACTTTGAGGAAGCTCATCCTTTGCTCTTTCTTTCTTATAGGTGTTTTCTATATTAGGTAAAACCAACAAATCCATCACTCTTTTTATTAAGGTAGATTTTCCTGTTCTAACAGGTCCTACAACACCTATGTAAATGTCACCTTGTGTACGCTGTGCTATATCTCTGTAAATATGGTACTTTTCCATCCTATCCCTCCTTATTGTATATAGATAAATAGATATATCTCCATACTTTATAACATTATAAATATATGATTCTTCAAAAAAAATATGACAACGCAATCTATCTACTACTTTATATTTTTTATGAGGAGGATTTATGCTTCTTTTTTGATAAAAATTACAAAAAAAGAACCCTCTTATCAGGAGATCACTGAAAAAATATTTTGTCATGATACTATCATAAAAATGATACTTTTTCAGTCTCTCTTTCTCAGGGTTCTTTTTGTGGATGATAAAGTTTTACTGCCAATCGACATTACTGTCGTTTACAATTTCTTCCATTTCATTTTTTCTATCTCTTGTCATAAGATTGATCACAGCATCTTTAGGATTTCTACCTTCATAAAGTACTTTATAGATTTCTTCTGTTATAGGCATTTCTATATTATATTTCATAGCCAATTCATAGGCAACATTGGTAGTAGTAATACCCTCTACTACCATACCAATCTCCTGCAATGTTTCTTTCAAACTTTTTCCTTTGCCAATTAAAATCCCTGCACGACGATTTCTACTGTGCATGCTTGTACAGGTAACAATCAAATCCCCAATGCCAGAAAGCCCCGCAAAAGTGGAGATATCTGCTCCCATAGCCTTTCCTAGTCTAGCAATTTCTCTGATCCCTCTTGTCATTAAAGCCGCTCTCACATTATCACCAAAACCTAAACCATCGGCTATACCTGCCCCAAAGGCGATGACATTTTTAAGCGCACCACCCAATTCTACCCCTGCTACATCAGGATTTGTGTATACTCTAAACTTTGATGTCATAAAAGCATGTTGTACAAATTCCGCAGTATCCTTTTTAAGAGAAGCTGCTACGATAGCTGTAGGCATATTGGTAGCTACTTCTTCTGCATGGGAAGGTCCTGACAACATTGCATAAGGCTGTTGTGGCAACTCCGCCTCCACTACTTCTGAAATTCTTAACTGGCTTTTTTGTTCAATTCCCTTAGCAGCGTTTACAATAATCTGGTGAGGCTCTACATAAGATTTAATAGATTTTAATACCTCTCGTACTTTTTGCGTAGGTACCGCCAACAAAATAATATCTGTACCCTTTATGGCAGCTATACTATCAGTAAATAGATGAATATTCGAGGGTATCTTTACCTCCGGCAAATACTTTCTATTTTCTCTGGTTTCTAGCATTTGATGATATTGTTCTTCCCTACGCATCCATAGGTTCACAACATGATTGTTGCTGTTAAGCACAAGACTTAAAGCAGTTCCCCAACTTCCAGCACCTAAAACAGCTATAGAAAGCTTTTTCATAATCTTCCCCCCTATTTAACTTTTAATTTTTCCGTAATTTTACTTTCTGTCCCCTGTAATAAACGTTGAATATTTTGTCTATGTCTATAAACTGCCAATAAACATAACACTAGACCAAAAACAAAATAATTCCACCCTTGGAAGATTAAGAAAATAGGCAATAGGGTGATGGCGATCATGGCTGCTAAGGAAACATACTTAAATAAAATAAGAATAATAATTCCAATGAAAATACATATCAATGCAGTGTTAAAATGAATGCTAAGAGCTACCCCTATTGTTGTAGCGATTCCTTTACCTCCCTTAAAATCCAATAACGCAGGCCAATTATGTCCTACAACCACAGCAACACCTGCCATCATAGCAAGGTTCTCTGAACCAAATTTTCTTGCTATATAGACAGCTAAGACCCCTTTT
Organism: Clostridium formicaceticum; assembly: GCF_001854185.1. Lineage (NCBI taxonomy): Bacteria > Bacillati > Bacillota > Clostridia > Peptostreptococcales > Natronincolaceae > Andreesenella > Andreesenella formicacetica. Next base: position 3,651,800 of record NZ_CP017603.1, read on the forward strand.
AAACAATCTATTAGAAGCGTAAAAATTGCAGCTTTATAGCCTAATGTCCTCATAACATTGGTTGTACCAGCATTTCCACTACCATATTTCCTTATGTCAATATCAGCAGACAGCTTCCCAATCACGTAGGAAGCTGAAAAGTTCCCCAGCATATAGGCTATTACTAAAACAAGTAATTGCACCTATTTGTCACCTCCTGTTTTCTCTCTATTGATAAATCTTATAGGGGTTCCTTCAAAACCAAAGTTTTCCCTAATCCTATTCTCTATATATCTTTGATAAGAAAAATGCATTAATTCCTTGTCATTAATAAATAGTATAAATGTTGGTGGTTTTACGGAAGCTTGTGTGGCATAAAATATCTTAAGTCGTTTACCTTTATCAGAAGGCGGTTGATTCAATAGCATCGCTTCGCCGATTACCTCGTTGAGTGTTCCAGTAGGTACCCTCATGGCATGTTGATTGGATACGAACTTTATCTTTTCTAAGATTTTTATCACCCTCTGTCCTGTTACAGCAGATACAAATAGTACTGGAGCATATTCGCAGAAGGATAGTTCCTCTCGAATATTCTTTAGAAAATGATTCATTGTATTGGTCTCTTTTTCAATTAAATCCCACTTGTTAATGACAATAATAAGACCTTTTCCATTTTCATGGCTAAAGCCGGCAATTCTTTTATCTTGTTCTGTAATACCTTCTTCTGCATCCACCACTAATAAGCATACATCAGCTCTTTCAATAGCAGCCAAAGATCTTATCACGCTGTAGCGTTCCACATGTTCTGTTATTTTGCTTTTTCTTCTTATGCCTGCGGTATCAATGAAAACATACTGATCTTCACCGTCGCTAAAAGGTGTATCTATAGCATCCCGCGTGGTTCCCGCCACGTCGCTTACAATTACTCGATTTTCCCCTAGTATTTTATTGATGATGGAGGACTTCCCTACATTAGGTTTGCCTATAATAGCTACCTTCATTACCTCTTCATCATAATCTTCTACTCCTTCTTCAGGGAAATGCTGCACAATTTGGTCTAATAAATCCCCCATATTTAAGCCTAATGCAGAGGAAATCTCTAGAGGATCTCCTATACCCAACTCATAAAAATCATAATAATGGGGAGATTGTTCCTTCGTATCTACTTTATTTACAACCAACAAAATCGGCTTTTTAGACCTTCTAAGCATATCTGCAATTTCACGATCTGAAGAAATCAGTCCTTGTCGACCATCCACCATGAATACAATAACATCTGCCGTCTCGATAGCTAGTTCTGCCTGTCTACGCATTTGGGCAGGAATAATTTCTTCTGATTCTGGTTCAATACCGCCAGTATCAATTAACGTGAACTTGTGGTTTAACCATTCCACTTCTGTGTAAATCCTATCTCTTGTAACACCAGGTTCATCCTCTACAATAGCGATTCTCTTTCCAGCAATTTTATTAAAAAGTGTTGATTTTCCTACATTAGGTCTTCCAACAACTGCTACAATAGGTTTTGCCATACCCCTTCACCTCATACTTTCTTATGATTTAAAATCTAAAATCTTATCAATTAAGTTACTTCCTTCTACTTCACAAACCTGTACTTTGGTCTGCAATTTTTTTTCTATATCACTTATTGTGATATCATCTAAAAATATTTCTTCCTCTGACTTTAACATGGATTCAGGAAGAATTAACTTTGCTCCTAAATCTTTTCCCTGTAAGTTTTTTAATAAATCAGTGGCAGTAATTAATCCTGTTACCGACACTTGACCACCAAAAAATTCATTTTTTACTGCTTCTACTTGTATGGTAAGGTTCTTTATCTTTTTCATTAAAGCTTCACAAAGAGCACTTATTTTTTCATGAACTAATGTTCCTGTAACCAAAGTTACTTTTTGTGGTGTTTCTAGTGTCATCTCTTTTATTTGCTGTAAATGCTGATAAAATTCCTGTTGAAATTTTACCACCATACCCACACCATTTTCCAACTGTGGAAAACCATCATAGGCCTCATAGGAAGGAAATGCTTTCTTTGCTAAGAGATAAAACTCATCTGATAAATAGACAAAATTTCTATCTAGCTTTTTTATGAGTTTTTTCTGCCAAACCTCTATTTGTTCTATTGTCTTTAAGGCAGTTGCTGCATTAAATGCTTCTAAAGGATAAAGTTTCTCTCTATACCTTGTTAATCCCACCGGTACCACCGCAACACTATTAACGGCGTAACTTAGTTCCTGTAAATCTTTAATAGTAGCATCTAATACTTCTCCGTCATTGACGCCGCGACATAAAACAATTTGACAATTCATTTCTATATGATGCTCAGCTAACTTTTTTAATATTTCCAAAATATTTCCTGCTCTTGGATTACTAAGCATTTTTTTTCTTAAGTCGCCATCTGTAGTATGCACTGATATATTTATGGGGCTAATTCTATACTGAATAATTTTGCCTATATCTTCATCCTTCATGTTGGTCAAAGTAATATAATTACCATGCAAAAAAGACAATCTAGAATCATCATCTTTAAAATACAAGCTTTTTCTCATATTATTAGGTAACTGGTCAATAAAGCAGAACATACATTTATTCTTACAGCTCTTGGCCTCATCTATTATAGGGTTCTCAAATTCTATTCCTAAATCCTCATCATAATCCTTATCTACTTCAATAATCCATTGCTCTCCATCAGGTTTTTGGATTTCCAGCTCCAAGTATTCATCAGATAAGTAAAATTTATACTCAATAATATCCTCTATCTTTTCACCATTAATACTTAACAGAATATCCCCTACTTCAATCTCCACCTCTTCTGCAATACTTCCAGGAGCAACTTTACTAATGACATTTTTACTATTTGATTCCTTCAAAAAAACACCTACTTTAAGTTTTTTAGTACCTGCTACTAATATTATATCATAAATATATAATTTTACCATCAAATTATATTATCATTTTGACTTCAAGAAGGTCAAGCATCTTTTACGGAATTGTTTCCTGCACGTTTTTCACTAACTCTGTAAAATAGTGATAATTTTTTCGAATGCCATAGACAGTTAAAGGTCTTCCTACACCTACAACATTTAAACGTCTAGATAGAAAACCACCGAGTCTTGTAGCGTTGTTGAGTAAAGAAGTTACATTGATAATCACCAAATCCTTTTTATAGGTAGTCATCCACTGACTGTAAAGCTCATAAGCCATTTTTGTATAATAGTCTCGGGAATGCCCCATTCCCATTACATAAATCCTATGACTTTTCTTATCTACCCCCATATGTAGAGGTTTACCTATTTCTTCATTTTGTGCTTTGTCATAAAAAGGTATTGACAGTATTTCTTCTTTCGTTGGCTGCCGATCTATGGGTAAATAACCCATATGAATGGATGCCGTAACAACAGAGGAATGTGCTCCACCAAAACAGCTGTATATAATATTCATCGCCAAACCCTCCTCCTTTTCGCCCTTATTTTATGTCAATAATCTTTATCTCTTCACCATAAATAGAAGCTAAGCCCTCTATAACATTTTTATAGATGGTTAAATTTCTGCCGCCGTCAGCTACATATACCTCATTTAAATCCTCATCTACACCTAAGTAATAGGGCTTTACTTCCCTATTTGCTTTCTTTAACACCTCTTGCGATAGAGCATTTGCATCCAATTTTAAATGAAGATATGCAGCTTTGTAGGCTGCATACACATTTTTTTTATAGACATATACTATTTTCATATAAATCACCTAATGTTTCACAATGATATAAGTGCCTCCCTCTAAGTCGTGCACCATACCTCTTGTGGTTTTTGAAATCAGTAAAGCCATTCTTTCCAGTTCTTCCTCATTCTCCACGTAAAATATAGGGGCAGAGCCACCTACCTTATCTTTATGCATTGTAACGACTGCTATAATCAACTCTGTAATGCCAATTTCCATTGTTCTTCCTCCCCGCTGCGCCACGGGGACAGTTCCATCGTTTTCCCCTCAAACCGTCCCCATGACTCCGCTCCTTTGTGCTCGATTATAGTATGCTTAGTGTTATCCATATAGCCTGATTTTTCCCTTGAGCATAGGTTTTCACCAACTTTAAGCGCTAGCGTAGACAGAACCTTTCATTTAATCCTTCATACTAACCTTTTTACCAACATAAGAATCTAATGGTTTTCGTTTAGATGATTCTATGATGGGGGTTCTTCTTACTGCTTCAATAAGATATTCAATATTAGGCTCCATCGCTACAATTGCCATAACAATATTACCATTTTCAGGATTTCTTCTAGCTATAGGTGTAAAATCAGGCTCATCTACATCCTTTCTAATACCCAGTTGAATTGCCGCATTATGCTGTATTGCTTGACGTTGTCCTATATTCGATAAAATTGCTATAGCATTCTCATCTTTAGGAACAATTTCCACTGCAATGCCATTTTTCATAAAAACTTCTCTTGCATCCTTTAGCCCTATGTTCATAATAATTACCCCTGCTATGGCTAATAGAGGACCTTCAAAGGTAATTTTCGCTTCCTTCACTTCAGCTATATCATCAATCAATTTTGTCTCTAACATTTTATTTAATGCATTGATAACAATAGCGCCTATAACAATCCCGAAGATTGCTCTAATGAAGATAGAAAGCTGTAATAGCTCCCCTATATACATAACCGTTCCAGTAGCAGTTGCTGTGATAATTGCCATATAATTTCTAGCTTCAAAGGTCTTCGCTATATCTTCGATATAAGCAGTTCCCTTTGGAACTAATTCGGTAGGCTCAATATTATCTAAACTCTCCCTCTCCATACTTCTAACATCCCTAAAGTGTTGGGCAGCAATAGCTAAAAATGTAACCGCCACATACTCTTTTTCTGTAATAGCTGGAATAACAACAGCTCCTAAGCCCGCTGCTATGACACCTAATGTGAAATGAGATAAATAGGCTTGTGGGTAAGTAGGATACTGCCTATAGTCTATTTTCATCATGTATGTTCTAGCGATTACACCCATGATCATTGAAATAATTATTGTAATAAAGTGTTTATCCAATTATAGCACCCACCTATTTTCTCTTTCTTCTTCCTAAAAAGTTAGCAAACTCCTGTTTAAAATTAGAAAACTTTGATTTCCATTCTTTTCCTCCACTACTTAAAAATAGAAAGGCAAAACCTCCTATGGCTATTACAGCAATAAGACCAATAATTCCTGTGCCAGAACCTGTATTACTCTCTTCCACTCCCCCAGTCCGCTGAGGTCCTGGAGCAACCCCTTCCTCATCAGCAGCCTCTTCTTCTATAATGCCTCCAAACAATGCTGTTGTCACTACTTCAGCTAAATAATCTGCCGCTTTTTCTGCTCTTTGTCTTGTATGCTGATAAGTGCCCATTTCTACTAACATAGCTCTTGGCGTCAAATCCTGATTATAATCACCCTTTGCATAGAAAATATCTTTAATTAATCCTGGACGACTTTCATCTGCTACTGCCTTTACCTGCATAGCTAGTTCCTCATTAGCTTTAAAGTTTTGATTACGCCTGCCTATAACCAACCTTACCTTAGAAGCAGGCTCCCCTTCTATTTCTGTCAGATATGCCTCTGCCGGTACGGCATCCCTATGAACGTCGATTAAGGTATTAATTCCCTGATCCCGCATCAATTGTACCGCAGTCCTTCGAGATCTCTTATAAGCTCCTGCATCATGGGGCTCATGAGAGGTATTATCAAATACGCCTTCAACACCATAATTATCAAAGCTGTTTTTTAATATCTCAGCTACCTTTAATATACCACCTCCACCTTCAATACTTTCGCTGCCATCGGTAGGTGTATAGGACTCAGCACTATGGGTTGCATAGATTCCGACGCGTCTATCCTGCTCTTCCTCTCCTCCACCTTCTTCACCTTCTTGTGCCAAAATCAATGCGGCTAATCCCCCCTCTTTTAAGGCTAGTTGCACTTTTTGAAGGGCTTCCTTATTCACTTTTGGTAATTGCACCTCTTCAACAAACTCCGCATAAGCTAAATGACTTTTGGTGTTTACCCTTACGATGTGGTACATTTTGTTATCACCACTTAAATATTGGTCACCTCGTGAAACCTCTCGAGCTGTTTCAAACAATAATTGATTATTTTCAGCGTCATAAACTCTGTAATATTTACCATACTCTCCATACCAGTCATCTCCATGAACCACTGGAACACTAAATACCATTAGGATTAAGATTATAACAAGACATAGACTTAATCTATTTTTCATCTTTGTCACCTCTTTTTTCTTCATCATCCTTTTGTGATTTTTTTTCACTTTCACCTAGTGTACTAACGAAATGCCCTTTTTCAAAGTGCATTTCTTTTTTTTCTGTCCCTCCCTGTAATCTTTCCCTAATTTCTCCTATAATTTCAGCCAATAAAACAGCCAAAACTCCAGCAATCACCGTAGTATCTACTCCGCCAGCGCCGCCAAACCTAGTGGGTGCTGGTATATTATTGATGGCGTTTATAACCATCTGTATTATATCCGTAATCACTACCCCCATGACCCCAGCGATAAAAGCGGCTCTTCTAGACCGTCCAAGAACATAAGCAATGATTCCTGCTATTATTGCATAAACATAGTTAGGTTCGATATTTTGTGCCTCAGGTTCTGCAGGAAGTATGTATCTTTGCGTTGCATAAATAACCCCTCCTGCCACAACCGCTGCTATAACAGCCCTCCATCTTTCTTTTCCTGTCTCAGCTTTAATAAATAAATAAATTGCTAAAGCAACGGGAATAACAAAGCCTCCTACGTTAAAGGATACGTTCTCGGTGACATTAATATCTGGTAAAAAAATAGTAGATACAACAATTGCAATAATAATTGCTATTGCTGCCTTATCGCTTAATCTCAGTCGGTCCAATACTCTTTCTGCTAAGCCTGCAAAAATCAATATGGATACAACGATTAGTAAAATCATTCCTATGGCCATTATTTTTCCTCCTTGTTAAAATGAAAATAATATTACTTTGCCTTATTTTTATAATTCCCTTGACAGTATGAAACTATACAGAAGGTTTATTATTGCTTGATATGATAAAAAAAAGGAAGATATCTTATGATAAAATATCTTCCTTTTTTATTGAAACAAACTTTCACTATGCATTTATAATAACATTTTTTCACTTTTTTATAGGAAGGATTACCGTGAATTCAGTACCTTTTCCCTCTTCACTATTTACTTTAACTCTTCCTTTAAAAGATAATACAATATGTTTTACAATGGCTAAACCCAGTCCAGTTCCCCCAACCTTTCTACTTCTAGCTTTGTCCACCCGATAAAATCGCTCAAAGAGCCTTGGTAAATCCTTTTTTGGGATACCAATCCCAGTATCCTTCACCGTGATAACAATATTATGGTGCTTTTTATAGCCAGTTAAAAGAACCTTTCCTCCATGAGGGGTGTACTTAATAGCATTATCTGCTAAGTTAATCAACATCTGCTTAAACCAGTCCTTATTGCCATAAATGTTGGGTAGATTCATATCTATTTTTGATGATAATGCGATTCCCTTGTTGGCGGCAATAGGATGCATCATTTCCTCTACTTCCTTCATAACATTTGTTGGAAAAATCTCCTCTTGCAAAACCCGATGTTGAGAACTTTCTATTTCAGACAACGTCAAGATATCTTCAATGAGACGTGTTAATCTTTCTGTCTCTATGTCTATAATATCTAAAAAACGTTTTTTCGTTTTCTCATCCTCTATCGTATTTGATTTTAAGGTTTCCACAAACCCACTGATAGAGGTTAAGGGGGTTTTTAGTTCATGGGATACATTGGTAACAAAGTTTGAACGCATTTTTTCTAGTTTTCTTATTTCAGTAACATCTTCAATCACAGTGACTAATCCTATTGTTTTGGTGGGATCATTTTCTAGCTTTATAGGGTTTGTATAGACTTTTAAAATTTTTTCCTGAGGATTCTTCACATTGATCTCTATTTGTGTATCTATATTCTCTTTTAAAACTCTCTTAATTTCCTCATCCAATTGATTATTTCTAATCACCTCTAAAATATGCTTGCCTATTGCATCTTTTCTCTCAATACCAAATAACTGCTCGGCAGCAGTATTTAACAAAATAATGTTTTTCTTATGATCCACCGCTATAATAGGATTGGTAATACTGGTTAATAAAGCTTTAAATTTTGTATTACTATCCGAAAGCTCTGCTATTGTATCTTCTAGTCTATCTGCCATATGGTTAAAATGATCTGCCAGCTCACCGATTTCATCCTTAGAAGGAACGCAAGCCCTCATGCCCAATCGTCCTGCTGCCATTTTTTTTGATACTTCTGTAATCTCCTTAATAGGTTCCATAATCTTATCAATAAAACGATAACCTATCAAAGTAGCTATGATGAGACCACTGCCAATAGAGATAACAATATAATAAAATAAAGTTTGATTGATTTTTTTAATTTCTAAAAGGTTCACAGCTAACCTAACAACAATACTGCCTAAATCTGTATCCAGCGGCAATGCAATATATAACATATCTAAGTCTACTGTATTGCTATAACGAATAGCTTTACCAACTTCTCCCCTATAGGCGGCTTGTATTTCTGGACGATTTCTATGATTTTCAATAATTCCTTCTTTTTTAAAGGTTTCCACTAAAACATTACCCGCTTCATCAATAATGGTTATCCTAATACCAATTTTTTCACCTAAATCCTGCATCTTTTCTTGAAATACTTTAGAACTTAATGCATGATGATCTTCCTTTATAAACTCTTGGATAAGCACTGCATTTGAAATTAGTTTTTCTTCTAATTGATCCATATAACTAGAGCGAATAAGACTTAAAGACAAAAAACTTGTCAATAGTATCCCCACTAACAAAATAACAAAAAACACTAGGAAAATTTTTTTTTGCATTTTTTCCACCTACTTCATCTTATATCCCACACCTCTGATGGTTTCTATATATTTTCCTGTTTCATCATCCCCTATTTTTTTTCTCAAATGACGAATATGTACATCTACAGTTCTGGTTTCTCCAAAATAATCATAACCCCAGACTTCATCTAAAAGAACATTTCTTGACATAACTTTATTCTTATTTTCTAGCAACATCTTCAATAGTTCAAATTCTTTCAAGGTCAACTCTACTTTTTTTCCGCTTACTACTACCTCATGCTTTTCTAAATCCATCACGATATCTCTTAATTGTAATACTTTTATCTCCTGCTTTTTTATATCTTCACTTCTTCTTAAAACTGCTTTAACTCTAGCTACCAGTTCTCTCACACTAAAAGGTTTTGTAACATAATCATCAGCTCCCAGCTCTAAACCTAAAATACGATCAGTTTCTTCACTTTTTGCTGTTAACATAATGATAGGCAATTTACTAAAACCTTCTATTTTTCTTATTTCTTTGCATACCTCTAGGCCATCTATACCTGGTAGCATTAAATCCAATATAACTAAATCTACTGCATTACTATGGAGTAGTTCTATACAATCCTCACCATTATCACTGGTAAAAACATAGAAACCACTTTTTTCTAAGTTAAATTTGATTAACTCTAAAATATGCTCTTCATCATCTACTACTAAGACCCTTCTCTTATCCATCACTTGCCTCCTTATTCAGTTAGTTCAATCACAGAAGCCATCCTTCCAGTCAATCCCTTCTCTTTACGATGAGAATAAAACAAATCTGTGTTGCAGGCAGTGCACATATTTGCTATGAATATATTTCTATCTAATACGCCTATTTCCTTTAAGGATATTCGGTTAGCCTCCCATAAATCTAACATATATTTCCCTTCAGTATTTGGAAATGCAATGTTTGAAGTATATGTAAAATTTGTGTTAAATTCTTTAACAACCTCATTAGACACTTCATAACAACACTTTCCTATGGAAGGGCCTATAGCAACAGTGATATCTTCTACCCTGCATTCAAACTTCTTTATCATCTTTTCCACTGTTTTTTGTCCTATCTTCAACGCTGTCCCCCTCCATCCGGCATGAGAAGCAGCGATAACCTTCTTTATAGGATCAACAAATAACAGGGGTACACAATCAGCATGATAAGTCATAAGGGCTATTCCTGATACATTCGTAATTAGTCCATCAACACCGCTATAATCTTTTTCACAAAAAATGCCTTTTCCTCTATCTTCTATCGTAACGAGCTTTATTTCATCTCTATGTATTTGATCTGCAAGCACTAAGTTTTCAACTTTTATATCTATGGCCTCACAAAACCTCTGTAGATTCGTCATTACGTGAGCTTTATGATCTTTTGTTTTAAAACTTAAATTTAAACTGCTATTATGAGCTGTGCTCACTCCTCCTATTCTTGTACTAAATCCATGTTTCACCATGCCTAGTTGTTGAAACTCTTCTACAATGATAATCTTAGTTTCTTTTTCTTCGATTATTTTAAAACTCAACCCCTTCACTCCTTTACATTAATTTATTAGTTTATATACTCATTATTTCCATTCTTATTTTGCTTTATCAAAACCAAATAGGTCTTCTTCAGTCTATAAGCACAAAAAACCCAGCCAAGACAGCATATAAAACATGCAACTGTGCAAGCTGGGTCTTTGAAGTAATTGAAAAATCCTAATTCGTCTTTTCTTTTAGTAATTTTCTTAATTCACCCATAAAGGTATTAATATCCTTAAACTCCCTGTAAACAGAAGCAAATCGAACATAGGCAACCTCATCTAATTTTTTTATATGATCCATCACCAATTCTCCAATAAACTCTGTTTTTATTTCTTTCTCCATAGAATTATAAAGCTGTTTTTCTATTTCATTCACGATGCTCTCTATATCATTTAATGCTACGGGTCTTTTTTCACAAGCCTTAATCATACCTTTTAAAATTTTATTGCGATTAAAGGATTCTCGATTTCCAGTTTTTTTGATAACCATCAAAGGTATTTCTTCAATTTTTTCATAAGTAGTAAATCTTCTACTACAGGAAATACATTCTCTTCTTCTACGAATTGACTGACCTTCCTCCGTAGGTCTTGAATCCACAACTTTTGATTCACCATCACCACAAAAAGGACAATTCATCCTATGCTCACCCCCCAAATGTTACACTGCTAAGTTCATTATAATATACAGATTACAGTATGTCTAACGAAATCCCATCTATTTTTTGTTTTTGCCTTCTTTTGAAAAAAAGTCCTCGTCTTCTTCATAATGCCTTAGATGAGGTTCAATATTGTTTTTAACCTCTACCAATATAACATCAATGCCTATTTTTTTAATTTCTACCCACGTAATTTCATTCTCCAATTCCTTCCCAAACAAACCAAAAAATTTTTCACTGTTTGGAACAATAATAGCATTGATTTTCCCCTTTTCTAAATTTACATCAATATCAGAAATTAAACCTAATCTTCTGCCATCGGTTATATTAATTACTTCTTTTTCTGTTAAATCTGATGCTCGAATCATCTTTTCACCTCCATAAAATCTACAAATATACGTTTATAACTCTTCCTCTAGTCCTTTTAGACGAGACCCTAGCCATTAAAGCCCTAAGTATCCAGCGCATATTTAGAGCAAATACCAATACTATGTAATATATTTATGGACTTGCTTTTTACTTTATGCCTAAAAAATAAAAATCACCCAAAGGGTGATTTTTATATGTATTTCTTCATATGTTTTACTGCTGTTTTTTCCAATCTAGAAACCTGTGCCTGTGAAATACCTATTTCCTCTGCTACCTCCATCTGTGTCCTACCTTCAAAAAATCTCAAGGTTAAAATTAATTTTTCTCGATCATTTAACTTTCTCATTGCTTCTCTTATGGCAATACCATCAATCCATGTCTCATCTTCGCTTTTTTCGTCACTCACTTGATCCATTACAAATATAGCATCACCACTATCATGATAAATCGGTTCAAATAGAGATACAGGATCCTGAATAGCATCAAGGGCAAAAACTACCTCTGCTCTAGGTAAATTTAACTGCTCAGCAATTTCTGATATTACTGGTTCCTTTGCATTTTTATTAATGAGCTGGTCCCTTACTTGTAATGCTTTATAAGCAGTATCTCTTAAGGATCTGCTTACCCTAATAGAATTATTGTCCCTTAAATATCTTCTGATCTCTCCAATAATCATTGGAACAGCATAGGTAGAAAATTTTACATTATGACTTAAATCAAAGTTGTCAATTGCTTTAATCAATCCAATACAACCTACTTGAAACAAATCATCCACATGTTCTCCTCTATTGTTAAATCTCTGAATGACACTTAGCACTAATCTTAAGTTCCCTCTTATAAATTGTTCTCTAGCAGCATAATCTCCCTCTTTAATGCGACCAAATAGTTTATACATTTCATCATTCGTCAACACTGGTAATTCTGATGTGTTTACTCCGCAAATTTCTACTTTGTTGATATGCATTGTAAAATCTCAGTCCTTTCACTTTGAATTACCCCTTTAATATTTAGATTATTGACTGAATGATTATTTTTATGCAGTAGTTATGCTATGAAAAATAAAATTCGAAGATATAGTGCTTGATCTCCCACTTGCATAAATAGCTAATCCAAATCTTTGATTTGGTGTTAGTCACTTAGTTTGTTCACCTAGAAGTGGAGGTCTTAGCAATACACCGAAGGATAAAAAAGCACCACATGTCACTGTGACAAGTACCTCTTTATATCATTCTATTAATTTCCTTTTTAAGTCTTGATACGATTCTTTTTTCTAGCCTTGATATGTAAGATTGAGAAATCCCTAGGATATCTGCCACTTCTTTTTGCGTTCTTTCTTTACCGCTATTTAACCCAAACCTCAGTTCCATAATCTTTTTTTCTCTCTTTGAAAGTTTATCTAAAGCTACCTTCAAGAGTTCCTTATCTACCTCTTCCTCTAAAAAACGATAAATAATATCGTTATCGGTTCCTAAAATGTCTGATAATAACAGTTCATTACCATCCCAATCAATGTTAAGAGGTTCATCGAAGGAAACCTCCATTTTGATTTTACTATTTCTTCTTAAGTACATTAAAATTTCATTTTCTATACATCGTGAAGCGTAGGTGGCTAACTTAATGTTTTTTTCTGGGTTAAAAGTATTTACTGCTTTAATTAACCCTATTGTTCCTATGGATATTAAATCCTCCACACCTATACCTGTGTTTTCAAACTTTCTTGCAATATATACCACTAAACGCAGATTTCTTTCAATTAAAATCGTCCTCACTGTACTCTGGTCATCTTTTAATTTCTCTATGAGGAAACTCTCTTCATCATTTGATAAGGGGGGCGGCAAAGTTTCACTACCCCCAATATAGTAGATACTTTCCTCTTGATAAAGCTTAAAGTACTTTAATAATTTAATATAATAATAACGGTATAATAATTTCATTTTCAATAGTGATTGTCTCATTTTTCTACCTCCTAAGTTTCGTTAAAAAGCTTACATTGTTTATATCTTATATTAAATCTGGATGTAAAAGGGCTCTATATTCTCCTGCCTTCGATAGTTTTCTGTCATAAATAGCAACAATAATTTCTTGAATACTTTTACTATCTGCTTCTTTTTGTATAGACACAAAATCAGGTTTAAAGCCAATCAACATACCATTTTCTGTTCCTAATGCATTATAAGGAATCATTCTGAACCGCGTTATCCAGCTGCTGCCATGCAAAAGCAAAGCCATTTGTGTAAAATTTGGTTTTCCTGTACAACTAAAAAATCTTTGCACCTCTAAAGGTAATAAATCTATAATAGCATCATACTCTACAATGATTACAGGATACTTGCTAATAGGATCTACCAATGAGTTACCGGTATCTACTATACCCATTACCTCAACTGTAGCGCCATCGATCTCTATCTTTATATTGATAAGGATTTTTTCTTTAGATAACTGCTTTTGCAGATAACCCCAACAAAAGTTGATAAGCATGTAACCTACACCTACAGCAATAAAAATATTTTTTGCAGAAATGTTCGTGATATAAAAAATACCATTGCTTATGATGCCATTAAAGTTCGTAAAATAAAATATAGCAAAACCTGCTCCTCCAAATACCAAAGTAATTAAATAAAATATCCCTAAAAGCCGAAAAAACTCTTTAAATTTGTAGGGAGTAAAGGCCAAAATAATAATCATCATAGAGCAGGCCAACTTCATAACAATAGAAAATAAAAAATGCAGTGAAGGAAAAAAAATAATAAACGCATATAGAGCACTAATAGCTGAAGCCAATAATATCTTTCTCTTTTTTGCAGGATTTTTTCCAAATTTAGCTGTTAAAGACAATATAACGAAATTCATAATAAAGTTTTCCAAAAAAACATATTCCGCATAGACAATCATTTATTTTCCCTCCCGAGGGACATATCCTTCTTATTATACAAATATTCATTAGAAAGACGTTTTATGTATATTATATAGAATAGAGAATCGCTTTTTTGTCATTTTCTGAAGTCGAAAGACTAGTTTGTTCTTCTCATTTTAAAGAATATTGTAAACAGCTTATAAAATCCCAAAATGTAGTGCTTGATCTTCTCACTTTAAGAAGTGGGCATCTTAGCAATAACCGAAGGATAAAAATATTTTTTTATATAAATAGAAAAAGACTTGCTGGCAGCAAGTCTTAAGTGTTGAACGCCTATAGATTTATATGTTTGTTTCAAATAGAATATTTATTTTTTTCTTCTTAAAAAGATAGGAATATCTAATTCGTCTACTTGTTTTACCTGATCTTCTGCAGCTGCCGCCACTTCTTTATGAACGGCAGTTACACTAGCCTTCTTTTGCGGTTCTATAGGTTTTGTTAAATCATGTTCAAAACCTGTAGCTATTACTGTAATTCTAATTTCATCCTTTAGCTCTTCATTGATTACAGCACCAAAAATAATATTCGCATCCTGGTCTGCTGCCTCAGTGACTAATTCCGCGGCTTCATTCACCTCAAACAACCCTAAACTAGATCCTCCAGTAATATTTAATAATACGCCCTTTGCTCCTTGAATAGAGGTCTCCAACAGCGGACTTTGAATAGCTTGTTTTGCTGCTTCTGCAGCACGATTTTCACCACTAGCTCGTCCTATACCCATATGTGCTAAGCCTTGTTCTACCATAATCGTTTTAACATCAGCAAAGTCTAGATTTACTAGACCAGGTACCGCAATTAAATCGGATATACCTTGTACACCTTGCTTTAATACATCATCAGCCATTCTAAATGCATCTAACATGGTTGTCTTCTTTTCTATTACCTGAAGCAAACGATCATTTGGAATCGTTACTAAAGTGTCCACTCTACCCTTTAATTCTTGAACACCTTGTTCAGCATGTAACATTCTTCTTTTACCTTCAAATGTAAAGGGTTTTGTTACAACACCTACAGTTAAAATCCCTAGTTCCTTTGCCACCTCTGCAACAATTGGCGCTGCTCCTGTGCCTGTGCCGCCTCCCATACCAGCAGTAATGAAGACCATATCAGCTCCCTGTAGTAACTTATAGATGTCTTCCCTGCTTTCTTCAGCAGCTTTTCTACCAATTTCAGGATTTGCACCAGCACCTAATCCCCTTGTCAGCTTCTCACCTATTTGTATCTTATGTTCAGCCTTAGAAGTAAATAAAGCTTGTTTATCTGTGTTAACGGCAATAAACTCCACACCTTTTAATTCCGATTCAATCATACGATTTACAGCGTTGTTTCCACCTCCGCCCACACCGATTACTTTGATCTGAGCAAATTGATCCATATCCACATCAAATTCTAACACACTATTACCCCCTTAATTATATGAATGCCATGTTTTGATTTTAAGTTTTTAAAAGTCTCCAATTTTCTCTACATTATCATAATTCCATTGAGTTATCTATAGGACATAGGGCTATGATTATGATAAAATTTATGTATCCTCTATATCACACTGAATCTTATAGATCAAATATTGTGAATATAGAGATTCATAGTTTTTTATGGTCACAAGTAAACCCATACATATTATTATAAATTCAACATAAATTTAATTTTTCCTTTTTTTCAATTTCAATTTATAACATAAAAATTTTGGAAAAAATTAATAAACTTTTTATTAAAAACGTATTTTTTCTAGTAAATGCCTTCTTAAGATGGCAAAGTTTTGGAACAATCTTGCACCAAAGGCAAATATTGCTGCATAATATAGGGGAACCCCTAGACGATCGCCTATATAAGCTAAAAACCCTGCCAGTATTGCATTACCAAAAAAGCCTGATACAAAAATCCCTGTGTTAAACTTATTTTCTACACTAGCTCTAAGTGCTCCAAAAACAGAGTCCATTGCTGCCAGTATTGCAACAGAGATATAAAGAGAATAAGTGGCAGGATAAGTTATGGGCAGATATAATCCTAAAAAGATTCCCAGTGCTAAACCAATAATTGCAAATAACATCTTAATCACCTTCCATCATTGAAATATATTTTAAAGAAATATCACCTTGATATTTTGATATTTTCACTCGGTCACTTGTATAGGATTCTATTGTCAAACCAAATACCTCTCTTAAATACCAAGCATAAGAATCAGGCGCCTTTATAGCAGCATCTAAAGTTTGTGGATCTCCTATGGCTCTTATGGTAAAAGGCTGTCCATAGGTATAATTATTAATGGTAATCGTAGGACCGGCGCATTTTATTTCTGATGTATTTAATACCCTCTGACCATTGATAGAAATCACCTCTGCCCCTGCAATTTTTAAGTCATTTAATATGGTTAATACATCTCCATCATGAATAATAAGATCATTAGGGTCCTGCCCTTCGTATAACTCCCGTTCACTATCACTTAATCTTATGATAATTCCTGGCCCTTCTACATCTACAAAGCCACTGGTTAATCGCATTGTATTAATTTCATTAATTAGTACTTCTTTAATACTACCATCTTCTTCTAACGCCCTCTGATACTCACTTAATTTTGCTTCCTTAGAAAGAATCATCTGCTTTTTATTATTTATTTCTTCTTTTTCTGTATCAATGGCTCCCTGCAAATTACTGATAGTTTTTATGCTAATAAAGCTATAATCCTCTAAATCGCTTCTAAACTGCAAGACAATCATAAAGCCTAGTACAAAAAACATAAGTCCAATTGTTATTTTTCCATAGAAAGATCTCATAGTTCTCCCCTCCAATCCTATTGAAGTGGTTCAACGGGTTTAGCATAATCGAATTGAATTACTTTACTATACCTTGGTACTTGAACAACATTTTCTTTTCTCACATTTACCTGCAGGTTATAAACCTGCCGCATTCCCCAGACAACGCCATACCTCATGTTCAACGCTGCTTCCAATGTCTCAGGATTCCCAATAGCCTTAATAACAAAAGGAGGTCTTGTAGGTACAGAATTAATCAGTACCGTATTTGATGTATAATGTATTTCAGTATTGGCAATGTATCTTTGATCATTAACGGCAATCGCCTCTGCTCCTGCAGCGTTTAATTGATTGATTACTTCTAAGAGCACATCGTAATTATACATAATGAAGCTTCCCTCCCCCTCCAAAAAATAATCATTAGGAGGATCATCCACCGTAACAACAACCCCTGGACCCTCACCTTCCTTATAACCTGCTAATAATTGATAGCGTTCTAAATCTCTTTTTAGATTTTTAATCATAAGATTTTCATCAGCTTCAGAAATTTCATATTCCTTCAAACGCTTTTCCAGATTGGTTAGCTCTTCATTTAGCCTTTCCTTCTCAGTTCTTAAGTTTCTTAACTCCATTGCCAGCTGTTGTGCTTTTTGTGTAGATAAAAAGCCCCCTCCAGGCCCACTTTTCACAGTATTAAATTGTATGGATATAGTAAGTCCTAATATACCACAGAGTAAAGCAATGGCAATTTTACCTTTGAAATTCATCAATTTTCCTCCCAATTTTCTCTATTTCTTATAGATATTTGTCCTTTATATCGCATATCAACTATAACACTTTTTATATTCCTTGTATATAAGTTGGTTAATACTTCCTTTAAAGCCAACACAGAATAAGCCATATCTGTTTTATTCCCTATTAAAACCTCTATACCATCAAAGGTAACCAACTTGATATAATCTTCTTGCCCTATATTAATCTCAGAAATGAGTTCTCCAATTGTAACTAACTTAGAGGCCTCAATCAGTTCAATCGCTGCATCTAATAGAGGTTCTTTACTTATGTCCACCTGGTCTCCTAAGTTAAAACTTTGAAATTCAACACCGGTGATTAATATTAAATCCTCTGCTAAATAATTTTCAGAAACCTGCAATACTACTTTATCTTGATCTATATAAATATACGACCCCATATATGGTATTATAGCATATTTTTCTCGCTCTCTCACAGTCACTATGATTCTATTCGGTAACTTTCTTTGGAGGCTTACTTCCTTAATAAAAGGATGAGATAGTAAGTTTTTTTCTATATCTATTAATTTATATTGAAATATATTTCTATTTAAAAATAATTGCCCAGTATCGATGATCTCTTCGGTTGTTAAAATGATGTTTCCCTGAACCTCAATTTTTTTTAGATTTAATAAATCCGATTGTAATAAAAAATATATCCCCCATAAGAAAAAAACGATAATAAAGAAAAAAGCAGTTAAAAACTTTTTTATCTTCCGTTTTCTTATGTTTTTTATCCTTTGCTTCTCTCTCTTTTTTTCTAGATATTCCATTTTTCATCCCTACCTTTAATGGCTTGTACCTTTTTTGGAAATTTTAAGGGCAGCTTATGGCTGCTACTTAAAATTTAAAACAAATACACGTTTTCATAACTATAAATATATCATCCTATGGTGTAATGTGCTATATAAAAAAAGTAAAATTCATCTATCAAGCGTCATAACCTGTTACAACTTATAAATTTCCGCCCCTGCAGCTTTTAAAACTTCTTCAATATGATCATAGCCTCTTTCAATATGTCTTGCATTTTCTATAATCGTAGTGCCTTCGGCAACTAAGCCTGCTAAAATCAAAGCTGCTCCTCCCCGCAGATCATTGGCAGATACAGTAGCTCCAGTTAATTTTGGTACACCCTTTATAATAGCTGTTCTCCCATCTACTTTAATATTTGCTCCCATTCGAACTAGTTCATAAGCATGCTTATATCTATTTTCAAATATATTCTCAGTGATAATACTGGTACCATCGCTAATTGTCATCAATGCCATGATTTGAGATTGCATATCCGTTGGGAATCCTGGGTAAGGCAAGGTTTTCGTAGACTCTATCGCATGCAATTTTTCAGGCGCCATTAACTTTATGCTATCCTGCGTGTACAAAATTCTACAGCCAGCCTCCTTTAGTTTATAAATCGTAGACTGAATATGCTCTGGCACAACATTTTTTAATACAATCTCTCCCCTTGTAATGGCTGCAGCGATTAAGTAGGTTCCCGCAACAATACGATCAGGAATGATGGTATGTTTAACCTCATGAAGTTCCTTTACGCCTTCGATGTAAATTGTAGCACTTCCTGCTCCTGAAACTTTTCCCCCCATGGCGTTGATAAAATCTTGCAAATCTTTAATTTCTGGCTCCCTTGCCGCATTTCTAATGATCGTCGTGCCCTCTGCAAAAACAGCCGCTAGCATAATGTTCTCCGTTGCCCCCACACTAGGGAAATCCAATTGAATTTCACATCCCTTTAGTCCTTCAGTTTTACATATTAAAAATCCATGTTTTTCTTTGATAACTGCCCCCATCTCTCTCAAAGATTTCAAATGCAGATCAATGGGCCGAGGTCCGATTTCACATCCACCGGGATAGCTCATGGTGGTTTCTCTGCATCTTGCCAGCATCGCTCCTAAAAATACAATAGAAGATCGCATCTCCCTTATCAGCTCTTCTGGAATTTTATGATTGTTTAATTTACTAGAATCTACAATGATTGTGTTATTTTCCCGCGTTACTTCACAACCTACAGATTTTAAGATTTTAATCATTACCTCTACATCAGATAACTTAGGAATATCATGAATTACATTTAATTTTCCGTTTAATACAGTCGCAGCTAATATTGGCAATACAGAATTTTTAGCCCCGCTAACCTTCAATTCACCCTCGATTTTATGTCCACCACGAATCACTAGCTTACTCACCTTAGGCCACCTCCAGAACTTAATTAAGTATATTTATATAGAAAATTACGTTTTAAAAATGATTATTTGGCAGAATATACGTTATAAAACAAATATATAACCATATTATGCAAAAGTTCTAAAGGTGTTCCTATAATTTGTCTATTTAATGCCTAAGAGTTTTCTTATTTCCTCATAAATATCTTCCGTAGCAAGTTTTTTAGAAGCATCTAGACTTGCTTTTTCCATAGATTGTAGTTTTTTACTATCATGTAAGACCTCTTTTATCTTATTTAGCAAACGACTGCTCTCTAATTCCTCTTCTTTAATAACAAAGGCTGCACCTCTAGCCTCTAATGCTCTAGCATTATATTCCTGATGATTTTCAGCTGTGTAAGCCTTTGGTATTAAAATAGAAGGTTTCCCTACTGCATTTATTTCTGTAATAGTGATTGCTCCTGCACTACAAATAATTAAATCACAAGCCTTTAAGGCATAGGGCATATCCTCCATATATTCTATAATACGATTATACTTTAACACCTCTTCATGTTGGGAGAGTTTTTCCATAAGTTCTTTATAGTGTTTTTTTCCTGTAACCAATAGGATTTCAAAACTATTTTTAGGATGCTTTACCAACATATCGATTACCGTTTTATTGATGCTAACAGAACCACCACTTCCTCCCACAATTAAAACTAAGGGTCTTTCCGATTTATATCTGGACTTTGCCTCCTGAGAAGTAACTTTAAAAAACTCTTCCCTTATGGGATTTCCTGTAACAACTAACTTGTTTTTCTGCTTAAAATATTTTTGTGCTTCTTCAAAGCTTATCGCTATTTTATCAACATAGTTACCTAATATTTTATTCGTAATGCCTGGAAAAACATTTTGTTCGTGAATGAGGGTTTTTATACCCAGCTTTGATGCCATATAAACAACTGGGCCACACACAAATCCACCTGTACCTATAACAACATCTGGATGAAAGTCCTTAATAATTTTTCGTGCCTGCCATAATCCTTTTAACAACATTCCAGCACTTTTTAAATTATGGAGAGATATTTTTCGTCTTAGGTAACTGACGGTTATGGTCTTGATTTCATAGCCTGCTTTAGGCACAATATCACTTTCTAATCCCGCAGATGTACCTATAAATAAAATCTGACACTTGGGATGTTTTTCTTTTATTTTATTTGCAATAGCTATCGCAGGGTAGATATGACCTCCTGTTCCACCGCCACTTATGATCACTTTCATGTTTTCAGCTCCTGTTCATATTCGTATATTTTGAAATGTTTAATAAAATCCCCATAGATGCCATAAATACCACTAAGGCGTTTCCCCCAAAGCTAATAAAGGGCAATGGCATCCCAGTAACTGGCATAGAGGAAGTCGCCACTGCAATGTTAATAACCACCTGAACAATGAGCATGGTGGTAATTCCTGTTGCCATTAAGCAACTTAAAAGGTCTGGTGCATTAATAGCAATACGAATACCACGCCAAATCAAAATCATAAAGAGCAACATGATGGCAACGCCCCCTATAAACCCCAGTTCTTCTCCTATAATAGCAAAAATGAAATCATTTTGGGGCTCAGGTAAGTAAAAATGTTTCTGCACACTTCTTCCCAGTCCTCTTCCAAAAAGCCCCCCAGAACCTAGCGCTAACAGAGACTGTACTGCCTGAAAACCGCTATCACTGGGATCCGCCCAAGGGTCTAAAAAGGCTGTAATTCTCTTAGCCTTATAGCCTTTACCACTAATGAAGATGTAACCAATCATAGAAGCCAATCCTATAAAACCACTTGCCGCTAATCCAATAAAGTGGGAGAGTTTCATGCCTCCAACAAATACCATAGAAATAATCACGACTGTCACCACAAAGGCTGTACTAAAGTCTGGCTGCTTGTAAATTAGACCAAAAAACATCCCTGCAATGAGCAAGTAGGGTAGAACCCCATAGGTAAAAGTTTGCATGCTTTCTTTTTTTCTTGTTACACTTGTGGCTATAAAAATGATAGCAGCAAACTTTGCAACTTCAGAGGGCATCACCGTAATAGAACCTACCCCAATCCATCTTTTCGCACCGTTAACTTCTTTGCCTAAAGGTGTTAGAACTAAAACCAATAGAAGGATACTTCCCACCAAAATGATATTGGCATATTTTGACCATTTCCAATATTTTACTCTGGCACAAAAATTCATAGCAACAGTTCCTATTGCCGCCCAAGCCAATATCCTTTTCAAAAAATAATACCCATCACCCATGACCACCATAGCATAAGAAAAGCTGGAACTAAATACCATAACGATACCAGTCGTCACCAAAAGTGCTACAGTGACAATAATCGTAAAGTCATAGGGATTTTTTTTTCCCATCTTTTAAGACCTCCTTAAATTTGCTACTATTTTTTTAAAATGATCTCCTCTTTCTTCAAAGTTCCTATACATATCCCAACTGGCGCAGGCAGGAGAAAGCAAGATAGTATCTTCTTCTTTTGCTATAGCATATGCATCGCTTGCAGCTTCTTCCAAATCTTTTACGATGGTTACATGATGAAAAGCTAATTTTTCTGCTGTAGCATAAATTTTTTCTGCAGTTTCTCCGTAGGCAAATACATGCTTTACCTTCTGATTAAATGCCTGAATGAAATCTTCAAACTCACTGGCCTTATCTAAGCCTCCTGCTAACAAAATAATAGGAGGGTTTACAGCTTCAATTGCCTTAATAGCTGCATCTGTATTGGTAGCCTTTGAATCATTAATAAAGTGAACACCCTTGATGGTATCTACATATTCAATGCGGTGAACTACACCTTTAAAATGCATTAACGCAGTCCGAATTACTTCAATTTCTACCCCCATTAAAAAGGCCATTGCTGTAGCTGCTAATGCATTTTCTAGATTATGTAGACCTGGGATTTTTATATCTTCTATGTTGATAACAACTTCTTTTCTATCATCATATGAAATCACAATGTGGTTGTTTTCTACAAATACCCCCTCTGACAACTGTACCTTTCTACTAAAGTACAGCTTTTTACTTGAAAGGCCTTCACTGGCCTTTCTGCAAATGCTGTCATCATAATTAATAACAGCATAATCATTTGGCCCCTGATTTTTGAATAGATTAAATTTAGCACTTTGATAATTTTCCATAGTTTTATGACGATTTAAATGATCTGGCGTTAAGTTTAATATCGCCGCTACCTTCGGACGAAATTCTTTGACACTTTCTAGTTGAAAACTGCTAACCTCCATCACCATAACATCTTTTTCAGTTGTCTCCAGCGCCTTAGATATAGCAGCTACACCAATATTGCCTACAACAAAGGTGTTTTTTTTCGCCCTTCTAAATATTTCTCCTGTTAAAGCTGTGGTTGTGGTTTTTCCATTGGTTCCAGTAATGGCAACAATGGGCGCTTTATTTAGTCGATAAGCTAGCTCTATCTCCCCAATGATTTCAATATCTGTTTCCTTTAGCTTCTTGATAAATGGTATATCTAAAGGCACACCAGGGGAAACCACCGCTAAATCCAAGTTGCCCAGCTCTTCTATACTTTCAGGATGCTTTCCTAAAATAGCCTGAAACTTTAGCCCCTCCAACTCCTTTAAACTCTCTGCTAGCGTTTCTTCTGGCTTAAGATCATTCACAATTACTGTGGCCCCTAAGCTTAATAATGTCTTTACTAATGGTACGCCTGTTATAGCTAATCCTATGACTAAAACCTTTTTATTTTTTAAATTCATACTGCACCTTCTTTCTTAGTGTAAAGCTAAAATACCTATTAAACATAAAATAACTGTCACAATCCAAAAGACCGTAACAACTTTTGTTTCTGCCCAACCGCTAAGCTCAAAGTGGTGGTGCAAGGGACTCATTTTAAAAATCCGCTTTCCAGTAGTTTTAAAAGAAATCACCTGTAAAATAACAGATACGGACTCTGCAAAATAAATACCTCCTACAATCGGTATGATTAAAGGAACATTCATCAGTATGGCCATTGTAGCCACTGCCCCCCCTAAGGCCAAAGAGCCAGTATCCCCCATAAACACTTGAGCAGGGTGGGTATTGTATCTTAAAAAACCTAAACAAGCTCCTGTTACAGCACTTGCAAAAATCGCCAAACTAGTATAACCCCAACTCATGGCTAATAGACTGAAGAAACCAGTAATGATTAAGGTCACTCCTGCTGCTAAGCCGTCTAAACCATCTGTTAGATTTGCACTATTTACTGTTGCTACTACGACAAATACAATAAAAGGAATATACAAAATACCTAAATCTAAATATTGAGGTATAACAATATTACCTATCTGCACACTTCCCTCAATAAAAGGAATAATAATTTTTGTCTGTACAATCGATGTATTGGATTGATAAACCGCTAATAGTACCGCCACAATGATCTGTAGCAAAAGTTTTTGATATGCCCTCAATCCAAGATTTCGTTTTAAAACCACCTTAATAAAATCATCAATAAATCCTATAAATCCAAAGGCCACGGTGGCTCCTAATGCCACCAATAAATCTGTATTCATCATTCCCGAAGTAAGGGATGTCATTAAAACAGATGCGATAATAATAACACCACCAATCGTCGGTGTCCCGCTTTTGGACATATGGCTTTGGGGTCCCTCTTCTCTAATGGTTTGACCTACCTTTAGCCTTTTTAAAAAGGGAATAATTAATGGTCCTAGTATTAGTGTAATGAAAAAACCGATAATTATTGTATAAATAAGCTGGTTTTGCTGTAACATCTAATTAACTCCTCTCTTGTAAACGATCAACAATTTCCTCCATTGCCATTCCTCTTGATCCCTTCACCAAAATAACATCATTGTTTTTTATTATATTATTTAATATTTCTATTGCTTCTTGATTTGTAGTAGTAATATACACTTGCTTTTTAAATCCCTGGCTTACTGCTTCCTCGGCAATCCACTTAGCATGCTTTCCAACAGTAATAAGGATATCCGTTTTATCAACCGCACAAGCGCCAACAATCCTATGGCCTTTTTCCGAAAACTCTCCCATTTCAAACATATCTCCTAAAACAGCTATTTTTCGATCCCCTTTCATATTGACCAGCACAGATAAGGCAGCCTCCATAGAGTCTGGACTAGCATTATAAGCGTCATTAATAATTTTTATATGCTGATGCTCTATTACTTCCATTCTCATCTTAGAAGGCGTATAGTTTAATAAACTTTTAGCAATAGCTTCTACTTCAATTTTATTTTGGCGTCCTATCCCTATAGCTACTAATGCATTGTAAACATTATGTATTCCAGGCTGTTTTATCCTAAAGCTACAGTCCTTTCCATCGATGTTGATATCAAAGGTAAAACCTTCTTCCCTTAAATTTATCAAATTCTTAGGGTAAATATCGTTGGTGGGTTCTAAACCAAAAAAGATCTTTTTGTAGTTACTCTTTTGAAATTTTAATGTCTTTAAAAGATCATTATCTCCATTTAAAATCAAGTAATCGTCACTATCTAAATCGTTGGCTATCTCCATTTTTGCCTTCATAATATTTTCTCTACTACCCAGATGTTCAATATGAGCTAAGCCTATATTGGTAATAACAGCAAGGGTAGGTCTAGCGATTTCTGTCAACTTCAGTATTTCTCCAAATCCAGACATCCCCATCTCTAAAACAGCCATTTCATGGTGGGTGTCTAAATTAAATAAAGTTAAAGGCAGCCCAATATGGTTATTTAAATTACCAATATTTTTTAATACATTGTATTTACTAGACAATACACTGCTGACCATATCTTTTGTTGAGGTTTTACCTGTACTTCCTGTAATAGCAACAATAGGAATATCAAATAGATTTCTATAATACTTGCTAATATCCTGTAAAGCCGCTAAAGTATTTTCCACTTCTATTATATAAATATCCTTGAAAGTTTCCCTAACTATATTTTTTCCTTTTTCATAAAGAATAGCAGATACTCCATTCTTTACAGCGGTCTCAAGAAAATCATGTCCATCAAATCGCTCACCTATCAAGGGTATAAAAAGACTATTTTTTTCAATGCTTCGAGAGTCTGTAGATATTCCCTTGACCCACTCTTCTAAACCCCTTTGTATCATTTTCCCACCGCACGCCTTTGTAATATCTTCAATAGACTGCCTGATCATATTATCCCATCCTCCTTAGCTATTTCCAAAGCCACTTTTCTATCATCAAATTCAAACACACTATCACCAATAATTTGATAGGTTTCATGACCTTTGCCGGCAATCAGAATAATATCGCCTTTTGTTGCACTTTTTAATGCAAAAACGATGGCTTCTCTACGGTCTTCTATCACATGATATTTTCCCTTGGTCTTATTCATTCCCTCTTCGATCATTTTTAAAATTTTCATTGAATCTTCTGTTCTTGGGTTGTCGGAGGTAATGATTGTTAAATCACTGTATATACCAGCAATTTCTCCCATCACTGGTCTTTTTGTCTGATCTCTATCACCACCACAGCCAAAAACAGTGATGAGTTTATTATTTGTGAAATCTTTTACTGACTTCAGCACATTCTCTAAAGCATCTGGAGTATGGGCATAATCAACAATTACAGCAAAATCTTTAAATTCTTCTACAGCTTCTAACCTTCCTGCCACCCCTCTGAGATTTTTTAATCCTTTTTTTATATTCTTTATATCTATATTCATGCTATAGCAGGCAGCAATAGCCGCAAGTCCATTATATACAGTAAACATGCCTGGAATGTTTAGTTCTATCTTTTCTGTATACTTTGGTGTAATTAAATCAAAAGAAACAGATGTCATAGTCATTACAATATTTCGTGCTGTAATCTCCGCCTGTTCCCTAATCCCATAAGTTAACAATGGCGTTGATAAATCTTTCATTTCCTCGGCAATTTTTCTACCATCCAGATCGTCTATATTGATGACATTGCATAGAGAAGTTTTATAAAATAGCTTTTTCTTAGCATTTCTATAGTCCTCTAACGTTTTGTGAAAATCTAAATGTTCAGGCGTCAAATTAGTAAAAACCCCTACCTTGAATTCGCATTCCTCTACTCTCTGCAGTTCTAATGAATGAGAGGAAACCTCCATAACACAACTATCTGCTTCAACTTCTAACATATTTTTAAATAATCTCTGCAAATCTAAAGCCTCTGGGGTGGTCCTACTGGCATCCATTTTTTCCTCACCAATCCAGTTAGAAATGGTACCAATCAAGCCAGTCTTTTTTCCACAGGTTTCCAATATTTTTTTGATCATATAGGTTGTAGAGGTTTTTCCATTGGTACCAGTTACCCCTATTAGATTAAGGGATCTGCTGGGATGGCCATAAAATCGACTTGCTATGGCTGCCATTGCTTTTCTTGTATCCTTTACCCTTATCACTGTTACACCTTCAACCTCCACAGTTCTTTCCACCATAACAGCAGTAGCTCCCCTTCGTATAGCATCCTTTATGTATAAATGTCCATCTGTCTTGAATCCTTTGATACACAGAAATAGACTGTTTTTCTTTAGATTCCTTGAATCATACCCTATATCATCAATATTTATTTTATCATTTCCTACAATTTCTTCAATCACCATTCCCTTTAATAATTCTGTTAGTAGCATGGATATCCTCCTGTCCCATCATATTCTTTTCCATAAAAATTTACCTTCTATTTATGTTGTATTTCCATTTACGAGACTTTTTAAAAGGCAACTTGAAATTAAAGTTTAAAATCTTTAACTTCAGTTGCCCTTTTCATTATTGAAGAAGTATGAAAAAGTATCTAGCGTACTAGGACACTATTTTTAATCGGGCCTAAACTCTACACTTACTATTGTTCCAAGCTCTACTTCGGTTCCAACTTCTGGCATTTGACTATAGGCTAAACCACTTCCTGCAATTTTAAGCTTCAAGCCTATTGCATTTAAGATGGTGTTAACTTCTCTTATGGTTTTTCCCTTTAAGTCTGGAACAATCACAGCAGAAGGAAGATGCTCGTTCACCTTTGTATACAACATAATCACTGATTTTTCTGGTACCTTTGCACTTGGTTTTGGAAACATATCTACAACAACACTGCTTGGATCGACAATGAATTCCGGTCCAGTAGCATATTCTAGTTTGTTTTCCAAAAGAATTTTTGATGCCTCGCTTATGCTTAAACCTCTTACTTCTGGTACGATTACCTCTTCCTGAATCAATGTTTTTGCTTCTTCTTCTGTATATTTAGGTTTAACATCTAAATATCTTAAGCTCTCTTCTAATATCTCCTTTGCAATAGGGGTACCTACTACACTACCAAAATGACTATATCCTCCAGGTTCATCTACAATAGCTAGCACTGCCAGTCTAGGATCATCACTGGGGGCAATCGCTACAAAAGAAGATACATATACTCCTTGAGCATATTTTCCGTCTACAACTTTTTGCGCTGTCCCTGTTTTTCCTCCTACTCTGTAGCCTGGTATATAAGCACTTTTTCCTGACCCCTCCGACACAACAGATTCCATAATTTCCCTCATGTCCTCTGAAGTTTTTTGAGAAACTACCTGCCTCACCATAGTTTCCTCAAAACGGTGAACAATTTTACCATCAGCGTCGATAAGTTCTTTTACAATTCGAGGCTTCATTAGCTTACCATCATTAGCAATGGCGGATACAGCAGTAATCAACTGAATAGGTGTAACGGAAATACTCTGCCCAAAGGAAATCGTAGCCAATTCTACAGGACCTACGTTATTTAAGCTATACATAATAGATCTTCTTTCCCCTGGCAAGTCTATCCCTGTAACATCTGAAAATCCAAAACCATCTATGTAATGATAAAAGGTTTCTGCCCCCATTTTTTGTCCTAATTCCACAAAAACAGGGTTACAGGAATTTTGTACAGCCTCCGTTAAAGTTTGCTGTCCATGGGGATTATACCATCTCCAGCATCTTATCGTTTGTCCTGCAACTTTAATTGTTCCACTAGAATAAAATTGACTAGTAGGCGTAGCAACAGCCTCTTCAATAGCGGCAGCCGTAGTAATTAGTTTAAAGGTAGAACCTGGTTCATAGGTATCATTAATCACTGGATTTCTCCACATACTAAACCAAGCTTCTAATTTCTCCTCATTATCCATTGCTTCTATCTGCTGTCTTAAAGTTTCATCTAAAGGAATTCTAGGTTCATTTGGATCATAATCTGGCTTAGCAGCCATGGCTAAAATATCCCCTGTTTTTATATCCATCACAATCGCCATGACTCTCTTTGCCTGATTCACCTTTAAAGCATTTTCAACAGCCTTTTCTGCAAAGTGCTGTATCACTTCATCAATGGTTAACACAATACTTAGTCCATCTTCTGGAGGATAATATCTT
Organism: Clostridium formicaceticum; assembly: GCF_001854185.1. Lineage (NCBI taxonomy): Bacteria > Bacillati > Bacillota > Clostridia > Peptostreptococcales > Natronincolaceae > Andreesenella > Andreesenella formicacetica. The sequence goes on from NZ_CP017603.1 coordinate 3,681,241, forward strand.
TCTACACTAAAGGCCAACTGTCTTCCTGCACCATCAGTATTCTTAATCCATCTTCCTGGCAACCCGCTTAAATACTTTTCGTATTCTAACTCAATTCCTGCCATCCCTGCATTATCATCAGTAGTATGTCCTAGAATATAAGCCGCAAAGTTTCCATAGGGGTAATATCGTTTATTGTCCTCTGCAATCCAAACCCCCTTTAATTTCTTCGAACGAATTTCATCTGCTAAATCATCCTGAATCCATCGGGCGATTCTTACTAATCCTTGGGTAGTGTTACTCAATTTTTTCACCGTATCTTCTACCTCTAAGGCTAAAACTTCCGCTAAAACCCCTCCTACTGCTTCAGGATTTTCAATTTCTCTAGGTCTTGCCCAAACAGTATTCGTGCTGGCACTGATAGCTAACTCTTTGCCATTGCGATCATAAATGGTTCCTCGTTTTGCCGGAATCGGAATATCTCTTGTCTGTTGTGCGTTTGCTAATTCTTTATACCTTTCTCCCTGTACAATTTGTATCCATCCTAGCCTGATAATTAGACCAAACATAGACAAACATACAATCGTAAAAATAAATATAAGTCGTTTCTTGCTAGAAATACTAGGTTGTGACACTAGATTTTTCCCCCTTTAAATTCTAAACAAACCAAGGAATCGGTTCAATGTTTCACCGAAGATATTACCAGAACCGTTTTGAGCATCAAGCTGTTCTTCACCATATTGAAGTTGATGGGAAAGTTTGGCAATTTCAGTAGGATCCACATGAATATATACAACCTGCTCTGGCAAAGGATACTGCATGCTCAGTCTTTCCATTGCTTCCCTTTCAATCCATCGGGACTTGGATACCTTCTCTACTTCAATTCTTAAATGTTCCTTCTGCGTCTCTAATTGCTCTAGCTGTTTATTGAGATGATTCACTCTATGTCGTACCTCCGTAACGGTGGCAAACCTTGTTAGCAACATTAAACTTAAAGATAACACCGTAATAATTCCCATGCTTAATACAATTTTTTCAAACCTATAACTTCTTTTTAATTTTTTCTTTTTTATCGTTTTTTCCTGCTGCTGTCCATGGTTTTCAATAGGGTTATACTTTTTTCTTGCTACTACCAAATTTATTCATCCCCCCTTCCCTTTAGAACAAATGGATTCTTAGACTTTTTCGGCTACTCTTAACTTAGCGCTTCTTGATCTAGGATTTATTTTTAATTCTTCATTGCTTGGCACAATGGGCTTTCGTGTAACAATATGTACTTCTTTCTTTCCCCCACACTGACATACTGGAAATTGTGGCGGGCACACACAAGGATCATTTAATGCTTTAAAAACGTTTTTTACAATTCTATCTTCTAAAGAGTGGAAAGTAATCACACATATTCGTCCTCCTACGTTTAGATAATGATTCGCTGTTTTGATTGTGTCTTCGATGATATCCAACTCTTCGTTCACTTCAATTCTAATAGCTTGGAAAGTTCTTTTGGCGGGATGAGAACCTTCCCTTCTTGCTGCCATAGGTATGGCTTTTTTTATAATATCTACCAATTCATAGGTAGTATGAATTTCTTTTGTTTTTCTATGTTCCACAATAAAAGCAGCAATTCTTTTCGCCCATTTTTCTTCTCCATATTGCCAGATAATTTTTGTTAACGCTTCTTGACTATATTTATTTATAACTTCTTTGGCAGTTAAAGGATTTCTAATATCCATTCTCATATCTAACTCGGCATTATGCATATAAGAAAATCCTCTTTCAGCCTCATCTAACTGATGAGAAGATACCCCCAAGTCCAGCAAAATCCCATCAATTTTATTAATGTTCAGTTCTTTTAAAACGCCTTCTAAATTTCTAAAGTTATTGTGTACAAGTTTCACTTGACAAGTACTGTCCTTTAATCTTTCACCAGCAGCCTTAAGAGCATTGGTATCTTGGTCAATCCCTATTAATAGGCCTTCTTTACTTAATCGTTTTGTTATTTCCTTTGAATGTCCAGCCCCACCTAGTGTGCCATCTACATAAATGCCATGACTTTTTATATTTAGGTTATCTATACATTCCTGCAATAATACTGATACATGTTGGAAGTCCATTTCATCACCTTCCTATTTAGATTCCTAGTTCTTCCATTTTTACGGCGATTTCATCATAACTCAAATTGGCATCATCGTTATATTGCTGCCATTGTCCGGTACTCCAAATCTCTATACGGGTGGCAACACCAATAATAACAGCTTCTTTATCTAAAAGCGCATGTTCTCTTAAATTGTTGGGTATTCTTATTCTTCCCTGATTATCCAGTTCGCATTCTGTTGCTCCAGCAAAGAAAAATCTCACAAAGGCTCTAGCATCTTTATTGGTTATAGGAAGCTTTTTTAACTTATCCTCCATAACCTTCCATTCTTCAAGAGGATAAAGAAATAAACAGTTATCTAAGCCCTTTGTAACAATAAAGTGCTCTCCCAATTCCTCTCTGAATTTTGACGGAATACTCAGTCTGCCCTTTGAATCTATAGAATGATTATACTCACCAATAAACATTTTCTCTTCCCACCTTAGGGATTGCTTCCCACTTTGTGCCACTTTGTGCCACTTTAATATTATTTCTATAGGATTTTATAAAATCCTTCTAAATCTACTAAAATTATTTTTTATAGGGCTAAAGTTTTATAGTGTTTTTTTGACACACATAAAAACTGTCGTCATTAGACGACAGTTTTTGATTTCTATTATTTCATCATCACATATTTTTTGCTTCTTGATACAAAAAGATAAGCTCATCAAGCTCCCTACTCAATTTCAAGATACTCTTTATATCCTCTGGCTCCTCAATCATCCTAAAATCCCGTAATATTTGCTGTAAATCTTTCATTTCTTCTCTTGTCATTTCCTTCACCCCAAATAATCCTTAGTAGTTTTCTTGTCTCTTTTTTTATTCCTGTATACTAATTTAAATGAAAATAGGTTAATTTGTCAAAGTATACTTATAGTAGTTTTTTACATCTTAGTAGAATTTTTCTAATTTTTTCTCTACTATCCTTCATATTCTATCAATATTTTCTGTTTCATGTCAATATCTTGTTATTTTGTCTAAAGTGTTACGTTATTCACTACAATATATTGTAGTATTCCATAACCTTTTAGCCTATTACCTTATGACTTCTAGCCTTTAATACCTGCATAACAGCCAAAGCTCCTATAACCGTAACAACACTAATCACCTGTGCTGTTCTTAAAGGACCTATCATTAAACTATCAATGCGAAGCCCCTCTACGAAAAATCTTCCAACAGAATATAGAATCAGATAGAGTAAGAAAATTTGTCCATCCATTTTTTTTCTCTTGGTATAGTAAAGTAAAAAGATAAATACACCAAAGTTCCATAGGGACTCATATAAAAATGTAGGATGTACCATAACACCATCTACTTCAATAGCCCATGGCAAATCTGTGGGTGTACCATAAGCCTCTTGATTAAAATAGTTACCCCATCTACCGATAGCTTGACCTAGAATGATACTAGGAGCACAGATATCTGCCATTTGCCAAAAACCAATTCCTTTATATCTGCAAAATAAATATCCCGCTAATACACCGAAAATAATAGCGCCATGAATAGCCAGCCCTCCTTGACGTATTCGAAGAATGCTTATAGGGTTTTGTCCATAATAATCCCACTTAAAAACGACATAGTACAGTCTAGCCCCTATCACTGCAGCAGGCACTGCAATAAGGGATAAATCCAAAACAGCATCTTCGTATAAACCTTCTTTTTTTGCTCTAATCATAGCAACAAAAATACCTAAAAAAATTCCAATCGAGATAACAATACCATACCAAGCTACCTCCACACCAAATATCCTAAAGGCTATTGGGTTCATTTGTAATCATCCTTTACTTTTAAATTTTACGCTAATAATCTGCAATAAATTATAGTGAATTTTTGCATAAATGTCAAATTTATAGGTTTCTTAGCAAAATTCTACGGCATAATTCCTTTGCAATAGCATCATTAAATCTCCAAGGATCTACCTTATGAATGTTTACACTATAAGGTACCTCTAGTCCTTCAATGATTTTTTCTACTGTTAAATAATGCCTCATTTGCTGTAAATCCGTCGTGGCTAGAAACAAGATAATCTCTCCAACGCCATATTCCATTAGACCTTCTATGGCAGCATGAATATCCCTTTTTTGTAAGAAAGTCAACTTAATTTTATTGTTATTATATCCTTCCTTAATCAAATAATCCTTTATTTTTTCTCGAAAAAGTATATCTTGCTTTATATGAGGGAAACTTACTTCCCTCTTTTCCACGCTGGGACCAATTAGAAGGATACCTACATTTTGTTTATGTGGACTAACAGTAGATTGAATCGTTTGATTTACAAAGGACTTGGCAATAAATTCACTGTTCCATAAAGCTTCTACCATCCGAGGTTCCACGTTATACTGTTGAAGATTTAGTCTCTTTACTTGGTTTACTATCCCTATAAAATCCCTACACTCTGTCAACAAAAAGGGACTTACAATAATTCTTTGGTTTCCCTCCTGCACTGCCCTGTCTATGGTTTCAATAAGATAAGGGGTATTGGCTAAATATGCAGGATATATATTGTAGTCTTCCCCCAGTTCTTCTCTAAGTTGATTGACGAATCTCCTACTACTATCATGCACACTAGCAGCTACTTCTATCTTCTCATAGGTCAACTTTTCCTTAAATAATATAAAGGGTAAAATAGATACCTTCCAGAAGCTATTGTTCTCGATAAAATTTTTTGTTGCCAGCGATGTATTATAAGTAGTTGGCTCCCCTTGAAATACTAAAATAATAGCAGTTTTTTGATTAGAAACATAATTTGTTGCTATATAGTTTGCTTTAGGAATGTATCGAAAATATATCAATGAGACGATAATAATAAGATAGCCACAAGCAGCTCCCATGAAGATATTTTTATAATTTATTTTGCTCTGATGTACATTTTTTTTGTTTTTTATATATTGAATTCCTATTAGAAGAAAAAAAAAGCCCAGCAATCCTCTTTCTACCATACCCTTTGTAATTAACGCAAAGCCAAGTATAAGTGTTAATAGCAATGATTTTACGAAAATATTCATGGTATTTTCTCCTTTAGATAAGTATAAAACATGAGATTTAACATACTGGGAACTATATTTTCCATCCTTAGCTAGGTCTTTTAATAAAATAGGTTATCTATATAAAACCTTTCTTATAAATACTATGATGTTTTTCTTAATAAAATGAATAAAGATGGAGTCAACCTCCATCTTTATTCATTTTATGCTCCAGGCACAATTCTTCTGAAGATTTCTTCTATTTCTCTACCAAAACCACTTAATGGTCTGCCTTCTCCAGCTTCTCTTGAAATATCTCTAATTCTTTGAAACAAATCAGGATCTGCTGTTACTGCTACTCTCTCAATGCTTCGGTCTGCTTGTCTAGCCGTATCTTCAATCTTTTTTTCAATGTCTCTGTTTATTTCTCCATCTGTATCATCTGTTAATGTAACTCCTACTAAAGCTGTATTTTCAAAAATCACCACTGAAGCACTGCGTACTTCTTCCATTCTAACAACTTCATTTACAATTCTGTCAGCCCTCACCATCAAGTCCTGTTCCATTTCTGCTGGCTGCATGTTTCTAGGTGCAGTTCTGGCATCTTCAGGTGTTCTGGCGTCTCTAATTATACCATCATCAGCTTGCTCTCCTGGTACCCTTTGTCCTGGGCCTGGCACACCTGCGCCTGGAGTTGGTGCTACACCTTCTTCACCTGGCACTACTGGTGCTCCTGGCGCCGCTGTTCCTGGACCTGGTACAGTTTGTTCTGGTGCTGTTTGTTCTTCTGGTAAAGGCCTTCTAGCAGGTCTACAACCAGTTATAGCCATTGCTACAATAACAAAAATACAAATCGTTAATAGTAATTTTTTATTTTTCAAATTATCACCTCCTATCATATATTTTCTCACCAGTTAAGCTTTTTATTTAACTACTTTTTTCATTTATTCACATACTTTGACAATCGTTTGTTAAAAAGAAAGTCCTATATTCTAAATTTTAGAATATAGGACTTTCTTTTTAATATCTATCCTTTGGAGACGCAATACCTCTAACAATATTTACAGAAGCACTGGCACCAATCCTAGTAGCTCCTGCTTCAAGCATTTTTTTAGCTTTTTCAACATCTCTTATGCCTCCAGATGCCTTAACCCCCATGCTGATACCAACAGTTTGTCTCATTAATTGAATATCTTCCACTGTTGCTCCAGCTGTACTAAAACCTGTAGAGGTTTTTACAAAGTGAGCTCCCGCAGCTTTAGCAATTTTACAGGCCAGTATCTTCTCATCATCCTGTAATAAAGATGTTTCAATAATTACTTTAACAATAGCATCCTCACCAACTGCCTTTACAACCGCCTCTATATCTCTAAATACATAGTCTTGGGCTTTGCTTTTCAAAGCACCTATATTCATCACCATATCAATCTCATGAGCACCCTGAACAACAGCATTTTGAGCCTCAAAAGCTTTCGCTTCTATAGAAGAAGCTCCCAAAGGAAAACCTATCACAGAGGTGACTTTTACATGACTATGCTTTAGCTCAGTGGCTACAAAAGCTACATGACAGCTATTAACACAGACAGAATAAAAGTGATATTGTTTTGCTTCATCACATACCTTTTTTATATCTTCTTGTGTAGCATCCGCATTTAAAATTGTGTGATCTATATATTGTGCTATGTTCATTTATAGTATTCACCTATCTTACATTGTTTTACTGAATCCAGATCCTTACCTTCAGCTTTCATTAGGCTAGTCGCATTTTTATTCAACAATTAGCTCAACCATTTCTCCATTTTTAACACCAGCAGCATTTCCTTCATCAACATCCACATGCATTTCTAGAGCAAAAGTTTGATGCGCCCTTACTAGTACATTTTCAAAAACTACTGCCCTTTCTCCACTTGTCTTTACCTTTACCCTTTGCTTGTCCACCACACCAAATTTAGCTGCATCATCCGTATGCATATGTATATGTCTAGCAGCAGCAATGACACCCTCTTTTAGTTCTACTTCTCCTTGTGGACCTACAATCTTAACACCAGGACTTCCTGCAACATCTCCAGAATCTCTTACAGGTGGTGTTACACCTAAAGCAAATCCATCTGCTAAAGATACTTCGATTTGTGTACTAGGTCTAGCTGGTCCTAAAACACGTACACCTTTTATGGTGCCTTTAGGGCCTACTAAATCAACTTTTTCAACAGCAGCATATTGTCCAGGTTGAGATAAATCCTTAAATTTATTTAACTCATATCCCTTACCAAATAATGTTTCAATATCTTCTTGACTTAAATGAAGATGACGATTAGATAACGCAATTGGTAACATTTTTTCACTCATTATAACTCCTCCTTACAAAATATTGTTAATTTTTTATTTATTTCCTATCCAATCATATTATACGATTTTTATTAAGAAAAATCAAATCTTTAATAAGTATATGACTACCAATTCATAAAAGTACATCGCCACACATTCATCCTTATAAATGTCGAAACAAATTTTCTATATCTTTCCACTCCCCTTGTTTTTGCCTTTTTTCCTTAAAATATACAAATATAGTTGTCAAGGTTAAAAATAGCAAAATACTAACGATAATCATATAGTACTTCGTATAAGGGATATATACAGCAATAATCGCTAGATAAACGCTTAGTAAAAGATAGCCTTTTATTTTTTTATTGTTTAAGACTGCTAACTTATACTTCTCCCAACTCTTTTTTGATTTACTAATCTTATTTTCAATCATTTCATCAATTTCTTCCTCAGAAGGAAACATATCACTTGCTTCTATTACATCCAAAAACTTATCTTTATTTACCAAAACCATCGTATATTTTTCATTTAACTGGTCTAAGAAACTATGACAATCCTGTGTAAAATCAGAGGTGGTAATAAAAATTCCTCGTTTTGTATTGCTGTTGATTAACTGACAGAGAAATTCCTTTAAATCTTTTAAATCTACATCAAAATTATTTTTATACATATAACATAAAATCATTACTTTATTATGATGATAAAGTGCCTCTAGGCGTATGAAGTTGTGGCTATGATCTAAACACTTTATTTCATCAAAACCTCTTTTATTAAATATCTCTGCAAGATACTCCTTCATCTCATCTACAGTTTTATTTAATATTTCTTTATAAATTTTTTCGTTAGCGATTGCTTTTCTTTTTTCCTTTTTAAAATGAGTTAATTTTTCTTTGCGAATATTTATTGAAAAAATATGATAAATGGTTAAAAAAACAGCAGCTATTACTGTTGATGCATAAATATAGCCTATTTTAAGATATGCTATTAAAAATACTGCAAAAAAAATAAACATTCTTCCCAATAGGTAATCTATAATTTTGGCCAGTCCACCTCTTTTATCCTCTTTACTACTACTATAAAAAGCTCTAAATCTCCTACTATTGGATCTGTTTTTTCTGTAATTAAAATACTTTTCTTTCATATCTTTTAACATGGTTTCTATTACATTCATTTTACAACCCTCCTTCTTTAAAGGATTACCAAAAAAATCCATAATATACCATGGATTTTTTGATAAGCTATTCTAATTCTTTAAGAAAAGTTGCTATATTTTCTATGCCTATCTCATCAATATTCACCATTTTTACAAATTGATTGTAGGAGGGGATATTGATTTTACCTGTCATATTATGGGCTAAATAATGCCGAGAATGATTTGAGTAAATAATGGCATCAATCGGCTCCTCTGCTTCGTCTATTGTTGTTACTTTGTATCCTTTTCTTCTTAAAACCTCTGCTACTTCATGAAGACCCTCTTGCACAGCTACTAATTTATTTTGCATTTTTTCAACCTCCAGATTATGTTTAAAAACAAAAACCTCCTTAACAAAATATAAGAAGGTTTTTAAGTCTTTTTATTAAGCCATTGCTCTTTCTAACTTATCAAGATGCTGTAATGGAAAATGTTTTAGTAGTTCTTTAAATTGTTCTACTGTAAGCCCCTGTGTTGTTGTATAGATTGTAATTTTCTCATCTATATCAGCTTGAATAAAACGTTGTTTTATTTCTTGGAAGTCTACCACTGCATTCATTATTAAAAATCCTCCCATACTATAGATTTAATTATAGTATGGGAAATACTTTAGATAACTATACAAATTTTTTATACTATTCATATACTTCTTTTTTTAATGTAGCAATAAATGGCAAATTCCTATACTTTTCTGCAAAATCAATACCATAACCTACAATAAATTCATCCGGAATTTCAAAACCAACATAATCAATATTTAAATCACACTTTCTTCTCAGTGGTTTATCTAGCAAAGTACAAATTTTAAGACTGGCTGCCTTTCTAGATTTCAAGTTTTCGGTTAGATACTTTAAAGTCAGTCCTGTATCTACGATATCTTCAATAATCAATACATGTTTATTCTCTATCTCTAAATCTAGATCCTTTAATATTCTTACCACACCAGAGCTTTCAGTGGAAAAACCATAACTAGATACCGCCATAAAATCAATGGATAGAGGGATGTTTATCTCCCTTACCAAGTCACCTAAAAAAATATTTGCTCCCTTTAGTACGCCAATAACAATAACTTCCTTCGAAACATATTCTTCACTAATTTTTCTTCCTAATTCCTTTACTTTTTCTTGTATCGCTTCCTTGGTAAATAAAACTTCTTTGATATCCTTTTCCATGATGTTTTCAACTCCTCTAATCAAACTATTACTTTTTAAATACTACATATTTTAATTCTTTTTCTAAATACCTTGCAATGGCATAAATAAGATCAGATAATCGATTAATATACTTTATCAAGATCGGGCTAACATCTGCTTCTGTACTTAGAGTCAATACTCTTCTTTCAGCTCTTCTACATACAGTACGTGCCACATGTAAACTAGCAGAAGCTTTACCTGTTCCAGGAATAATAAAAGCATTTATCTCGTCTATCTTTTCTAAATATTCATCTATCGTCTTCTCTAAAAAGTTTATATGTTCTTCTCGGATTTTCTGCGAAAACTTATCTTTATTCACTGTAGCCAGTTCCCCTGCTACATCAAATAGTTCTGCTTGAATTCTATATATAATTTCAATAATTTTTTCATCCTCTATGTAATTTCTTGCAAAACCCAGAGAAGCATTTAACTCATCAATCGTACCATAACTTTCTACTCTAATATCATCTTTTCTAACTCTTTTTCCATCATACAAACTAGTTTCTCCATAATCTCCTGTTTTTGTATATATCTTCATATTTTCCCTCCTTTTTTAAGTCTCATTTTTATATTTTCGACATACTTCATCTTTTTCCTCCATCATCATCAAATCTAGTTTCTATTTTATCTTTTATAGAGACAAGCTATGTATGTTCTATTCTCGAATGATATAGTGATTGAATACCATGCTAAAAATTGTACAAGTTAAATTTCATTAATATTTTGTATCTCTACTATAAATATGATACGCTAATCATAGTTTCGGAAATATTTTATTATAATACTAATAGAGGTGGATATAAATATGAACTATGAAAAAATTATAAAATCCTTCCAAATCAATAACAAAAAACACGCTTCTGCCCTACTAAAATCATCGGTTTTAGTCCCTATTATTACTGTTAAGAATGAGCTGCATATATTATTCGAAGTTCGTTCTCATCAGTTAAAGAGCCAACCAGGAGAAATCTGTTTTCCTGGTGGAAAAGTAGAAAACAATGAAACCCTTCAAACCTCTGCTTTAAGAGAAACTGTTGAAGAATTAAATATTGATACAAATAACATACAGATTATAGGAAAGCTTGACCCTGTTATTACAATGTTTAATATGATTATCTATCCCTATTGTGGCATCCTCCATAATATAAGACCAGAAGACATTTGCTACAATAAAACAGAAGTAGCCTCTATCTTCACCGTACCTATAAAAAAACTACTACAACAAACCCCCTTAAGCCATAAAATTAAAATCAATATCTCCCCTAATGAAGATTTTCCTTTTCATTTAATACAAGAGGGAAAAAAATACAATTGGAAAATTAGTGATTATGACGTATACTTTTATCAACATCAACAGTATGTCATTTGGGGCATTACTGCAAAAATATTAAAAAACTTTTTGGAAATTATACAAGCATAAACACACCAGCACCTGTTACTCTCCGGCAACAGGTGCTGGTGCTGTATTTGTTTTAAAAAAGTTTTGTAGCTCTTGGGACTTTTTATTATTAATAAAAAAGTAGTAACCTTCAATGTAAATATATTCATTATTCATCAGCCCGTAGATGTCTTCATTATCGGCAAAATAGAAGTTAATAGGTCCTACCACTTGTCCTTGCTTATTGGTGGTGTAGTCCTCTTCGACTTTGTATGTAAACAACCCTTCCACAAAATTTGCTATCTTTTCTTTTTCCCTTAGCATCCCTATGGTATGATTGTCTACATCTTTTAATTCTATTGCTGCTGATTCTAGTAGCCTTTCCTTTAGTTCATCACTTTCTATAAACTGATTTGTTTCTACCCCTTTATAATGAATATCTTCGTCATTGTTTATAAAGTCTGCATAATTCTCCGGCTCACTTGACTTGTCTGTAGAACAGCTCATTAAAGAAAGGGTCATTGCTATAAGTATTAGTATCGTCCATTTTTTCATCTTCATCTATTTCACCTTCCTCTGTCATTTCCTTTATTATATCATAGATTTATAGCATTATGCATAGGAATGATACCCAGACAAGACTGTATTCACCCCAATATAGGTAAATAATATCGCCAAAAATCCCAATATCGCAAACCAAGCTGCTTTTTTATTTTTCCATCCCTTAGATAGTCTAACATGGAGATAGATAGCGTAAATAATCCAAGTGATAAAAGACCAGGTTTCCTTTGGATCCCACTGCCAATATCTTCCCCATGCCTTTTCTGCCCATATAGCACCACTAATGATCACTACTGTCAACATGATAAAACCTAATGCGATGGCTCTGTAACTTATGCTATCCAAAATTTCAGAGGTTGGCATATATTTTGTGATAAAAGGATCTTCCTTTAGCCTATCACGAATTAAGTACATCATAGAAACGCCGCAACCAATAGCAAAGGCACCATAACTAAAAATAGCTGTACTCACGTGAATCGTAATCCAATTACTTTGTAGTGCTGGCATCAAGGGTCTTATCTCCTTGGATTGTAGTGCTGCGTAAAAAGCAACCAATACAATCAAAGGAGTAACAAAGGTACCCAATGCTTTAAACTTATACTTCCATTCAAAACCTACAAAACTTACAGCAATTCCCCATGCAAAAGTTGTAGCAAATTCATATTGATTCGATAGCGGTAATCTACTAGCTTCCACGCTCCTAGAAGCTAAGGCTACCGTATGAAAAATCACACCTAATTTCACCAATAAACTTCCATAATTAGAAAATTTTTCGTTACGAAACATAAAAAAAACGAAATAAGCCAATACAGATAAACCATAGAATATTAATGTAGCTATAAAGCTATAATCCTCATTCAACATATAAATTTACCTCCCTAAACAACTTATTGTTTGTATCAAGATTCTTTCCAAAAATATGTACTTCTTTTCCCTGCTGAACAATCATTAACTCTTTAGGCTTCTTATAAAAACATAGTATCAACCCAAGGAGGATGAACAAAGCACCTATAGCAGCTCCAGTCTTACCCTTCATTTTGTTTACTTGAAGATACGTATACATTTGAGGATCATCAAATACAAAGGTAAAATCCTGCCAATGGATAGCTTCCCCTATAGCAGCCACATTCATAGAAATCCTCTGTCCCATAAAAAATAGAGAGTACAGCACTTTAGGATTATTAGGCTGATTAGAGACACTTAGTATGCCATTTTCTGTTGCCATAAAGTCAGGATAAAATTTTTGAAATTCTATCGCAAGTATACCATTTTGATCCGCTATTCCAGTTGTTTCATAAAGTATATCCTCCTGAATCAATTCATCCCTTCGATATACTTTTATACTGGTTGCCCATCCAGCTGCTGATTGATAGAAAGCATATCCCTTATGCCTCATAGGATGATTTACATAAATATTTGATGACTTTAATGGGTCCCCCTTTTGGTTTTTCAAATCTATATGAGAGACATATTGCTTTATTGACCCATCTTCCCTATAATCTATATCAAAGTCATGAATATCTATCCTATACTCTGTTCCCTGTACTTCCTTACTCTCTCCAGGCAGACCATAGACAGAGGTGGTAAAATAAGTAAATTGACCATAGGCATAAAATACGATGGTAAGCAATACCCCTAAGTGAATAAACCATGAACCTAAATAACCCATTTGACTTTTCTTGCTATAGTACATTATTTTATTATTGTCTTTCTTGATTTTGCTAAACCCATTAAACCCATAGGTTTGAAAAATCTCTTTAAACACAATTTTATGATCCACTTTATTTTGCATTTCACCTGAAGATATTTTATCCATTATGCTGGGATTAGGAACTGCTCTAACTCTTTCTATGATCTTACTGAATCTAGAGATGCTGCATAAAAATAGATTTAAACACAAAGCACCGAGTAATACAATAAAATAAGGTGAATGATACAAATCATCTATCTTAAACATTAAAATTCCCTTTGCTATTGCCTGAGAATAACTATGCTCATAAAAGTTTACTTCTCTACCCTGTGGTACTAGAGAACCCACTACAGAAAAACCTCCGAGGATTCCCAACAACATTAAACCAAATTTCATGGACTTTAGGAAATCTACAATACCTCTAATCCTCTTTTTTCTTTTCATCTCATCACATCCTTAAACTTTATAAAAAATTCATAGGCGTTAACTTAACCCTATTATTTTCAAAATTCCCTCGCGAACTATCATCCTGAGCATAGCGAAGGATCTTGGAATGATGACAAATTATGGTCTAAGTTAACGCTAATGATAAAAAATTATAAAATAAGACTTAATTCAGTGGGCGCCTTAGCAATACACCGAAGGAGCAATTATCTTAATAGAAAACTACCACTATCTAAAAATTTCTTGATAGTGGTAGATAATTAAGTCTCATTTTATCTACTGCTGCTCTGCTAAAATATCTAACGCCTGCTGAGCAAAGTCTTTAGCCTGCTCTAAGGCTTCTCTAGCCTTCGCCGCATGATGGAACCCAGTAGAGTTTTCCACCATGACAAAATCCCAACGATACTGTGCTTTCCTATGTAAATCCCAAAGCTTTTCTACTGTATCCTCATCTAAATTTCTCTCATCTAGTGCAGTGGCAAAATCTTCTATAAGCTGCACAATCATGCCGCTGACCTCTACCTGCATTGCATCTATTTCTCTTTGAATTTCTTCTGTTTCAGCGATAATGGCCTCAGTATCTGTATGACATCTTCCGCAGGATTCTTCAACGGTTTTTAGTGGACTCTTTGCCCAGTGAGAAGTATAGGTTTCACCTTCTTCTTCTACCGTTGGCATATGGCAATCGGCACAACTTATCCCCATTCTATCATGTACACTACCTGTATACATTTCAAACTCTGGATGTTGTACTTTAATGAGTGGTGTTCCTGTTCTAGGATGCTTCCAATCATAAAAATCTCTTTCATCAAAATAAGCTTCTATCTCTTCAATCCCTATACCATTATCCCAAGGTAAAACAACTTCTCTCGTTTCTGGATCAAAGTAATATTCTACATGACATTGGGCACAGGCCATAGTTCCTGGTGATGGCTCCTGCTGCAATTTGGTTAAACCTACCGTAAGATGTGGCGCAGTTACCTGTATATTTTCTCCTGGTTCATTTCTATGACAATTATAACAGCTAATCGCATTTTCTATCCCCTGTACGGTTTCATGAAAATCTAATGTAAATAAGTCTTGTCCATGCTCTACAAATAACTTTTCATAATCAGCTGTTTTACAAGCTAGACAAGAGGCACCTGGTTTAGGTCGAGCAGTGTTGATTACATCCTCTAAAGAATAATAGTGTCCTCTAGCTACAAAATATTCTTTAGAAAATCCTATCCCATCATAAAGTATCTTTATGTTAGGATATTTTTCCAAGTAATCAACAGGGTGTAGTCCACCTAGTGTACTATCTTCCACTGTATTGTCTCCCATTCTAGAAGTTCTTAAAAAAGACTCATAAATCATAGGATACTCCTCCTGCCAATGGGCTGCTTCTAAAATCATATCCTCTGGCGCTGGCACTTCCCCTAGCGGTCTTTGAGGTACTTCTTCAGGAGTTTCTTCTGGCGTCTCCTCCTGCTGTCTTGCACAACCTATGTTGGTGAGCACTAATGTTAACACCATCACAAAAACCAACAGTGTATTGATATATCGTTTCATTTTATTTTCTCCCTTCTTGTAATCTTTAGCTTACACTTTATTATTCGCTATATTAAGAAATTCTATGATGATTTTTATATTTTTTTATACAAATATTCATAAGAAGCAAGTCATATATATTAATATTACTCATTTACTACAAATAAAGGAGGAAATAAAATGGTAATGCTCCCGCTGCAACCCCCTAATCCCACCACAGAAGAACGCTATGAAATGGTGCGCTTTGCGCTGGAAATGGAAAATCGTCCTGAGGATTTCAAAAATGTTATTTCTCTGCTAAACCCTCCCCCTGATATTACTACAATTCGCCCTCCCGGCTCTTGTAAACACATAAAGGTGGCCATTTTAGGAGCAGGGACGGCAGGCTTATCAGCTGCCTTTGAACTAAGGAAGCTCGGGGTTCATACTACTGTATTTGAAGCACAAGAAAAAAGAATTGGGGGTAGAATTTACACCCATTACTTTGACAAAGCAAAATGTTTTTATGGAGAGCTTGGGGCGATGCGTTTTGCTGCCAGTCATAATGTTATGTGGCATTATATCAACCTTTTTAAGTTAGATACTCGCCCCTTTATACAGACCAACGAAAATGCCTTTATCTATGTACGGGGCGTGCGAGTTAGAAATGACCCTGAAGGTAGAAACGTACAAAGATATATTTACCCAAAGTTTGATATGACGGAGCAGGAAAGGCTCCTGACATGGCAACAGTTAGAAGCCATTGCCTTTGAAGAACCCCTGCTTTCCATTCCTCCGGAAATCAGAAAAGAAATTCTACAAATAAGAGCCTTCTATAGTCCTCAGATAAATGTTGCGGACTTTTTCAATATTCGACAAAGTATGGAGAAGGCTGGGTTAAGCGATGGTGCTATAGCAATGCTAAGTAATGTGAATCCATCGACTGGAGGATTTCTCTATAAAAGCTTTTTCGAAATATTGATGGAGATATACGGGGTGAATTTTTCTTTTATGTATGAAATTCCCGGTGGTATGGCAAAGTTTCCCGAAGCCTTTCAACACTCTCTCCTGCAAGAATATCCTCAATATCACTATCCTACGATCTCCCCTGATGACTTAGGAAAAGTTCATTTAAAGCTTGGGCATAAAATTATGGGACTTAGTCAGTGTAGATTGGATGGAAGTGTAACCCTTCAGTATAAAGTAAAGGATAACCCCTCTATCCAGCAGGAGGACTTTGATTTTGTTATTTGTACCCTCCCCTTCTCTAGTGTCAGACAATTGAAGTTAGAACCTCTATTCAGCAGCAATAAAATGCAAGCCATTAGAATTTTAACCTATATAGCTGCTCAAAAAACTGCTTGTTTCTTTAAAAGCCGTTTTTGGGAAATGGGAGAAAAGAAGATCGTTGGAGGCAGTTCCTCAACGGATTTACCTATTAATACCATCTGGTATCCTTCTGATGATGCCCTTAGGTTGGAAGAAGAAGTAGAAAAGGACCGTAAAAAAAGCTATCATGACGCCTACGGTTGTAAATGGGACACTACATCACCTCAAGCTCCCAAGGGTCCTGGCGTTTTACTGGCTTCCTATAATTGGGGCCAAGACGCTGTAAGATTAGGAAATGTACCTGAACCCTTCCGAATTTATTTTATAAAGAGACAGGTAGAAGAGGTGCATGGCCTCTATCCCGGAAGTCTGGATCCCTTGCTGATCGATCATAAAACTGTCCATTGGAATACAGAACCATGGTTTTGGGGAGCTTATTCCTTCTATTCCCCTAGTGAAAATAGGGTGTTCTCTAAGGTAGCTATAACACCAGAATATAACAATAGGGTGTTTTTCGCTGGCGAACATGTTTCTGTATCTAGGGCATGGATTCAAGGCGCTTTGCAAACTGGTATGATGGCAGCTAACGATGTAGCAAAAGCTTGCAATAGAATTCTCTAGAAAGAAGTCTTCAAGTTGACATTTTAGAAGTGTTAATGCTATACTAAAATCAAAATAGTAAATCTATTAGAGATGTGCCCTTTAGAGGGTGAGAAAGGATTTTATACACCTCCCATTAAAGCTGGGTGGTGTTTTTATTTCAAAGGAGGAAAAGTTGGATGACTATAGATTATAGCTTATATTTAATTACAGACCGCTATTTAGTAGGAAACAAAAACTTTTTTGATGCTGTTGCAAAAGCACTAAAGGGGGGAGTTACACTACTGCAGGTAAGAGAGAAGAATGTTAGTTCCAGGGAATTTTATGCTATTAGTTCAAAACTTAAAGAAATCACAAGACAGTTTGATGTGCCTCTTATTATCAATGATCGACTAGACATTGCCTTAGCGGTAGATGCTGATGGTCTACATATAGGTGAAGATGATTTGCCGATTGAAATAGCAAGAAAATTATTGGGTAATAATAAAATCTTAGGCTACTCTGCATCTACTGTAGAAGAAGCCCGTTATGCTGAAAAAATGGGGGCAAATTATTTAGGCACTGGAGCCGTATTTCCTACCGATAGTAAAAAAGATGCAGGAGCTGCCATAGGTTTGGATAAACTTAGAGAGGTTGTAGAGAGTGTTAATATTCCCGTAGTAGGCATTGGAGGTATTTCTCCCCAAAACATAGATGCGGTAAAATCAGCCGGAGCTAATGGTATAGCCCTCATATCCGCCATATTATCCCAGGAAGATACTTATAAAGCTGCTAAGGAGCTACTTACCCGATGGAAAAGATAAGCTATGTTTTTTTTGTGGACTTTGATGGTACCATTACAAAAACGGATGTGTGTGAAACGATTATAGCAAAACTAGCAGGTCCTGGTTGGAAAGAAATCAATAAAAAGTGGGAAAGAAAAGAATTATCTACATTAGCCTGTGCTAAAGAAACCTTTAAGCTATTTACAAGAAAAGATCCCGAAGCCTTTCAGGAAATCGTGGAGACTGTAGAAGTCAATGAAGGCTTCAAAGCTTTTGTGGCCTATTGTCAAACGAAAGGTTATCCTATTTATATTTTAAGTGATGGTTATGACTACTATATTGAGTATATTTTAAATAGAGAGGGTTTAACTTTACCTTATTACTCTAATAAGTTGACTTTCTCTGCAGATCTTGAAGTAGCAACACCTCACCACTCAAAAGATTGTGGCTTATGTGGTGTATGCAAAACAGCCTTAATACAGCAGTTGAGAAAAAAAGCTGAAAAAAGCATCTATATTGGTGATGGTTCTTCCGATTTTTGCCCAGCGGAAAAAGTGGATTATGTATTTGCAAAAAAAAGGCTTCTTAATCACTGTTTAAGCTTAGGAAGACAGGTTTATAGTTTTAACAACTTTAAAGACATATTAAATCAAATGCAGCGTTTAGAGGAGGGACAATGATGAAACGTTTGTTAACAATTGCTGGCTCCGATTGCAGTGGAGGAGCTGGTATTCAGGCAGATTTAAAAACCTTTTCGGCCTTAGGAACCTATGGCATGAGTGTTATCACAGCCATCACTGCGCAAAATACACAAGGAGTAGATGCTGTTGTCGATATTGATAAAACTATGGTGAAGGCGCAGATTGATGCCATTTTTGAAGATATTGTGGTGGACGCAGTCAAGGTGGGTATGGTTTCTAGTAGTGAAATCATCCTTCAAATTACTAATTCTTTATTGGAGTGGCTTCCCCCTTTTCTTGTAGTAGACCCTGTGATGGTTTCCACAAGTGGTCGTCGCTTGCTGAAGCCAGAAGCAAAAAATACCCTTATCAAAGAACTATTCCCTATCACAACATTAGTGACACCTAATATTCCTGAGGCAGAAACAATACTAGATACAAAAATTGTTGGCATCGAGGACATGGAGCGAGCAGCTAAAGCAATCTATGCTCTAGGACCTAAAGGTGTATTGGTAAAGGGAGGACATTTACTAGGAGATGCTGTTGATATATTCTATGATGGTACAACAATAACAAAATTTACTTCTCCAAGAATATACAAAAAGAACACCCATGGCACTGGATGTACGCTTTCTTCCGCTATTGCTACTCACCTAGCACTTGGCTTTGATTTAGTAACCGCTATTAGTAAATCAAAGGATTATGTCACAAAAGCTATTGATTGCGGAATAGCGATCGGCAAAGGAGTAGGCCCCCTGCACCATTTTCACCAATTCTATCCTTCTACCGTCAGTGATTAAAATAAATCAGTAAATCCTTCTTAATTTATCATCTTAAGAAGGATTTACTTATAAAATACTCTTTTTTATAATGTAGCTATCCGCCTATGCATCTTAATACATGAAAGGCCGCATTCCCGATCATTCACTATATTTTTTATCCAAAATCTATATCGTGTATATAAAAATAATTATTTCTTTTTACTTTTCTTATAGATTGAATAAAGTTTTTGAATGATATCTAAGGGATTATCCCACTGAGTTATATGATTAGCACCATCAGTAGTGACAGCTTTTTCTATCTCATTATCTATATGATTTTCTAGAATTTCTTCCTTGCTTATAGAAGCCTCTTCTTTATTAATTTCTTTCTCTATAGGAAATGTTTCAAATATTTCGAGTGCTTCAGCTTTTTCTTCACTTATGCTCTCACTTTCTTGATGTACACGATCTTTAAAGTAATTATCCTCTTCACTTAACAATTCCTGATTTTCTGCTATGCTATCTTTAAAATCACTTGCTTGTTTATAAGGAGCATTACTTTTTTCTTCTGTTTCCTGAGCGGAGCAAACCTCCTCTATATACGCTTCGTTATCAAAGTTTTTTTGAAAACTACTTTTGTCTTCATCGCTATTCTTTTCATAGGTTTTTATCGTGTTGTTGTACATCACCCATCGTGATGTGTACATATCACTGTTTTTGGATTTTGATGAATGATTTTTCATATTGCAAAATTCTCCTTACTTTAAGTTTGACGCTACTTTTCAACTTTATTATTAAACTTTGTTATCTTTTTAAATAATCTGTAAATTTCTTCTTGATTAAACTTGCATTTTTCAGTTAAATAGTTTATTACCTTTTCAGGGTTAGAGGAAATAAAAAAGTTTTGATTTTTTGCTATTTCACTCAAAACCTTTTCATAAAGTATCTTTTCACTAGGAAATAAAATATCCTCCACTTTTATTTTATACGACTTAGGTCTGCGGTGAGAGCCTCCCTTATCTACATATTCTTCCACCCATGTATGTCCTTGCTTACATTGAAACCTAACATGTTCTGGTTTGTTTATTTTTATAACCTCAGTGCTGTTGCATTCTTTACATTTCACGTATATCCCCCCTAATTACGTTTAGAAATACCAAATACCTTAATTCCTGGTTTTACCTCAAAAGTACTAAAAGCCTCACCATTGATGCACACGGTACCTTTGTCATCTATATTTATATTTAGATCAAATCCTTCTAAATTAAATTTTTCAACGTAATAAGGAGAAACCAATACAAAAATAGCATTTGCTTGAAAAGGCGATGTACTATAAGCATTCGTCAGATTTGCTTGGTTCGATAAGTTGGCTAAAAAATTGTAACATCCACTATTTTGTATACTACTTTCTTTAGTACTTTGTTTGTTACTTATGCCATTATTTTCTTTATTAATTTTATCCTCACTGGTTTTCTTGATCTCTTCATTGATTTTTTCGTTATTTTTTTCATTCTTCTCGATATGATCTGTCAAACTTAGTTTACCCCCTTTTCTCTATGATTTAAGACTAATTATTTTCATCTGTTATTTTCTTGTCAGAATAAATGAAAATATTGCTATCATTTATTAAGTCTTCATCAAGACCGTTTATCGTTAATTCCCCTGCTTTATTAATATCTATAGTTATGGGTATAGCCTCTTCCCCACCACCAGTATTTAAATACTCAAGTCCTAAAATTACAAAAAAGTTAAATTGCGATAAATTTGATTTTCTTGATTTATATACATTCGCCTGATTAGAAAAGTTCAATGCCATTGAAGATTTAATATTTTCCAAAACCAATCACTCCATATATTCTTTCATAATTTTTTGTACTTTTTTGTTTTTTTCTTCATTAGATAGAGACTTTTCATTACGTATCCTATATAATTTTTCTAGTAATTCTATGGGATTATTGTACTTTTTACTATAAATCGTAAACTCAGCATCCTCTATCGAAGTAACTTTTATAAAAGTATTTTCTTCTCCCATCGTGCCACCTCCAATACACCTTTAAAATTTAACAGTTGTACTTTCTTTACGATCTGGTCCTTTAACATCTTTAATGGTAACAGAATCTCCTTTTTTCATTTTCTTTCTAGCTTCAATTATTTTTTCAGTCTCTTCACCTACATTGAATCGATTATGGTTTTCTACATCTACGCTTAAAGTTTTATATTTAGAATTCGCTTCATCATATGGTACGCCGTCCATGTACACTGTTCCATCCATATTAATCTGAATTTCTGAGGGTGCATTCCTATGTTTTTTTCTTGTTTTGATTTTTATCCACTGATTAGCAGGATGATCATTTATAGCCATGCTTCTACTCCCTTCTTAGCCAAAATTAATATTTACAGTAGAACAACTTTGTGTTGTAACGCTATAGGCTGAAAGAGCCATATTGGATTGTTGATTTGTGTTTATCTGATTAGAAATTTTAGCTGTCATTCGAACATTATCTTTATGCTGAATTTTAGACAAGTCCTTTGGAATAGCTTTGTTCATAGATATATCCTCTCCTTTACATAGCCTAGACAATTAAAAGTTTTATTGTATAAGTGGGCTTTGAAACAGGTGGAGTAGTGTCTCCACCTGTTTCCCCGATCTTCAGCTTTAGCTGGATGAATTCACTTAGCTCTACAGTTCAGACCTATAATATGATAAGTACTCTGCATTAACATACTATGCAATAAAGAAACTAAATGTTCTTAAGTTTAAGAAAGATCCACCTTATTCCAACGCTAAAAATGAAAGATGACAATACAGCAGAGGGCTATATTGTCATCTTTCTATTTCTTTAGCTATTCATCTTATCCATTGCTTCTTTTAAACCTTTAATTTTATCTAGTTTTGTAGCTTTTTTTGTTTTTATTGAGCTAAGGGCCTCCAATAATTCTACCGCATCTACGGAGTTAATTGCCTCATTAGACTCTATTTCATATCCTTTAATACCCATATTTAATGGATGGAATTTTTTAGAGTTAAAGGTTAATCCCCCTTTAGAGAATCCAATTTTCAATTTTTAGCGCTCCCTTCTGTAAAGATTTCTAATTAAATGATTTCTTTGTTTAACATAGCACTTTTATAGGTCTAGAATATCATCATCAGTTTGTAGTGCAAAACCAATTTGAGCTTCAATAATGTTAGTAACTTGTGCTGCTATTAATGTTAGTACCTGTAATTGTACCTGGGTTACGTTTTTTTGATTTACTACAGAAGCATAAACTCTATCTGCCATTGTATAACCTCCTTCTTGAATAAGTTATTCTTTTTAAAGGAAATTTAAGCGTCTATTACATCATTGTCAGTTTGTAAAGTAAAACCAATCTGAGCTTCGATCAGGTTAGTAACCTGCGCTGCTATTAATGTCAATACTTGTAATTGAATTTGAGATACAGTTTTTTGGTTTACTACAGAAGCATAAATTCTATCTGCCATAGTTGATTCTCCCCCTTTTTTAATTAACTTCAAAATTAGATGTCTATTACATCATCGTCTGTTTGTAAAGTAAAACCGATTTGAGCTTCAATTAAGTTGGTAACTTGTGCTGCTATTAATGTTAAAACTTGTAACTGTACCTGAGATACAGTTTTCTGATTTACTACAGAAGCATAGATACGATCTGCCATTGTGTTTCACCTCCTTTCACGTCCTCCCTTTTTTCTACTACAATATATGAAGATGTACTTATTGCGTGCTATTGAAAAAAAGTTTTTAATTGAATCTTTTTTAGTTCTTCTTTTGGATGTATGGGAATCAATGGCTTCAAATAAGTTCCAAACTATTTTTTGCTTTTAAAAAATTAAAAATGGACACATCGTTATAACACGATGTGTCCAAAGCTTTCCATCCTACTATTTAATTAAGCTTATTTGCTAAGTATCTAAAAGTTCCCCAATCTTGCTTTGGTGTTTTCATTGCTAATGCTATTTCTCTTAGTTAGGTTGTTGTCTTGGATCCTGAAAACTTGGTGGTGTAGGGTTTGGTGCTTCAAATCCATTGGTTGCAGGGGAAGGGTTTGATAAATTGAAGTAAAGTTTAGCATCTGGTGTTACCCCGAAATCTCTATTAGAAGCCGTATCTTGTATCCTATTTAATGCTTCTCTAAACATAGCATTATGCGCTTCTTCTCGATTCAACAAAAAGTCTATTGTTTCCTTTACATACTTATCATTAATCTGTCGATATAAGTATTCATAAACTACTTTAGCTCTTTGTTCTGCTGCTATATTTGATAATAAATCTGCTGCCAAGTCTCCTGTGACATTAACATAATTAGCTGTCCAAGGCTCTCCAGAAGCATTGGTCAACATAGGTGCTAATCCACCTAACACTTGATTCTCAATAACACCTGATGTAACCTGCTCTACCTTTAAATCATGTCCATTTAATAAAGTAATTGTTTGCGCTACCATCTCCATATGACTTAGTTCCTCTGCCCCTATATCCAAAAATAAATCCTTGATATCAGGATCCTTCACACGAAAACTTTGAGAAAGATACTGCATAGCGGCTTTCAGTTCTCCATTAGGCCCCCCCAATTGTTCCTGCAGTAAAGCAGCGTATTGAGGATTAGGCGCTTCGATTTTTACTTCTCGCATCATTTTTTTATCATGATTAAACATAATCATTCACCTCCAATCATTAGTATAATCAAAATTGTCTTTATTATAAGATGAAAATATCAAAAGCTATCCTTTTAAAAAAATTTCTTATAAGGATAGCTTTTTTACCTATAGCTCTTCAAGTGCTGTTTCGTTACATTCTTGAAACCTATTCACTAACTTTCCGTCAACCTCAACCTCCTCTAAAAACATAGCAAGAGGTCTTACCCATATACCTCCTTCTCCATATAACGCTTGATATACAACCAATTCCTCCATCGTTTCAGAATGCTTTGCTATATGTAACACCAAATATTCTTTTCCCTTAAAATGTCTATACTTTTTACCGATTTGGCACATACTATTCCCTCCTTACTGAAAGATATGGACACTACTGGAATCTTGCTCCCATAGTGTCCTAAAAGATTTCTTACATTTAAATTAACATTCCTTCCTTTTGAAATATATTTTTTTTATTTGCACATTCTTTACAAAGTACCTTTTTGGGTCCTCCTTGAGGATCAAGTAACTTTCCACACGTATCACATATGATACAGCAGCAGCTGGCAATCTCTGATGTACTCCTAGTGATAGGTTGCCCCTCATAGTTATATCCTATAACTACTTTTTCTTTTTTCTCTTCCATGTCACATCACCTCCCACATTACCTTTTTTTACTATATTATATGCATTTAGAAATCTTTTTGTTTTTTCTAAAACCTACTATCACTTCATTATATCATGGATAGCAAAATGTATTTCATGAAATAGCACCAACTTTCTGTTACTTCATATGATAACTAGTAGGAAGCTTTTCTTAAAAGAGTTTTAAGAGAAAGGATGGTGTGTATGGTGGCACTAACATTAACTCACTGGATCTATGTTGTGATGGTTTTCGTTGTTTTAGTAGTTATGGTAATGAGAAGAGATACTTTAGTTCCTTGTATCTTAGGAATTTTTCTAATGGGATTAACAGCATCAAAGGGAGTTTTTGGTGCAATAGGAGGAATTTTTGATGCCTTTGTTGTTGCCGGTACCGAACTGTTAGGGATTATATTTGTTATTTCAGTCATTGTATCTATGTCTAGATTGTTGGAGGATTTAGGGGCAAATCAATTGATGGTCAAGCCCTTTACCAAACTGATTAAAACGCCTGATCGCGCTTTTTGGTTTATGGGCTTTGTCATGTTTATCGTATCTTGGTTTTTCTGGCCATCTCCTGCTACAGCCCTTGTTGGTGCTGTATTACTACCAGTAGCTTTGAAGGTAGGTCTTCCGGCTATAGGAGCTGCTATGGCTATTAATTTATTTGGCCATGGCTTAGCGCTTTCTACAGACTTTGTTATCCAAGGGGCTCCCACAATGGCGGCCAATGCAGCACAGGTAGAAGTAACGGATCTAATGATTCAAGGACTTCCCCTCTTTGCTGTAATGGGAATTGTTACTATTATTACTGCCTACATTCTATTAAAAAAAGATATGAAAAAAGGGCTCCTTAAACCTGAAGAAGACTTCATTGAAGAAACCCTCACCGAGGAAAAATTAAAACCTACTGCAAAGGTAGCAGCTATTTTGGTGCCATTGGTTTTTACTATTGATATTATTGCAATGTTTGTTTTTCAACTAAAAGGCGGAGATGCAACAGCTTTAATCGGAGGAACAGCAGTTTTGATTCTACTGGTTTTATGCTTTGCTGAACATAAAAAAAGTGCTTTAGAAGCAGTAACCAAATACATCAAGTCAGGATTTGTATTTGGTATGGAGATTTTTGGTCCCATCATCCCTATTGCTGCCTTCTTTTACATGGGAGATATAAGTACCTTTGCCCAAGTAATGGGAAGAGAAGCTCTGCCTGCTGCCTCTCAAGGAATTTTAGCTGACTTGGGAAATGCCTTAGCCTCCATTGCACCTATGAACAAGCCTACGGCAGCAGTAATGGAGATGACTATAGGCGCTATTACTGGCTTAGATGGTTCTGGCTTTTCAGGCGTACCTTTAGTGGGAGCTTTAGCTAGAGTTTTTGGTACGGCAGTGCGTGGGAGCGTCGCTACCCTTGCAGCTTTAGGGCAAATTGGTGCTATTTGGGTAGGAGGAGGAACCATCGTTCCTTGGGGTTTAATTCCTGCTGCCGCTATTTGTAAAGTAGCCCCTATGGATTTAGCCCGGAGAAATTTTATCCCAGTTATCATTGGATTAATTGTAACTACAATTGTTGCTATGTTTATTATTTAAACAAATTTTATAAACAATGCATTACAGATGAACCTTAAAAGACCTTGAAATAACCTTCAAGGTCTTTTATTTAAAGGATCTATCACGACATATAGTTTTTATCATCTGTTTTTTAAATAAAGCGCAATGCCTCAACTGGATCCAGTTTTGCAGCTTGATAAGCAGGATAAAGACTGGAAAGGATACCAATCACCAGTGCTACAATTATAGAGATCAATAAAAGATCTCCCCTCCAAACTACAGCAATATTCATACCTGCAAAAAAAGGTCCCCCATAGCCAGCAATTAACATACCTACTAAGTAGCCTAAAAATCCTCCTGCTAGACTAATAAAAACGCCTTCTAAAAGAATCATTTTAGCGATATGGGATTTCCGAAAACCTAGTGCACGGAATACCCCAATTTCCCGAGTGCGTTCTCGAACAGAAGCAGACATGGTTAAGCCAACTACTAACATTCCCACAAGGAGTACTAGTAAAGATACGGTCATGCCAAAACGCACTAACCGCGTCAGCATCTCATCCCGCCTCAGCGTTTCTTGACGCAAACTAGTGACCTGAGTGTGGGGAAGTGCTTCATCTATCTCTAGAAGTAAAGCTTCTTCAGATCCAGCCAAGTAATCAACCGACATTTCAATAACGGTTATTTCATCAGGACGATTTAATAGTTTCTGTGCTGTTGGAAGATTCATAAAAACTTGTTGATCTTCTACTGATCCACTTTCCACCAAAATCCCAAAAACCTCCAATACCTGCCCTGAAAGGGTTATTAAATCACCTTCCATTGCCCCCAAAGATGCTGCAGCACTAGATCCAAGCACTATCTGATCATCTGAAGGATTCAATCCTTCCAAATCCTGCCTTGTAAGATCGATGGTTTCAAAATCCATCTTTTTACTATCTCCAACTCCTTTGGTCTCTTGCATCTTCTCTTCTACCTTTGATCGTTGATCCTTGTCTCTGATCCTCAACCAGGGTTTTAATAGAAATTCTTCTTGTAGGTCAGTACCCACCATAATCATCTTTTGTCCATGCTCTAATGTACCTAACCCCAATAACTTTGGCGCCATAACTTTAATCATGTTTCTTGAGGGAAGTCCTTGAATTACATCTATATCAGTTGTGCTTAATTGCGCTACATCATACATTATCTCTGGAAGAGTAATACCCCCATAGGAAAAAGTTAAACCACCAGCCTCCGGTGTAATAACAACATTCACACCAAATTCTGCCACCTGACGGGTCATCTCTATCTTCATAGCTTCTATCACCCCATAGACCGATACTATGGTGGCAATACCAATCATCAGCCCCAAAAGAACAAAAAACATTTTTGCCTTTCGACGGCGGAGGTTGTTGAATGTTATATGATAAAACTGCATTTTATCCCTCCGTTAGTTTTTCTTATTAGAAAGTACTTGAAGGATTTCTTCTTGATCTGATAACAGACTTCCATCCTTCATCATAATGCTACGCCCCATATAACGGGTGTTATCTGGATTATGGGTAACCATAAGAATCGTCAAACCTTCTTTGTTTAATTGTTGAAAAAGTTCCATAATCTCATCACCAGTTTTTGTATCAAGGCTACCAGTAGGCTCATCCGCTAATATAAGTGGAGGCGCATTTACAATAGCTCTTGCAATTGCTACTCTTTCCTGTTCCCCTCCAGAGAGTTGATTAGGAAGTCGCTTCATTTTATTGGCTAAACCCACCCGATGCAGGGCATCCTCTGCCATTTCCCTCTTTTCTTTGTTTGATCGTTTTGTAGTAGTTAAAGGAAGCATAACATTTTCATGTGCCGTTAAATAGGGAATTAATTGAAATTGTTGAAAAACAAACCCTAAATATTCACGCCTAAAATCAGCCCGTCTCTCCTGGGATAGCTTATAAATATCGATACCATCTATTTCAATGATTCCAGAGGTAGGAGGATTCAGCGCTCCTATAATAGATAAGAGGGTACTTTTACCAGATCCAGAATGCCCCATTACGCTGACGGATTCTCCTTTCTCAATATCCAATGTTATAGACTTCAGGGCTTGAACTTCCTCACCCATGGACTTATATACTTTCTTTATATCTCTTAATGAGATCATCGTCTCAGACATATTTATCCTCCTTTAATATTTTTCTTCGATACGCTATTGGCTCTTTTTAAGTCTACTAAATAAAACGCAAGGCTTCAGCCGGATCAAGTTTCACAGCCTTTAGCGCTGGATAGACACTGCTTAAAAGTGCCAATCCTACAGAAAGTACTACAGCAGGTAGAAGTAATTGGAGTTGTAGGGAAAACCCTCCTTGGATTTGTACCAAATACGGGCCAGCATAAATGGCAATAAAACTGCCTAGAAAATATCCAGTTAATCCCCCTAAAAAACTAACGATCCCTGCCTCCAAGAAAATCACCTGCATAATATGAATACGTCGGAAACCAATAGCTCTAAAAATTCCAATTTCTCTCTTTCTCTCATTTACAGAAGAAAGCATGGTGATGAATACAACCAAAGCCGCAACCAGTAATACCGTTCCTGCAAGGGCAAAACCAAAAACTGAAAACTGCTGAATTGTTTCTTCACGGAAAAGCGCTGCCTGTCGCATAGGGATTGCACGACTGTTTGGCAAAGCGTCTTCTAGCCCCATGGCTATTTCTTCTATAGGACAACTATTACAATAAGCTGAAATTTCTATCATCGACAATTCCTGAGGTCTATTCAACAAGTCCTGAACTACCGCTAGATTACCATAAACCAGGCCATCTTCTTCACTTCCCAACTTATTTAGCAGGCCAAATACTTTAAAAGTCTGCTCATTTATCATCAGCAAATCTCCTGTTTTTACTCCTAAAGCTTCAGCAGCAGAACTTCCAACAATTAGCCCATCTTCAGGTATATCCATAAGGGCCAAGTCTCCCACCTTTTCCCCTGGACCAATTCCCATCTGCTGTTGCAGTGAAAACCAAGGTTTTTGGGTAAATTCTTGTCTAGTTTCTACCCCTACCATCAGTGCCTTCTGATCCCCTATTTCCACAGCCCCCACCAATTTAGGTGATACAATGTTGATATACTCTGCTACTGAGGATGAATAGATTTTAGGAACATCCTCCATAGTAAGCTTTTGTACATCAAAGGCCAGGTCAGAAATAACTGTATTACCATAGTGTATCTCCTCGGAGCGTGGAAGAAGGATGGCATTTGCACCAAACTCATCAATCCTATCTCCTAAATCCACATGCATTGCTTCGATAATATTCAAGATCCCCACTACAGTGGCCACGCCTACTACTAGGCCAAGCATTAAAAATAACATCTTTATTTTTCGTCTTTTTAAGTTGTTTAAAGCGATTTGAAAAATATTCATTGCTTCACTCCTTATCCAATCATTGCTAAAGGTAATTCTATCATAGCTCGTATACTTGACCATTCGCATAGGTCACCTTCATCACCAGCTCCCCATCTTTGTAAATATGGATTTCTTGGTGACAACCAAAATTTCGTACAACTGCTCTTACTTCTTGACCGTCATCTCCGTAGTTTTCAACATAGTATTCCAAAGCGATTTGACTAAGCCTACCATCCCGGGGCCCAAATACATCAGCACTTCGTGCAAAGACAAACTTCATACCTATGAGAATGATTAACACTACTAAACCTGTCTGAATATATTTTCCAACATCAGAAAGTTTTTTTCCATCTTGTTTGTATCTATCCACAATTTCATCCTCTCTTCCTTTTTAAAAACAACGATTACCCACGAACTCTCCAGTTTAGAACTTCCTCCAGATCAATCATAATGATTTCATCTTGTATCTCTGGATTCATATTCACAGGAGGATAAGATCCACATGCAGAAGACCCAGAAATAAATTCATGGTTCTCAATATTGTAGGTGGTACGGCATGTATCGCATACAAGGGTATCACCTGCAAGAGAGAATGTCCTGCCTCGGCAAGGCTCACACATACTACTCCCAACAAAAATGCGGCCTGAAGGGGTAATATAAGCCATCAATGGAACTAAATCTCCCTCATTATTTTCCACTTCAAAAAAAACAATATTGTTTTGATCCACATCTTGTAGGGCTATTTTAATTTGTCCATCTTCAACAATAGGCGCTATAGGCGTCATGGAGATAAATTCACCTACATAGGACCGAGAAGCAGCCACTGTATCACCAAAATACTTCTCCTCTTCTTGTTTGCTAGCGCCAAGGACTACAAATAATACGACAACAGCTAGAACAGCACAGCAGGCCGCTATCATTAACGGTAACCTACTTTTTGGAGCCTGCATAAATTGTTCTTTTTTACTAGGTAATTTCTTTGACATTTTTTCTTCCTCCTCATCGATTATAGATATGCTTTTATGAACTTTAGCCCATCAAAAACTACGTTTGTGTCTTTTTCAGCTGAAATAACAATTTCACCCCCTTAAGGTTATTCTTTGTATGTTTTGTCATCTACAGGGTAATTTATACCTTACCCCTTGTAGATTAGGCACTAATAAAAGATAGCACCATAACTACTGTGTCTTTTCCTACACTTAGCTGTAAGTTATCCTACTTTTTTTCACAAATCTCATTGCTATAATAACAACTAAGGTTATGCCAAGGTTAAAGATATCAGCAATGAATATAGGCTCAAAATCATGGGATTTATTGTCGCAGCTTCTTCCCAATACTAGTAGTCTTATGTATCAAATTTTTTATGATAGCTTAAGACATCTTTTTTTATGCAATATTGATGCCAATCTTGAAATAAAATTTCTTTTTATCTAAACATCAATAATAATTTGGAAAAATTGAGATTATTTTATTATATTGTAAAAAAAACGGGTATATAAATCAGTGATTTATCTATCTGCAATAAACATTATAAAAAACATTTAATTTTTTATAATGTCATAACTTAAGAAAGGAGGTGAAAACAAGATATGAAGATTCAACCTAGAAAAAATCAATGGTTTAGTGCTGTGACAATCGTTGCTCTTTCTCTCGTAGCTATTTTAGTTTTTCAGCTAACGATAGACAATTCCCCAGAAGGAATTATCTATGCTGAGGATTGGGCGCAACAATATCCGCTACAATATGAGACTTACTTAAAAAATGCAGAGATGGAAAAAACAACTTTTGGCGGTTCTGAACCCTATGACTATCTAGAAAAGTATCCAAATCTTCTAGTATTATATGATGGTGTAGGATTCAGTAAGGAATATTTAAGAGCTAGGGGGCATGTATACGCTTTAGAAGATGTTATACATACAGCGAGACCAAAGCCAGGTGCTAGTTGTTTAAGCTGTAAAACCCCTGATTATGTAGCTATGATCAATGAACTGGGCAGTGAAGTACATGCAATGAATTTTGATGAGGTTGCCGCGCAGGCTATTAGTCCTATCAGTTGTTATGATTGTCACCAAAATGCACCTGGAGAACCTGTAATTACTAGAAATCATCTAAAGGTAGCACTAGAAAAAGTAGACATGGACTTTAAACAGGGGGATCTTGCCTGTGCACAGTGCCATGTTGAATACTATCTCCATCCTGAATCAAAGGAAGTTATCCTTCCTTGGGAAAATGGTATTACTGTAGCTGGTATTGAGAAAACCTTTGATGACATGGGATACTCTGATTGGATTCATCCTACTACAGGAACACCCCTTCTGAAGGTACAACACCCTGAATTTGAAACCTACCAAGGAAGCCTTCATAGCAACATAGGTTTAAGTTGTATTGACTGTCACATGCCAAATATGAGTACCGATAATGGTGATTTATTTAGTTCTCACCACTGGACTAGTCCGCTAAAAACCATCGAAGCCTCTTGTATGGGATGTCATTCAGAAACCCCTGATGCATTAATAGCACGGGTCGAAACAATTCAAGCAGAAATAGAATCTACCACAAATGAAGTCAGTGATTTAATTGTTGAACTAATTGATGAACTTACTAAAGCTGTTGAGGCTGGTGAACACACTGAGGAGTTTTTAGACTTAGCAAGAGACTATCATCGTAAAGCTCAGTGGAGATGGGATTTTGTGTTTGTAGAAAACGCCACAGGTTTCCACAATCCTCAATTAGCTCGTGATACCTTAACCGAAGCTCGTATGTATGCTGAAAAAGGATTAGAATTATTCAGGCAAGAACTATAAATGTTGGGGCTATTTTATAGCCCCAACGATACAAGATGAAAGGAGCGTAAGAGGATGAAACAGGACAGTGTTTTAAAGGAGTCTTGGCAGGCTCTTCATTCCATGAAGTTTGGAATTATTCTATTGCTTCTTATCGGTATATCCTCTATTGCAGGAACAATCATTCCTCAAAAAAATCCATTGTTATTTTATCAAAGGGAATATAGTTCCCTCGTATATACGTTGATTACTACCTTAAGTTTGCATAATGTATATAACTCATGGTGGTTTATTACAATGACGGTTGTACTTTCCATCAATTTAACTTTGTGTAGCATTATCCGTTTACCCATACTTATAAAACAAATGACGAAAACACCTGAGCTATACAAGGAGTTGAAAAGAGAGAACTATTTAATAAAAAAAGAACTAAACAAAGAGATCAATGTTGAAAAATTTTTCAAGAAGGCAAGGTTCTTTAAAATAAAAAAGCTAGAAACTGAAGAAGGAATGTATTATTGGAGTTGTAAAAATAGATTTGGTATTTTAGGATCTTGGTTGACGCACATTGGATTGTTATTCATCCTTGTATCCTATATGTTTGGACAAATTGCTGGATTTGAAACTTATCTTTATGGCGTACCTGGTATTAAAGAAAAGATAGATAATACGCCATATGAAATACAGATAGATGCTTTTGAAATACAATTTCGTGAAGATCATAGTGTCAGGCAGTATATTAGTGAAATTACTGTTCTTGACGCCGCTACTGGCAATCAGCTTACAAAAGGAGAACTTTCTGTGAATCATCCCTTTAGAATGGACAATTTCAGTATCTATCAAAATGGTACAGGTTGGGCTGTAGATATGACTTTAGAGCGTGATGATCAAGTAATAGCAGAGCGCATTCTATATCAAAATGAAATTCATGTGGATGACAATCAAAAAATTGCCCTCCAGTTTGTAAATTTTTATCCAGATTATCATGTTTCCATGGGTAGACCTTTTACAATCAGTCCTTACCCTAACAATCCACAGTTACTTTATACTGTTTTTTATGAGGGTCAACGGGCAGATATGAATGTAGTTGCTATGGGTGAAACCGTTACATGGGAAGAATATACCTTTACGATAAAAAATCCAAGACAATTTACTTTTCTACAGATAACAAAAGATCCTGGGATCTCTGGGGCAAAGTTAGGCGGATTCCTACTGCTTCTTGGCATTCTTTTTGCTTTTTACTTTCAACCAAGACAACTACAAATCTTAAAAAGAAAAGATGGAAAAGTTTTATTATGGGCAGATACAATAAAAGACCAAGAAAATTATAAACATCAAATAGAACAACTTTTGCAAAAAATATAATGAATGGAGGACGAATGATGGAACTACAAAATTTACTACAACTTGAAAATAGTTTTTTCAATGTGGCTATATCTACCTATATTATTTCGATGGTATTATACTTTTTGTTTTTTGTTATGAAACATGAAAAAGCCGGAATGTATGCTACGTTTTTAATTAAAATCGCCTTTATCCTGCATACTTTAGCGATTATAGTTCGGGGGATTGGCGCAGAACGGATACCTTTAACAAATCAGTATGAGTTTGCAACAAGCTTTGCCTGGGGGATTAGCCTATGTTTTATTATTTTTGAACATAAATATCATTTCAGAGCTATGGGTACCTTCGTTACACCAATTATCTTTATTATCATAGGTTATGCCGCAATGCAGTCAAAGGACGTACGTCCTTTAATGCCAGCTTTACAAAGCTATTGGCTTGCTCTTCATGTGGCTACAGCGGTTATTGGTTATGGTTCCTTTGGTGTGGCTTGTGGTGTTTCCTGCATGTATTTACTAAAAGACAAGTTTAAGGAAGACCAATTTATCCATAAACATATACCTACTTTAGAAAAATTAGATGCAATAAGCTATAGAGCCACTGCTTTAGGCTTCTTATTTCTTACTTTAGTAATTGTCACAGGCGCCATTTGGGCAGAACAGGCTTGGGGAAGATATTGGGCATGGGATCCTAAAGAAACTTGGTCTTTTATTACTTGGATTATCTACTCGGTTTATCTTCATCTTAGATTAACAAAGAGATGGCGGGGAAAAAAGGCTGCTTTATTTAGCATAATAGGTTTTATCTGTGTGCTGTTTACTTATATAGGCGTCAACACATTATTACCAAGTATACATAGTTACGCCTAAAACGACTAAAAAAACAAGTACCCATAACAAATTCATGTTATGGGTACTCAAAGGTATGATAGTAAACCTTTATCAAGGCTTTAAAATCCTTATAGTATAACTTCACTGAAGTTTTATCTAATAACTAAGCAGGTATCATTTGTTTTTTGTTTTGACGAATCCAATGGCGATGTTGAGCCATGCCATTGATAAATTCTTTGGTAAAATTCTTCATATCTGTGACATTTCTTACTGTTATGACACCCATTTCAGTTATTACCTGTGCTTGGGTATCTGCACCAGCCATAGCCACCCCTTGTATAGCAGAAGCCATCAACAAATCTATCCCTTCATTAGTAGCTCCAATTGTCTTTGCATGCTTAAAAGCTTCATTAATGAAGTGCAGCGCATCACCCTGCATCATTAAAGTATTTATGCTTTGCTGACCTCCAGCTATGTAGACTGCATCATACTTGATAGATCCAGTGGTTACGTAGTTTTTTCCAACCTCCAACTGTTGGCCATCAACACTTGTAAGCATACCTAAATTCTTGCTAATGATTTCTGAATGTACGCCAGCAGCGGTTAACGCCTCCATTACTTGACTTACCTCCTGATGATTAAATCCATTTTCTAGTAATATAGCAACCTTCCTAGTCTTTGCATCCTTAACGGTGTTCTCCTGACTTACAGCTGGGGATGAAGCTGTAATACCAGCATTACCCGGATTTGCTGGCGGTGTAGCACCGACTCCAGCAGCAATCTGAGCAGCCAATTGTCCATCTACATTATTAAACATGTCTACCACCCGTTGCTTGATTTGTTTATCCATCACACTTCCTACCTCAAAGTGGAAGGCTTCTATAATGTGCTGCTTTTCTGCAGTAGACATACTGTTCCAGAAAAGCGTAGCCTGGCTATAGTGATCTTGAAAGCTCTGGCTACGTTGACGAACCTTTTTGCCCTCTACTTTCTCTTCGTAATGAACATATCCGCCTTCTGTTTCCGAAGCCGGCATTGGTGCATTCCCCTGAAGAGAGTTTGGAGAATAACTAACAGAGCTTCGATCAATTGTCATACGATGGTAGCCATCCCTTTGGTTATTATGTATTGGTGCTACAGGTCGGTTAATAGGAATCTCATGGAAATTAGGGCCCCCTAATCGGATAAGCTGTGTATCTAAATAAGAAAACAGTCTTCCTTGTAACAGAGGGTCATTGCTAAAATCTATCCCTGGCACCACATGACCAGGATGAAATGCAACCTGCTCTGTTTCAGCAAAGAAATTATCTACGTTGCCATCTAGCGTCATCTTACCTATTCGTCTCACAGGAATAATTTCTTCAGGCCAAATTTTAGTAGGGTCAAGAATATCAAAGTCAAAATTGAACTCTTCTTCTTCTTCTAACATCTGTACCCCTAACTCGTACTCAGGATATGCCCCCATGTTAATGGCATCCCATAGGTCGCGTCTGTGATAGTCAGGATCTTTGCCCGCCAACTTCTGAGCCTCATCCCAAACCAAGGAATGTACACCTAATAAAGGCTTCCAGTGGAATTTAACAAAGCGAGCTTTTCCTTGATGATTAATGAATCTAAAGGTATTGACGCCAAAACCCTCCATCATACGGAAACTCCGTGGAATGGCCCTATCCGATAGGAGCCACATGATCATGTGTGCCGTCTCTGGCGTATTAACGACAAAATCCCAAAAAGTATCATGGGCAGCAGAAGCCTGTGGTATCTCATTATTAGGTTCTGGTTTAATAGCATGAACCACATCAGGAAACTTGATAGCGTCCTGAATAAAAAATACGGGAATATTGTTTGCTACAAGATCATAGTTGCCTTCTTCAGTGTAAAACTTAGTGGCAAAGCCTCGTACATCTCTAACAGTATCAGCTGAACCCCGAGAACCTACCACAGTAGAAAAACGCACAAAAACGGGGGTTTTCACCGATGGATCTTGTAAAAATTTTGCCTTAGTAAATTCAGCCATTGATTCATAGACCTGAAAATAGCCATGTACGCCAAAACCGCGGGCATGAACCACTCGTTCTGGAATTCGTTCATGATCGAAATGGGTGAGCTTCTCTCTGAAATGAAAGTCCTCCATCAGTGTCGGCCCTCGGTCACCCGCCTTCAAAGAATCATCAGTATTGGAGACACGCACCCCTTGATTTGTTGTAAGAAGCTGCTCCCCATGACTTTTACGATAATCTTCTAACTGATGATTTTTTGTATTTTTTTGTATAGAAGTATGACTCTGCTGTTTTTTATCCATTTTTTCCTCCTTCTTAAACTAAAGCGCAAAACATCTTGCTTCAGTGTCTAATAGCGACTTTGGTTAATTTTTACACTATTATTGTTAATTGTATAGTCCTATTCTATACTGGAATTTGTTGGTGAATTAGAGGCTCCATCGTAAAAAAGTCATGATAATATTTTAAAAGACTGTCTGGCAAGACAATCTTTTTTCATTACCTATTCTTTGTTTTAATCATTACAATAACTTTACCAGAATTTAATTTAATTTTAAAGAATGTTATAGATTTCTTTTATATAATGAAGGCAGAGCAAAAAACTTACTCTGTCTAATGCTTACAATCGATAGTTTTATAACTTAAAAGAAAAATTACTGAAAAGATGGGAGGAATAAGCAGTGAAACATTTAAATCTATGTATTGATATTGATGGTACCATTACTGAAGCTTATGATTGGATTCCTCGAGCAAATGATTATTTTTCCAGGAAAATTGCGCCTAAAGATGTAAAGGTCTATGAAATACATGAGGTTTTAGGCGTAAGTAGAAAAGCCTATGATGAATTTTACACATTATATGGAGAAGTACTTCATGAAGAGGCGAAAATCCGAGAAGGAGTAAAAACTATTGTAAATGAATTATATAAACAGCATAAAATCCACTTCGTTACAGCTCGTGAAGAAAAAATGAAAGATGTGACAAATAGATGGTTTATACATCATCAAATCTCCTCCCATTCTTTGTCTCTACTGGGTAGCCATAATAAAGTAACTAAAGCACAGGAATTAGCATGTGATATTTTTATTGAAGATCGATACGAAAATGCTATGCAGCTTTCACTAGCAGGCTTTGAAGTATTACTTATGGACTGCCACTATAATCAAGGAATCTTACCTCCCAAAGTTACTCGAGTCAACAATTGGTATGAAATCAGTGATATTATAGAAAAGCGCCTGCACAAATTATACCCTCTTTTTAAAATTGCCACTTGATCCTTCTCTTTTGCAAAGCAACACCTTCAGTACAACTGAATATTAGAGGTTTAGATGGGCATACTACCTCATCTATAAAAAGTAGTACCTTATAAAAAGCACAAGGCTAAAAGCTAAAGCATAAACATTAAGATAAAAATTCATAGAGGAGCAGTATATTTATGGCAATTGCAATGATTAAAAACAACTTAAAACAGGAATATTTTAATATCCTTAAAAAACAAGAAATTACCACCTATTTTCAGCCAATCATTTCCTTAAAAGATGGTGGCGTTTTAGGTTATGAGGCTTTAAGCCGTGGTCCAGCAAATAGCCACTTTCATTATCCTGATGAACTATTTCATTATGCTAAAAAGGTCAATAAAGTATGGGAGTTAGACCTCCTCTGTCGCTTAAAAGCTATTGAAAAAGCAAAAGAGACTATTTCTGATAAGCTCTTATTTATCAATATAGATTCTGATATTATTAAAGATATTAAATTTAAAAAAGGCTTCACAAAGGAATTTCTAAGACATCATAACATTGATACTAATCATATAATTTTTGAACTTACGGAACATACTGCAGTAAGCGATTATAAGACATTTAACCAAATTATCGAAAACTATCGCCATCAAGGCTATCGCATTGCTATAGATGATGCAGGTGACGGATACTCTGGCCTACGGCTTATGACAGAAATTCGTCCTAATTTCATAAAAATTGATATGGCCCTTATTCGAGATATCGATAAAGATATGATGAAAAAAGAATTATTAAAAAGCTTTCAGCAATTTTCACACATAACAAATATTCAAGTGATTGCTGAAGGGATTGAAACCTCGGAGGAGCTTAAAACCTTGATTGAAATTGGTATTCCCTATGGTCAAGGTTATTATATTCAGCGTCCTTCAGAGGGTTTTGTTGCTATTTCCCCTAAACTAATGGAGGAAATTCAACGACTCAACCAACAGAATAAAAAAATTCAACGACTGCCTACCACCCTGACAATTGGCATGTTACAGCGTCGTGACTCTCCTTTACAACAGGATGATACTTGTGACAAAGCTAACAATATCTTTAGTGAATCCTACAATTTACAAGGTATTGTCGTATTAAAAGAAAAGAAGGTTATAGGACTAATCATGCGTCATAAGTTTTACTATCAAATGCGAAAAGAAGGGAATCAAAATAACTTTTTACTACGTCCTTTAAGCAGTATAATGAATCATGCCCCTTTAGTCCTTGATCATTCAATAAATATTAGAGAGGCTTCAAATATAGCTATGTCTAGGGAAGAAAGCACCGTCTATGACTATATTATCGTAACAAAAGGAGAAGAATATAGCGGTGTGGTTCCCATTGCTTATTTATTAAATGCCTTTGCGCAAGCAGGTGTAATTCATGAAGCTGAAGTATCGAAGAATCAGAATTTACTCCACTTGATGGAGAAACCTGTCTACCTTGATGCTTAGAAATAAATAAAACCTTATGCTAAAATATATAGATCATTTTATCCTTCGGTGTATTTGCTAAGACGTCCACTTCTAGGTGAACAAACTAAGTGACTAACACCAAATCAAAGATTTGGGTGACCTACTTATGCAAGTAGGAGATCAAGCACTACATCCTCGAAGTAAATTCGACTATAATGAAAACTGGTTGACAAAATACATTATTTGTCAACCAGTTTGTCTTGTATTTTAGATTTTATTTCTCTAAGCTAAATTCTAGCTAAAAGGTTAAGTGTTAATTCTTTTCCTTGAGAAATCTTCACATTTTGGAACTTAGAATAATTTACTTGCACACCATCATCTAAATCAATCTCTATTTTTTGATTAGCTATATGTGCAATGATCTGATCATAGATAGCACATTGTGCTATTTGCCTTTCTATATACTCTTTTCTCTTCATTGCAGCAGTCTTTTGCTTTTCAGGCAACTCTGATTTTATAAGTATATTTAGATTTTTCACCTCATCCTCATATCTCTTTTGCAATTTATGAAGATAATCTGTTCTGATTCTATCCACCGTTGAAACATCATAGCGATGCATATAGATCAGGGCTTTAAATCCGTTTTCTTTACCACTATCAAATAACCAATAAATAGGTCGTTTGCTATAGATTTTTAAATGATCGCTATAAAAGTCCTCTAAGAAATATCTTCTTATGGTTTGTCTAGAAGTTTCATTGGTTTTCTTACTTAATAAGCGTGCAATATAATCAAGATTTTCCTCTAACATTTTTTCACCAAAGGTTATTTTTACAAACGTTACAAATCTATTGACAATATCGTCTTCAAAATAATCATCCTCCACTATTGGGATAATATTATCTTTTGCAGGGATAAAGGTCTTGTACCTGTCTATCTTAAACTCTCCACCTGCATAAATCAACCCTTCTTCATCTAAAGAATATCTTCCAAACATGCATCCTACCGCATAGGAGATAAAGGATTGAATATCTCCTCTCCTTCTCATCGTAATCTCTTTCACTTCGGGTGTCAGCTCATTCTCTAGCCCGTAGATTTCAATAAATGTTTTATTTAGTTCTTCCTCATAGGCTTTCATCTGATAAAATTCTTTATGAATAACATCTTCCCATTCCTTAAAAGCAGTTTCTATTTTACTTGCATTAAAATCATTTTTTATTGCTGAGCCTCTTAGTAATGGATGCTGCTTGAAGTTCCATGATGTTTCAAAGGAATCCCAATCTTTTTGCGCCTTTCTAATGCATCTAGAAACCAGGGCCTTAATATTTTCTTCCTTTTCTTTGTCTAAGATTACTGGAATATTTTTAATATCTCCTACCTGGATATTAATGGTGGGGTTCAAAATGTCCATATAGTACTTGGACAACTTAGAGGCCATTAACCCTAAAATATAAAGTAGTTTCTCATCTTCAATAAATATCATAGACCCAGCAACATCAAAAATAAATCCATTTGGTGTAAATCTAGGGCCTACATCCTTACCTATAAATGTATAGGTGATACCTGATTGAAAATAAAACTTTTCATTTTTGATTGTCCTAGAGTAACTACCATATAATTTTTTTGCATATTCTTTGACTTCTTCCCCATTGTTTTGCCAGTTAATTATGAACTCATTATTTCCATACCACTTTCTATAGCCACCCCCCTTGTTGTAAGGTGCCCATTTTAAATGAAAATCTTCTGAAGTTTTGGAAAAAAACTGTATTTTACAGATGTCAACCTCATGCCACAATCTAAGGAACTTATTATTATCTGATGTAGCCATACCTTGACGTGGTTTTGCAATAGCTTCCAGCCTTTTTCCTTTTAAAAATGTTCTGATGGTCTGTTCGGTAGCCCAAAAAGCAATTTTATTATCTGGTATACTCTTAAATAATTCTGTATTTAACACATGGGTATTTTTAGAAAACAACTTAGCTATAGCATCAACTTTTTCTTGTTCCTCAGCTTCGTCAAAATCATTGTCTAACTTTATAAAGGTTGTATGATACTTACCAGCTTCCTTTCTCATAACAAAGGTACTAATTGAAACGGAAGCATCTTTAAAACCATTATCGGCTAACTGTATCAAACTCATCAATTGATAATTATTTATGATAAGTTCTCTCAAATTTCTATAAGATGAAATATATTGCCATACATTTGGCGTCATCAAACCAATAAATCCCGATTTTTTTGTGTAATCAATGTTTTTAGCAAAAAAAACTGAAAAAAGATCATACTTACATGCTTGAAAATTATCTTCTATATACTTTTTCAGCTGATCATTTAATTTTCTTAATCCGCTATAGGGTGGATTTGCTATGACTGCATCATATTTTTGACTCATGATTTTGGCCTGTTTGATTAAGCTAGGTAACTTTTCTAAAATGATTTGTGTATAATGAAGTTGAAACAAGTCTAAAATTTCTTCCTTTTTAAGCTCTTCTAATCTATGTTCAATAACAGCATAATTTATTTTCTTCACATCTAAAATAGCACCATATTCCTTTGCATCCTGAAACACTGCCAATAAATATTCCACATCTTCTTTACTGACAGTTTTTACAATATCGGCACCCTTTGAATTTATTAGATATTCTATTGCCTCTTTCGGAATTTCGTTACTTTCTTGAATAGCACAAACATTTAAATCAATCTTTTCCTTAAAAATTCTTTTATTTTTACTTCTAGCCTTCATCATAAGAGCAAAAACTGTTAACTGCCCTGCCCGATCATCTATATCTAGTCCATATAAGTTTTTTTCTAGTATTAGCTGTGGTATATCTTTTTCCTGGTAATTTGCCTTTAAATAAATAGAATAAAGTACATCAAAAGCATATACTAAGATATGTCCCGATCCCATCGCAGGGTC
Organism: Clostridium formicaceticum; assembly: GCF_001854185.1. NCBI lineage: Bacteria > Bacillati > Bacillota > Clostridia > Peptostreptococcales > Natronincolaceae > Andreesenella > Andreesenella formicacetica. Next base: position 3,723,518 of record NZ_CP017603.1, read on the forward strand.
CAATACTCTTATTTCTTCTGGAGATAAATTAGGATTTTTTAGTTCATCAAGCTTTTTTTGCACTTCTGAATCTTGTTCCGCTTCTTCTAAATAATACTTCCACTGAGCCTTTAATCCTTCATCTGGGTGAGAGGTCAACCAAAGTCTTCCCAAGGTATTTTCCACCATATATCGTACGATCCATTTTGGCGTAAATAGTTGAGTAGCAGCTGGAATATCCTCCTTAGCAATTTTCTTGTTCTTTTTTAAATCTGCAAATATTTTATCTTTTTTTTCTGAGCTATAATATTGATATAACCATCCAATAATCTCTACTTGATCTTTATAGTCATCCTCTTGAATAGACACTACTAGATCTCTAATGACGGAGGTTTTTGACAGCAAACCTTCTGGCAAAAGAAGTTCAGTATAATCAGCTATTTCTTCAAATACCGTAGGCATAATATGCCCTAGCTGGTTACACTGTTTAATGATCAGATATTTATAGAGATCCTCCATATCATTTGCATCTATAAGCTTGCAAACAAGATTTCTATCAATATCTAAATCTACATTTAAAGCTTTTTTTATGATGTCTGGCTCTGTTCTGCCTTCTTCTACAGAAGATAACACCCTCACGCCTATTGGGAGGTAACCATTAACCTCCATAAAACGCAGCGCAATAAAGCGATTAAACCATGTATAGGCTACTTCCTCAATTACCTGTTCAAATCCCTTTTCCCTAATCTCAGATATTAATTTTTCTCTTTGCTTTTTTTCGTACTTTTTATAAATTCTACGATTTTCTACTCCTTTAATTTTAAACCCATTTTCGAGGATCTCAATATCTTTTCTTTCATTCTTCATAATACCAAGCCCATGGGCTTTTTGGGTTATACCTTCTATTAACTTCTTCCTTGCTCTAATAGCAAAGCTTTTAATAGCAGTTTTGTTCATCATTTACGCCTCCTCATCTTTAGATGAGTTTTTATTTCTTATCTTCTCTTAATTTATTCTTCGCTGTATTGCTAAGACTCCCACTTCTAGGTGAACAAACTAAGTGACTAACACCAGATCAAAGATTTGGGTTATCTACTTATCTAAGTGGGAGGTCAAACACTACATCCCCGAAATAAATTCGACTACAATTCAGTAAGAGTAAAAACTCCCCCTGAATTAAGTCTCATTCTATTTTCATCTTTTCTTAGATAATTCTTAACCCTTCAATTGTACCCTATACTTAAGCCTAGATGCAAATGTAGTTTATATTTTAAAATATATATCCTATAATTACGCTAATTATTGTCTTCAACACATTTTTCCTATACTTTACTGTGCTATCTTTAGTATGTTTGTTTTTATTTTTCTACGGTTGTATTTCTATTTGTTAAAGGATCTTGCCCTGTGTATTTCTCTTTTTCTACTTTTTTATTTACATTCTACTGTAGTTCTATTAACGGCCCGCCTTATGGTCCTTACTGCTTCTTTTTTCTCATATTTACATTCTACTGTAGTTCTATTAAAGGGGATATGTCAAAACTGAAATAGATTTACTTATTGGATTTACATTCTACTGTAGTTCTATTAACGGGCGATAGATGAAGTAGCACTGCTTATAATACATCTATTTACATTCTACTGTAGTTCTATTAAAGGATGATAGAAGGTTATAATATTTATGTTCGTGATACATTTACATTCTACTGTAGTTCTATTAAAGGAAATATGCTGTCTCAGCACAATAAGCACCTTCCATCTATTTACATTCTACTGTAGTTCTATTAAAGGTAACTTTAGATATGCTGCTATAATTTTGGCTACCTTATTTACATTCTACTGTAGTTCTATTAAAGGATTCCTCCCTTATTTTATTGTATCGAGGGACAAGTATTTACATTCTACTGTAGTTCTATTAAAGGGATACAGATTATCAATATAGGGAAGAATTTCCTGAATTTACATTCTACTGTAGTTCTATTAAAGGGAGATCATATCTTCTGAAAGGTATCTTGAATCTGTTCTATTTACATTCTACTGTAGTTCTATTAAAGGTTAAAATCACTTCAGGTTTCACAATGTTAATAGTTCTATTTACATTCTACTGTAGTTCTATTAAAGGGCTATACCCCTTGTAAAACACTCTGCTTTTTTATCAATTTACATTCTACTGTAGTTCTATTAAAGGGATTAGCAGCTATTAACGCAAAGACCAATATACAAGCATTTACATTCTACTGTAGTTCTATTAAAGGTTTACCTTTTGCACTCTTTTTTTATTTCTTTAACCAAATTTACATTCTACTGTAGTTCTATTAAAGGAATTTTCAAACGCAAGTGAACTATAATCATGTTTAAATTTACATTCTACTGTAGTTCTATTAAAGGTGTATTTTTGCAGGCTTTGCCTGCAATATGTAACAATATTTACATTCTACTGTAGTTCTATTAAAGGACTATAGTCCGAAAGGGTGGTAGAGATGATCCAAAATTTACATTCTACTGTAGTTCTATTAAAGGGCAGATCTTGCAAAAGAAGATTATTCTTTTCCTGTATTTACATTCTACTGTAGTTCTATTAAAGGGAAGCCAATCAAGTATTTGTTTCACTGTTTTTGGGTTATTTACATTCTACTGTAGTTCTATTAAAGGGCCGCATGAGCATCTTCAAAATCTACAAACAATTGTATTTACATTCTACTGTAGTTCTATTAAAGGTGTGCCAGTAGAAACCGCAACGGAGATTATTAAGAATTTACATTCTACTGTAGTTCTATTAAAGGCTTCTGTTACGTTAAGTGTTCCAGCTGCTTCTATTAAATTTACATTCTACTGTAGTTCTATTAAAGGTAGGGCAACATCAGGGGCTTTGTGTGAAGCCTTATGATTTACATTCTACTGTAGTTCTATTAAAGGCCATATTCATCCCCCTTTTGAATATCTGTCTAATAAATTTACATTCTACTGTAGTTCTATTAAAGGTAGCTTTGTGAACTGAACCCTCTACAATAATATAAGGATTTACATTCTACTGTAGTTCTATTAAAGGCAACTTTTTCGTTTGATATTTTGGGTGTTGCTATTGTTATTTACATTCTACTGTAGTTCTATTAAAGGAAGACAATACAGTATTTTAGACAGCAGGGTTTTAAAAATTTACATTCTACTGTAGTTCTATTAAAGGTTTTAGAAGGGTGTTTTTTTATGCCTTTTAAAAAGGATTTACATTCTACTGTAGTTCTATTAAAGGTCGCTCATTTTAAAGCATTTATACTACTGGCTTGTACACTTACTTTCTGTCCAAGTGTGGTTTAAAAGTCATTTAAAGTTATATTGAGTACATCTTTTTTCTAAAAAATACTTTTTACATAAGATATAAATTGACTTTGTCGATACCGTCTGTTTTTACATTACTAGAGATCGACAGATTGTTATCTAAAAAAAATTAGATGTCTTATCATCTTTTAACCCTAAGAACTCCTTAGCTAGCCATTTTTCATCCCTACTCTTAAATATTACCAGAGAATCTTTATGATCCCTTATATACTGACCTAATTCTTTTTTTAACTTCATTAAATTTAATTCTGTTAAATTCCCCTCAAATACAGATTTTTGTATATGGGTTAAATATCTCTTGCATATTTTAAAGGTATTTCTCTGCACTTTAGCACCATCTTTATCCATCATTATATCATACATTAAAACTACATACATAGCATCACCACCAAATTTTAAATCCACTATATTTCTTTTCTTCAATTATATCTTTTATAAGCTTATAACACTCTAGTCTGATAAGATATCTATAGGATACCTGTCTTCCTAAATCTCTGTGACTAATAGTTTGCTTGAGCCGACGATCATACTCTAAGAGTATTTTCTTTTTACCGCTTTCTTTTAAGTATAAGAAATTAGACTCTTTTTCAAAGTCTTCTTCAGTAATTTGATTTTTATTAAGCAATGAAAATATCATTCTTTCTCCAATTAAAGGTTTAAATATTTCTGATATATCTAAAGATAAGGAAAATCTTTTACTACCTGGTTCATGCAAAAAGCTTATTGTAGGATTTAACTGAGTTTTATATATTTCAGAAAGTACAGTTGTGTATATAAGACTATTTACAAATGAAATCAAGGAATTTATCATGTTATCAGGTGGTCTTTTTACTCTTTTTTCAAAACATATATCTTGTTTTATAATGCTGTTCCAAGTGGCATAATATATTTTTCTTATATTACCTTCTATTCCCATAAGTTGATGTATATCTGTTCCAAAGTCTAGTTTATTCATTAAACTTTCTATTTCTTTCACAGGATTGTCCAAATCAATACCTCTACGGTTATAATATCTCAAATTTCTATATATATTATATGAAGCTGATTTCAATATCTCTTTGGCTATCCTTACTCTTTCCTCTTGATCATCGTATTTTTTCACTTGATTTACCAGCAAATAGCCACTTATATTGCTTTCTCTAGGATAAAAGCTACCACTATAAAAGCCATAATAGTTAAATATATGCATTGTTATCTTCTGTTGAGATAAAAAATTTAGCAGCTTAGTATTCATCTGTACTTCTCCAAATAGGTAAATCTCTTCTGTGACTTCAGCCTTTAAATTTTTCTTTTCTCCTTCTAAGGTTGTTATAATAATGTTATTATCTTTTCTTTTTAAATCACCATCTTTAAAAATATAAAAAGTCTCTCCCATATCCGCCTCCTATATGTAGCAAAGTTCATAGTAAGCACAATTTTTACATATAGCTTTTTTATTGATTGCTGGTGGTAATTTTGATGACCTTATTTTGTCTATCTCCTCCAGAACCTTTTGCAGTTCTTCTTCATCTTGTTTGTCCAAAAATACGTCTTCTCTTTTTCTTAAAAGCGGATAATCTAATATACCTTTTTCTATATCCACACCTTTTTGTTTTAATAGCCATATGTAATATTTTAGCTGCCATTTAGATGCTTCCTCTATTTTTCTTGATTTTTTCACTTCGTGAATAACTTTCCAATCTTTTAGAAAATCTATATTGATGTTTTCATCGATTAGAATATTTTTCTTTTCTCTTTTGTAGGATGTTTCATCTATTAATTTTCCCATGCTTACTAAGTCACTACCTTGTTCCATATTAAGATCATTCATAAAAAACCATAGTTTTCTATCACAAATGAAATAATAATAAATCATAACACCAGTTACTTTTTTCATATTTACCACCCTGCCTAATAGAACAATTTTCTATATAAAGTAATCTATAGAATCTTCTTTAAACCTGTCTTTTTCAATATACTCTACTCCAATTCTACTTGAATACTTACAGTTCAATATGGGAATGGTTTCATACCTGTTCAGTTTTATACTTTTTATAAGATTTTCTTTAGTTTTATGATAGGGAACACTTAAAGTAAAATCCATCAATTTACTTCGAGCTATGACTTTTTTGCCTTTCAGTTCCCCTCTTTCCTTCTTGCTCATGGCTTTATCATATTCTTTCGATAAAATATCAATATAACTACTAATTACTTCGAGATTTTTATTATATACCTCTTTTGGAATAACTGTCATAGAATTAATGTTTCTAAATATTTTTTTCACTTCATTTTTACACTTTTCATGATCCTCTATACTTTTTACATAATCGATATTCGCCTTTATTAGTTTATAATATTTAGTATTCTTTAAGTTTTCAGTAGTATAGAGGTTGCTTACTAGCTTCATCTTGTCTTCTTCTTTTAGTTGACCATCTATATTTCTTAAAGCTTCTTTCGATAGCTGAAAAATATCTTTATCTATAACATAGCCAACACCACTACACTCCTTGTCCCCTCCATCAAAAACATAACAATTATATCCACTTTCATTAAATTGTCTACTTCTATAGCATCTTCCCATCCTCTGAAAAAGCCCATTTAAGTCCGACAACTCTGTAATTAGTATATCAAAGTCAATATCTAGCGATGCCTCCACCACTTGAGTAGTTACCCATATACCATATTCACTTGAGTCTTTGTTTCCTATACTTAGTATGTTATGTTCTTTTTCTTTACGATCTTTTTTTATAAAATTACTATGGAACAAATTTACACATTCAACCTTGTGTTGAATTTTTAGGTTTTTATATACCCGCTGTGCTTCTTTTACAGTATTACAAATAACTAATACTTTATTTTTATTATATAAATTTATAATATAGTCTGTATTCATCTGTTCCCTTATGATTTTTACACTATGTCTTACTCTATCATTATTTGTGAAGGTTTTGGGAGGAATAAAATCTATCCCCTCTTCCTTTAATAAATCAATCACTAAGTTGGGTAATGTGGCTGTTAATATAGCAAACTTTCCACCAATTTTGGTAATATAGGATAAACCAATAATTAAGTATGCCAATAAATCAGAAGAGTACATTTGAACCTCATCAATTACAGTTTTTGAATAAGCTAAAGTAGCAAGCTTTGATTCAAATCCTCTATACCTATACACAAAGTCAAACACTTGATCTAAAGTACAAATTGTAAGAGGGAGAGATAGTTGTTTTGTTTTATTGTAGTATTCATCAATATCTACTTCTTCCAAATCCTTATTTAAATATTCACTGTAAGTATCAGAATGCAGCAAACCTACTTTATCTTCATAACCCTCTTTAATAATTTTTCCTGCTACTCTATCGTACATTGCATTTATAGCTGTTTTTAATGGAAGCGTAAAAAAACCTTTCTGATCTCCTATCCATTGAAGTCCTGCTTCTGTTTTTCCCATACCGGTTTCTGCTATAGCAATGATATTATCTTCTTTATGAGATAACATGTGTTTTTGTAAGTCATTCCAAGTCGCATGGATATCTTTTTCTTGCCATTCTTCCATTAGATTACTTAAACTCTTCATCAGAAAGTCATTTGGCTTTTCAACATCTATATCTCCACTGGCAGCGTAATCAATTCTATTTAATAAACCCTTCACTAAAATATAATTGAAAAACATTTTTTCATTATCTTTTTGGTATATTCTGTCCTTGGCAAAATATTTGGCTCCTAGCTTCTTAACTTGAATATCCTTAATCTTTTCATACATGAAGTTCTCTGCTTCTTTTTCAATAAGTTTTATTTCTTCTTTTAGTTGATGATTATCAAAATTAAATTCTCTTTCATGATGATATGCTACAGCATGTGCTAAAATTTTTATTTCATCATCATTAAATCCTCTATCTTTTAATGCTTTTGCATTTATAAAAGCCAAGCTTAAAATTCCATGAGGTATTTCACCTTCTATTTTTTCTTGACTCTCAATCTTTTGTTGAAATTTAATATTCATCTTTCCAAGATCATGATATAAGCATGCTAGGTATAATATATCCCAATTTATTTCTAAATTAGGATATATGGATTTTAAAATATTATAATTCTTTAGTAAATGATCTGTATGTTGTTGAATTGTTTCCTGCGGATTTGATTTAGCTAAATATCTATTCACATTTTCCCTCCTTTGAGGTTATTCAAGAAGCAAAAACAATATTCTCATCTTCATCTATTAATATAGTTTCATATTCACTGGCAATAATGTTAGAGGTGTACAAAACATCTACTTTATTCCATTTCCTAAAAACTTTAGGTGCTTTTTTAGTTCCATAGTTTACTAACTCATAGTTTTTATTTAATTTATACTTTGTACCTCTACTCCTAATACCAGCATCTGGTCCACTTAATATGATAGCTCCACTATCAATTAATTTTAACGGTATATAGGCTGTATAATTTTCTTCTAACTCAATATCCTCTTCTAATTCTTTTTCTAAAACATCTACTACTTTTACTTCTTGGATAACAACTAAATCTTCTCTTCTTCCTAGTGAAGGATATTCTCTAGGATACAGCAAAGCACTTTCTATCTCAGCAATTAATCTTTGATCATATGGAATGATATGAATTAAAAGCTCTACATCAACCAAAAGCTCCGTTGTAGCAACACCTCTGCTGATGCCAAATTCTTCAACCTTTATTTGGTGTCTAGCACCATCGAATGTCATTCCACTCTTAAACTCATACCTTGTGAATAAATCGTTCACTTTAGAGAAGTATTTACCTTGAACACTGATATCCATCTCTTTATACTCCTTATAATCACACAAAGTATGCACCATTCCTATAACAGTAGAGTATGGTGGTAAGGGATAGCTTTCCTTTAACTGAAAACTTGTAGGTTTTTTATAGTTGGTCATTTCCTGGTATAGTTTTAATCTAATAGCCTTCATAGTAATCCTTTACCTTTCCTTTTAAAGTCTCAAAAAGTTTTGGCATCGATTGAGGATTTAACCTTTCTTTGATTTCTTTATCATTTTCAAATTTACCTTCAATTAACCCACAATAAGTATCTTTTTTAATATTTTCAAATAATACGCCTTCTATCTGTTCAACAATTAACCGCTGGTCTTTTACATCCAAAACATTTTGAAATATTGGATTTTTAATATCATATACTCCACCTATAGCAAATAGAGGTTTTAGATCTTCTCTCCTCCCCCTTATATCTCTATACAATAATGCGATTGTGTCTAACAATTTGTGAACCCTTCTTGCTTTTTCTGTATTATCTATTTCTATCTCATATTCTTCATCGATGCCTATTTGCTCTAAATCCACAGTTACAGTATATCGATAGTAAGACTTATGTATCTCAGCTTGTGCTATGTTCATATTTTCCTTTATTCTATCTGCTAGTCCTTTGTTGGTTAAGAAGTCTAAATCTCCTTTAAAGGTTTCTAAAGATATTGCGTTTGAAAGTCTTACCTTAGCTGATCTCTTCTTTCCTCCTGTCCCCTTCATGGTTTTAAGATAGCCAAAAAAATCTACTTCTGGATAGTCTTTTATGGTTGCATCTGGATGGAATTGTATTACTTTTTTATCGCCACTACCCTCTGCCCTTACTTCTGCACAAGCTTCTCCAAGTTGTTCAACGATGTTATACCTAATGGCTTGTCTTGCTATATAGGTATACTGCTCGCCTTTTCCTCTAGCTACCTTTTTCAATGAAGCTACATTCCCCACAGATTCTCCATAATTTGCACTTTCTGCTTCAAAAACCATAGATAGTGTTAATCCTTTTGGTTTCATATCATTTTTCATTATTCATCTCCCCCGTTCTTTTTAGTACTCTCTTTCCCTTCTATTAATCCTGTAACAAAAGCGTACCCAATAGTTTTATATTTTTCATCGTCTTTTAAAGCTTCTAAAAATATACTAGGTACTGTCTTTTGTGAATATAAATAACAATTTAATAGAGTATCCATAAACATATCTTTATTATTAGTTTTTAAAGCATTAAGCAATCTATAGGAAATCCCATTTAATTTGTCCTGTGCTCCTTTCTCTTTGTATTGCTCCCTCAAATAATACCCTGAGATATTGGCATTTTTTATAATATCTTTATCTGTGTTTTTCATATAATCCATTCCCTCCAAACATCTAAAATTTATATTTAATATACTGACTAGTTGTGAAGTATTGAATCTACAGTCTTTAGGATTAGATAGTTTGTACACTAGAAGCTTTTGTATAAGTGTAAATAAATTATGATTATTTAAAATTCTGTTGATCACAAGCTCATAAATATTAAAATAAGTATTTATTTCCTTAAATCCACTATGGATTATATTATTTAAATCATTTTGAGATTGTCTTATTATGCACAATGCTTTTTTTGATAAAATATTAAATCTATATTGTCCTTCCTCGTATCTGACAACTTGAATATCTGCTAATTCATACTTCACTTTGTCTTGAAATTGGTCTTGAATAGAATTCACCAGCGCTCTATAAGTAAGCAACTTGTCGGCTTTATGTTCTTGCAGAATTTCACTTTTCACTTTATTGTTTATGTTTACTGCCTCTTGAAAGCTATTGTTGTCATTTATGTATATACCTTTATCATATACATAAGTGATGCCAGCAGGAGTACAGGAAAGAACCAACTTGCATATAGGGCACACAGCAATATCATTACTAAAATTCCAAGTATGAGAGGATTTCCTACTGACATCAAACCCTATATTATTTAGAAAGCTCAAGTCATTTTTCAAGTCTTTTATATTTCTACCACAAGTAAAGCAATTGAATTTTTCATTAGTAGCTTTTTTATCTATATATTCTTTAACAGGCTCAATAAAATAGTTCTTGTAATCTAAGTAAATATCTTTTTCCTTTGTTTGCGGATTTAAAAAACAAACTCCATCCCACGAATGTTTTATTATAGTATAGATGACATTTTTTCCTGCTAAATATTTCCTATAATTATCTTTATTACAATAGCTAATTATTACTTTCAATTGTTGAAACATATTTTTTATTTCAGAGTCTTTATCTTTTATTGATTCCTTCTTTCTTATTTTTATTATTTGTAGTTCCTTTGCTAACTCTAAAATATCTACTTCATCATTAATAAGTTCATATGCCGCTCTATAGCTATTACTGTTCAAATAATATTTCACTACATTTTTAATGTAGTTATTTAGTACTTCTAAATCTTCTTCTTCAAAAGTTTCAAAGTTCTTATCCTCATGATACTTGATTGTACTTTCATAAGATACTATTTTAAAGTAGGATAAGTATGCTTGATACTTATTAATAAAATACTTAAAGTATTTCTCTTCAAAGTTTTCTAATAAAGATAAGTCCAACTCCATATACTGTTCTGCATAATCCACCTTATCTCCTGAATGTTTTAGTACATTATATAATCCTACCAACCCAGCATTATACAACCAATCACTCATCTCTAACCTTATCTTCTCCCCCATCTCCTCACCTCCTTACACAATATCCACCATGCCGAATCCACTGCTCCTTTTACTACCAATACCGGCCTTGTATAAATAATCTAAAATGTATGGTTGTCCTTTCATTTTTATGTTGGTTATATTAGAAAGCACTTCAATACCATAGTTTTTTACCTTGACTTCTTTGTTGGTCTGTGCTATTTCTATCTTTACATCTTCAAAGTCCAACAATCCTTTTTCTCCCAATGCATCTTTTATTTGATACTTCAGGTTTTCTATAAAAATAGCTTGTCCTTCTTGATTGCTTAGAGAATGATACCAGGTTTTTTTGTTATTTCCGCTATGTTCTCTAACTACTATAGGACTTAATGGTCTGTAGGTTACCTCGTAACTATGCACCAATTTTTCTCTAATAAGATTAATTTTTTGCAATGTTATAGTATTATTGGTTATAGGATAGCTTTTTCCTTTATTATGTAGAATAGAATTGAAAAACATTATGCCATCTTCATGATGATAAGATGAAAAGTTCAATAAAATTTTCTTACTTGGAACAAGGATTTCTTCTCTTAAAAATTTACAATTACCTAAGTATAAAGAGAAAGTAAAGTCTTTCTTTTTGTTCTGTTCCTCCATATATAGGGCTTTGTAATAATCTTCATTGTATGAACTAAAGCAACTTTTGAGCAGCGATAAAATAATCCTATTTTTATCCTTAGGTATCATCTCGTTTTCTAATAAAATTTCTACACCAAATCGCATAGCTCCACCTCCCAACTCTATTATAATTTATAAATAGGAAATATAATGTACTGTTTCAAAAATTTGGTTGATTAATTTCAAAAAAATAATCTCTAAGAGATTATTTATACAAACTTGCGATTTTATTGATTTCTTCAAATACATCCTCTTTAAGTTTCAGTGGTTCTAGCACCTCCACACTACTTCCCATACTCATAATCCAAGTCTTTATTTCAGTGTAACCTTTGATTTTTGCTTGAAAGTATATCGTATTTTCATCCATTACCGTTATTCTTTGATTCTTAGCAATTTGCTTTTCTTTTACGATCTCACTCATAGGATAGTAGATTTTCAATTTAAGCTCTATAAGCTCATCATTATATATTCCAAAGGATTTTTCTAAAACTTCCTCAAAGTCAAAGGGGATTTTTTCATTAAACTTCTCTTTTAGTATTTCATAGGTTATAATTCTAGATAATTTAAAAAACCTTATACCCTTTGCACTTTCACAGTAACCAAAAAAATAAGTAGCTCCTTTATAATCAAAGATACCGTAAGGGTTCACTAATCTTTCTTTTATCTCTAATCCCTTCTTTTTTAAAGATTTATAGGTTATCTTTACTTTTTTGTTTCGATTAACAGCTAAATTAATATCTATCCATACGATCTTTTCTTTTGCTAGCGTTTCATCAGATTTACGCAAAACCTTATTGTGATAATATATATTATCTGTAGGTTCATGAATGCTTAATATTTTACTGGCCATAATTTCAAATTTTGAACTGTAATGATATTTGCCGCTTTTTATAGCTTCTGTTGCCATTTTTAATGTACTCAGCTCTTCCATAGCAAGATGTATTCCTTCTAAACTTCTTTTATTCTCCAAGTAATACCCCCCATCTCTTCCTAACTTCGAACCTATGTATATTCCTGCCATTTCCAAATCCTGCTTATATTTTTTTACCATTCTAGGCGTTACTTCTAATTTTTCTGCTATTTCTTCAACCTTTACTATATCTTTTACTTGAAGCAAAAAATACATATTCAGTGCATTTGATATTTTAGACATCTTTATCCTCCTTCTACCTAAAGCTGATTTTGATAGACTATTCCGTTATAATAATATTCTTGTTTTATATACCATTTCCTTCCTATGTTGTTCAAATATGTATAAATTAAGGAATCTCTTGAAGCTTATAATAAAAGACCCACCACTTATACTAACACTTAGAAGTAGTAGGTCCTTCATCATTCTTTTATTAATATCACCCTTGCTGGTGATGCTTCAACGTTTTTTATTTTTAATGGTAAAGCAATTAAGGTATATTCCCCCTCCTCTATTTCCTTTAACTGTAGTCCCTCTATAATCATGATGTTTTTACCTAGCAGCGTTCTATGGGTTTCGTATTGAGGTTGTTCTCTTTCGATGCCTAATGAATCAATTCCCACCCCTGCAATACCTATCTCCTCTAGATGTTTAGCACCGCTTTCCTCTAAATATATAAATTCAAAATCAAAGACTTCCGTAAAAGAATTTTTTGTTTTAAATAGAAGGAAATCCCCCTTCTCAATATTTTTCTCTTGCAGTATATTTTTGGTAATCTTATTCTCTACATAGGTGAGATCTAAAACCTTGCACTTTTTTACAAAGTTTTCTATACTGTAATTCTCCATTGTTTGCCCATCCTTCAGCATATGTAAAGGAGCATCGATATGGGTTCCGGTGTGCATTCCCATCCTTATAGAAGATTCGTAAGTTCTACTGTTACTATGATCTGTTTTTACGGTAATTTCAGGCTTATTTTCTTCTTTATTTTTATATACCATCATATTCTGATGAATATCCATTGAAACATCGTAAATTTCCATTGTTATCCTCTCCTATATATTGATCCAGCCCCGCTTATCTTTTTGCAGCAGTAAATCTGTCTCCTTTGGTCCCCAAGTCCCTGCTTCGTAATTTGGAAAAACTGGTTTTTGTTTTTTCCATCCCTCTAAAATACTATCAACAAATCTCCATGAATATTCCACCTCGTCCCATCTTGCAAAAAGGGTAGAATCTCCCCGCATCACATCATATAATAACCTTTCATAGGCTTCTGGGGAATTGATATCCAACTGACAATTTTGACAAAAATCCATTTGCACGGGGATAATTTTTTGCTGGGTTCCTGGTTCCTTTGCATTAAATCGAAAAAACACCCCTTCTCTAGGTTGAATCCTTATCACCAACAAATTCGGCTGTAATATCTTTTCCTTAAAATATAATATATTTTCTATAGATTTAAACTGTATAATGATTTCTGTAGACTTTTGCGGCATTCTTTTTCCCGTTCTTATATAAAATGGGACCCCTGCCCACCTAAAATTTTCTATAAACACCCTTAGCGCAACATAGGTTTCTGTATCAGAGGTCACAGATACACGTTCTTCTTCTCTATAGCCCAAAAAACTTTCACCCCCCAATTGACCGGGTCCATATTGTCCACGGACGGTGTTTTCCTGTACATCCTCTTGTGTAATTTTTTTAAGGGCTTTTAGCACCTTTACCTTTTCATTTCTAATGGACTCCGTATCCAAATCATTGGGAGGTTCCATTCCGATAAGACTCACTAGCTGGAGCATATGGCTCTGTACCATATCCCGCATTGCTCCCGCCTTCTCGTAATACCCCCCTCGATTTTCTACCCCCACCCTCTCACTGGAAGATATCTGTATATTATCAATGTATTTACTATTCCATAGAGGTTCAAAAAACATGTTTGCAAAGCGCAATACCATAATGTTCTGCAACATCTCTTTTCCTAGATAATGATCAATTCTATAGGTGTTTTTTTCTTGAAAGACCTCAACAATTTTGCTATTTAAATACTTTGCTGATTCCAAATCTCTACCGAAGGGTTTTTCTATAACGATTCTACGCCATGATTTCTCTTCCTTATTTATCACATGCTTATGAAGGGCATCAATGATATGCTGAAAATATTCTGGTGCTACCGCCATATAATAGATTTTATTCCCCTTAGTGTGATGCTTTTCATCTATGATTTGCAATCTTTTTTGCAGTTCAATGTATCCTTCCTTCTCCAAAAAATTCATACTTTCATAATAAATTTTATGACTTATATCCTTCCAAACCTCTTCCTCCATAGGAAATCTTGAAAATTTCTTTACTGCCTTGTAGGCTTCTTCCCTATAAGTATTACTGGTTTTATCCTTTCTGCCAATAGCCATAATGGAAAACGCCTCTGGCAACAATCTTTGATACTGCAAATTGTAAATGGCAGGCAATAGTTTTCTATGGGTTAAGTCACCAGTAGCTCCAAATATCACCAAAGTACAAGATAAATCTAAATTAGTATCCACTTTATTCACCTGCTTCCTCAGTATGGTTATTTCTTTTCTACATGGTGTCCTCCAAATTCATTTCTTAAAGCAGCTATCACCTTACCCGTAAAGGTGTCCTGTTGCTGAGATCTATACCTTACAAACAATGAATCTGTAATAACCGGTGCTGGCACCTGAAGTTCCAAAGCTTCCTGCACTGTCCACAAACCTTCCCCAGATGAATGGATTATTCCCTTGATGGTTTCCAACTGTGGGTCCTTTTCAAAGGCCCTTTCCATTAGTTCCATAAGCCAACCTCGAATAACAGAACCATGATTCCATACCCTAGCCAACTCTTTGTAATTAAGATCAAACTGACTCTTTTCTAAAATTTCAAAGCCTTCACCCATTGCCTGTAACATACCATACTCAATACCATTATGAATCATCTTTACAAAATGCCCTGAACCATTTCTGCCGGTATGCAAATATCCCTTTTCTAAACATATATCCTTAATGATGAGCTCAATCCTTTCGAATACTTCCTGCTCAGCCCCAATCATCATACATGCTCCATTTCTTGCACCTTCTACGCCTCCGCTTGTTCCAACATCAACAAAATGCAAACTCTTTGCCTTCAGCATCTCATATCTTCTTAAGGTATCCTTATAATTGGAGTTCCCCCCATCTATAATAATATCTTCCTTATCCAATAGCGGAATCAGGATTTCTATCATGTCATCTACTGGATCACCAGCTGGCACCATAAGCCAAATGATTCTGGGTGCACCTAATTTACTAACCAGCTCTTCAATGCTATAAGCCCCTATCAATCCTTCTGCTTCTCCCTCCTTTGTCTTTTCAGGGGATCTGTTATAGGCTACAACCCTATGATGATGATCCTTTATATTCAGAGCAAGATTATATCCCATTTTTCCTAAACCTATTATTCCTATTTCCATCATAATCACTCCTATTTTCTATAAACTTGAAACTGGTTTTGATTATTATATTTATTATCCTATGGTTATATGCATGAAGATACCTTCCCCCTATAAAACAATAAAACTTTCTAGTAGAAAAGATTTAAAAGTAGCGTTGATAACCGTTTATAAACAAAAAGTGCAAATGAGGGATAAAGAATTATTATTCTCTCCCTCGTCTGCACTAAAATCTAACTATGAAAATCTATGGATAAAAAGAGCACGTAACGATCTACCTTGCACCAATATAGATAACTTATTACCTGCCTATGATCTTTCGACCATAAACAAGCAGATCATTACCTATACTGATGGTTCGTTCGACCCTACAGGATACCTGTATAGCCCTATACAACCTTTCGGCTGTATAGAACCATTAGCTCTATAACACTATTATAAAGCCTGCGGCACCCTGTAGCATCTTAGCTCGACCCTATAGCATAGGTTGGGATCTTATTATAATCAAATTATTAAGAAAGTAATCGACTATAATAAAACCTTTCCCAACACTATAGGATCTTCCCTCCGACTATATATTAGCCAGACCATGACCAATATATAATCTTTGGCCGACCCATATATATCCCTAATGAGGAACATATATAAGTCTGGGCTCAACCGTTACGTACCCTACGCTATTATATTAACCAAATACAAAGTATAATATTCTGTTAATTTCTTCCTTTTTCGCATCCTCATTCTTCCTTATTAGGATTGTTCGTATAAATACTTATGTAGAAGAGTAGTTTCAAGAGGAACTCTAGTTTTTAATAGAAAAAAATTATAATGATAGCGAATTTTGTAGATTGTATTATGTATACAGAGCTATTCTCTGTTAAATGGTTTTTATCGAATTTTGTCGAATTTGATATTTTTATAACAATATTATATGATTGTCTTGTATTAAACATGGTAAAAGACAATATTTTTTCAAAACTTCTTTAACTGTGAAAATTGCAGCTTGCCTTTGTTTCAAGGTGTAAATAAAGGTAAATGAGAAGTTTGGTAATGATAAGCTATTATTGGAAAATTGACAGGAGGATGCGTTAATATGTGTGAAAAACAAAACAAAGACAACGTAATAAAAGATACATTACTTCAGGAATATGCTTCTATCTTTAAAAAGAACAGTGTTCCAGGTAAAGAAAGCAGCTTTGCCCTTGAGAAGTTTCAAGAAGGTTTAAAAACTAGCAACTTTGGATTTATAAGAAAGCCTTTGGAAAAAGAAGAAGGATTAACTGATTTACAAAAACAGTACAGAGATGCTTTTATAAAAAGTAGTGTTCCAGGAAAAGAAAACGGTCTTGCTCTTGAGAAATTTCAAGAAGGTTTAAAAACTGGTAACTTTGGATTTATTCGAAATTCGGTGATAGAGTATCCTATTCGAAATGATATAAAGACCACTGCTAAGGCATCCTAAATATCTATTTAAAGAAAATAATATTTATTATAAGCTGATAACCACATAAAATATGTGGTTATCAGCTTAAGAAGTTTTTTTAACATTATTCTTGCATTAACTTCAGCATCAGTTCCCTACACATTTTTTTCGTTTTCAGATTGCAATGTATCATTTCTATTTCTTCTTCAGGGGAGAATCCTCTTCAATATTCTGGAACCTGATGAACAAACCCACACACAGGACATTTGTAAAATGCCATTTCCATACATATCAACTCTCGTAATAGTGACTGTAAAGTAACCTTTGCCGGTACCGAAAATCTAGATAATAGCATAAAGTATAAGATTCATTTCATTTATAGCTTCCATTCAATAATAAATCTCAATATGTACCCATCAAATGATTTAGCAGCTTCACCGCTTCCACTGCATTTTTGGCATAACCGTCAGCACCGATCTTTTTGGCGAACCCCGGTGAAATAGGCCCTCCACCTACAATTACTTTAACATTGCTACGTAGCCCTTCTTCATCCAATAGTTCCATCACCCTCTGCATACTGCTGGTAGAGGTGGTCATTAGCGTAGAGAGGGCAACCACACTTGCCTCCTCCGCCTTTACCGTATCGATAAAACTTACCGCCGGAACATCACGTCCTAAATCGATCACTTGATACCCAGCTGCTTCTAACATGATCTTCACCAAATTCTTGCCGATATCATGGGTATCCCCTTCCACAACACCAATGACCACTTTGCACTTTTGCTGGGAATCATATTGCTCCAAATGGGGACGTAAAACATTTAGTCCGTTATACATGGCATCCGAGCAAATCATCAGCTCAGGGATGAAATATTCCTCTTTTTCATATAAATCGGCGGCTCTGTTCATGCCATCCACCAAACCATACAAAATTCCATCAATAGCAGGATAGTCATATTTTATGTATTCTTCAGCCATCGGAATGACTTTTTCATCTTCCATCTCCACTACACATTCCGATAATACTTTTAAAAATTCTTCTTTGCTCTTCACCTTTACCTAATCCCTCCTTGTTTGATTTTCATATTGTTTTCTATAATCCTCCAACATCCCTGCCACCCTTTCAGGTTGTACAGGATAACCCACCTCTCGTACAGTATCCATCATCATTTTAATATTTTCAAAAGGAGTTTCAATCGGCAGGCTGCACCCAGACATAACTATGTATCCTTTTGGGGAATCATAGGCATCCAAAATACCCTCCAGCGTTTTAATGCGGACATCCTGCGGGCTTCCCGAATACATGACACCACTGGGATCAACATTGCCTAAAATTTTGGTACGATCCCCAATAGCCAGTTTACAATCCTTTAAGCTGGCTATATTATCAATACTCATGCCGCTAATCCCCAGATCTGCAAGATCCTTCCATATCTTATCAGTCTGTCCGCAGATATGCATAATCACTTTAGTCCCATTATAGTTTTCGATAAAATCAATTAACTCCTTCAAATAGGGCAGTGAAAGTTCGCGAAAAACCTTCGGACTGACAACTGTACAAGAGGACATGGGTTCCGATATGGTAGGGCTTAGACCTATGTCCAGTGCTGCTTTGGCGTATGCTTTACAGGTTTCCAGTGAGATACGGCAAAGCTTGTGAACTGCTTGAGGATTTTTATGAATTAGCTTCAGGGTTCTATTAACACCAAATAGAAAAAATGCGTTAGTAAAGGGCCCAACAATGCCGGCAGAACATTTTATTTCATCCTTAGCAAAGTCCTGCAAATATTTCATTGCTTCCAAGTGTATTGGCAACCGCCCATCCTTATAAGGATCGGCAGGACACAACTTATCAATATCTTCTATACGGGAAATAGCCGGTTTTGCTAAGTCAGCCGTAGCATCGTCAGGTAAGGTGACGGTTGCCCCCATCGCTTCCGCCCATGTGAACAAATCCGTAAAAATACGCATACTATCACAGCCAAATTTACGATAGACCGCCATTTGTGCCTCTGCAATGGCTTTAGGATTGCGATTAAACTCTGAAATTTTGCAACCATAGACCCTAGCAGCTCCATTTGCAATATTGGGGTTGCAGGGTAATCTATCTACTTCCCTCCCGTTAGCAAGAGCCGCTGCTCTTTGTGCTGGAGTCATAGCATCTGTATTCATCATGAATCATTCCTCTTTTCAGATTTATTTATCCTTCGGTGTATTGCTAAGATTGCCACAAAAGTTAAAGTGCAAACTTTTGGGCATCTACTTATGAATTAAGTCTCATTTTATATCTAACATAACCGTTTTTCTCAATAGTTTACAAAACTGGTCATTCCATAAACAACTAGACAAAAAATAGATCAATATAAATCAAACCACCTATACTCTTTTGTGTAGTTCTTTTCTATAGTAATGATCATCTTTCTAACAGAAATAAGACTCTTAATAAAAAACAGCGCTAATTGTTTATGGTCCAGCGTAAAATTCTAGACTTTATTTTATCAAATAAATACATAATTCCAACCAATACAAGCCCCATAAAAATAAATCCAACAATTACGAGATCAAAACGAGCAAAATCAGCGTAGTATTGAACGAAATAGCCCATACCAGAGGTAGCACCAAACATTTCCGCCACTGTAAGTAATACAAAGGAAAATTTAAGTGCAACAGCACATCCGGAAAGTATGGTAGGTGAAGCTGCAGGAAGTATTACTTTGAACAATTTTTCTACTCCAGTTATTTCTAACGTTGCTGCATTTTCTAAATATCTCTTATCAATCGTCATTACCCCATTAACAGTTGTGCCCAGTATAGGCCAAAATGCTCCCAAAAAAATAATAAATATAGAGGCACTTCGGAAGGAAGGAAAAATGTAAATTGCAAAAGGAGTCAAAAGCGTAGCAGGAACAGCACTGAAGGCATTAATATAGGGTGTAATATTTTTCCGCAACAAATTTTTTAGACCAATAACCACCCCAAGAACTATTCCTAAAATCAATGCCATACTATACGCAGGAATAAGCAATTTCAAAGAACTTTTCAATCCTTCCATCAATTGCCTGAAATACGAGATAAACCCTGGCAAGATTTTACTAAGTCCTGGAAACAAAAAAGAATCCAGTATGCCGAAGATATCCGTGGCAAGATAATAGGAGACGATTATTCCGATAAAAATCAGAACCATACCCAGCCTATCGGCAATATATTTTCTTACATCCATACGCCTTAGAGAACGTAAAATATTATATTGAGGTTTTACGGTTTCATGCAAAAAATAGGCTTGTCCCAACCTATCTGTTATATATTTTTTCATGCCATCACTCCTTCAGAAATGCAGGATATTTTATTGTATTTTAAAGTTTCAAAAGGAGACTTGATATGCAGCTGCATACCAAGTCTGTCACAGCTAATTATGTAATGAGAACTATAGATTATGTTCCTCAAACATGACCAGCTTCTTCTGGAAAAAGGGGCTATCGGGATACCTTTCAATCAAAGAATCTAAAGCTGCTTTATAATTGGAGATATTGATATGGTCTTCAATATCAATGGAAGGGTCAACGATATAACCAAAAGACTGCATTTTTTTCCACATTGTTATTACACTGTTTTTATAGGGATCTGTTTCATAAATCATGTGTGGGCTGAGCAAGAAGCTTTTTGCTGTTTCAACAGTCATATCTAAATTTTCAACCGTTAACGCAACAACCCGATCCATATCCTCTTGCATGGCTTCTTCAGCTCTTAGGTATGCCCTCAACAACTTTTGTGCTGCTTCAGGATTCTCCTCGAGCCAGCTTGTTTTTGCAATCATACGACAGCAGGAATGGTTAGGCCAAAGCTCATCTGGCCATAAAACAATTTTCATCCCTGCCTCAGCAATTTGAAGCTCAAAGCCTGTAGATACTGCACCGAAATCTACTTCACCGTTGCGTACCGCTTCCATAACATCTGGATTTCTTTTCATTTCAACAAAGGTAACATCTTTTTCCAGATCGAAGCCTGCATCATATAAGATACCCTTCAGTACGATATCAGGCGTACCACCTCTCATAATAGCAATTTTTTTGCCGCGAAAATCTTCCACACTATTGTATACCGTGTCAGGCATAGCAAAAACAGGCGTTGCACCGATAATCATATAGCCACCAAAAATGGTAAATTCTTGACCGTTTGCAATCTGTATTAAAGGTCCACCTGTACCGTAGGTAGAAATTACATCTACTTGGCCTGAACTTAAAGCTGAAAAAGCATCTGAACCATTGTTGATATAAACAAGTTCAACGTCAATACCTTCTTCCTCCAAGTAACCCTTGTCCTCAGCAAGAAACTGGAACACCTGACCGGAGGTTGCCTGTGCTGCTAATTTAATCTTGGCTTTCTCAGTAGTGGCTATTCCAGAAGTTCCTGTAGAGCAACCCGTTAAAAAGATCATTACTATTACTAAGAGTACAATGTTTTTTTCCATTTTTTTCATCTTCATACCCCTTTGCTTTATTTTATTTATATAATGGCTATGTTAAAGGTTATCGTTAACATAGCCTATATATTAGATTTTATTTGAACCTCATTGTGGATAATTTTTATAAGATGGTTCCGCAGCGCCATA
This sequence comes from Clostridium formicaceticum, assembly GCF_001854185.1. Lineage (NCBI taxonomy): Bacteria > Bacillati > Bacillota > Clostridia > Peptostreptococcales > Natronincolaceae > Andreesenella > Andreesenella formicacetica. Next base: position 3,745,307 of record NZ_CP017603.1, read on the forward strand.
GCCTCACTATCATCATGTATTGTTTTTCTATCTAGTTTTTTATCGTTTTCAAATGAATGGGTGTAAATGATTTTACTAGGTGTTTGCCCAAACACAAAAATATCCGTTGCTAGGAGTAATGCCTCATCTACATCATGTGTAACAAAAAAAATTGTCTTCCGATTTGCAGTTTCTTTCTTCCACAATTCTAAAACTAAATCTTGAAGTTTTATCCTTGTTACTGCGTCCAGCGCACCAAATGGCTCATCCATTAAAAGAATAGGAGGATCTATGCTGAAGGCACGGGCAATTGCACAACGTTGCTTCATACCGCCAGAAAGCTCTTTGGGGAGCTTGTCAAAAACTGACTCAGCTAACTTCACATCTTTCATCCTTCTAAGTGCTTCCGCTTTGCGCTGGCTGAAGCTCAAATTCTTAAACTTTTGTTTAAGGGCAATCATTATATTTTCTCCAGCAGTCATCCAAGGAAAAAGACCATAATCCTGGAAAACCACACCTCTCTGTAGGTCTGCTTTTTTAACAGATTCGTTGTTTACAAAAATTTCCCCAGAGTTTGGCTTTTCCAAGCCTGCAAGTAAACGAAGGAAGGTGCTTTTTCCGCAGCCAGATTGCCCTAGTAGGCAGATAAAAGCTCCAGCTTTAACCTTCATATTAATATCATCTAATATCAAATCCTTGTCATAAGAAAAACTTAAGTGCTTTACTGATACATTCAGCATAGATTTCCTCCCTTTTCTACTGTCCCTTATACTATGATCATTGATATAAGTTTCTTCTTGCATAACTTAAATTAATAGTTGCATAAAAACACATAAGATTTTTTATTACCAAATCAATTAGAAATCAATAACGTTACAGTGAAGTTCTTTAATTGGCAATATTTATGATGAATCTTTTAAAACTATACACGATTACAGTGGAATTGTCTAATTGTTTATATTTATAAAAAAGCCTTCACTCATTGATTTCTTCGATAAGTGAAATAGCCATCCAACCAATTCATTACCTTTATTATCTATAAATATATAATTGCACTCCTCCCAAAGCTTATGGTATAATATCAAGTATTAGTACCAGGTAATAAGGATATAATATCATTAAAGCATAACATAAATTTAAGGAGGTTTTTTTAACTATGGACATGAAAGAAATTAAGGACTTAATTCTGACAATAGACAAAACCAGTATACAAACAGTTGAAATAGAAAAAAATGATATTAAAATCAAGATTGATAAAAGATCTATAAATAAAAACAGTCCATCAATGATTGTTACAGATACAAATGAAGCGAAGGTAACTTCTAAAGATGTAGCATCTGAAGTAAATGTTCCAGAGCATATTCAGCCAATAAATGAGGATGAAAATATTTATACAGTAAAATCCTCTATGATCGGTACATTCTATGAAAAACCCAGTCCTGATGCTCCACCTTTTGTAAAGGCAGGAGACAAAGTAGACAAAGGCCAAACCTTGTGCATTATTGAAGCGATGAAAATGATGAACGAAATACAATGCGAATTTGACGGTGAGGTCATAGAGGTATTGATAGAAAACGAAGATATCGTTGAATATGGCCAGCCTTTAATGAGGATCAGGAGGTATTAGGATGTTTAAGAAAATACTTATTGCCAATAGAGGAGAAATCGCCCTTAGGATTATTCGAGCCTGCAAAGATATGGGCATAGAAACTGTGGCTGTTTATTCTGAAATAGATGAGGATTCTGCCCATGTACATATGGCAGATAGAGCAATTTGTATAGGGCCTGCGACATCTAAAAAGAGTTACTTAAACATAGATAACATAATAAGTGCAGCGCTGGTCACAAAATGCGAAGCTATCCATCCAGGTTACGGATTTCTCTCAGAGAATTCTAAGTTAGTAGAGGCATGTGAATTAAATGATATAAAGTTTATTGGCCCTTCTAAAGAACATATGGAGAAGATGGGAAATAAGTCCGAAGCAAAAAAAACAATGATAGAAGCCGGCGTTCCTGTTGTCCCTGGTTCACAAGGTTCTACAAATAAAGCAGAGGAAGCCTTTGAAGTAGCTAAAAAAATTGGTTTTCCCGTTATCATAAAAGCTGCCAGCGGTGGCGGTGGAAGAGGAATGAGAATCGTATATTGTGAAAATGAGTTTATCGAAAAGTTTAACATGGCAAAATCAGAATCCGCTACAGCCTTTAATGATGACGCTATGTATGTAGAAAAATTTATAGAAGAACCTAGGCATATAGAATTTCAAATATTAGCAGATCATTATGGCAATGTAATTCATCTAGGTGAAAGAGACTGTACCCTACAAAGAAGAAATCAAAAGGTTTTAGAAGAAGCTCCTTGTGCAATTATAGGTGAAGATCTAAGAAATAAAATGGGAGAAATGGCTCTTCGAGCAGCTAAGTCTGTTCATTATACAAATGCTGGCACAATAGAATTTTTGTTGGATAAACATAATGATTTTTACTTTATAGAAATGAATACAAGAATACAGGTGGAACATCCTGTAACAGAAATGGTCACTGGTATCGATTTAATAAAAGAACAGATAAAGATAGCCTATGGAGAAAGACTGAATATTACGCAAGACCAAATAAAAATCAATGGTCATGCTATTGAATGTAGAATCAATGCTGAAGATCCTAGTAAGGACTTTAGGCCTTCCCCTGGTGAAATAGAAGGATATTTTCCTCCCGGTGGCTATGGTGTTCGAATGGATAGCCACATTTACAGCGGTTATAAAATCCCCCCTACCTATGACTCCATGATTGGCAAACTTATCGTATGGGGAAAAGATAGAAATGAAGCTATAGATCGAATGAAAAGAGCCCTAGATGAATTAGCAATCACCGGTATCAATACGAACATTGAGTTTGAAAAAGCTCTTGTAAGTAATGAAAAATTTCTAAAGAACCAATTAGATACTTCCTTTATAGATAAAGAAATGTTTAATAATAAAGTCACAGAAACGGAGGCAAATAAATGTTAAAAGACCTCTTTAGCAAAAAAAAGTATGCACCTATCAATGCCCCTAATCAACAAACAAAAAAAAATGTTGCACCTAGCAATACCGTAAAGCCTACCCCAGTAACCTCAGAGAAGGTTGAAAAACTTAAAGGCTTAGGAGCCAGAGATAGAATAAAAGAATTAGCAGACGAAAACACATTTATAGAATATGATGCAGAATTAAAAACTACAGATCCTCTAAATTTTCCTAATTACACTGAAAAGGTTATATCAGCAATGTCCAGTACCCATGAAAACGAAGTTGTAATCACAGGAGAAGCCAAAATCCAGGGAGAACCTTGTATTCTTTGCGTGATGGATCCTAATTTTATTATGGGAAGTATGGGTTCTGTGGTGGGAGAAAAAATCACAAGGGCTATTGAGAAAGCTATTGAAAGCAAACTGCCTGTTATTATTTTTTGTGCCTCTGGTGGAGCTAGAATGCAGGAGGGAATATTATCTTTAATGCAGATGGCGAAAACATCAGCAGCTTTAGCTAGATTATCAGAAGAGGGATTATTATATATTTCTGTTTTGACGAATCCAACAACAGGCGGGGTTACTGCTAGTTTCGCTATGTTAGGGGATATTATTCTTGCTGAACCTGGGGCTCTTATTGGATTTGCAGGGCCTAGAGTAATTGAACAAACGATTAGGCAAAAACTACCCGAAGGGTTTCAAAAATCTGAGTTTTTGCAAGCAAAGGGCTTTGTTGACAAAATCGTAGATAGAAAAGATATGAGAAATGTTCTATCTAAAATTTTAAAAATCCATGCAGTGGGCGGTGAAGAAATAGATGCATAATATTTTAGAGTTTGAAAAGCCGATTCATGAGCTTGAAGGAAAAATTATTGAATTAAAAAACTTTGCAGATAAAAATAATATCAACCTATCTCATGAACTTGAAGTACTAACACAAAAGCTTGAACTCATGAGAAAAGAAGTTTATGAAAGCCTAAGTCCTTGGCAAAAAGTAAAATTAGCACGGCTTCAGGAAAGACCAAAATCCTTAGATTATATCAAAAGGCTCATTTCTGATTTTACAGAGTTTCATGGAGATCGGTTTTATGGAGATGATAAATCAATCGTAGCAGGAATCGGAATGTTTGAAGGGATACCTGTTACAGTAATAGGCCATCAAAAAGGTAAGAATACCAATGAAAATGTTAAAAGAAATTTTGGTATGCCTCATCCAGAGGGATATAGAAAAGCCCTAAGATTAATGAAACAGGCAGAAAAGTTTAAAAGACCTATTATAACTTTTATTGACACGCCGGGAGCTTATTGTGGTTTGGCTGCTGAAGAAAGGGGCCAAGGAGAGGCTATTGCTGTTAATCTAATGGAAATGAGCAGGCTTAAAACCCCTACCCTATCTATCGTTATAGGAGAAGGTGGAAGTGGCGGTGCATTAGCCCTTGGTGTTGCAGATCGAGTTTGTATGCTAGAACATGCTATCTATTCTGTCATATCACCAGAAGGCCTTTCTAGTATATTGTGGAAGGATGCTAGCCTCGCAGAAAAAGCAGCGGATATTATGAAATTAACAGCTCAAGATTTACTCTCTTTAAATGTTATAGACGGTATCATCAAAGAGCCTTTGGGTGGTGCTCATAAAGACATAGATTTTACAGCAGATAATATCAAGCAATATATCTCCCAGGAGTTAAAAACCCTTAGAAAAATGAATTCAGTAGAGTTGCTGGACACTAGATACAAAAAACTTAGGAAAATAGGAGTTTGGCAATAAAAGGTATATAAGCAACAAAAATAAATAGACCTAAAAGCTCTATATATAAAGCTTTTAGGTCTTTATCATTAAGCGTTACTTTCTGCACAGCAGCGACGCAATAAGCTCTAGCTTGAAAATAGAAGGCATCGGGTAAACAATCTCTCATATCCTTCTGATGCTCCCAGTTCCATATAATCCATTTTATTCGCTAGCGCTTCAATTTCTTTCCTTACTTCAACAGACATCAATGCCATATAGGCTCCTGTTTTAGAGGAATTTCCTACATAGACTATTTTTTCCTTAACCTCTTCTGGTAAAATCCCTGTTCCTACTAAGCTTTCAGCAGGTAGATGGGCTCCAAACTGCCCTGCGATCATCACTTTATCAAGTTGCTGCATAGCTATGTTTGCCTGATTTAGCAAAGCATAAAAACCTGAGAGGATAGCACCCTTTGCTAATTGCACCTGACGGACATCCCCTTGTGTAATGAACAGTTCTTCAGCACCATCCTTTAAAATAAATGTTCGCTTTTTTCCATCTACTTGAAGCATCCCATAGCGATAATCTGATTCTTCAAGTTTTTCTTTCTTTATAAATGCTCCATCTTTTTTTACAAGTCCTATGCGAAGCAGTTCCTTCACAGCAGCCAATATTCCGCTTCCACATATCCCTGCTGGTTCCTCGCTCCCTATCACCTTAAGTTCAATCCCTTTTTTACTGATTTTTACATCTTCAATAGCACCCTCCGCAGCCCTCATACCACAAATAATATTCATTCCCTCTAGAGCAGGGCCTGCAGCACAGGAACAGGATAATAGTTTTCCATGATTGGATAAAACGATCTCTCCATTTGTACCAATGTCTATGAATAGTATATTTTCCTTTGCCCTATGAAGCTGGCAGACATAGGCCCCTGCTACAATATCTGCCCCTATATAGGATGAAACCGATGGAAGACAGTAGAGTCTTGCCCCCTGTGCTGCCTTTACACCAATATCTCGCGCCAATATATTTTTTGATTTCACAAATACTGGAGCATAGGGAGATTTCCCGATGGATGTGGCATCAATGCCCAAAAGAAAATGCATCATTGTACAATTTGCTGCAATAACTATCTCATAAATACTACTTCTGTCTATTTGGGATTGACTACATAGGTCTTCAATCATCTCATTGATCCCCTTGACAATTACATGTTGCAACTTTTCTTTAGCATCTTTTGGATTCTCAAGTTCATAAGTAATCCTGGTTAGAACATCAAGACCAAACTGTTTTTGAGGGTTAATCATGGAGGCTATAGCCAATTCTTCACCTGTCTTTATGTCAATTAATGCAGCTACAACAGTTGTGGTTCCGATATCAATAGCAATGCCATAAAGAGAATCAGTGGTATCGCCTGATTCAATGCCAATTAGGTCCTCGCCGTGAAAAACCCCCGTGACTTTTCCATATGTGATTTCATGCTGTTGCAATAATCGCCAATCAAGCTTTTGGATGCCCAACGCAGCACATAGGGCATCCTCAAAGGAATCTTGCTTCTCTAAAGTTGGCTTTTCTATTTGGAAAACTTCTTTATGAATTGCAGGATGAAAGTGAAATTCCGGTAGATATCCCTTTGTAAGAATCTCATGTTTTCTTTCTTTTTGTAAGATTTCAATTGTAATGTCTTCTTGTGGTATTACAAGACAGGATAATCTGACCCCAGCATGGATTTCTTCTTGTTTTAGAAACTTCTCTTCCGTCTCTGAAATAGCAGGTAATTTTCCTTCTAGAAATCTTATTTTACACTTTCCACAAGATCCTTTACCATTACAAGGATTATCCACGAAAACTTCATTTTCTAATAATAGCTGCAATAAATCTTTATCCGGCATATATTCAATCGCTTTATTTCTATTCTTGATAAAAATCTTAGGCATTGCTGATTGCATCTCCTTTTGTTAAGGATTCTATCATTGATTTTACATTTTTTAATGGAGACTTCATTCCAAGACCGCATGCAGGAGATAGGATATTTGCTCCGTCTTTTACACATTTTTGCGTTAATTCAGCAACCTTCCTTGGTTCTCCAAATTCAATGGTATAAGTACTAACATTTCCCATCAGCAACCTCTCAGGTAGATTCTCTTTTGCTTCCTTCATACTGACGATAGAATCAAAACTTAAGACATCACTTTTTATTTTATTTACTTCTGCATAGACATTTTTCATCCGTCCGCATATATGCACAATGGTTCCTACATTTTCTTTTTGTATAGCTTCAATAATTTTGTTAATATATTTCACAGCAAATTCTTCAAACAGTTTCGGCCCTAAAATTTCACCAGTACCACTTGGGTCAGAAATCGCAATTATATCTGCTCCTGCTTCTATTTGCTTCTTTGCAAATAAAATAAGTTGTTCTGTAACAAAATCAATAAATCCATGTGCCTCATCATTATTCTTTCTTAATTCTTTGTAAAAGACAACCGGTTCCATGATGGAGCTTGCGGCACTAATGGGTCCAGTTAAGTTACCTATTATGGGTACACCACTGTCCTTTGACTTCAACAATTTAATGGCATCAAGCACTACTTTTGCTCTTCCTTGTTGAAAATTAATTTCAGAGACCTTTTTCCATTCCTTCACAGAATTCATCACATATCCAACAACATGAGGCTCATAAATATTTGTCCCCATATCTACCTTTGCCCCAAAGTCTTCTGCTTCAATGGTCATGCAAAAGGGCACACCGTAATTTTCAAAACATCCCTTTTCATATACTGCTGTTGCCAAATCCACCATCATTTCTGCATTGGTATGGGCTTGCGGAAATTTTATTTTAACTTCTTCTATTAACTCTGTTGTGACCATATTCATCATGCCGCCAGGACAAATACATGGTGGTCGATCAACTTCTTTTCTGTTAAGTACCCTGTTTAATCGTTCTATCGGCGATAACATAGCTTTCACCTCTTTCTATGCTATATCAAGCAGATTTTTTACCAGTTTCACTGCCTCAACTGCATTAGGAGCATAGCCATCTGCCCCGATGGTATCAGCATATTTCTTTGAAATTGGTCCTCCGCCTATTAGTACTTTTACTTGTTCTCTTACCTCTGCTTCCTTCAGCATCTCTATCACTTTACCCATCCCACTCATTGTCGTTGTCATCAATGTTGACATACACACAAAGGAAGCATTCACTTCTTTGGCCATATCAACAAAACGCTGCAGCGGAACATCTCTTCCCAGGTCAAACATCTCAAAACCAGCTGTCTCCAACATGATTTTTACGAGGTTTTTTCCAATATCATGGGTGTCTCCTTCTACTACACCAATTACACCCTTTATTTTCTCCTTTTCTGCTTCCTCTGCAGGAAGATGAGGTCTTAAAACTGCTAGTCCTTCATACATGGCATCTGAACATAATAATACATCTGTAACAAAGTATTCTTCTTCCTCATATAATTGACTTGCACGATTCATACCATCCACAAGCCCCTCCATGATCCCGTCAAATGCTGGATATCCTGCTGTTATATATTCATTACATGCTTCAATGACATCTTCTTCCTCCATATTGACTACACCATCTGATAATCTTTTTAATAACGCTTCCTTTGATGCTGACATCATTTCGCCTCCAATTTGTTAGTTAATATTTTAGATGAAATTTTTCGGATCTAACGGCCACTTTCCATACTTTCTAGCGGAAGCCATAAATTGGTCAATATTTTCTAAGGGAACATCCCCCGAAAGATCACATCCTGATGCCAAAATATATCCACAAGGACTATCATAGGCTTTTTGGATGCAGTCTTTTACCGCTAGGTCTACATCATTGGTATTTCCTAAATACAACACCTCTACTGGGTCTACATTTCCCAGGATAGGCACTTTACCTCCTGCCACCTGCTTTGTATAGGCTAAATCTACCCTGTTATCGACACTTAACATATCACAGCCTGATGTCACCATATCCCCTACAATTGCAGTTGTGTCTCCACAGATATGATAACAAACCATGCCATTGGCATCGTGAATATCCTTCATTAAATCTATCGTATAAGGTAAAACAAATTCTAAGTATTGCTTTCGATGAAGAATCGTTCCTGATGCAATGGGATCACATAATAGAATCATAGCTCCTGCTTTTATAAACTCTCTATAGATCATTTTTAATCCTTCATTACAGAAATTGATTAATTGATGTAATTTTTCAGGATTTTTTTTCGTTGCTCTTAACAAATTTTCTGTTTGATAGATGCTTGCAGCTGCAGTAAAAGGACCAGATATTAAAACCCCGGTTGGAACCTCTTTTCCTACTTGATCAATTAAAATTTTTGTAGCCTCTATATGCAATTGGAGTTTTTTATCGTTTTTCAGCTCTAGTTTTGACATATCCAGTTGATCTACGTCATTTAGATCATTTAAAGCATATTTTATGATGGCTGGTATTGAATCCTCAGGATCACTCATCTGACTGCCTAAAGCCCCACCAACCCCATGTAATCCATACTCAATGATAGTTAAATCATTCCCAAATCTTTCGTAGCAGGCCACCTGTGCCTTAGCTTCGTTTACAGCACTCATTCTTTTTTCTTTATGGGTGATTCCTAAACCTAGTCCGGACATCGAGCATAGGACCGGCATGGCCAGTATCCTGTCCATAGGCTTTCCAGTCATAAATGCCCCCAAGCGTTCATTTGGTGTCATTTGATCATCTTTATGCATTATAATATCCTCCCTTTATAAGTTCCACGTTGTCCTAAGCTGGCTAATTGGTTATCCTTCTTCTTCATATCAAACACTTAAGCCAATTTAATGGTTTTTATTATTCCATTTTTTAACTGATACCCTTTGTTTTTAATACACATTTGTCCAACAAACTTTGCCTGCCCAATTACTTTTATGCAGGCTTCAGAATATTTCATTGGAGTACCTAAGTTTATATCCTCCCATTGAGCTTTATCTGTTCCTAGCAGTGCAAAAGTAGTTTTGGGACAAAGCAGTACAATGGTTTCATCACAAAGTTTTTCTTCTATGCTTTTAAACAATGGATAAGTAAACATCTCTGCCACTGCTTCTGAAAGCTTAGGGCCTAAAATGTTTAATCCTCCAGTTGAATCCCCATAACTAATCATGTTAACCCCTGCTTTTTGAGCTTCTTCTACAAAACGCAATATTTCTTTTCTAAATTTATCTAAAATGGCCTTCATAGTCTCAGGATTTTTTCTAAATAGCTTAAAAATATGACGTGGATCCATTAAAACATTCATGATGGTAAAAGGACCTGAAATATATAAGACTACGTTTTCCCCTTCTTCTTCTAAATATCTGCAGGCCTTTAGAACTTCTGCTATACGCCCTTTTGAATAGTCAATTTCTGGTAAACCCAGCATTTCTTCAGCAGTAGTACAAATATAATCCTTTGCTCTTGGTCCTATATTTTCATCACCATAATTAATACTTCCACCTAGGGCTTCTCCTTCAAGGGTATGGCAAAAGGGCAATTCACAAAAATTTACATCATCATGCTCTTTTATAGCAATGGCTAGCTGAGCCATGCTATCCCAGTTTTTATAGGCTTGAGGAAATTTCAAATTCGTTTTTTCTACAATCTCTTTGCTCATACCTACGGAATTATCATAGGTACATTGAAAGTCAATTATTTTACTCATACCAACGCCTCCAAACTATTGTTGAAACCCTTCAGCTATTTTTTCTTTATTTAAATTGCTGCCAATAACAGCTACTTTTGTTTGTTTATTTTCTTCTAAATATTTCCAGTGATAATGATGTGGTGTAAAATCAAAGTGAACAAATCTCTTAGAATCAAGTTCTAAGATTCCTTTTGCTCTCAAAATACTACCGTATTCCTTATTTTTTAAAGAAATTAGTAGGCTATTCAACTCATCTTCAGAAAAAACTCTTGGACTCACTATGGAGAAAGTAGCAAACATCCTACTGGCAGGACTTAATATGGACTTCTCCTTGGGATCAACACTACAATTTTCAACAGTATTTAATATCTCAATGATTTTTTCTCCATCATAACCATACCAATCTTCCTTTAAAATAAAGGCTGTGGGATTGTTTAATCTTATTTTAGAAATGATCTTTTCTACTTCTTCATGGTTCAATTTATCAAAATGGCTTAGAAAAATGATATGTGCATTTCTTATTTGATCTAAATAAAAAGCACCAAAGCTTTCTAAATAATCGTCAAATGCACTTACATCTACAATCGTAATTAATTGATGGATGCTGATACCCATATGAGGCTTCTCAGAAAGTTTGCTACAAACCTTTACAATATCCGAGAGGCTTCCCACCCCAGATGGTTCTATTAATATGTGGTCAGGTCTATATTCTAAGGCCAACGCTTCTATCGCCTTTTTAAAATCCTGTACCACACTACAACAAATACACCCAGCATAGATTTCTTTAATAGGAAGCTGATCATCCATCAGATCTCCATCAATTCCAACATTTCCAAATTCATTTTCGATTAAAGCCGTCTTACCTTCCATGTTAGGAATAATTTTTTTTAAAAATGTAGTTTTTCCAGCTCCTAAAAAACCAGAGATAATACTAATTTTTGTACTCAATGTAGGCCTCCTTTGTAATAAAAGGGTTTATTTTTCTAATCCCACGACTGCTCATTTCAACACCTTTAACTTTAAAAAGCTTATATTTTGTCAATTCTCTATAATTCTAACACTTAACATGTCTAATATCTAATCGATGTTTTCTATTATGATATATGTGTGTATAGATATTTTCTATGAAGCTCAGCTGAGTTTAAAATCATTTCTATATTTATCATTGCAGTACTGCCTTTAAATCTTTAATAAATATCTATACACCATCAATATATTTCTTCATATTATAAATAGTAAAGGTTGTAAAGTATAGGGAGGTGTTTGTTTATGGAAATTTTGTTTCTATCCATCATTGCAAAGTGTGGTGTATTCACCCATGTCCGAGAATTAGCTTTATGTATGCAAAAACATGGTGTTCAAGTCACTGTAGGATTCATCCATAATTCAAAAACCATACGCATGTTTAAATCAACGAAAGAAGACCTGCAAAATATGGAGGAATCTCTAAATGGTATCAATCATTTCTTTTATGAATCTGACGAGCATTTATTACAACAAATCAGCTGCAAACACATAGATTTGATACATGCTCATTCACCTCTGGTTTTTCCCACTACGGTACAGGTTTCTAAGAAGCTTAATATCCCTTTCATAGTAACACTTCATAGTGTATTGGATTGGAATAAGCTTTACCCTAATACAATCGCACAGGCAGAGTACATAATTGCCGTTGGCCCAGAAGCAGGAAAGTCTGTAGGTAAAGATTTCCAAGAAAAACTTTATACAATATTTAATGGTATTGATGTAGACTACTACAAGCCTTGCAGCAATAAAACGGTAGGTGGACCCTTACGTATCATATGGATGGGTAGAACTAGTGGTGCAGCCGCAAGTGGAGTCAGTTATTTAACCAAAGCAATCCATATCCTCCAACAAAGAGGCATTCCTATAGAAGCCAAGATTATTGGTTATGCTGTAGGTGCAGATACTAGTAGGCTGAATGTCTGTGGTTGGGTCCATGACCCCTTACCTTATCTACAGTGGAGTCATATTGTATTCGGTCGAGGGAGAGCCCTTAGAGAGGCTATGGCTTGTGGAAATGTAGGTTTTTTAATTGCTCAAGGTTATGGGGGAATGGTTCAGGAAAGTTGGTTTGAAAAGGGCAGACAGCCCCAGCTCAGTGGTTCACTAAAGCACGGATACTCAGAACTCAGTATTTCTACAATAGCTAATGATATATTATATTTTCACAAACATCGTAACCAACTTACACGAGCAAGAAGCTTAGCAAGAAAAATAGCTGAAGAAAATTTTGATATAAAAAAAATGGTAGAACAAACTTATTCCGTCTACCAAAAGGCTCTTCAACATTACATTGGCAAAAGAAAATAGGATTACTAAAGAAAATAATACCCGTTCAGCTAATTTTTCCAAGCCTAACGGGTATTTTTAATATCTTTCATGAAATAAAACGCTATATTGCTAACTGGATCTCTAGTTCTTATACTGAAAATACTACTACTGAGACTCCTGTATCTATCATTAGGTTTTTGCTAAGTAAGCAGCGTAACTTAGTGGTGTAAGAAAAGCCCTTTCTACTGCCTCCTCACTAATTTCTTGAAAGATCGTTTTCTCTGGCTTACCATTGACTTCGATAATCCATAGTTTGTTGTCTAATCCAATACCCAAATCCACACTGATTTCTCCTAAGACGCACAATTCTTTTTCTAAAGTCTTTGCTACCTGAATACTGACTTTCCTAAGTTCATGTGTAATATCTTTTTTCACTACTATGTCCTCTAGAACCTTCCCAACAGGGCGAATAGCATAAGTTATATTGGTTATAAAATGTTTTTTGTAGCTGATTCTGCTCATATCTTCGGTTATATCCCAAAGACCCTCATGATTTTTTTGTACTAACATACGTATATCAAATATACGTCCGTTTATAGTTTTAAAAAAAATGAAGGGTTGCATAATGTAGTTGTCCAGATGCAGATATTTTTTCACATAATCAATGAATGTTTCGGTAGTTTTAAATATTTTCATGGGATAGGGACTTCGCATATACATTTTATATTCCTTGTTTTCGAGGCTAAATTTATAGATATTGCTTCCTAATGAAGAATTTTGAGGCTTTATTATTATAGCCCCTTCTTCTTTCAACATGGCTAGCATAAGTTTTTGATTGTATAGATATGTTGGTATCAACAAATCCTTCAGTTTTGTTTCCTTTAAAATAGAATAAATCTGATATTTATTGAATCGAGTAAAGCTGTTAAAGACCTTGCCCTTTCCTATCACCGTTTCTAAACGGCTAGTTATTTCTGTTGAGCTGGTGTAGCATCTATGATAAACGACATCAGGAAACCCAGTCGTTATTTGTTGCCATTCACCATTTTTTAATATAATCCCTCTAATCTTTTGATTTGTCCAGCTAATTCCTTTAACTGTGAATTTTAAAAGATTGATGGGAGAATCTTTATCTATCTTGTAAAAGGATACCGGTTTTAAATTATTACAGAGTAAACCTATTAGCACCTTTTCTTTCATGATCACACCCCTCCTTAGTACATCATATTCACTTTCGATTTTATTGGTGTGATTCACTTCCAAAAAACCCTCTTAAACTACGAGGGTATAGTAGTACACTTTCCAAACATAATTCATAAAATAAATGAGAAGGGTGGTGATGAAGAATGGGTATCAGGAGTTGTGGCTGCACTTGTTTGGAGTTAACAGAGGACTTTCAATTAGGCGATGATGTTCAGATACGTACTGTTTCAAACTCTTTAGAGCGTGGCGAAATAAGTGAAGTTAGGGAAAATACCATCGTGCTGGATCAAGGGGGAGATGAATTTATTGTTATCTGTTGTGCTCATATTGTCAGCATAGAACCAGCAGGTGATTAGTAACTTAGATAAACAAAATATAGATGTGCGCTTCTAAAATTAAATTTTAATATCGACGGTCTACAGTTTCACCCAAAACCTTGGGCTGCAAATGTAGACCTTAGTATATTAAAATTTAGAGGTACACATCTATAGACAATGTTTTTTTAGACGCTATGATCTTCATCAAGGACCAATTGTTAGTTGCCTCAATGCCTTATCTACTATATTACTTTTTATGCTTTCATCAAAGCCTGTTTTATTTCAAAGTATACTCTAAAATAGCTTAGCATTAGCCAACAGAATAAATATCTGAAAACTCAACATTTATTCTTTCCACATGATCTTGCTTTGCTGGTGGATTTAACTGCCAATTTTCCTCAACTACTCTTGTAGGCAATTGTATAGTAAAAGTGGAACCTTTCTCCAATTCACTTTCTGCACTAATTTTACCACCGTGCATTTCTACGAGAGCTTTGACAAGACTCAACCCTATACCACTTCCTTCATGGTGTCTGGAAAACAAGTCTGTTACTTGACAAAGTCTTTCGAATACTTCTTGCAATTTTTCTGGAGGGATGCCCTTTCCACTATCCTTTACATCGATGTATAAATGATCCTTGTCATGATGAATGTTAACCAATATAGTTCCCTCCTTTGGCGTAAATTTCACAGCATTAGAGAGAAGGTTTAACATAATTCTTTCTATTTTTTCATCATCACAGGCAACTATTTTTTCTTCTATATCTGTATCAAAAATAAGGTGAATACCTTTATTTTCTATATAATTTGATACAGATAGTGTAATTTCCTCTACAATTCTTACTATATCGCAATTCTTTAAATGCACTTCAAATGCTAAAGCGTCTATCTTAGTAATATCTATTAGGTTGTTTACAAGTCTAAGTAATCTATAACAGTTTTGTTTCATGATGGTGACATTTTTTATTACTCTTCCTTGATTTTCGCAGTATGCACTGTCTTTTGAATAGGTTTCAATCAACTGCACTGACCCTAAAATAACATTTAAAGGGGTTCTCAACTCATGAGAGATATTTGAAAAAAACTCTGTTTTCATAGGTGCTAACTTAAGCTAATTATTTCCAAGAACCCTCTTAATTTGTCACTCTTAACATAGGGAAGGATCTTGAAATAAAGAAGAATTTTCTTAATGTCAAATGATGGCTTAAGTTGATGCTAGTGACTGTGTTTTAACTTTATAGCTTAACTATGATGATCTAAACCACTACATTTTGAGAATATGGTACTATATTACTATATTACCTTATTCTTCCTTATTGCTGTTTTTCCTTCTTTTTTTACTTTTATACAATAAAAAAGTCCTAGAGGAGCATATCAATATCATATCAGCTTCTATCAGGACTTTTCCTTTGAGGTAAATTAAGAAAGCAGGCTTTATTTACATGTTATTCCTGCCAAGCCTTACATACATCTACCCAGGAATTTGCATTAGAATATTTTTCAAGTTCATCAATAGTAAGCTCAATAGCACTATTGCTGCTGCCACAAGCTGGAAAAACTGTTGTAAATCTTTTGAGGGATGTATCAAGATAGGTAACTACCCCATCCTTCACTCCAAAGGGACAAACGCCACCCACTGCATGTCCTACAAGCTTAACTACTTCATCAGAAGTTAACATCTTTGCCTTTGTCCCAAAGTGGGCTTTATATTTTGCATTATCGATTTTTGCATCTCCTGCTGTAACAATCAAAATACATTTGTCCTTCACCATAAAGGATAATGTTTTTGCAATTCTTTTTGGTTCACAGTTTGCTGCCTGAGCTGCTAATTCCACGGTGGCACTGGACACTTCAAACTCAAGGATCTTATCCTCCATATTCCATTGCATAAAATATTCCTTAACTTTTTCTATAGCCATTTTTCTTCTCCTTTGCTTTATATACATTAATTTCTAATTACCGTAATTATAACATTCTGTAGGGAAATATAAAAATCCTTCAATCTACTAAATGTATAAGATTATTAGCATCCTCTAATAGAGCCTTACATCATAAGCAATGTACACTATACTTATAGAGTAAAGGACTGGCTTATCCAGCCCCTCCTCATCAAACCGTACATGAAGTTTTCCCTCATACGGCTTTCCGATATTCTTCTTCCTTCAGCATTCAACTACAGCAAGTCTCTTTAATCCTTGTTTATATATAATCTCACAAACCTTTTCTATTCTACAATGCCGATGACTTTTTTGCCTTTTACGATTGTGCCATATTGTAAATTTCTTTTTAATATACCAATCAATTTTACAAAGTTCATGATATGAAAATCTAAGGCTGTAATAATTCCTCATGCCAACAATTTTAGGATTGAGTATTTCAATTAAATCTTTCACGTCTAATAACAAAGTTGCTCTGCTCTGAAATACTTGTTTTATATTTTGTCTCATTTTCTTCATTGCCTTTTGTGAAGGATACTGGTATAAATCCCAAAATTTCTTCCAGTTCTTTGTTTTCCCTTTCTTCCACCTATGATGAAATCCCAAAAAATCAAAACCTTCTTTACTATTCCATAAGTCAATGAACCTTGTTTTATCAGGATGAAGTTTTAACTCTAGTTTTCTCATTATTTCCTTGATTGCTCTCATTGAAAACTTTGCATTCTCCCATCCTTTGCAGATCACTACAAAATCATCAGCATATCTTATTAATCTCCCTAGATGACTATATTTCTTTCCCCAAAGATAATCGAAATAATGTAAATATATGTTCGATAGTAGCGGTGAAATTACTCCACCCTGCGGAGAACCTACTATACTTTCTTGTATTTTCCCATTTTCCATTACTCCTGCTTTTAACCACTTTGATATTAGCTTTAATATCCTTCTATCAGATATACGCTGTTTTACAAGTAGCATTAGTTTTTCATGATTAATGCTACAAAAATATTCTTTAATATCTGCATCTATTACCCATAAACAGCCTTTATTTACTTCTTCATTGATGGCTTTTAGTGCTTGATGTGCGTTTCGCTTTGGTCTAAAGCCATATGAGCAATCTTTAAAGTCTGCTTCAAATACAGGTTCTACTACGATTTTAGTTGCCATTTGTACCACTCTATCTTTTACAACAGGTATTCCTAATGGTCGTTTACTACCCTTTCCATCATTCTTGGGAATATAGCATCTTCTTACTGGTAAGGGATGGTATGTACCGTTAATCAACTCTTTTTGTATTTCAACCAAGAATTTTTCAACTCCATAACTTTCTATATCCATTATGGTTATACGGTCAATTCCTCCTACCCCTCCATTACTTTTTACTCTCTTCCATGCTTCCATTAAAATGTCCGTTCGATACACTTTATCATATAAAGCATGGTATCTTCTCTTGCTGTTTGCTTTGGCTGATAGGTATAGTTTTCTTTGAAGTTGTCGAACTTTATCTATGGTGTTGTTAGCCTTTTGGGCATTCACTCACTCTTACCTCCTCCAAAAACATGAACAAAGTAGAGTCCCTTTCCTAATATACAGTTTTGTTGTCTGTATAATCATCGGTACTATGAACTCCTCTGACTCCCTCTTTGCAGATAAGCAACTTCACTTTCCAGCTTATATGCTATCTCTTTACGAATTAGTTCGTGCAAAGTAGGGTCTCTCCAGTTCCTTTAACTACTATATCAACATGTCGCTACCCATACACCGGAGGATTCTTAGGTACTGCGTATTCAAGTTCTTCATACCATCTGTTGCCTTCGCCCAAGCTATTAAGACTCGGCTTCCTCTTTGACCCTTTTCAGAGTAGTTTTTGACGATGCAGCAGTATTCACTTTATGTTACGACCTGCTGATTTGCCTACACAACGCTTCAACGCTCGTATTACTACTAACGCTGGTTGCTGACTACAAGACTGCTTGACCATTATCTTGACTGGACTTTCACCAGTAAGCAATTAAAAGTTTTCAACTGGACGCGCATAGCTTTTCTACTAGCACCTTCCTAAAGTTATAGCATATGCTATTAACAAAGCCTAAGAAAGGAGAGCAAATAACAGTATAACCCTTATAATCCATATTGGTCCCCCTATTAGAGTACACCTCCAATGTATCCTTCAGAACCCCAAAAACACTTTATTGACTTAAAGGATTATGGACCAGAACCCTATGTAGTTAATATCGAGGAGGCTACTACGCAAAACGATTATTATCGTATCGCTTTGTGGACAGGTAAATATTTGCAACTCACCTTAATGAGCATTGATGTTGGTGATGACATAGGTTTAGAAATTCATGAGGACCATGATCAATTCATACGTATTGAGGAAGGGCAAGGCATTGTTAAAATGGGAGACAAAAAAGATCAGTTGGATTTTCAAGCAAATGTCTATGATGACGATGCAATATTTATACCTGCCGGCAAATGGCATAATCTAATCAATACAGGTTGTAAACCCCTTAAACTATACTCTATTTACGCACCACCCGAGCATCCCCATGGCACAATTCATAAAACTAAAGAGGATGCTGAAAAATGTCATGAACGCTAAATGCCATAAGCTTTACTTCTCTGTGAACTTTAGAAATTCTAAAAGCTTGTGTGAATTTTAACTCTAGACTCTATTAGAAACATAAAATACTTTATAGTAAAACAAAGCAACCACAATATTGTTGGTTGCTTTGCAAATAGTTTAAAACTTATACACTTAATACTTTAAACATTTTAATAACTCTTTATTCTAAGCCATTCACTTTCTGTAATAAATTCAAGAATATCATTTTTATAATTAACCTCTAGTTTCTCTCCTTGATTTATTACTTTAATAATCATTTTATCTTTATTATTAATCAGCATTTCCACTACATTATCCTTTACTTGTTGTACCTTATATTTGTCTGTCACCTCTCGCTCTGACATATAATAACCTTGGTGCATTTCATTATTTATAAATTCTATAGTAGCACCTAAAAAATTATCTACTGGATAAACCCAAATTTTATTTTCTACTAATGACAGAATATCCAATTTTGTTTGTGCTTTATTTCCTGTTTCTAATTTTAAGTTTCCAGCAAGGTCATAGAGTTCAAGATCTTCATTGATAAGAATCCATTCGTTATTTTGCCACTTATATTCATGTTTAAACCCTACTAAATCCCAGTTTCCTACTGGCCAAAATTCTAGATAGAAGGTAACAATAACTTTATCTGCCTCTTCTTTTACTTGGACGTAACTAAAGTCATGTGTTTGATGAATCCCAAACTTATCTAAATAGTATTTGAAATTATCTTTTGAATCTTTGTCTAACAATACAACATATTTCTTATCCAATTGGGGATAGTAAAGGCTTAAGTTATTAGAAGCATCATTTGAAACTTGAGGGAATAAGGGCAGCTTATCCAAATCTGCTTTAGTATAGTTGCTTTTATGTACTGAAGTATCTATGCTCTCGTCATTATTAGCTGCTTCAGCTAAGTTCCAAAAATAATCATCAGAATAGTATCTAAAAGAAAATTCATTTATATTAAATTCAAAACATATATCTTCTTCAAACAAGATAAATAGCGATTCCTCACCAAATCTATTTTTTCTTATCTTATATTCACTAATTGTATAGGTTTCATCAGTTATTCCTTCATAAACTTCCATGTAGTAAGAAACAAATTCTTCCCATAAATAGAATTTATCTTCACTGAATTGCTGAATTTCTTGGTCGTAAATATCATTTAATGCAGGTTGTTGTCTTATGGCAATCTTCCCATTCGTATCAAATATATAATATTTATTATCATTACCATCAACGAAAGTAATATTTTTCCTTGGATCATCAGTATCTTGCTTTGACATACCATAAGTTACACTTCTAAATTTGTCAAATCCAAACATAGCAATATATAGTTCATTAGCAGTATCATGGTCTATCCTATCTTTATTAAGCAGCTTAGCATCTTTAAATGCTCTCTCAGTTAACTCCCACAACCCTGTTTCTTCATTATATTTTGTATACGATTGCTCGGAACTTACTTCTTTTGATTTACTACATCCCATCAATAAACCCACTATTAAAATCACTGCTATAAGTAATATTCCTCTTCTATTCTCTCTCACTTTCTTTCTTCCTTTCCATAGATGGATTAGTATTAATTGATATGATTTAACATTATTAGCATACTACAAAACTTATTTTGTTATTGTCGAACTTTGTCGAATAAAATATGTTTTTGTACTTTTTGCCCGGTGGCAAGTGGTGATAGAGAATTATATATTTAAAACTTATTTTATAAATCAGGAGAAATAATTTTTCTCCTGATTTTACCACTTATCGTATCTCTTATTAAGCAACTATAGAAGAACAGCTCTGATAGTATCCCTACCTTTACATTTTTTTCAGCCTTTAGCTCGAAGATATTAAAGCTATTATCTTCGCCTATGCTATATAAATCAATAGCACTCTTGCCCCCAGTAAATATATAGTTATCTGTACTAGCAATACCGTTAAAAATACCCACAGGATACTGATTCCTGATATCACTTACTATAATATTAAATTGCTCTTTGATTGCTTTTCTAAGTACTTCACTCTCTTCTTTAGTGCTAAAATACATCTCTAACTTATGTCCACTTGCAGCATTAAATTCATCTATATCATCAATGGTATTTCGATTTCCTGGGCTATTTAGAACTAAATCCTTCCATCCATTAAACTTAATTTGATCATCCCAAGTGTCTGATTTTGGGGGAACAGTAAACCATTCTGAATATTTTTTTCCGAAAGCATCTACTCTGTAAATAAACCTATTAAAATGTCTCCTTTGGAAAACCAAAGACCTCCCCCTTAGTGTTCATCCTTAAATCTCAAAGTATCTGCTGCCATCGGAAAATCAACGTAATAGCACCCCTCGTCATAGTTGTACTCAATTAAGTAGCCAATTTTTTTAAGGTCTTTAAAATCCCTGGACATAGTTCTAATACTCATCTGCGGAAAATTTTTTTGATACCAACTTCGGAATGTCAAATAACAAAAAAACATGCCGAAACTTATAAAAACCTGTATCTTTATGGTGATTACACAGGTTTTTATAAGTATATCTATAACTTTATTATACTAACATACAATACAAACAGTAATTACTTAACAGGCATCTATAAGTCTTGTGAACTGCTATTCATTTTGATCGCTCTCTCAAACCTAATTAACGCCTCTTCTAAAACTGACCTTGGACAAGCGATGTTTATTCTAACAAAACCAGCACCACCCTTACCAAAGGTATACCCCTAACTTAGTGTAAATTTGGCTTATTAATACCATCACTCGCTAACATATTCTTAAAGCTTTTTCTTAACTGTTCGTTAGGAATAATAGTATTAGATATCTCCAATCCTGCCATGTTTGTTTATGATAATCTAAAAATACCCTAATAGAATAGTTGAAAATTCCCCTAGAGGAAATATAAAATAACCCTATGATACTTCATAGGGGGGCTAAGGGGATGATCAGTTTAGTGGAAAAACAAGAAATAATTCTATCACATTTCAGGGAGGGAAAGTCCCAGTGGGAGATTCATAGGAGAACTGGAATTGATAGAA
The DNA here is from genome assembly GCF_001854185.1 of Clostridium formicaceticum. NCBI lineage: Bacteria > Bacillati > Bacillota > Clostridia > Peptostreptococcales > Natronincolaceae > Andreesenella > Andreesenella formicacetica. The sequence continues at coordinate 3,767,074 of NZ_CP017603.1, forward strand.
AAACCATAAGAAAATATATTAGGGAGTATGAAAAGAAAAAAAGAGATTTACTCAACTCTCAGGAGGAAGATAAGGAACTAATAACAGATATTATCTCAGCACCAAAGTATGATAGCAGCAATAGGATTAGAAGAAAGCTAACAGATGAGATAATAGAGAGGATTCACTTTTTCCTCAAGGAAAATGAGATAAAGAAAGCTACAGGAAGGAGTAAACAACAGAAGAAAAAGATTGATATTTATGAAGCTCTAATTGAAGAAGGTTATGATATAAGCTATCCAACAGTATGTACCTACATCAGGGAGAATTGTAAGCAAACCAAAGAAGCCTACATAAGACAAGAGTATCATCTAGGGGAAATATGTGAATTTGATTGGGGTTATGTGAATCTTATCATAGATGGCAAGCCTAAGACTCTGCAAATGGCAGCCTTCACCAGTGCTAAAGGCAACTATCGTTATGCTAGGTTGTATCATAACCAAAGGATGGAGCACTTTCTAGATGTCCATGTGAAGTTTTTTAACCAAATTGAAGGGGTTTATCAAACAGTAGTTTATGACAATATGAAGGTAGCTGTAAAAAGGTTTGTCAGTAAAACAGAAAAGGAACCTACAGAAGATCTTTTGAAGTTATCCTTGTATTACGGGTTTAGATATAGATTTTGCAATACCTGTAGCGGCAATGAAAAAGGTCATGTGGAAAGAAGTATCGAGTACATAAGGAGAAAGGTTTTTGGCAAAAGAGATACCTTTAAAAACCTTGATGAAGCCAATGAATATCTTCAAGAAGTATTAGTTAAACTGAATAACCGCATAACAGAGTACAACGATGGTAAAAGTCCTAGAGATGTCCTTGAGGAAGAGAAACCATATCTTCTTGAATTAATGCCTAGTTATGATACCGCTAGAACGGCAGAGCTTAGAGTCAATAAATATTCTGTCATAAGCATTGATGAAAACAAATACTCTGTTCCCGATGATCTAGTAGGTAAGTTCGTCTTTGTAAAAATATATCCAGAAACAATCTTTGTCTACCATCAAAATAAGCTCATAGCTCAGCATAACAGAAACTATGGTGTTCACACTTGGAATATTAAGATAGAGCATTACATAAAAACCATAAAAAAGAAGCCTGGGTCACTTCATTCCAGCACAGCCATGCGACAAATGAACCCCACGCTTCAAACCATATACAATAAATATTATACCGAAAATCCTAAGGATTTCATAGACCTTCTTGAATTAATTGGTCAAAAAGGATTAGAAAAAGTTGAGAATATCATTAAAGATTTGGAAAAGCTCAGTCCCATAGGAGTTAATACAGAGAAGATAAAAATGCTTTGTAACAGAAATGAAGACGAAGGAAAAGTCATTAATCGCGAAAGGACTACTCAAATAGAAGAACAATCTAAATTAATATTAAGCCATTATGGTAATCTTCTTAAAGGTTCCTGTGTAGCCTTTAAGAAGGAGGCGAAAATCATATGAACCATAAAGACATCTATGAAAAAATAGCATTGTTTTCTAAAGAACTTAAGCTGCCATATATTCTAAGGCATTTTAAAGAAGAACTTACCGAAGCCAATAAAGACTCTAAAACCTATGACACTTTCCTTTACGATCTTTTAGAAAAAGAATATGACCTTAGAAAAGACAATGGGAGGAAGAGCAGGATTAGAAGTGCAAGATTTCCATATAAAAAATACCTTGAAGATTTAATCATAGAAGATTTGCCAGAAGATGCAAGAAATAAAGTGAAGGTGTTTTCAACCCTTGAATTTATTGAAACGGGTCAAAATATTATCCTTGCAGGTAACCCAGGCACGGGGAAGACCCATATGGCTATTGGTTTGGGCATAAAAGCCTGTAATGTAGGCTATAAAGTCCTATTCACTACCATTCCCCTATTGGTGAATGAATTAAAGGAAAGTAGGTCAGAAAAAAACCTTCGTGCCTTTGAAAAAAGGTTTGAAAAGTATGATTTAATCATAGCCGATGAATTAGGATATATCTCCTTTGATAAGGAGGCTTCCGAGCTACTTTTCACATACTTATCTTTGAGAGCGGGTAGAAAATCAACCATTATCACAACCAATCTTTCCTTTGAAAGGTGGGATGAAATATTTAAAGATCCAGTTATGACAGCAGCTATGATAGATAGATTAACCCATAAATCTTATATAGTAAATATGAATGGTAATTCTTACAGATTAAAAGAAACCAAACGATGGCTTGAGGAACAATAATTTTTTTACTCCCCTAGGGGAAATTTCAATTAGTATATAGAGGAATTTTGGATTGACAAATACAATGTTAAAAGCCTTATGAGGAGAAGTACAAATAATACTATTTTGAGAGAAGGTTTCAGAAATCGATGCGAAGGGTATATGCTTATTCCTTTTAAAAACTGTTTCAGCATGAATTTCATCCGATATAACAATCACATTGTTTTTCATACAGAGTTTTCCTAGTCTTACCAACTCATCACGGCTCCAAACTCTACCCACTGGGTTATGTGGACTACAAAGCAACATCAATTTTACCTTGGAATCAAACTTTGTTTCTAAATCATCAAAATCTATTTCGTATTTTTCTCCACTAAATTTTAGTAGATTATTTACAACACGCCTACCATTATCTTCTATTATATGAAAAAAAGTTGCAAATACGGGAGATTGTACAATGACTTTATCCCCAGGATTCGTAAAAGTTCTTATAGCCCTACTTAAAATAGACACCAAATTACCACCAAATACAATCCATTCTTTTTGAATTTCCCATTGATGCCTATGCTTCATCCAGTTGATTATAGCTTCATAGTATTCTTTATAGCCTCCAGCATATCCTAATATACCATGGTCTAGTTTCTTTTTAATTGCATCTAGTACTGGCTGAGGACTTCTCATATCCATATCAGCTACCCACATAGGTAAAAGGCCTTCATCTTTTATTCCTAAACGCTCTTCTATTCCATCCCATTTTAAAGAACCAGTGCCCACTCTATTTATCACTTCATCAAAATTATATCTCATGCTACCTTCACCTTTCCTGTTGAGTTTGCTTTCAATAATATAATTAACTTTTATACTTTATAAAGTACATCTACTTTCTTTTGATATGGAAGATACTAAAACGAGACAACCTACTAACACTTCAGCCGTCTCGTTAAGTTCTTTTATCTACTCAATCTACTGATAAACTTTGTAATTCTTGGATTTGTTATAGATGAGAAAATCTCTTCTGGTGTTCCTTCTTGTAATACCTTCCCTCCATCCATGAAGGCTATTCTATCAGCTACTTCTCTAGCAAAATTCATTTCATGAGTGACAATAACCATGGTCATATTTTCCCTAGCTAGTTTTTTGATAAGCTCTAGTACCTCACCTACTAGTTCCGGGTCTAAGGAAGATGTAGGTTCATCAAATAAGATGACCTTTGGATTGACAGCTAAAGCTCTGCCTATAGCCACTCTTTGCTGCTGTCCACCAGATAATTTAGCAGGATAAACATTTCTTTTTTCTTCTAATCCAACTTTTCTTAAAATATCCATACCTATTTCTATAGCCTTGTTTTTTTCAATTTTCTTTATTAATACCAAGGACTCTATGATATTTTCAAGCACTGTCTTATTCTTAAACAAATTAAAGTTCTGAAAAACCATAGCTGTAGACTCCCTAAGCTCACAAATTTCTTTTTTTGTTATGATTTTTGCATTCAACTGTAGCTTATCTAGAATAATCTCTCCTTCATTTGGTTTTTCTAAATAATTGATACACCTTAATAAAGTTGATTTTCCTGTTCCAGAAGGCCCAATTATTGCCTTTACCTCACCCTGCTTAACCTCTAGATTTACACCCTTTAAAACCTGTAAATCTCCAAAGCTTTTATGTATATTCCTTAAATTTAACATCAATATCACCTAGTATTGATTTAGTCTTAGTTCTAGTTTATCTTGCATATATGTTAAAACACTTATGATTAGCCAATAGACTAAAATAATGACTACGAAAGCTTCTAAATACCTATAGCTAGAAGCAGCCTCTAATTGAGCCATTGCCATCATTTCTGTCACCCCTATTGTATAGGCTAATGATGAACTTTTCACTATATTTATAAAGCTATTCGACAATGCCGGTATTGCTGTTCGTATAGCTTGTGGTAATATAATTCGTCTCATAGCCTGCCAATAGGTCATCCCAATAGACATACATGCCTCCATTTGCCCTTTATCTATTCCCATAATAGCTCCTCTAATAGCTTCCGACATGAAAGCTGCTGAATTAAGACTTAGTACAATAAGGGCAGCATTAAAGGCACTTAACTTTAGAAGCACAGGAATAACCTGCGCTAAACCAAAGTATAATAAGAATAATTGTGCTAAAAGTGGTGTTCCTCTAAAGAAAGAAACATATATTTTCATCAAGGGGGATAAAAAAGTTATTCTAGCATCAATTATCAGTGATATGATAAAGGCTATTATCAATCCTATTATCATAGTAAGTACAGATAACAAAAGTGTTACTTTTAAGTATTGCATCATTAATGGTACTAATCTTAATGCGAATTGAATATCAAAATTTACCACAAGACATCACCTAAATTACCATTATGGTTTTACAGTTGTATCTAGATCAAACCAGTTTTGTGAAAGGTTTGATAGCGTACCATCTTCATGCATATCTCTTATAGCTTTACTTATATCTTTTCTCAATGCATCTTTTTCACTGCCTTTAACAAATGGATAAGCATTTGTTTCAAAGACTAACTTTGTACCTAATAGTTTTAAATCAAGATTATTCTGCTCTATTGTGGCTAATGTCTTAACTTCACCTTGCCAACCAGCATCAATACGGCCTAGTTCCACCTCTTTCTCGATGGGTACACCATCATAAGTTTTAATATCTAAATTAAGACTATACTCTTCATTAATTGCTCTTAACGTTCTTTCTCCATTGCCGCCTTGCCAACACCCTACACTCTTTCCTTTTAGGTCATCTAATAACTTTAATTTACTATCACCTTTTACTGCGAAATCATAGAAACTATAAGCATAAGGTTCTGTAAAATTATACTTCTCTTTTCTCTCTTCTGTTATAGACATTTGGTGTGCAATCGTATCTATTCTTCCTGTATCTAACATGCCTATAAGTCCACTAAACTTAGAAGTCTCAAAGCTTATTTCTAAATTATTTCTTTTAGCAATTTCTTTCCATACATCAATCTCAAAGCCTTGTAACTCTCCATCTTTTTGAAATGCCCATGGATAGTATTCTCCAGAAGTGCCTACTACAAGTTTTTCTTTAACAACTTCTTCCACTACTGTTTCTTCTGAGCCAGTGACTTCTGTAACTTCTGTATTACTACATCCCCATAATGCTAGTAGAGCTACTAACATAAGTCCTAAAATGATAATTCCTTTTCTTTTATTAATCATTTCCTCTCCTCCTTCAAAACAATTTCATTTTCGGTTTTGCCCTATAACCCAATTTATTGTATCACCATCTTATTAATTTGAAAAATTAAAAATTTCTATATATTACCAAGTGTTGATAGATAAATATGATATTCAATTAACAAAGTTCATTTTTTAAATTCATTGCCTCAAACTATAACAAATCACGTCAAATGGATTTTCCTACATTTCAAGGTAAACCAGTGGCAAAAAGAACAAAGTCTTCCTTTGAAAGAATCATAGGTAGACTTTGTTAAAATACATTACGAAAATTATGACTTATCTACAGTTTATAAAAGTACATAATTTCCTATATATTATAAAAAAATCAACACAAAGTGTTGATTTTTTTATAGAAAGCTTTTTTACAATTTTTTTTAGTTTCTTCTTGCTTGCTCTATTGCCTGTAAACCTCTTCTTTGGGCATCTGCTAAAGCCTCATCTATAGTTTTACGATTATGTATTAATTGTTCTAGCTCTTCTCCAAGTACATCTAGAGCAGACATTGCACCTATTAGTCGCTCTCCCTGTCTTCCATTTTCTATCCCTTCAAGACCTGCCACATCTATTGGATTTTCTTTGCCGTATGCTTTAAATTCTTCCATTTCTAATACAGAATATCTGATTGGCAAGTATCCTGTATTCATAGCCCAATATATAGCATTTTCTGTATTTATAAGATATTTTAAATAAATAAAGGCAGCTAACTTCTCTTCCGGTTCTGATGTATTAAACATAGTAACATTTGTACCAAAGTACAGTTGAACATCTTCTTTATGAGCAGGAAGTGGTGCTATTCCCCAATTGGTTCCTGGGGTAATATTAGCTCTAATACTAGGTATTCTTGATGTAGAGGCGATTGCCATCGCTGCTCTTCCTTGTTCAAATGGAATATTAGATCCTCCATCTTCACCTGCTAATCTAGCAATATCCTGCTGAATTAAGCCGTTAATAAATGATATTGCTTCTATCGTAGCTTCTGATTCAAAAAAAATAGTGTCTTCATCGTCACTCATATGCTTGCCACCTGCTTGCCATACCCAAGGTGCTATATCTGTAGCAATATCATTTTGTAATACTAATCCGTATATATCCTTCTGTCCATTTCCGTCTAAGTCTTTTGTCAAAATAGCAGCTGCTTTTTCTAGTTCTTCCCAAGTTGTAGGCACATCAATTCCTGCTTCATCAAACATATCTTGAATATAATATAATCTTTGGGAGCTTTTATTAAAGGGAAGTGCATAATAAGTGTCATTCCATACTCCATCATCTCTGAAAGCTTCTATAATATCCATTACTTCTTCTTCAGTATATCCAATTTCAGGATGATTCATATAAGGATCTAAAGCTTCTACTAGTCCCTGATTTACGTACCATGATAATCGATTTGAATAAATCTGTGATAAAGCTGGTAACTGACCAGCTCTTGCTGAAGCCATAAGCTTTTCAAATAAATCACGATATCCCCCTTGGTATACCAGCTTAACCTCAATCATATCATGTTCTTCATTAAATCTATCGGTGATCTCTTCTAAAATCTTACCATCTACTCCTGTCATAGAGTTCCAAAATTCGATGACAACTGGTTCCGTAATTTCAGTTGCAATACCATATTCATTTTTCACTACTTCTGCTGTTGGTTTCTCCTGGTTTTCACTGGACCCTCCACAAGCAGATAACAGCATACTTAATACTAATATCACCGCAATCAATACTCTTTTTTTCATTTTTCTTCCACCTCATTTTAATTTTAATTTCTATAAAAATATACAATTCCATCATTTATTTTTTAACTTAACTAATGGAATTGTATACTTTTCCATATAAATATCAGTCCCTTAGCCCTTTGTTCCTCCCCTTGCAATTCCTTCAATAATATATTTTTGTAAAAATAAATAGCTTAAAAATATAGGTACAAGAATCATTGTGGTAGCAGCCATTAATAGATGATAACTTGTTCCCGCCTCAGTTTGAAAATAAGTAAGTGCCACAGGCAAAGTCCTCATGCTTTGAGAGTTGGTTACGATTAAAGGCCACATAAATGAATTCCAGCTATTAATAATTTTTAGTAACCCAATGGTAGCAATAGCTGGGCTTGCAATAGGTACCATAATATACCATAAAAATTTAAAATCTGAACACCCATCCACCTTCGCCGTTAAATGAAGTTCTTTGGGTATATCTAAAAAACATTGACGCAATAAAAAAACAAAAAAGACACTGGCTAAATATGGAACAATCAATGCTTTGTAGCTGTCAATCCACCCTAGCTGACTAAGGGTAACAAAGTTGGGTATTAATAGAATTTCACTGGGTACAATCATCGTAGCTACTAAAAAAGAAAACAATATATCCCTTCCTAGAAAATTCAACTTTGAAAAGGCAAAGGCTGCTAAGATAGTAGTCAACAATGTACCTATTGTACCTAATGTAGTTATAACAAGACTGTTTAAAAAATATCTTAATAAAGGAGTGGCTTGAAAAACCGTAACATAGTTGCCCCATTGAAGTTTTTCTGGTAATAAACGAATAGGTACCTGCAATACTTCATAGGGTGCTTTAAGAGATGTGCTTAGCATCCATAAAAAAGGCATTATTACTAATATTGCACCTGTCCATAACAGACATATATGTATCCCTTGTATCCATCTTTTCCCCAATCTCATGCTGTACCATGCCCCTTTACTGTATATTCCAATTTTTTGTAATCTTTAATTGTATCAGTGTAAATACTAGTACAATGGCGAACAGTACAAAAGAAGCTGCGGCCGCATTGGTAAACTCCCAGTTTTGATAAAACTTCATGAAAATATAATATACCATCGTCAATCCACTCTTTAATGGGCCACTGGTACCATTATAAAGTACATATACTTCATCAAAAATTTTAAAGGCACCAATAAAAGAGGTAATTATTACAAAAATCAAAGTAGGTGTCAATAATGGCAGTGTGATGTGCCAAAACCGCTGAAAGGCTGTTGCACCATCAATCCTTGCCGCCTTATAGTAGGTTTCATCGATACTTTGCAGACCTGCTACAAAGATAATGATCCTATAGCCCATTCCCTTCCAAACACTAAATAAAATTAATATCGGAATCGTTAAGGATGGTGTTGATAACCATGCAATAGGTAACATCCCAAAATAAGATAAAAAATGATTCACTAAACCATACTGACTATTAAACATCCATCTCCATACCATAGCTACAGCCACCGTAGAGGTAATAAAGGGTAAAAAATATACGCCGCAAAAAAATTTTTTCCAAAACCCTACACGGTTTAGCAGTAAGGCAAAACCCACAGAAACCACTAAATTTAGTGGCACTACTCCAATAACAAAAATGAAGGTATTCTTTAAGCTTAAGTAAAAATCAGGATCGCTTAAAATATATTCAAAATTATCAAAACCTCGAGCATATACTTCATTGTTAATATAACTATATTCGGTATAAAAACTCATACCTAGTGCCTTAATAATTGGATATATCTGAAAAGTTCCAAGTACCAATAAGGCTGGCAGCAAGTAGAAAAAAGCTTTTATACTATAGGATTTTCTTGTCTTTATTTCTCTTGTTTTTAAAGAGAAATACCTTCTTACACTATGGGATTTTTTAACCACCTGTTCTCTGGTATCCATGAAAATCTTCCTTTTCCTTTAACATATGCTTCTTAAAACAGTAAAGCTTTTTGAATTTCAATATATACTGTCTCACCCACATTTATATCGCTATTCCAAGGTGCTATAAATATCATCTTTTGGTTTTTGATTTGTACTTTAATATATAATTCTTTTCCCATTAATTGAATATGTGAAACGCTACAGGGAATACTGTTTTCTTTTTTTTCTTTTCTAACGATTACATTTTCTGGGCGAATACCCACCTCAGTTTGCGTAGTGATTTTATCACTACAAGCTTTCACCTGATTTTCCTGTAGGCTGATCTTAATACTGTCGTAGCCCTCCTGTTGAACTTCAATAACAAAGTGATCCTCCTCTTTTTTCCAAAGAGCTTTAAGTATATTTAGAGGAGGATTCCCTAAAAAATTTGCCACAAATCGATTTCGAGGCTCGTCATACATTTCTTTTGGATTTGTGTATTGTTGAAGCTCACCTTCGTTTAAAAGCAAAATTTGATCAGAAATACTCATGGCTTCTTCTTGATCATGGGTCACAAATAAAGTAGTAATTTGAGTTTTCTTTTGAATATTTTTAATTTCTTCACGCATTTCGATTCGCAATCTTGCATCTAAATTTGAAAAGGGCTCATCCAGTAATAGCACTTGAGGGTTCTTTATCAAAGCCCTTGCAATCGCCACCCTTTGCTGCTGTCCCCCTGATAATGCCTTGGGCTTTCGATTTAGTAGCTCTTCAATTTTTACTAATTTAGCAATTTCCTTTGCCCTCTCCTCTGCTTCCTTTTTAGGTACTTTTTTCATTTTTAAGGGAAATACAATATTTTTTAATGCTGACATATGAGGATATAATGCATAGCTTTGAAATACCATCCCAATATTCCGGTGCTCCGGTTCAACATTATTCATGTTTTTATCCCCAAAGAACACTTCTCCTTCATTAGGTTCTATCAAGCCTGCGATTAGATTTAATATAGTGCTTTTACCACAGCCACTTGGCCCAAGCAAGCTAACAAGGCTTCCACTCTTAATTTCAGCATTTAGCCCTCTTAATGCCTCAACACCCTCATAATGTTTTGTTAGATTCGTCAAACGAATATCCAAGCATATCCCTCCCTAAATCTTTACCAAAGCTCATTATAGCATGCAAAAAAATAAAATTACCAATTGAAAATTCCAATGAAATATTGTTAATAAATTAATTTATTTTATAGAAATAATTTCCATGTTTTATAGGGCTTCAATTATTGCTATAAATATCCCCTAATAAAGTCTTTTTTTATGAATAAAAAAAAGCCCTACTAGGCTCAAATTCACAGTAATTCTCTTTTTATTTTATTATTGTTTTCATTATAGCTTCCCTAATTATGATATTACTAGTTCTTCTATTACATCCCCTTTGAAATTCAGAAAAAAAGTCACCGCCATCGGCTAAATAATCACTGGTAGCTACTTTATATTTTTTTTCTAGATCTAAAGCATCTCCGTTCTTCAGCTTTATATTTTGAATTTTTTTCTCTCCATCTACAATGTCATATATAATACCATCCGTCTGCAGTCTTCCCCACAACGCATCAATAGACCTCTCTATAAGTTTTTTTATGTCTCTACCCTTCAGTTCCATAGTACAAATAGTATTATTAAAGGGAAGATTTTCTTTTATATCTATATCATAAATTACTCCTCCCTAATGACACTCCTAAATACCTCCGTATTAATAAAAAAACCTCAGCTTCTACCTCTAGATTAATAGTTGTATAACCTATTTTTTCTACCCTATTACAGCCTGTGCCTCTATATTAATCTATAGTTTACTTTATCTTAGGGTGAAGAAAATAATTGTGGAATTCAGTCCACCTAATACTTTCTATGATCCCATGAAAGTCATGAATACTAAATAAATGAATAGTAGTTTCTGTTATATTCTCCATAGTTTCACCACCTGCTTACTTATTATTGCTTAAGCTACTTTCTTCCATTTCAATAAATAGTCTCAAACCTTTAATAGATTCCTCTAGGCAAGATTCGTCTAAGCCATAAAGAGGCAGTTCTATATTATTTAACTTAAGAAGCTCCTGTATTTCTTCTATAAATACGCCTTTTTCATATTTAACTTCAATCGTATCTATTTTTTCCTTCCACACATCACTAGTTTTCCACTCACCTCCCCAGACTCCATCACAGGTTCGATTGATTCCACAGGTAGGACTACCATTGATTCCCACTAAACCTACTATCTCATATCCATTTTTCATATAATCCTTAAGTTGATGTAGATAAGGCTTGAACAACTGCTGACAGCTCTCTCTATAATATGGAGTATCAAACTGAGATTTTACCTGCCCCCAGCGTTTAATGCCATGATTTAATAATTCGGGGCAGGGCAGCTGTATCATTCCAATCCCCTTTTCAATCAATAAAGTAACTACCTCTCCTATTGCCCCCTGAAACCTAGACAGGCCCTCCACCTTTGAGTTGGCATTCAAAATACAATGACATAGCAACACCATTTTTTTACTTCTTTCCATATGTATCTCCTCCCTATGTGTATCATCATTTTTAGACCTTTTAAAAGGACCGCTGCTATTTTTAAGTTTATGACCACTATTCTAATAGCTTATAAATTTCAATGCTATCAAAATATCTACTTAACAGCAGTTATTAAATAGAATTTGTAAATTACTACTATATAGTAAAATGGCATAATATTACAACATGTTTATTTATATAAGGAAATAAAAAAATCAACACAAAGTGTTGAAATTTTGAAAAGCGAGCAAATCTATAAGCCGAGTTCTGTATTCGATAATCATCTATCTAGGTCAATTGTTGCCAATTGACTCAAGCGACCTACCACGGGACACGACGGGCCGCCGTTTTTCTGTCCCTACTTGGTCTTGCTCCAGATGGGGTTTACATAGCCAACTAGTCGCCTAGCTGCTGGTGAGCTCTTACCTCACCTTTCCACCCTTACCTTTTACAGATGTAAAAGGCGGTATCTCTCTGTTGCACTTTCCTTGGAGTCACCTCCACTGGGTATTACCCAGCACCCTGCCCTATGGAGCTCGGACTTTCCTCGTCCACAGTTACCTGTGGCCGCGATTATCTGATTTACTCGCTATATTTATTTTTCTCTTTCAAGAATATTATCATACCATGAATTCTTTTATATGTCAAAAGTAAATTTTTGGAATTTATTTTTCGTCCATTGCTTTATTTGCCAATGCGTCCGCTTTTTTATTATGTTCTCTTCTGACATGCTCTATATGAAACTTACTAAATTTTTTTACTAAGGGCATTACCATATTATACATGGTGATCATCCCTTCATTTTTTACCTTGTACTCACCTTTGATCTGCTTTGTTACCAGCTCACTGTCCAGATAACATTTCACACCAGTTGCACCCATATCTAAGGCCGCCTCCAAACCACGGCTTAAAGCTTTGTACTCCGCAACGTTATTCGTTTGATTTCCGATATACTGACTAATTTCCTTTAAAGTGTTTCCTTCTACATCTTGAATGACAATCCCTATTCCTGCTTCTCCTGGATTACCCCTTGAACCGCCATCTGTATAAATTACAACCTCCATTGCATCTTCACTACCTCTCTATAGTATATTAAAAGGATTAATTTCCGTGCTAGGAGCAACAATTTCTACCTCCATATTCTCCATAGAAAACTGTTCCCTTAAATAGGCCACGACTAAATCCACAAAAAATATTTCTGTTTCAAAATGCCCAGCATCAATCACTGTTATGCCAAATTCTAAAGCTGTTTGAGCTTGATGGTATTTAACATCTCCTGTAATCAGGCAATCACAGCCCCTTTCAGCTGCTAATTCTATGTAATCCGCCCCACTTCCGCAGACAATACCTATGGTTTCAAGCGTCTTATGAGGATTGCCGGCATATTTTACTTGTTTTAGCTGAAGCAGTTGCTTTAATTCTTCTGCAAAGGATGATAAAGACTTGGCTGTCTGCAGCTTCCCTATTCTTCCAAGGCCTTTTTTGCTGCCCAAATTATTTAGAGGGTAAACATCATAGGCTACTTCTTCATAGGGATGTGCCTGGATGATATTATTGATAGCTTCAGCTAAATGACTTTGAGGAACGATGGTTTCAATCTTTATTTCTGATACTTTTTCCAGCTCTCCTTGTTTTCCTATAAAAGGATTAGTTCCTGCCAGCGGCTTAAAAGTTCCCGTACCTTCACTTCTAAAACTACAGTGACTATAATTGCCTATATGCCCAGCTCCAGCTGTTGCTAAACCTTGTGCTACCTTTTCCTCATACCCTTCTGGTACAAATACAGCAATTTTATATAGTTTTTCTCTTTGAGTAATATCTAAAATATCTGTATCTTCTATGCCAATCTTCTTAGCTACAAAGGCATTTAATCCCTCTGTAGCAATGTCCATGTTGGTATGAGCAGCATAGATATTGATATCCTTTTTTATAGCTTCATGAATTAAAGATCCTTTATAATCTTCCTTAGTAATAGATTTTAAAGGAGAAAAAATCATAGGATGATGGGCAATGATTAAATCAACTTTTTTTTCTACGGCTTCCTGCAACACCTCTTTTGTTACATCCAAACATACCATGACCCTATTTACTTGGCTATGATTGCTACCTACCTGCAACCCTACATTATCCCATTTCATTGCATCTTGTTTTGGAGCTAATTTTTCCATGATGTCTATAATACTTTTTACTGTTTCAGCCATGCTAACACCTCCTCTAATTTTATCAACTTTTCCTTACACGCTTTATATTTTTTCATGGCAGCAGAAGAATCTTGATTTTGCACCTGAAGTATAATTTCTTTTTGCGTCTTTATTTTTCCTTCTATAAATTCTTCTGCTAAATCTCTAGGATTTGATTTAAGTAAGAATCCCGTTTCATAGTAGATATCCTCTTCTACTATTTGTGTTCCTTGTTGAACTACAATAATTTCATAAATTTTGTGGTCTTCCTTTACTAACAGATCTTTACTGATTCTAAAATTGTTAGCAACTAAATACCTTCTTAAATCCGCCTGTGCCTGCATAGGCTGTAGAATAAAGGTATGAACACTCTGGATAATAGTTGGAACCTTGTCTAACAGCTCTGATATCAATATGCCGCCCATTCCTGCTATAATCACTGTCTCCACCTCACCTGCTTTTAAAACCTCCAAACCACTACCTAACCGCATTTGAATTTTATCAACATAATCATGCGCTTGGATATTTTTTTCAGCAGTTTCTAATGGTCCTCTATTGACGTCACTGGCAATTACATGAGAAGTAATACCATTTTGTAAAAGGTAGATGGGTAAATACCCATGATCTGTACCAATATCTGCTACACTGCTGTTCATTGGCACTAAATCCGCTATTTTTTTTAATCTTGGTGTTAATTTCACTTGCATTTTCTTAGTACTCCTTTATTTAACAATATTTTTCTCGTAAATTACATTATATTTTTAGAGACTTCTTCCTACACTAATAAAAAGGAGGTATCTTTATGCCACATAGAGACAAAAAGAAAAAAATCATTACGCCTCCCCGTGACATGGTTCATTTCAGTTGGGGAGGTCGAACTCAAGAATGGGAAGAAGAGGCTGACCAGATTATGCACATTTTGCAAGATCAAATAGATAATCAAGAAACACAGGAAGAAATAAAGAAAAAAATAGAGTATGGAAAACAAAAACAATATTGGTAGCTCTCATCACCATAATACAATAGATTCGCAATCTGCGAATCTATTGTATTTGATCTATTTATTCTAGATAGTCTTTTAATTTTTTGCTACGGCTAGGATGTCTTAATTTTCTTAAAGCCTTTGCTTCAATCTGGCGGATACGCTCTCTTGTTACCTCAAACTTTTTACCTACTTCCTCTAAAGTTCTAGCTCTACCGTCATCTAACCCAAATCTAAGTCTCAAAACTTTTTGTTCTCTAGGAGTCAGAGTATCTAGTACCTCAATTAGTTGTTCCTTCAATAGAGAAAAAGCTGCAGCTTCAGCTGGTGCTGGTGCATCATCGTCTGGAATAAAATCTCCTAAGTGACTATCTTCTTCTTCTCCTATCGGTGTTTCTAAGGACACTGGTTCTTGAGCAATTTTTAATATTTCTCGCACTTTATCTTCTGATAAATCCATTTCTTCTGCAATTTCTTCAGGCTTTGGCTCTCTTCCTAATTCCTGTAATAACTGCCTTGAAACTCTGATCAACTTATTAATGGTTTCTACCATATGTACAGGAATTCTTATGGTACGGGCTTGGTCCGCAATCGCTCTTGTAATCGCTTGGCGAATCCACCAGGTTGCATAGGTACTAAATTTATATCCTTTTGTATAATCAAATTTTTCTACTGCTTTGATTAAGCCAAGGTTACCTTCTTGTATTAAGTCTAAGAACAACATTCCACGACCTACATAACGTTTTGCAATACTTACAACTAATCTTAAGTTGGCTTCCACTAAACGTTTTTTTGCTTCCTCGTCCCCATCTTCCATTCTTTGTGCCAATGCTATTTCTTCGTCGGCGGATAATAAAGGAACTTTTCCGATTTCCTTCAGATACATCCTAACAGGGTCATCTATATTAATACCTTTGAGTAAGGCGGAATCATCTTCAATATTTTCTTCTATTACAATGTCATTCTCTAAGTCAATGTCATCTACCTCTAGATCATCTAAGTCATCCTCCTTATCTCCTACTATGTCAATCCCCATTGTAGCTAAATGCTCATAAACTTCATCTATTTGATCTTTGTCTATATCAATATCCTCAAGGGCGTCCATGATTTCTGTATAAGTAATCATTCCCCTTTTCTTACCTTTTTCTACTAATTTTTTCACAGACTCTTTTTTATCTTTTATCTCTTTGGGATTGTTCAATGCTGTTCCCTCCTTTCCTCCGACTGCAGTTTCTGTAATTCTATATTAATTTTCATCATTTCTACACCTAGCTTTAACAATTGTTTTTCAACCTCTTCCTTATTTGGATTTTCCTCTGACATGATAATATTTTGCTGTTCCTTTAGCTTATTGCGTTGATACAATAGCTTAGAACGTTTTATTTTGGTTTTGTATTTTTCTATGGACTTATTCATATCCATTTGCTGAATATCTATGTCAAGAATGCTTTTCACTTCTTTTTGCAGGTTAGGAAGTTTTTCTTTTATGTTATCTAAGTTTTCTTTATTATGAAAGTTATTTATAATATATTGAAATATGTCACGATGACTTTCTAATATAAAATCATCTAAATCAATTTTTTGTAGTATACTAGAAATTAATTCAGGATTTGTAAGCATAAATTTTAATAATTGCTTCTCAGCGATAATATACCCTTTCTGTTCAACCAATGGTAATGATTCTATATACTTATTATTTCTTTTGTGGTTGGAACTATACTTAGTATTATTAGTTATATTCACTGAAGTCTTTCTACCGTACATTTCTGCTATAATAGCATCTTTGGATATACCAAACTTCTCTTCAACATTTTTAATATAGGTTTCTTGCTCTATTGGACTTTTGATTTGTTTTAAAATATTTGCTACTGCTTTTCCTAACTTAATTTGATCTTCTAAACTTTTTGAAGCATATTCTTGTTGCGCTATATAAATTTTATAATCAATAAAATTCAAAGCACCCTTTAATTTTTTTTCAAAAGCGTCTTTTCCTTTCTTTTTGATAAAATCATCGGGATCCACATTATCAGGTAAAGTTAGTACTTTAATATCTATATGGACATTTTGTAGTATTTCTATACTTCTTAAGGTAGCTTTTATGCCAGCAGTGTCTCCGTCAAAGCATATAATAATTTCATTAAAGTATTTTTTTAGCATTAAAGCATGCCCCTGTGTTAAGGAGGTGCCTAATGTTGCTATGGCGTTTTTAAATCCCTGCTGGTGTAGTGCAATCACATCCATATATCCTTCTACTAAAATTCCCTGTCCATTCATAGCATTTTTTCTAGCTATATGAAGACCATACAACACTTCACTTTTATTAAAGTGTTTGGTTTCCGGCGAGTTCAGATATTTAGGCAATGCATCGTCCAACACTCTCCCCCCAAAAGCAATGACATTACCTCGAACATCAAAAATAGGAAACATGATGCGTTTTCTAAATCGGTCATAGTAACCATCTTTTTGTTTGTTTTTAACAATTAAGCCACTTTTTTCTATGTCCTCTTTGCTATAACCCTTCTTTACTAAATGATTTAACAAATAATCCCAACCATCTAAAGCATAACCTAGCCCAAAGGACCTGATAGCTTTAATGGTTAGACCTCTTTTTATTAAATAGTCTTGAGCCAAATTCCTCCTTTGTACTAAGTTATCATAGAAATATCTCCCTGCTTGTCTATTAATGTCGTAATAAATTCTGTCATTTTTTTGTCTTTCTTTGATTTCATTAGGATGGGCTAATTCATCTATATAAATATTGGCTCGTTGTGCCAATATCTTTACAGCTTCAACAAAATCTAAGTTTTCAATTTTCATTACAAAACCAATAACATCTCCACCTTCTCCACATCCAAAGCACTTAAACCATTGCTTTTCTGTATTCACATGAAAGGAAGGTGTTTTTTCATTATGGAAAGGACATAACGCTTTATAGGAACTTCCAGTGGATCTCAGTTGTATATATTGAGAAATCACTTCTACAATATCATTTTTTTCTTTTATTTCAATAATCAATTCTTCTGGAAAATAGTTTTCCATGTATACCACCTAGCAATTTTATGACTTTTATATATAATTCTTTCTTTATTATTGATTTCCTTCTCTTTAAAATATTCCTTACAAAAAATTAATACCTTTATCTTATAAAGGTTGTCGAGGAAAGTTCGACATTTATCTTCATAATTCCTTCTAATAAATTAAAGAAAATAAATTCTGAATATTTTGTAATGTATTGCTTTCAAAAATACTTTGGAGAAGGGATTACCATTGTTTGAAATAATTTAATGGCATCATGATCCGTACAATTGGCTATATAATCCACGATACTTCGCTGCAAACCTTCTTTGCATATTGTTCTACCATGAATAGCATGTATTTTCTCTGGATTTTCCATAAAGTAATGAAATAAGAATTCTACAATATAAGTAGCTTTTTCTTTTTCCCTAAGACACAAATCTCCGTTATATACAGTTTCGAACATAAAGAAACGCAGTTGCATCATGGTTTCCTCAAGAGTCGCTGTTTGGTAAATATTCGGTGGATTGCCTGATAATATTTGCTTTGAAGTTTCCTCAATGATATCTTTAACAAAAACATTCACACGACCGCTATGTGCATGCCCCAATACCTCAATAATATCCTTAGGAATATCTTCTTGTTTTAATATCCCTGCCTGAATACTATCTTGAATATCATGACATAAGTAGGTAATACGATCCACTAACTTTACCAGTTTCCCCTCCATGGTGACTGGAATACCTTCACCAGTATGATTTAATATGCCATCCCTTACTTCAAAGGTGAGGTTCAAACCTTTGCCATCTCTTTCTAGCTTTTCTACAATTCTCAAGCTCTGCTCATTATGTTTAAAGCATCCAGTAATCTTATCTAATACCTCTTCCCCACTATGTCCAAAACAAGTATGTCCTAAATCATGGCCTAGAGCTATAGCCTCTACTAAATCTTCGTTTAATCTTAGAGCTCTTGCGATCGTTCTTGCTATTTGGCTGACTTCTAAGGTATGGGTTAATCTTGTCCTAAAGTTATCGTTTTGCACAATAAAAACCTGTGTTTTTCCCTTCAGTTTTCTAAAGGACTCACAATGAATAATACGATCCCTATCCCTCTGATAAGGAGAACGAACATCGCATTCTTCTTCTTCAAAGCATCTACCCTTTGTGTTTTTACTTAACTGTGCAAAGGATGATAAATAGGTTTCTTCAAAAATTTCTATATCTTCCCTTAATTTTTTCCCCATAGCTTTCTACCTTTCTTTCACTAATACTGTATATATACTACATTTATTCTTCAAATCCTCTTTAAATCTTTAAAATTCTCTACTTTTCTAAGTTTTTTCCGCTACTAGATAATTTTGACATTTGTTTATTTTTTATACATTACATTATATTATTCATTTATATAGCTTTATACCCAAAGATGTATAAATTGAAAGAAATAAAATGAAACTTAATTCAGGGGAAGTTTTTTACTCTCCCTGAACTGTAGCCGAATTTACTTTGAAGATGTACGCATCCCTTGGAGTATTACACTTCATGGGAATCTATCCATAAAAGTCAATCTCAGTTTATAAGAAAAAGACGAAGGTTTAACCTTCATCTTTTTCTTATAAACTGCTTATTTTTGATATATGATATCATTCAACGTAATAAAATTGTTCAACATATTGGCTTGGAAAAAAACACCGTTACTTGTTCTCCTGTCCCCTCTATACTTAATTTAACTCAATAATGATATCGTCTAAGAGAAATTCTCTATCTTCATTTATTTGCATTGGTTCTAATTTCGTCTCATTCCCATTTTCATCAATGGAAACTCCTATTATATTGGTAGAATAGTATACTCTCGGTGTAACAATTAATTTCGTCGCTTTTTCATCTAGCTTCCCAAAGGTCATACTCCAATTCATAATCCCTGTCGGGATATATCCATGCCCTCCATTGTCTTGCCCTTTGTAAACATTACCTAAATCATCCTTCACTACTAGTTCAGTGATCACATAGTGCCAATTAGCTCGGTATACTTCAGGTACTTGTTGTGTATAGTCCATAATAAATGACATTGGTGTTTTATTTATCTTATTAATAGTTACGCTGAAACCCTCTTTCTCTGTACCCTGATTGATTATTTTACTACTACGCTTCACGGCATCTAGTTGGAATGTAAAAATCCATTTTCCTCTAATCTTTTCTTCTCTATTCGTCTCATTTACTAGAATATCTTCAATCTTTAACTTGCATTTTACTTGATCTAATTCTCCTGAAATGCTATAGTTTGCCTGTCCGATATAGATTCCTTCTGCTACTTTTTCTACCTGTTCGCTGCCTCCAAGTCCGCCTATATAATTTACTATACTAAAAGAAGATCCTAAACCAATTATTGGATGCTCTCCTAAATCTTTATCGGTATTAATTTCATAAGTATAGGTAATAGTTTTACCATCAAAAATTGCATCCTTAACCGTTATCTGAATACCGTTACTCTCTTTGCTGATATTAATCCCGTTAGCATTTTCTTTATATAAATCATACACACCAGTACGACCATTGTCCAAAAACCGGAATATATCTCCTATAATCGGAATTCCTGCAGCATACGCTGGGTCGGTAATCCCTATGTAAGCAGTGCCCCCTATTACTAAACTAACTAGAACTGCTGCAATTATTCGCTTACTATTCCAGCCTTTATTCTTTCTTATTGATTGTTTCAATCTGTTTTTTGTCCTTGCTCTTTCTAACTCTGTTACTTCTACCTCTTTTTCTACTTCTCTCATTTCCAACTGATCCACCTCAATCTCTTGCAATAATTGATAAATATTCTTCATCTATATCTCCCCCCATCTATTCGCTATTGCCTGTTGATTCAATTTTTTCTTTCCTCGAAAAACTCTGTTATCTACCGCAGTTCTAGTTAGACCTAGTTGGTTGGCGATTTCTTCTGATTTAATTCCTAAAAAATATTTCATAGTAAATATTTTTCGATCAATTGGTTGTAATGTATTGATGAGAGCCACTAATTCCTTCTTATCCTCATTCAACATGACTTGATCTTCTGTGGATTCAACCTGTATTAGAGAATCAATCTCCAAGGAAACTTCTTCTCGCTTGACTACCTTTCTATAGTAATCAATAGCTTGATACTTAGCTATTTTGTAGACCCACTTTTTAAACTCTTCTTCATTTCCCTCAAATTGATTTCCATGGTTCCATATGGCAAGGAATACATCATTGATGCATTCTTCTATAGGTCCTCCTCTCTCTATTGAACCTAAAACTTTATACACCGTTCCTTTTACCAACCCTAAATATTTATCTACTATAAATTCTAGGCCATCTTCTTTTTTCTTTTTTAACCTCTTAATGTAATTTTCTTCATCACACCTCATTTATTCTATTCCTCCTAGATATTCAATAAAGGCCCTTATACTATATACAACGAAAGAAAGTCAATTTTCTCTCATTATTTAAATAAATTTTTTATCTCTATATTTACTCCAAAACAAAAGTATGTAAAACTGGAAAAAGTCACCTGCTTAATCACAGGCGACTTTTCATCATTACAATGTTAGTATGGTTTTAGTAAAATGGTCTGCCAAAAAATCCCCCGCCAAATCCTGAGAATCTTCCAAAACCACCAAATGGTCTACGCCATATAGCCGCTAAGATGAGAAACCATAGTAATAAACTGGTACCCCCAAAGAAAAACCGGCTATCCACACTAGAACCACTGTTCGATGAATCTGTACCTTCAGTTAATATTTCTTTAACTGCTGCGATTCTTTGTTCGGTTACATCGGTAACAAAACCATTCATTTGGGACAATGAATCAAGATTTTTGATATGCAGGCTCAATAAATCTTGTGAAAGCTGACTTTTCGTTTCTGCTATTTCTTGAAAAATTTCGTAGTCTGATTTATCGCCATATTCTGCCATAAAGTCATTGAACTGTCCTATATGCTGGCTTGGTACCATAATGAAATCTAAGGTATATCCTCCTTTAGCATTTACAATTTCAGCCATTAATCTTCACCTCCCCCCCTTTTCGATAATATATTATGTCCATTAAAGGAAAAGGTGATCGTTATATATAATGTAAAAAAACAAGAAATATCTCAATAACTTTTTCTTGTTAGACCGTGTTGCTATCTCATAGGTGTCATACAGGACGTCGACTTATTTCTAGCTGTGCAAGAAGATTATATTACTGCAAAGGGAGATGGGTTAAGTAATCAAGAGATAATAAATAATTACATGTTTTTTATCCTCTCACTATTTTTTACTATTATGGGACACATCTATACAATAACATCTTATCCGTGCAAACTACTTACATAATATGCAAATGATATATGCAAATGATGTGCCATATGAACCGCCTAAGATAATACTTATTTAACAATACTATCTCCAGGTCCATGACACTTCCATATATTTCTGATACATCTCGTCAGATGCAGCAATTATTCTGCCATCTGCAAATTCCACAGCAAATTGATTCATTTCTTCATTGATAAGCATAAATGGTGCTATTTCATTTGTGAGAGGAAAAGAAGCATTTTGAGAGTAAGTAATTCTTTGAGTTGTATCAGGTCTGCCTCCAAAATTCCACCAAATACTAGCATTCATGCCATCACGGCCTGTTCTTTCAAAACAATCAATATAAAATCTGCCCCAATAATTTTGTTCTTTTGAAAAAAGATAATTACTTCTTTCACCCTCCATAAAAACTGTTGTTTCTCCGGTTACAACTCCATTTTCATATATATTAGCAGTGATTTCTTGATTGATATTTGAGTAAAATGGAATCTTAGAAAGAATCCAAAAGCCAATTGCTAAAATTACAATAACTTTTAGGATGGATTTATATCTGTTTTTCATTCATTCATCTCCTATCAAAATATAAAGAATCTTTGTTTCACATTTTTCTACTTATGCTCATTATAAGATATTTTTCATTCTACCCTTGTTCAGTATAATTCGTACAAAACCTACTTGTTAATTTCATAGAGTAATTCATACATTATTCAGAGCTCATTCCTATTTGCATGCCTATCAATAATTGGAAAGTAATAATATTATTAATATCAGTATCTTATATTTAATTTTGCGTGCTCCCACCTTCTTCCCTAATAATGAATACAGCAAATATAACAAGTGAAATGCCTAGCATTTTAAACAATGTGAGTGGCTCACTGTATAAAATAACACCTATAACTGTTGCAACTATCGGTTCTAATGTCGCAATTATAGAAGCCTTGCTTGTTTCAAGATATGATAAACCCTTAGTGTACAATAAGAAAGGCAGTACAGTAGCAATTAAACCTAATGCAACTGCATAGTATAAAGCATTTACATTTGAAAATAGGCTTATCATTTCCTTAATATCAGTAAGTGGAATTAAACCAATACTTGCAAATATAAAAGTATATAGGGTAACAGTTATAGAATCATATTTTTTTAGTGCATATCTTCCAAATATACTATAGAGTGCGTACCCCAGTCCTGAACCTAACCCTGCCAGTATACCAGTAACCGTAATCTTATTCCCTGCCCCCTGCACAAAGGCTGCAACAAAAATACATCCAACAAAAGTTAACATCAGCGATATAATCTTATTTTTTGTCATCTTTTCTTTAAACAGGATTGCAGAGAATACCATTACTATAGCTGGTGCAGTATACAAAAGTATTGCTGCAACAGATAATGAGGTTATATTTATAGCTACAAAATAGCACCAATTGAAAAAAACAAAACTGAATATTCCTGTTCCAACAAAGTATACAGAATCAAGAGGCTTAATTTTTAGAAGGTTTGTATTTTTGACTAATGTAAACAAAACAAGAGTTACAGATGCTCCAATAGCTCTTATAAATACTACTTGTGCAGGATTAAAGTCAAACTCGTTTAGCTTTTTAACAAATATCCCAATAGTACCCCATAGCATTGCTGCTACAATGACAAAGATATATGCCTTTCTTTTTAGCTTTTGATTACTTTTTTCATAAACGGCTTTACTGCTATCAAAACTTGCATCATCCATTCCTATTCCCCCTCCAATCAAATACCAAAATGAGGAGCTATTCAATTTAAGTAGTTCCTCATTTCACACTCACTATATTTACATTGCTCCCAACACTCCATATGTGCTTTATGGAAAGATAATGTGATTTTGTAGAATAGGAATACCATATTCCTTAGAGATAGAGGGGCATATCCATTTGCATGTTGAATTGCATGTCCTACCTCCTCCAATTTCAATAAGTTTAGGATTAGACTTGGAATTTCCGCATTCTAAGCCTAATCCTTCTTTTCCTATTAACTTGATAAAATCCTCATAAATTCTTCTCCTGTTATAGTTTCCCTTTCTATAAGATATCGGGATAACTCATGGAGTTTATCTATATTCTCCTTTAATATATTAATGGCCTTTTCATGAGCTTTCTTAATGATGTCTAGTACTTCTTCGTCAACCTTAGCTGCAGTTTCTGGTGAACAGGTTAAAGATGCATCTCCTCCAAGGTACTGATTAGAAACTGTTTCTAATCCCATCATGTCAAAGTTTTTGCTCATCCCTAATCGTGTTACCATCATTCTTGCTATTTTCGTTGCCTGTTCAATATCATTTGAAGCACCTGAAGTATAAGTTCCAAAGACTAACTCCTCTGCAGCACGTCCTCCGGTATAAGTTGCAATTTTATTCAGGGCTTCTTCCTTCGTCATCAGTACATTTTCCTCTTGGGCTATCTGCATGGTATAGCCAAGAGCTCCGGAAGTACGAGGAACAATTGTTATCTTATGGACAGGTGCGGATTCCATCTGCTTTGCTGCAACAATGGCATGACCGATTTCATGATATGCAATAACCTGCTTTTCCTTTGGTGAAATAACAGCTCCTTTTCGCTGATAACCAGCAATAACAACTTCTACCGCTTCTTCTAAATCGCTTTGTACTACATAGTTGCGACCACATTTTACTGCCCTTAGGGCACCTTCATTAATAATATTGGCAAGCTCCGCTCCTGAGGCCCCTGAGGTTGCCCTAGCGATTGCATTAAAATCAATCTGACTATCTACCTTTATTTTCTTAGCATGAACCTTCAGTATAGCCTCCCTGCCAGAAAGATCTGACAGTTCCACTGGCACACGACGGTCGAATCTTCCTGGGCGAAGCAATGCCTTATCAAGGGATTCAGGTCTATTGGTTGCCGCAAGAATAACCACCCCTTGTTCTCCACTGAAACCATCCATCTCCGTCAATAGCTGATTTAATGTTTGCTCTCGCTCATCATTGCCTCCTAAACCTCCGTTATCACGTTTCTTACCGATAGTATCAATCTCATCAATAAATATAATACATGGAGCCTTGGATTGAGCCTGTTTAAACAGATCCCTTACTCTTGCTGCTCCCATACCTACAAACATCTCAACAAACTCTGAGCCTGAAATTGAAAAGAAGGGTACCTTTGCTTCTCCTGCTACAGCCTTTGCAAGAAGGGTTTTCCCTGTACCTGGGGGCCCCACCAGTAAAGCTCCTTTAGGCATAATAGCCCCTATTTCCTTATACTTCATTGGGTTATTAAGAAAATCTACAATTTCAGTTAGTGCCTCCTTCGCCTCATTTTGTCCTGCAACATCAGCAAAGGTTTTTCCTGTCTGAGTCTCAACATAGATTTTGGCATTACTCTTACCAAGCCCCATCATTCCTCCACCCATATTTTTACTCATGGATTTTGTTAATACTTGGCCAAGAGCGATAAAAATCATGATAGGAAAAATCCAGCTTAACATAAAGTTTACTATAGGTGAGCTTTCTCTTGGAATTATTCTAGAAAACTTAACTTCAGCATCATAGAGACGATTTACTAATTCTGGATCATCCATACGACCTGTTACAAATACCTTCTCCTCACCTTCGTAATCGAATGATATAAAGGCAATTTGGTTTTCCTGGATTTCTACGGTTTTTATGCTACCATCTTCAATTTTTCCTAAAAATGTACCGTAATCTATTTGTGTAATATTTCTTTGTACTATTAAAGGAAAAACAAAGGCGTTTAGAAGCATGACAATCATCATTATTGCTATATAATAATAAATCATCGGTTTTTTTGGATACTTTTCTTTTTTCATGTCACAACCTCCTCTGTGATCATTGTTCTTATATTTTCATTACACTAAATCATTTTCTCGATTATGAAACTATTATATAACTTTAATATGAACTAAGTATGAACTATCAATAAAAATTAGTCCTAGACATAAAAAACATGCTGCATTTGATGATTGATCAGTACAGCATGTTTAAATTTCTTAGATTTTTTCAGTAATTCTCTATGATCTATATGGCTTTAAATCCTCTCTTTGTCTTACATATGGTTTATTTATCATTAGTTGCTGACCCATTTGGAATAGATTGCTTATTCCCCAATACAAGGTCAATCCAGCTGGAAAGCTTCTTCCCCACCAAAAAATCATAACAGGCATAAAATATTTCATCATAGATTGCGTTGCATCTTGTTTAGTATCCGGAGTAGACATAGTGACACTGGATAAATAGGTGGTTAAGCCTGCAAATAGTGGTAGTATCCATGGATCTGCTTCAGATAGATTAGGTATCCACAAAAACCCTGCCTGTACTACTTCTTGAGAAAATCATTTTTCATTTCCATAACACTACTGCAATTATACATCCAAACACCACATTCAAAGTGTAGGTACAGGCTCCTATAATCCATATTGATTCTACCAACGACGCCATACTCATCATCTGATATATAGGTTTTGGAATGAATGAATCCTGGGGTGTATTTATAGATTTTTACTCCGCTTTCAATGAGAAGCCTAACTAAAATAAAAACAACTATTCTTGTTTCACCCCTATTAAAATTAGTTGCCAGAATCACCTATTATATAGGTTTTATCCTGGCAATATATAATAAATGGAAGGGGGCATATTATTAGAAAAATTATAATGGTAGTTCTACTGCGAAGGTTGAGCCCTTCTTTGGATTACTTTCTACATAGATTTGGGCATCGTATAAATCAAGAATACGCTTCACTAGGGGTAAACCTAGCCCGCTACCCTCATAAGAATGAGCTTTATCTCCTTGGTAGAACTTCTCAAAAATACGTTTCTTAGTTTCTTCAGTCATACCGATGCCATGATCTATAATTTTAACTTCTACAACTTCATCCATTTGTTGTAGTATTATGCTAATTGTACTATTGTTATGAGAAAACTTAATAGCATTGCCTATCAGATTAATCCAAACCTGTTGAAGTAATTCTTCATCTCCTAGATACTGAACTTTATCAAGATGGATATCAAATTCAATATTCTTTTTACTCCATTGATGTTCAAGGATTAAGATACTTTTTCTAATTTGTTCATCTAAAGAAAATACAACTTTTTTCTCTAAAATTTCCTGATTTTCAAGTTTTGAAAGCTTTAGTATATTAGATGAAAGATTAGATAATCTGGTTGTTTCTTCAACAATAATATTTGTATATTCTTCTCTTTCCCTCTGAGATAAATCCCATTTTTGCAATAGCTTAGCAAAACCTTGGATGGATGCAATAGGCGTTTTAAACTCATGAGATACGTTAGTAATAAAGTCCTTACGAAGATACTCAATATTCTTTAGTTCCCTTGTCATTTTATTAAAGTTCTGTGTTAACTGTCCAATCTCATCATAACTTCTGGTTTCAACATGTATATCAAAATTCCCCTTTGCCACTTCCTGAGTTGCTGCAGTTAGTTTCAATATTGGTTTAACCACTCTTTTCGCTAGTACTATAATTAGTAAGGCCCCTATAACGACATATAAAAGTAGCGAGAACCATATCCGGGATGCAACAATCTTTAAAATAGTATTGTGGGGATAAAGACTTATTTTAATATAAGCATCATTTACCATTGTTATTGTTATCGGGTCATGAAATCTACCTTTAGTCAAAAAAACAATTTCATCATTTTCAATATGTTTTAGTTCTTCCTTAGTTATTTCTATCAAACCAATATCCTCAATCCTAGTGATCTCATACATAGAAGTGGGCATTAAATTAACAATTTCCTCTATACTTAAATTTGTCTTCTTTTCTAATTCTAATATAGAAATTGCTATTTCCTTTTGATTTAACTGTATTTCATTTTCAATATCTTTCGTATGGAGGGTTGATCCAACAAAGGATAAGGCAGATGAAACACAAATAAGAAAAATAAAGAACAGAGCTAACTTTAAAGTAATTCTTTTCATACTTTTATCTCCGCTTTATATCCTAGTCCTCTAACTGTAACAATCTCAAACTCACCGCAATCAGAAAACTTTTCCCTTAACCGCTTAATATGAACATCTACTGTACGCTCATCAGTTTCTGCCTCCATGCCCCATATTTCGTCCATTAGTTGTTGTCTTGTGAATATTTGCTTAGGATAGCTAAGAAGCTTAAATAAAAGATGAAATTCTTTTTTAGGTAAAACCATTGTACTTCCTTTTCTATTTACAGTTAAAGTATTATAATCAAGCTCTATTTCACCAACTACTAACCGAGACTCATTAATGATTCGAGAGCGACGTAATAAAGCAGCTACACGTAAAACCATCTCATCCATATCAATAGGTTTTACCATATAATCATCGGTTCCCACCAGGAATCCCTTCTTTTTATCATCAAGGGTTTCTTTGGCTGTTACCATTAAAATTGGGAGGTTATAATTTGATTTCCTTAGGGCCTCCGTCAAAGTATACCCATCCATATTTGGCATCATAATATCACTAATAATTAAATCTATATGGAAGTTATCCAATATATCTAGTGCTTCTAATCCATCTTTAGCGCTTAACACATGATATCCCTGTTGTTTTAAAACAGCTGTCATTAGTTTTTGTAGATTTTTATCATCTTCCACCACTAAAATATTTACCATTTCTCTCACCTCTTTCTTATATTCTTCCTACAAAACGCAATAAAGATATCCTATGACTTTATTTATATATATGTTTAGTTCATAAATAGCTTTTCATTCTACTGGATTCATGATAGTCCTACTATAATAATCTAATATGAACTGAATATGAACTTTACATTCTAAACTATATATTCAATAATAAGGAAGAAAACTAGTACATAGAAATTATATATCTATAAAGGTCAATAAAAAAGTATTGCCTCTTAAAATTACTAAAAGACAATACTCTTACTTTATTAATAATGCTTTTCTAATCTCTGATATATATGAATCAGAAATCTATGTCTAAAGGCTTGCTTCATTATTTATTTTCGAGGATAATTAATTTGTGCCTGGGCTGCTGCAATCAAAATAGACCAATCACTGTTTTTTACTATTATGTAACACTTCATATATTCAGTAATCTTCATTTTCTTCAAAGCTTCTATGAATTTCAAAAAGTATCTGCATAAAATCCTGCCCTTCATCTTCCTAATGCCACCCTGATACGTGATATTCCTCTAACCTCCTAATACTGGCTATAATCTTACCTAGAGCTTATCAGAACCCAGTCACAATTTAGTGCTAATAGAAATATTATATAGGGAAAACAGTAAAAAGGGAGGTTAAGTAAGTTAATGAAAGTTAAAGTTCGTTTACAGCCCATTGTTAGCAATATCAATTTACCTACTGTTTTGAAAACAGCTATGTTTCCGGGCGATTCATTCGAAAGATTATTTATTGCAACTCAGGTTGGGGAGATCTTTTATACAGGAAATGGCATTATAAAGACTTTTTTAGATATTCGCTCACGAATCATAGAACTAGGTACTTCCAATGGCGGGTATGATGAACGAGGATTGCTAGGGTTAGCCTTTCATCCCAAATTCTATTATAACGGCCTGTTTTACCTTCATTATTCTGTAGTTGGAACACAAGGTCCAGGTGCTCTTCCAGAATCTTTTAACCCTAATCCTTGTGATCCAAAGACTTTAAACCTAAAGTGGTTAAATAGGGAAAATCAATATGATCATATTGATACAGTTGAAGAATGGATTTTACAATCAAATGGTCAGCCTCAAAAGCGGCGGACATTACTTAATTTAAGAAGACCATTTTTTAATCATAACGGTGTCAATAGCTTAAACTTTTCACCCGAAACAGGAAAACTAGTTTTAACAACCGGGGATGGTGGATCTGGCTATGATCCATTCAATTTAAGCCAAGATTTCATGGAAATAGCCGGTAAAATCATTGAAATTGATATAGATAAGAATACATTTATCTATAATCCACCGGTAGTCACACGTTTTTTTGAGCTTCCCGTATCAATTCAAGAAACCCTTACGGTAATTGCCAAAGGAGTTCGCAACGCACCTGGTATTTCATTTCAGCGGTTTTGCGATCGATACATCAAATACGTGGGCAATGTGGGGCAGGATCTGGTAGAGTCGATTTTTTCTTTTTCGTATTATAAGCCAATACCGGTTACTCAACTTATTCAAGCCTATTTAATGAATTCTGACCCTGACCAAGAAAGATTTATCAACTTCGGTTGGCGCGGTTGGGAAGGTGATTTTCCTTCTCCGATTATAAGGAATTGTCCTGAAAATCTAGATTTGGATGAGAAAGTAATTACTTACTACAATGATGCAGTAATAACTTCAGCTAAGCGCATTCATCCTCTAATTAATTATTTTCATCAAGATCCTCGTCCAGATAAGTTTAAGGGAACTTCGCTTACAGGGGTTCAGCCATATATGGGGAATAGAATCCCCTATTTAACGGGAAGCGTTGTGTTTACCGACTTTGCTCGAAGAAATGAAGAAATTCAGGCTCCAGTTAGAGGGGTTTTAGTTTATACTAGAGTAAGAACAGATTGTAAGCCAAATGATTTTAGTGTTATTGAAACCGATTATAATTTTGGCTATCAGTCAGCTTATTATGTTAGTTTGGGAACGAATCTGGGTCAAACCAGACTATTTTTAGGAGTTCATGGCTCTGCCAATGTGACTGATTTTAACAAAGGTACCGTTTTTGAAATTGTTCCATGATTCATGGCTATAAAATTCGAAATAATACTAGATAATGTGCATTATCCGAAACTTTGTGTCTCTTCAATGATAATTAATTGATTAGAATTAATTGATTAGAATTGTAATATAACCGGTTATTACACGAAAAGAGGTATTTACTTTGAAAAAAATGAATGTAGTTAGGTTTATTAGTATTGGAGGCATATTAACAACAATAGCTGTAATATTCCAGTCGGCTCCTGTATTTTTACCCGTGATTGGATTGGCCTTCAGTCCATTAAGCACACTACCTATTGCATTAGCAGCTTTTTATAATATTTCACTTGGAATTGCTGTGTTTTTTTCTTCTGCATTAATTCTTACTTTAGTTAGTGTACAAGAGACAGTTATTCTGCTTTTTACCACTGGACTACTTGGAATCATTATGGGAGCATTACTTTATAGGAAGGGAATTTTAGTATCCATATTATTTTCTAGTGCAATATTATCTTTAGGAATGATATTGCTAACTTTTGTATTGGATATTTCGGCATTTGGTGATTTAACTAACACGGTGTCAACCCCTTTAACTGTTCTAATCTTTTCATCATTTTCACTTATTTATGCAAGCACCTGGAATATATGCTTTAGAAAATTTATCAATTATCTTATCAGAATAAAATTAACAAATATATCCTAGAATATACCAGCAAAAAAACCTTTGAGTATCCTCCATGCTGTCACAGAAAAATAGCCTTAACCCTGTAAAATCAATAAGTTTATAAAAAACGCAGGTAAATGGTATATTTTTCATAACTTGCGTTTCTTTATTTTGCATGTCAATAATACTTGTAGAGCAATCTATAATATTCTAAACTTTAAAATCGTTATTGTAGCCCAACACTATATAAGTAATCTCAAGTCTAAGCTATCAATAACCTTATTACCTACTACCTCAATTACTTTTTATTGTAAATATTGTACAATAAAATAGGACGTTATTTCTTAAACTTCCTAAGAAATAACATCCTTATTTTACTTTATACTAAATCTATCAAACCTTTGGCATACAAAGCCTTTGAAGCTTCAACTAACTGTTTTTAAGTCTTATTTTGATTGATCTTTGTTTCTAATCGCCGCTTGTGCAACTGCTATCATAATAGACCAATCACTGTTTTTTACTATTATGGAACACTTCTTGTAACCATAAATTTTATTGTTGTTTTGACTAACTGCACAAAATATAAAAGAAGCGTCTTAAGTTCATAAGTCATCACATTGATTTATTCTTTATTTTTATTGTAATCCATTACTGCACCTATGACTATTCCAAAAAGCATTCCAAATGCAGATCCAAGAGCCATAACTATCGGAAATATACTATCTCCTATTAATCCAAATACAAGTCCAATAACTATCGCAAATAAACTGCCTCCTAATAATCCAAATCCAACTCCAAAACCCACATAGGAATTATTATCTTTATTAATATTATTTTTGTCAAACATATTTAATCAACTCCTTCTGACCTTGACTTTTGCTACTGCACATAAATATACTAATGTTCATTATAACATATTTTGGGGGTACGCTCATTTCTTAGCATTTTGCGTCAAGCCATACCTATTAATTTAATAGAACAATTGCAGTAAACACTTGTTTTAATTTAAATTTTATAACAAAAATAGGGTACTGCCTCTTAATCTAATTAAGCGGCAGTACCCTTGTTCTGATTTTTAATGAAGCACGCAAAGTCTTGATATATAAGACTTTGCATGCTTTTACCAATACTGTTTAAGCCCTACTTCGATTGGTCTTTGTTGATAATCGCCGCCTGAGTGGCTACTAACAAAATAGACCAATCAGGATTTTTTACTATTATGGAACACTTTTAATAATAATTGTTTATCATTATCTTTTAGCGGTTCTTTCCAACTCTAGTTGAATATAAATTGATTTATGTATAACACTAATATTTAGTTAATAAAACAGATGGAAGTGTTATATATGAATGAATTTGTGAAATCATTGGATCCTGCACTCAACTATTTAACCCATGAAACACATGAACACAATATAATCATTATTGTAGAGTCAAGCCGACATGTGATAGTATGTCCTTATTGTGGCAAGACATCATCTAGGGTTCACTCTGTTTACCAGAGAGAATTTCAGGATTTACCTTTGCAGGATAAACAGGTTACTATCATACTAAACAATAAAAAATACTTTTGCGATAATCAAGACTGCAGCCATAGGACTTTTGCAGAAAGATTTAATTTCATTACACC
Source organism: Clostridium formicaceticum (assembly GCF_001854185.1). Taxonomy (NCBI): domain Bacteria; kingdom Bacillati; phylum Bacillota; class Clostridia; order Peptostreptococcales; family Natronincolaceae; genus Andreesenella; species Andreesenella formicacetica. The sequence continues at coordinate 3,800,122 of NZ_CP017603.1, forward strand.
TAAATCTCGAAAGACTAATAGACTAATCGGAAAAATTCTAAGACTATCTGCTATGGTAAGCTCAGTATCTGCATCACAAATATTAAAATCAGATATGACTATGGTAAGTAAGAGTACAATATGTAATCTGCTTAAAAAAAATGTTTGTCCCTATGGATAAAAGTGGTATCGTTAGAGTTTGTATAGATGATTTTGCATTTAAGAAACGATATTCTTATGGAACTATTATGATTGATCTTGATTCGCACAGAATAATTGATATTCTTGATTCTAGGGACAAAGAACCAGTTATAGAATGGTTGCGGAATTATCCAAATATTGAGATTGTGTCTAGAGATGGGTCACAAGTTTATGCTTCAGCTATAACAGAAGCTCATCCAAGAGCCGTTCAAATCAGCGATCGATTTCATCTTTTAAAAAACTTGTCTGGGGCAGTGGAAAAATATATGTTTCGATTGTTTCCTGCTCGTGTTGAAATACCAGCTACAGCAAGAACAAGAACACCTGAAATGCAAGCTTTACTAGATACAAGAAACCGTGCGCAACGGATACGTTTTGCCAGAACCAAATATGAAGAGGGGTTAACTGTAAATGAAATTGCTCTTTTAATGCATTCCTCACTTACTACAGTAAACAAATATCTAGCGATGAAAGAGGAAGATATCCCAGAAGATATTGATTCTGCTAGGGAACGTCAACACAAAGTAGCAGTATCTACAAGAGAACAGAAAATAGCATATGTTCGCAAGCTTTTTGATGAGGGATGCTCTCTTCAAGAAATTAGCCGAATTACAGGATATGTATTTAACACAATAAAAAGGTATCTATCAGAAGATGGCCCGAGTATTAATGGACATTATGACAATCGACGTCCAGGAAAATTACAGTCCTATGAGTCGGAGATACTAGAATTACGTTCAAAAGGTTTGACATATACAGAGATTACAGAAATTATAAAGAAAAAAGGATATACAGGTACAGTTGACGCATTGCGGGTTTTTATGCAAAAAGAGCGTGAACATCAAAAGAAATGCGAGACTAAAGATTCAGAATCGAAAGAATACATACCAAGAAAATGGATGGTGCAGCTTATATACAAGGCAATCGACCATGTAAAAGGGATTACACAAGAACAATATGAAGAAATAATTAAAAAGTATCCCATTCTAGGCAAAGCATATGAAATGCTTAGAAATTTTCATGAACTAATGTTTTCTAAAAATCTAGATAAGTTAGAACCATGGATGAAGGATGCTGAGAAACTTCAGATAGATGAAATGAATTCTTATCTAGCAGGTTTACGAAAAGATCTAGATGCAGTAAAGAATAGCATTATTTATACTTATAGTAATGGTCTAGCAGAGGGAAGTGTCAATAAGCTAAAAGTGATAAAACGAATTATGTATGGTAGAAATAGCTTTGAACTTTTAAGATCAAAACTACTCCTATTAGAATCATTCCATCAAATCAACTAACATTGGAAAGAACCCTTTTAGCGTTTACGTATTCAATGGCTTCCTTGTCAATTATGTGCTCGCTCTCATCGCATAATCATTAAATATTTTGTTGAGGATATAAAAAATTTTTGTTATACCTGTCTATTTGACAGGTAGTGGCTAATAATAACGCACCTCTTTAAGTTACAGATAACATATTGTATAATTTCAACAATCGTACGTCATCTTTGGAAACTTTGAGTTGATTAATCAGAGCAGAATCTTCTTTCAAACAAGTTTTTGAAAGAAGCATTTTAATGGCAATCGGCATCATTGGTCTGGATGAGAATCCGTTAAACAATCCCCATTTGATATCAGAATCCAAATATGAGGCAAGTATCTGAATACTGGCCTTTTCCATTGGCGTGTCCTTGTTATTAAGGGAAATATGGGTAAGTGCATCATAATGTTCAATAAATCCCCAATAAGTATTTTCACAATTCTGATAATTATCAAAAACTTTATAGTTCATATACATCATAATTTTGTACTGATGATTTTCTGTTTCAGAGAGTACATCAAATACACAACGTATGATATTGTTGCTTCGTCCATCATAAAGATAGGAGTAGAATTGAGATACTCCACTGAAAAAGGCAGGACTGTTATTCTGGGAAGAGATAACGGTACGTTTCGGAGGACAATAGAGCAATTGCTCAACATGAATTTGCAAAGCATCAGCAATTTCATATAGTGTTTCTATATCAACGGATATTTCTCCCTTTTCATATTTGGAAATTGTGGATTTGCTTTTATGAAGCACATAGGATAATTGAGCCAGTGTTAATTTCCGCATTTTTCTAAAAGTTCGAATTTGTTTTCCAATCTGTATATTAATCTCAGACATCGTTTCCTCCCCTTATATAAAAAGTTTCGTATAAATACACAAAAGTTCCAAAATTGGCTAGTTTTTATATTATACAAGAATTTTAGCATAGAAAAAGGAAAAAATCTATTCTAAAGAAAAAAATCACAAAAATAATCCACTCACAAGAAACTTTAACCGTTTTGACTTAACAAATTTTGATTGTTAAAATTACTTATGTGGTAGAATGGTTTGCGAATGATGCCATTTAATTACGTAAGTACAGATATAATTATAGGGTTTTAAAGTAATGGAAGGATTGATAAAACATGTATAATTTTGATGAAATTATTGACCGCCGACATACAAATGCTATGAATACGGATGGGTTCCGCAATTATATTTTTCATGCAGATGAGACAATGACATTCCCTTATAAAGATGAAGAATTTATAAGGATGTGGGTTGCAGATATGGAATTCGCAACTCCAGATGTTGTAATCGATGGTATTAAAGAACGTTTGGAAAAACGTATTTTCGGCTATACCAGAGTATTCGAAAATAGCTATTATGAGGCCTTTGCCAATTGGTGTATGAAACGTTATGGATGGACATTTGACAAAAATCAGCTAGTTATGTCTAATGGCATTATACCAGCATTGTATGAGTTAGTAGATTATATTTGTAAAGAGGATGAAAAGGTTCTGTTTTTAACTCCGTCCTACGCATATTTCAAGTATGCGGCTGATTTTAATCATAGAAAGTCTGTATGCTCCAATCTGATTAACGAGGATGGATATTATACAATAGATTTTGAAGACCTGGAAAGAAAAGCTGCAGATGATAAGACAACACTTTTTATCTTTTGCAATCCTCACAATCCTACAGGGCGTGTGTGGAAAGAGGATGAACTGAAGAAAATCGGAAGGATTATAAAAAGGCATCAACTTTGGGTTATTTCTGATGAAATTCATTGCGATTTAATTCGCCTTAATCAAACACATATTCCGTTGGGGAAGATTATGCCCGATTATAAAAAACTAGTTACATGTATGGCACCTAGCAAGACATTTAATATGGCTGGCCTGATGCTTTCACATATTATTATCCGAGAAGAAAGTCTAAGGGAAATATGGCTTAACAGACATTACAATTTTGATAATCCTCTAAGTATTGCAGCTGCACAGGCAGCATATGAAAAAGGAGAAATCTGGCTTGAGGAATTACGAGCTTACCTGGATGAAAATTTCAGATTCACGCAAGAGTATCTTTTGCAAAATTTGCCAAAGGCAAAATTTAAAGTATCAGAAGCGACTTATCTTGCATGGGTGGATCTAAGTTCTTATTTTGAGAAGGATGAGAATTTGTCTTTGTTTTTTGCATATAGGGCGGGGGTTCTACTTGAAGGTGGAGATATGTTCGTTCAGAATTCTGATGGTTTTATCCGATTAAATCTGGCATGTCCCAAGTCCGTGCTGGAAGAAGGTTTGAGACGAATATGTGAGGCAGTCAATACAAAGCATAATGAGGACACTTCTGATCAAAATATTAATTAAATAGAGTTAATACTTTAATAAAAGTAGGGGTATTGCACTTAAAGTCACTAATGAAATTAAGTTGCAATACCCTATATTTTTATAATGTAAATATGCTCAAACTTCCTATTAAAAACTTACTACTATGTTTAAACTATTTGTTTAATTATTTCAATTGGTCTTTGTCAACCTTGTCTCGATAAAATAGACATACAGTTAAGCAACTTTTCTCTGATTTTCATAGTTTTTTGGCGATTTGTAATTTAAGCTTGAATGCAGCCTTTCAGTATTGTAAAAGAGCTCGATGTATTCAAAAATACTAGATTTAGCTTGTGCTCTAGTTTCATATTTATTAAAATACACCATTTCTGTTTTTAGGGTTCCAAAGAAGGATTCAGCACAAGCATTGTCATAACAATTGCCTTTTCTACTCATGCTAGCTTTCATACCATAGCTTTTGAGCAAAGATTGATAGGCTTTGCTGGCATATTGGCTTCCCCTGTCTGAATGGTGAATTAAGCCTTTTGTTGGTTTTCTACGGGACACAGCATTATTTAAAGCATTAATAACTAGCTGCTGGGTCATGGTTGACCAGCCTACAACCTTAGGATCATATAAATCAAGAATAATAGCAAGATAAAGCCAACCTTCTTTTGTTGCTATGTAGGCTATATCTGTTACCCAAGCTTGGTTTGGTTTTTCTACGGTAAAGTTTTGGTTTAATAAATTAGGGGCTACAGGGTAGCTATGTTTTGAATTCGTTGTAGCTTTAAATTTTCTTTTCATAATGGATTGAATGTTGTTAAGCTTCATTAACCTGTAAACCCTGTTTCTACCGCATTTGATGCCTTCATGATTAAGCTGTTTGGTAATTCTAATACTTCCATATATATTTCTTGATTTTTTATGGACTCTTTTGATTTGTTCTAGAAGTTTTTCATTTTCTAAGTCTCTTTTGCTTTTAGGGCGCTTTAGCCAGGCGTAATATCCGCTTCGGGAAACCTTGAGTACTTGGCACATCTTCTGCACACGAAACTTGAAGCGGTGGTCATAGATAAACTTAAATATTACTTCGGTTGCTTGATGAAGATGGCTGCTGCCTTTTTTAAGATTTCATTTTCTTCCTCTAAATCAGCTATTTTGAGTTTCAATTTTCTTATTTCATCATCTTCAGATCTTAGATTGCCTTTATGCTTTTCATCTTGCTTTATCCATTGGGTTATTGTAGTCTTTGGTATATCTAAATCCTTTGCAACACTTGAAACAGTTATATTACCTTCTTTAATAAGTTTTACGACTTCTTGTTTAAATTCTTTATCATAGCTTTTTCTTTGACCCATTTGGTACACCTCCTACTTTTTTATTATAGTATACTTTCTTGGTGTCTACCAAATCGGGTGAAGATCATCCTGAACTGCCCCCTGTCAAGTAGACAGGGGGCAGTTCAGTTATTAGGTAACAGTACACTTTTTACATTTATATAAAAACAATCAAACCTTTATACATAAGATAATTAAAGATTCAACTATATATAAGCCTTACTTCGATTGGTCTTTTTGGTTAATCGCCGCCTGAGCTGCTGCTAACAAAATAGACCAATCACCGTTTTTTACTATTATGGAACACTTCATAATATATTCTACTCGTTGCCTGATCAAACCCTAATAACTTCATCTACTATATCTTGTGTTTTAAGATCTTTTAAGGTTATCACTTTAAATGAGAACTTAGCGTTGAAAAAATATCATTTACTGTGAATTGTTTATTATTTGAGCGAATCTATTAATGCTTTCCTCTGAGATATTCGAAGTATCTTTATATACCTTTAGTGTTTTCGTTACTATTAAACGTTCTATTGGATTCATCTTTTTAAATATAAATTCTCCGCCAAAGCTTTCCTTGGCTATGGAGTTTGCTAGGAGCTCAGGAGGAAACGCAGCAACAAATTCAGCCTCCATGATAGTTCCTTGTTGCATACCGCAAATGAAAAGACCAACCTTTTTTCTCTTTAATTCTTTAAGTCTTTTAAAACAGAATTTTTTAATTTGTTTCTGAATATTACCTATATATATAGAACCCCCAATAATAACTTTATCGTACCTGTCTAGAATGGGATCCTTTCCCGATTTTATGTTATGTAAATCGACTCTTCCATTAAGCTTTTTCGAAAGCATATATGCACACTTTTCTGTAGTACCATGCTTCGTTGCATAAATTATTATAGTATTCAGCGCTATACCTCCTCTGCAAAACGTTTATAATAATGTTGGCATATTTCTAGCTTTTTATGCTAATAAATGGCAGAATCACATGAACCATCCTAATAAGAAGTAAAATCATTATCCCCCCTGACTAACGCAAATTGTTACTATAATTTTACCATAAAAAATATTCCATAATTAAATTAAGAAAGTGTTTCCTAAAAGCTATTTTTTGTACTATTTTGTACGCGAAAATACTAATAATCATTAAAAAACAGGGTATTATTTCTTGAAATCACTAAGAAATAATACCCTTACTTGTTTTTATACTGAGTCTCCTAAACCTTTTATTTATAAGGGTTTAAGAGATTCAACCATAATTTCAAGCCTTATTTAGATTGGACCTTGTTGTTAATCGCCGCCTGGGCTGCTGCTAACATAATAGACCAATCACTATTTTTTAGTATTATGGAACACTTCTTGTAATCATATAGTTTATATATGTTCAGGCTTACTGTGCAAAATCATTCCGCTATGATATGAGATCATGCAAATACTCTTGCCTAAGTATAGCCCATCCTTCTTAAACCTCTTTACCCAAATTTTATTGTAATTCTTGCAAAAACCATGATAGAAAAAAAGATATTTGATGGTGTCGTTCCTAGATAAGCATTAATTCCTTGTACTTAATTCCACTTATTAAGTATTAGTTTTTTTATTTCCATTACAAGGAGAATTTAAACTATGCACTAATTACAGTATTCTTTCATAGTATATGTTGAGTAAATATCGAGGGGGTTTTTTATGAACATGTACCATGGTTATCCTATTACATCGCCTCAAGGTTTAAGCGCGGCTGTTGACGAAATGAGATTTTGGCTTCGGATTATGTTTGAACATGCTAAATTTATTCGTGGGGGATTAAATCCAAGTCAGGACCAGGAACTGTTTATTCGCAAAGCAGAGCACTTTGCAGTAAATATTGAACGATTATTCATGATGGTAGTTAATACTCCTCCACATGATGCTCGTCGCGTTAATACTTTTGTTGACGACAGCATTAATTGGACAGTAGCATTGAGGGATTTTAAAGCCCAATTATTTGTTCTTCTAGAGCAATGTAAGGCCGTTGCCGAACTTCCTGCTCCACTTCTTGATCATATTCGCCGTGAAGCAGACTTTTTCTTAACCATGCTATACAGACTAAAAGGTTTACCTGTACCTCCTGAAACAGTCTTAGGTATACCAAACGCCAATATTCCTACCAGTCTTGTGCCTAAGCTATTAATTCCTTTTATGGGTGAACATATTCCTAGAATTGCCCGAGATCAAAACCTATTTTGGCTGCGAATTCATAGGGAGCATGGAGAGGTGCTGTTGCTAGTTGCTTATCGTCCTAAAATTCAAGATATGCTATATGAGGCTACAGCTAAATTTGAGAAACAGCTTGAAATATTGCTTGAAGAAGCTAAAAGTGTGCCCGAACAACCTACTGCTTTAAAATTATTTAATACCAAAGCATATGCTGTAATGAAAGAATGGCATGATTTTTTACAAAAGTTATTTAGGGATGTCGTTGAATGCGATGTACCTTCCGGTCAGATAAATGCTCCAGCCCTGATTTTAGATCATATGGCCCGTGAAGCACAGTACTATCTGGAAGTGCTTTTAATCGAAGATAAAGTATTATAATTCTGAAAAGCTGTAGTAAGAAATGATTTCATTAAGAAAAGGAAAAATATTAAAAACAGGGTATTATCTCTTAAATTACTAAGACACAATACCCTTGTTTATTTTATACTAAATCTCTAATCCCAGCACTTTTGTTATCATATACCGACGCTATAAAGAGCAATTGTTTTTGACTATACATCTAGGTTTACGTGTATACGTCTCCAATCAAATAGGAAGACGTTGTCGATTAGTTTGAATGACGTATTGACGCCTGTGCCGCAGCTAATCTAGCGACCGGCACGCGATAAGGTGAACAGGAAACATAATCTAAGCCCAGTATATGACAAAATTCTATAGAATCAGGGTCTCCTCCATGCTCTCCACAAATACCAAGCTTGATATTTGGTCTAGTTTCTTTACCTAGCTTAGAGGCTATTTCCATTAGTTTACCTACACCTCTTCTATCTATCCTCTGGAAAGGATCTTTTTCCAGTATATTTTTTTCTTTATACTCTTTAATAAACTTGCCTGCATCATCTCTAGAATATCCAAAGGTCATTTGCGTTAAATCATTGGTGCCAAAGGAGAAAAATTCTGCTTCTGTTGCTATTTCATCTGCTGTAATAGCGGCTCTAGGAATTTCTATCATGGTTCCTATTAAGTATTGCAGTGGGATTTCCTTCTCACTTAGTACCTCTTTAGCAGTTTTTACGACAATTTCCTTGTTGTATTGAAGCTCTTTTAATTCCCCCACCAATGGAATCATAATCTCTGGTACAACATCTATGCCTTCTTTCTCCTTCACTAGCACTGCCGCTTCTATAATGGCTCTTACCTGCATTTCATAGATTTCTGGATAAGTGACTGCCAAACGGCACCCTCTATGTCCTAACATAGGATTCATTTCCTTTAAGTCATTCACTACCCCTTGTAGCTGCGTAGCAGAAACTTGCATTTTTTGTGCCAGTTCTTGAATATCTTCTTCTTCATGAGGTAAAAACTCATGCAGTGGAGGATCTAATAACCTCACTGTAACAGGTCGATTTCCCATGGTCTTGAAGATTTCTATAAAATCTTCCCGTTGCATAGGTAGTAGCTCATTTAAGGCTTTTCTTCTTTCTTCTTCTGTTCTTGCTAAAATCATCCTGCGCATTACAAAAATTCTAGATTCCTCAAAGAACATATGCTCTGTTCTACATAGTCCAATTCCTTCAGCACCAAATTCAATGGCCTGTTTTGTATCTCTTGGTGTATCAGCATTGGTTCTAATTTTAAGTTTTCTTATTGCATCTGCCCATGTCATTAATTCTAAGAAGTTATCTGTTAATTGAGACTCTTTTGTCGCTATTTCACCTTCATATACAGTACCTTCATTACCATCCAAGGAAATGTATTGACCTTCTTGATATACAGTTTCTCCTACCATAAAAATTTTCTTGGCTTCTTGGATTTTCAACTCTCCCGCTCCTGCAATACAGCACTTGCCCATTCCTCTAGCTACTACTGCTGCATGAGAAGTCATCCCTCCTCTTGCAGTAAGAATTCCTTGAGCCGCTACCATACCTTCTATATCCTCTGGTGAAGTTTCAGCTCTAACAAGAATAGCCCGTTCTCCCCTGCTATTGGCGTTTACTACATCTTCTGGGGTGAAGTATATTTTCCCAGTAGCAGCTCCTGAAGAAGCCGGTAAGCCCTTTGTAATAATTTTACCCTTGGCTAGTTCTTTTTCATCAAAGGCTGGGTGCAATAATTGCTCTATTTGCAAAGGATCTATTCTTAAAATAGCCTCTTCCTTTGTCAGTCTGCCTTCCTTCACCATATCTACTGCTATATTTACTGCAGCCAAAGCTGTTCTTTTACCATTACGAGTTTGTAAAATATATAGTTCTTCATTTTCTATCGTAAATTCAATATCCTGCATATCTGTATAATGCTCTTCTAAAAGGTTTGCAACTTCTAAAAACTTCTCATAAGCCTTTGGCATCGTATTTTGTAATTCAACAATAGGCTTTGGTGTTCTAATTCCTGCTACAACATCCTCCCCTTGAGCATTCATTAAAAACTCTCCAAATAGCTTTTTCTCACCAGTGGAAGGGTCCCTTGTGAAAGCTACACCTGTTCCTGAAGTTTCCCCCATATTCCCAAATACCATAGATTGAATGTTCACAGCAGTACCTAAGCTATGGGGAATATCGTTGAGTTTTCTATATACATTCGCTCTAGGATTATTCCAAGACTTAAATACAGCCTCTATCGCCATAAACAACTGATCTTTCACATCTTGTGGAAATTCAATACGACATTCTCTTTTTACCATTGCCTTATATTTGTCTATAATATCTTTCAAGTCTTCTGCTGTTAAAGCAGTATCTTCCTCTACATTTTTTTCATCTTTTTTGTTATCTAAAATAGCATCAAATTTATACTTAGGAATCTCTAATACAACATCACCAAACATCTGTATAAAACGTCTGTAACTATCATACGCAAACCTTGGATTTGAAGTAGCTTTCGCCAATCCTTCCACTGAAACGTCATTTAGCCCAAGATTCAATATGGTATCCATCATACCAGGCATAGATATTGCACTACCAGATCGTACAGATACCAATAAAGGATGTTCAATAGCACCTAATTTTTTTCCCATTCTTTCTTCTAACGCCGCTAAATGCTGTAGTGTCTCCTCCCTTAAACCATCCCATAACTTAGCACCTTCCTCATAATATTGATTGCATGCCTCTGTTGTTACGGTAAATCCACTAGGAACAGGTAAACCTATTCTAGTCATTTCTGCTAGATTAGCACCCTTTCCCCCTAGTAGCGACTTCATCTCGGCTGTTCCTTCATGAAAATCATAAACAAATTTTTTCAATTAATACACCCCCACATTATGTAGAAATTTTTATACTATTCATTAAAGAATTAAAAGTAGCAACACTTGGTTTCATGATCCTTAACCTTAACTGAAAAGCTCTACTTTCCATTTGTCAATTTATAACCTATCTCTCTAAAGATTTCTAGAATAATGCTGGCACTTTCCTCTACCGCCTTTGTAGAAACATCTATGACTGGACAACCTAATCTTTTCATGATGTTATCAGCATATTCTAGTTCTTCTAAGATTCTTTCTATACTAGCATAGTTAGCTTCACTTTTTAGCCCCAATGCCTTTAACCTTTCTTGACGAATTTCAATTAATTTCATTGGATTGGTGGTTAAGCCTATAATTTTTTTAGAAGGAACATCAAATAGTTCCTTAGGTGGCGTTACCTCTGGTACTAAGGGTACATTGGCAACTTTTAGATTCTTATGCGCCAAATACATACTTAATGGCGTTTTAGAAGTTCTAGAAATTCCTATTAGCACAATATCTGCCTTTTTTAAACCTCTTGGATCTTTACCATCATCATACTTCACTGCAAATTCGATGGCTTCTACCTTCTTGAAATACTTTTCATCCAATTTCCTAATAAGTCCTGGTTCTCTTTTAGGCGTAGAGCCCAGTACGCCACCAAATCCCTCTATGATAGGCGACATAATATCAATGCTTGGTATATTCAACCTAGCGGTTTCTTCTGTCAAATAATCCTTTAATTCCTGTACCACCATAGTAAATACAACAATAGACCTTTCTTGTTTTGCCTCCTCCAACATTTCCATAATCTGTTGCTTTTCGTTAATAAAAGGGAATCTTCTTATTTCATAATCTTGAAATACAAATTGGCTAATAGCAGCTTTTGCCACTTGTTCAGCAGTTTCTCCTATAGAATCCGATACAAGATATATCAGTAAGTTTTTTTGATTCATACAACGCCTCCTACTCTTTGCAAAGTTCAACAAACAATTTTGTTATATTGCTTTTAGAAATTTTTCCTACTACCTTTAACTTTTGCTTCCCGTCTACTATAGTTTTTTCTACAACTGGCAAACTATCCACTTCATGTTCTACAATTTTGCTAGCCGCTGTTAATACATCTTCTTCTGGAGAAGTTGTGGCTATATTTGGCATACGGGTCATAATCATAGCCACCGGTACCTTATTTATATCAATGGTTCCTATTGCATTTTTCAAGAAATCTTTTCTAGAAATTACCCCTACTAGAGAACCACCAGAAACCACATAGATAGCACTAGTGTCTTCTAAAAACATGGTTACAATAGCATTGTATACCGACATATCTTCTGTAACCACCACCGGTATAGACATCATATCCTTCACCTTCATCCCTCTGACTTCTTGGGATATAAGATTGATGTCAGGTTTCCCGCTATAAAAGTATCCTACTTTTGGCCTTGCATCCAAAGTGCCCGACATCGTTAATATAGCTAAATCCGGCCGCAAAGTTGCTCTTGTCACCTTGAGTAACGCTGCTATTTCTTGGCTTGTTATAGGCTCATTTTGTTGTACAATTTCTATAATTTTTCTTTGTCTGCTTGTAAATTCTATAGGTATCACCTCTTATGTGTTACTCTATTTATTATATATGTTATACTATATAAATAATTTATCATATTTTTTTTACTTTTGCTACAGTAATTTTCTATTATTGAAAAAAATTTTTTCCAGGATAAATAAAAATCAGTTGAAGTATTCCTACACCAACTGATTCTTACTTTATAGGATTAAAACTTTAATTTTTCTTCTAAATAGGTTTCTAATTGATCCATAGAAATTCTTTCCTGCTGCATTGTATCTCTATCTCTGATGGTAACACAATTATCTTCTAATGAGTCATAATCAAAGGTGATACAGTAAGGTGTGCCTATTTCGTCATGACGGCGATATCTTTTGCCAATACTTCCTGCCTCATCATAGTCTACCATATACTTTTCTGATAACTTTTCAAACAGCTTTAGAGATTCTTCCTTTAATTTTTTTGTCAATGGAAATACTGCTGCCTTAAAAGGAGATAATGCAGGATGTAATTTTAACACAACTCTTGTATCATTTTCATCTATAACTTCCTCTTCATAAGCATCTACTAAAAATGCTAAAGTTACTCGATCTGCCCCTAAAGAAGGTTCTATGCAATAAGGAATATATTTTTCGTTTGTTACTGGATCTTGATAAGTAAAATCTACGCCAGAATGCTGACTATGCTGTTTAAGGTCAAAGTCCGTTCTATCTGCTATACCCCATAACTCTCCCCAACCAAAAGGAAATTTAAATTCAATATCTACAGTAGCATTGCTATAATGAGAAAGTTCTTCTTGAGAATGCTCTCTTAGCTTAATACTTTCTTCCTTCATATTTAAGTCAAGAAGCCAATTCTTACAATACTTTAACCAGTAGTCAAACCACTGTAAATCTTCTCCCGGCTTACAGAAGAATTCTAATTCCATTTGCTCAAACTCTCTTGTTCTGAAGGTAAAGTTTCCTGGTGTAATTTCATTTCTAAAGGACTTACCAATTTGTCCGATACCGAAGGGAACTTTTTTTCTAGAAGTTCTTAAAACATTTTTAAAATTAACAAAAATCCCTTGCGCTGTTTCAGGTCTCAAATAAATTTGTGTACTGCTGTCCTCTGTTACCCCTTGAAAAGTTTTAAACATCAAATTGAACTGACGGATATCCGTATATTCATCAGCACCACACTCTGGACAATGAATTTTCTTTTCAGTGATAAATGCCTTCATTTTTTCATTACTCCAACCATCAACAGCCTCTTCTCCTGGATTTTCTCCATGGACAAACAAATAATCCTCTATAAGTTTATCTGCTCTGAATCTAGCTTTACATTTCTTGCAATCCATTAAAGGGTCACTAAATCCTCCTACGTGTCCGGAGGCCACCCATGTTTGAGAGTTCATCAATATCGCTGAATCCAACCCAACATTATAGGGACTTTGCTGAATAAACTTTTTCCACCATGCTTTTTTTACATTATTTTTCAATTCTACCCCCAGCGGACCATAATCCCAGGTATTTGCCAAACCTCCATATATTTCAGAGCCAGGAAAGATAAAACCTCTAGATTTCGCTAAGGATACAATTTTTTCCATTGTTTTTTCCTTTGTCATGTCAATTCCTCCTATTAAATTTTTTAAAAAAATAAAGCCCTCCATCCCCAAAATTAGGGACGAAAGACTTTCCTTCCGCGGTTCCACCCTAGTTGATACTTATCGTATCCACTTTGTGTTGTTTAGCTCAAAAGCGCCCTTCATTGATGAACTACACTGGGCTTTCACCCTCCCCAGCTCGCTTAAGTGTTCTTTTCAACTACTCCTCTTTCTCATTGCTGATGATAAATATACTGCTATGAACTTTCATATATTAAGAGCTACACTGTGACCTTTACCTACATTTTTCCGCCAAAGGCAAAACCATAGATCGTGTATATGAAAATCCAAGGTTAAGACGTATATTTATATATATTTTTAATATAAAATTTATCAAATTATCTTAATATTGTCAATAGGTTTTCTAAAAATCTGCTCCACTTTCATCTAAGTCATCTAAAATATCGTCAATGTTTTCTTTGGTTGGATTGCCCTTCATCATGTTTCTAAAATCCCCGACTTTTTCTTCTGCAATTTCGTTTAAGTCCAATACTTTTCCATCATTTTGCACGATTTCAATCTTGGTCTTTGTCACCAATGCAGCAGAAATGCCAAGTAATGAAGCTAGCGGTGCCAAAACAACCCCTATAGCGCCAGCAGTTATAGGAATATTTAGCATCACTTCGTCGTCTTTTTTTAAAATAACTCTTGTAACATTTCCTTTTTCGATCACTCGTTTTAATTTTTCGATGATTTCATTGCCAGTCATACCCATGTTTTTGGTCCACTTACTATTATTTTCTCCTTCTAAAGCAATCAGAGCTTCTACTACATTTCCTCCTGCATTTTCCAAAGCTTCCTTCGCCTTTTTATAGGATACACCGGTTCTTTCTCTTATAATGTCAATGTTCTCAAGATTAATATCCATAAATTTTCTCTCCTTTCTTACTATAATTTTTCAGCAACCTCAAGACTTTTAAAATCATATTTATTAATATGTACTAAAATATACTGTTTTAACAGTTTTTTTAATGCCTCATTTAAAGTGTCACTTATCTTTAGCTTACGTACCTCATGAATCTCCTTAGACTGTAAATACCTTGCTAAGCGAAGGGTTGTTTCAGAAATCTTCATAGCGTAGGGATCCACAGAAGAACAATGATTACACAAAAGTCCCCCCTCCTGTGGGCTAAACTTCCAATAATCTGCGGTTATTTTGTTACAGTGAACGCAGCGATGTAACTCCGGCTTTAAACCACAATAGTTAAGAAAGTTTATCTCAAAGCTTCTAACAACAGTATTCACCTCAATCTCTGGCTTTGTCAATAGATACAATGTCTTTCCTAACAAATTAAATAATCTATTATTTGTTTGACCCTCATTGGTGACAACTTCCACCAATTCTACTAAATAGGCTGCATAGGAAAGTCTTTTTACATCCTCCCTTAGCTTATAAAAGATTTCCTTAGGTTCACATTGACTAACCGTATATAGACTTTTACCTCTATATAATAAAAATTCACTATAGCAAAAAGGTTGCACGCCAGCCATCAAAGCACTTTTAGGTTTTTGTGCTCCCTTTGCTATAGCATTGATTTTCCCTAGTTTTCTAGAAAAAATCACCAACATATTATCAGATTCCCCATATTTTCTATTTTTTAAAACAAAACCTTCAGTTTTTACAAGCATTCTATTAATCTCCCAAGTATTCCAATCCTTAGTATAATGTATTTGTTTGTACTGACTGCAATAACTGTATCTCCGATACGTTAACATCCTCTTCCTTAGATTTTATATAATCCTTATACTCTTTGCAATATAAGTATGCTTCAATATTACCAGTTTTTTTAAATATGTTCCACATTTTTTTATTTAACATGAAAAAGTCCCCTTTCATCATTTTTTAGGAAGTTAAATGAAAAACTTCCTTAATTATATTTTTAGATTTAAGGGAACTTATATGCATTGAAAATTTTGTAATTGTTTTTTATTCGTATCCTAATGTCCGCAAAGTATTTTGGCTATTTCTCCAGTCTTCCTTTACCTTTACCCACAACTCTAGATATACCTTTGACCCTAAAAGCTTTTCCATATCTTCTCTAGCACTCTTACCAATACCCTTTAGTTTTCTCCCCTGTTTACCTATAATAATCCCCTTGTGGGACTTTTTCTCACAGTAAATCGTAGCATGAATATCTACGATGTTTTTACCTTCTCTTTTTTTCATCATAGATGTTTCCACTGCCACCCCGTGTGGAACTTCTTCATGGGTATAGTGCAGTATTTTTTCTCTAATAATTTCTGCTACAATAAGGCGTTCAGGTTGATCTGTAATCATATCTCCTGGAAAATATTGTGGACCAGTAGGAAGAAAATCTACGACTTTGTCAATCAACACCTGTAAATTTGCTCCTTCCAGTGCAGAAATCCCAACGATATCAGAAAACATCTCTTTTTCTTTATAAAGGGCATAAAGGGCATTGAACTTGTCCTGATCCATCTTATCAATTTTATTTATTACCAAGATAACAGGCGTATTGATATCTTTTAAAACCTCCATGATAAACGCATCCCCAGGCCCTATGGTGGGACTATCATCTACTACAAATAAAATAGCATCCACTTCTCCTAAAGTCTCCTTCGCCGCCCTTACCATGTATTCACCTAGTTTATGTTTTGGTTTATGTATGCCAGGTGTATCAATAAATACAATTTGAAAATCATTTTCTGTATAAACACTCTGTATCTTATTTCTAGTGGTTTGTGGCTTATCTGACATAATGGCTATTTTTTCACCGATTACTTGATTCATTAAAGTAGATTTTCCTACGTTTGGTCTACCAATAATTGTTACAAAACCTGATTTAAATTTCATTACAACACTCCTTTTTGATGTATACAAATACGCTTACAAATTTTAATATACTGAAAGTTCTATTTTTTTCCTTTAGCTATGCCTTTTAGCTAAGGGAAAAAACCTAGACTGTGTATATTAAAATTTAAGGGCGCACGTCTATATAGATAAGTCTTCTGGCGAAAAAGAATTTGGTAATAAATCTGCTATCGTAAATACTTTGTAGTCCTCTTCTGTCTTCCCGATAATGATCTTTATATCTTTTCCATATTCTACAATAACTTGCCTGCATATCCCACAAGGGAAGGTATATTCATCGGTAGCTCCTACTACAGCAATGGCTTCTATCTCTCGATCACCCTCGGATACGGCTTTAAAGATGGCCGTTCTTTCAGCACAGTTTGTACCCCCATAAGAAGCACATTCAATATTGCAACCTCTGTAGACTTTTCCTGACTTTGTTAGAACCGCTGCTCCTACTGGAAAGTGAGAGTACGGGACATAAGCTTTTTTTTGGGCCTCTCTTGCCTCTTTAATGAGCTCTTTATATTCCATGATCTATCCTCCTATGTATTACTCTAACACAACTTCTTTATTATTTGGAAAAATACAAACCCAAGTTTTTCCTTTGTTCATTTTTAATGGATTTCCACTAGCATCCTTAAACTGTGTAGCAGTATTGTAAGCCCCTTTGCTCCAAGTAATAGGTGTAGCCATACCATTAGAGATATAGAGCCCTTTGCCACTGCCGATGAGCTGTATATCTCTTCTTCCTTCAGCATCTCCTGGAATCACCTTTATATTCGTAAATTGAATAATGATATTTTTGCTTTCTAACTGTTGATTGTTATTCTCATCAATATGAGGTTTGCCAAACTGATACCGCTTATATTGCTGTGTAGCAGCATCGTATTGGAAGGTTGAAATATATTCATTTGAAAAAGGAACCGTCACCAATTCCGCCTTTTCCCCTTGAGGTGTCCATTCCTCCTCTGAAAAGTTGAATTTTGGCTGTAAATCTTCCCTTCTTTCTTCTCTGTAACCTACACTTTTCCACGCTTTCATAATCCCTTCTGCACTGGTATATAAACTATGCTCATACATGCCTCTTTGCTTTGATCTTACAGGATCCCGCCATGCCATGATGGTTTCTAATCCAGATAAACTATTCAAATTAGCAGGCTTTAAGTTTTTTATATCTTCAAAAGCTTGTGGGCTTCCACCATGATGCACAAAAATAGCATCATGATCAAAGGCAAGGTTTAAATAGTAATGTCTTGTACTCCTCACAGGACCTATTTTCTTCGTATCAAAATCTTGAAAAACTGCTACTAATCTAGTAATATTTCCTTCTGCTAAAGTTTCATACATAATATCCGCTTCAGAAATACCGCTTTGTGGCAATGCAACTTTTATATTATTAACCATTACTGCCACAGGCCTTCTTTGTGCAGCCTCCTCATCAATCCATATCCCCGTTAGTGGGTTGATGGCCAAACCCTCATAAGAAACCTCCTCCACCTTTTCTACTTCTATTTCTACAGTAGGCTGATCCTCCAAATCTTCTCCAACATCTGTTTTCTTGCCGCAACCTGTGATGGTTACTATAAAACTCATGATAAGTACAGCTATGATGATTTTTCTACCGTCCATTAATAATCTCCCCTTTGTATATGTATTTACCCCGCTATTTGAAAAAAAATAATGGTTATAAGGATACCCAAGATCCCTCCTACCAAAACTTCAAAAAAACTATGAATCCTCCCTTCTATACGGCTTTGACACACCAACAATGCCATTAAAATAGAAAGAGTTGCTATAAACATATTCTCCGAAATAAAAGTCATTGCGGTAGCCAATGAAAAAGCCACTGCTGCATGACCACTAGGCATTCCCCCTTGTAAGGCTGTTCCTCTACCAAAATGCGCCTTTAAAGCAATGGTTGTGAAGATAACAATAATGAAAACAATAAAGGTCAAGTGTATAGGGGACTGCCTCACTCTCGTTAATAAGATATGGGTATAGGGATTAATTCTATGAAAAAAAATCAAGTAGGCTACCATGATAGAATTAATTGCCGCTATTAACACCGCCCCAGCAGCTACATTTTTTGCTATTTTAGCAAATAAATGATACTTATCAGTAATAAGATCAATGGCCGCTTCAATAGAAGTATTGATCATCTCAGCAATGATAACGATAGATATCGTAAGAAATAAAATTAAAATTTCCGTTCTTGCTAAATCAAAAAATAAACTCAATGTTAAAACAACCGTAGCAGTAAAAAAATGGATTTTCATATTTCTTTGGGTTTTGAGGGCATAAATAATGCCCTCAAAAGCATAATTAAAACTCTCAATAAGCTTTCTTACCTTCATTACTACACAACCCCATCTACTCACGTTTTATTCCTAACTGCTGTAATACAGCTTCTTCTTTTGTCCTCATCTCTTTTGCCTCTTCTTCGTCCATGTGATCATAACCCATAAGATGAAACATGCTATGGACTGTTAAAAAAGCCATTTCTCGCTCAAAGGAATGTCCGTATTCTTCAGCCTGCTCTATGGCCTTCTCCACAGATATAACAATATCCCCTAGTATTTTTTCTTCAAGGACAGGTCCCTGATCATCTACCATAGGAAAAGACAAAACATCGGTAGGACAGTCTTTTCCTCTATAAGCTTTGTTCAAACCATGAATTTCTTCATTATCCACAAAGGATAAACTAACCTCGTAGTCCTCCTCCCATCCTTCATAATCTAAAGATGCTTTTACAAGCTTTTCTAATATTTTTATTAACTCATCTTCTATTTTCCTTATATTTTGTCGATTATCAATTTCCAGCTCCATAAGTTTTTCTTCCCTTCAATTCTTTTATATCTGTATCAGGATATTCAATCCGTTCATGAAAAATACCCAATATCACCTTCACAAAAGTCTTTTTAATAATATCTAGTTCCTTTAAGGTTAAGTTGCTTTCTTCTAATTGTCCATCCTCTAATTTATCCTGTATAATTTTATGGATAAGATTTTCTATTTTGTCCTTTGATGGACTGGACATACTCCTTACAGCAGCTTCAACAGAATCTGCCAACATCACAATAGCAATTTCCTTTGTCTGAGGCTTAGGACCACCATATCTAAAGCTTTGTTCATCAATACTTTCACCGTTTTCTCCAGTTTTGGCTTTGTGATAAAAGTAGGCTACCAATGTATCTCCATGATGCTGTTCTATAAAATCCCTTACCTCTACCGGCAACTTATGCTTTTTTGCAAGGTCAATGCCATCCTTCACATGTCCTGTAATAATTAAGCTGCTCAAAGATGGTGTTAATTTGTCATGGGGATTTTCAGAGGTCAGCTGATTTTCTTTAAAGAAATAAGGCCTTTTTATTTTACCAATATCATGATAAAAGGCACCTACCCTTGCTAATAGGGGATTTCCCCCTACTGCATCCGCCGCTGATTCACTTAAGTTACCCACGATAATACTATGATGATAAGTTCCTGGCGCCTCTATTAAAAGTTTTTTCAATAATGGTTGATTAGGATTAAAAAGTTCCACCAGCTTTAGGGGAGTGATTACTTTAAAGAGAGACTCCCATAGTGGTAAAGTGCCTACTGTTAGTATAGAACAAAACAATCCATTTAGGACTCCATAAAATCCATAGGTCAGCACCTTTGTAACGTCATTGCTACTAATAAAACCAATGCCTATAATCGTAAGGATATTGACAAAACTCACGATAATTCCTGATAGGAATATATTTCCCCTCTGCTGTGTATTAATAACACTAAAAACCCCTGCTGTCCCCCCCAGAATAGCCATAATCATAAAGAGGATATCATGACCAGTTATAATACTTACTAAAGTAGCTAAGCATATATTTACCAGAAGGGCCAGTCTCGCCTCAAGAAGAATCGCCACCAGCATAGCCGCCGCTGCCACTGGTATCAAGTAAATCGAAATACCCGCAACGCCTGTTGTAATCAAAAGACTTCCTAAAATAATGATTAAAATCATGAAAAGTTTATCCGTTTTTTCAAGAATTTCTTTATTGAATACATACATATAGGCAATCATTAAAACTTCTAGTACCAATACAATAAAGGCTATCCCTAGATATAGCATGATATCTACGCGACTATCATCTGTTAAGATAGACAACTCTCTTAATAGTTCTAAGCGGTCATAGGTAACAATATCTCCTTCTTTTAAGATAATATCACCTTTTTTTATCATAATTCTTTCAACGCCTTCTACGGCTTCCCGACGAAGTCTTTCAGTAGCATCTATATCAAAAAACATATTGGGGCGAATCGTAGCATGAACCACCGTAATTGCTAATTCCTTTAATGCTTCATTAAAATCCTGTAAACCTAGTATATACTCCTTTATATTGCCTTTTTCAACCTGTAGATTTTCTACCTTGATGCCTATGTTCATATTTTGTGCAATAATTTCGTAAATATAGGTTTCAAGGTAGTTGAGCTTATCTAAGGAAGCCGTCAAAGCGGTTTGAAGGTTTTCCTTGCTTAAATTCAAATGATTTTCTTCTTCTAAAGTTCTTTTCTTCTCCTCTTGATCTAAATCCTCATTGTCCCTCACCTCATAAACTAATTGAAAGAAGTTTTCAATGTCCTTTTTTACCTCAATATGGACCCCTGTATCAAAGTAATAAATCAACTCTACTGACTCTGATGCCTCTTCCTTCAGTTTTTGGGTTGTCCACCGATCTTCTATGTCTTTAGGTGAGTAAATATCTGCTGGTGCCTTTTGGCTCAAGGACAGATCAAACTTTTCTGGTTTTAAACTGAAAACTAGAAATGAAAAAACGCTGAAGAAAAAAATGGTAGCAAGAAGTATATATTGTAACTTTTTTGTTTTCAAACATCTTCCAAAAAAGTTTTTTGATAGCTTGTCTATCCAATCATAAAAAATTTTCATGCTTTTTCCTCCTATATAAGCTACCTATACCCTTCCTATGACTCTGCCTTCATTTGATCAGCTTTATCATAGGCTTGAATGATTTTCTGTACTAGGGGATGCCGAACAACGTCTTTATCTGTTAGATAACAAAAACCCACTTCTTTTATATCCTTCAATATTGTGATAGCATGTTTTAATCCAGAAAACTTACCTCTTGGAAGATCAATTTGTGTAATATCACCAGTTACTACTGCTTTTGAGCCAAAGCCTAGTCGTGTTAAAAACATCTTCATTTGTTCTTTGGTAGTATTTTGTGCTTCATCTAATATAATAAAAGAATTATCTAAAGTCCTTCCCCTCATATACGCTAAAGGAGCTACTTCTATCAAACCTCTCTCCATATACTTTTGAAACTTTTCTCCCCCTAATATATCAAACAAGCTATCATATAAGGGTCTAAGATAAGGATCTACTTTGTCCTTTAAATCGCCGGGTAAAAAACCTAAGCTTTCTCCTGCTTCAACCGCTGGTCTTGTTAGAATAATTTTATTGACTTCTTCATTTCTAAAAGCTTTTACTGCCATAGCCACTGCCAAGTAGGTTTTTCCAGTTCCAGCTGGTCCCACGCCAAAGCTTAGGTCTTTGTGCTGAATTTCTTCTAAATATTGTTTTTGCCCTAAGGTTTTAGGCTTTATAGGTTTCCCTTTTGCAGTGATTAAAAGTGCATCTCCTATAAGATCCTTGATTTTATCTTGATTTCCTTCTAGTACCATATTGATGATATAAGTTATATTCTGTGTTGTTAGACTCTCACCTTTTTTTACAACATTCTTTAACTCTGCAATTAACTTTTCTGTCAGCTGAAGGTTTTTCTCTTCTCCAATGAGCACAAGCTCCCCTTCTCTTGATATAATATCTGTGTGCATGTGCTTTTTTATTAATTTTATATTTTCATCAAAATTCCCAAAAAGCTCCTTAATAAAGTGCATATCCTGTATAATCATTCTCCTTTGTTGTTGGTTTTCCAAAGACTAATCCTCCTCAATGTGTAGTTTCTTTTGTTCTCCAATTTCCTCCAAAACTTCAATAATTAAATTGCCATATAATGTGTTGTTTTCAACAGTAAATTCTGTATTACTGCTGAGTATCTTAAGATCCTTGGGAATTTGTTCCACCAGCTCTTCTACTAGGGTTTCATGCAAAGTATTTTTTGCTGCTTCTACGTCCACTTTTTCTGTCACCTCTATTGCTTCATAAATTTCTTCTGTTATAATTTCGACAGGTATACCTTTATCCCTCCACTGAATAGGTTTTTTTGAAGTTTTTTCAATGATGTATACTTTGTAGGGATGATCTCCTTTGCTTAGGGCAAGTTCCAACTCCCCTAGTTTTATAATTCTTCTTGTGTATTTTTCTCCTGTCTTTTCCTTGTTGATTTTCATCAATGGAACAGATTTTTCTACCTCATAATAGGTTCTAGCGTAAACTTCACCATAGGCATGCAAGTAGATAGGCGCTTCCATAACTTCCCTTTCTATAAGCCCTGTAATCAACAGATCCCCTGATGATACAATATCCCCCTTTTCAACCACTGCATCTCCGTTTCTAGCAATTACCTGTTCAATCACCCCACTTTTTCTAGCTATTACATCACAAGGGATATTTTTATCAATTTTAGGAGGTGGTGGTGTTTTTTCTACCACTTCTATTTTGGCATGTATACCATTGATTTCTATTCCTATCCAAGCTAATTCATGGATATTTATCAGTGCATTGTTTTCTATTTCTCTTAAATCAATAGCATATCTATTGACCCCTGGTTTAAAACCTATCTCTTCTAAAACCGTTAATATTTCTGCCTTTGATACATTTTCGTTGCCGGTCACATCTATAATCAGTACGAAGCTAGATACCACCAATAATAGAATCAAAGAAAAAAATGCCCCCAATATAAGCATTTTTCTTTTCTTTACTTTACTAAACCAAAAAGGATAGCCATTTTTCTCGGATATATATACCTTACATCCTGCCCTTCGGGCCAGTTTTCGTAGTGTTTTAAAAGCTTTAATTCCTATTTTAGCCTCTAGGGTTGTATAGTTGATTCTTTGAATATCCCATAGGTAGATTTCTCTAGCTATACACATATTGATAAATCTTTCCAAAGCTAAACCTTCTATTTTTATAATAACATAGCCTCTTAAATAATTCCATAGTTTCAGTATTAACAACTATATCACCCCTTAATCCGTGAATTCCACCTGCTGAATTTCCCCTACTATGATAATTTCCTCTAGAATAATATTTTTTAAAAGTAGGTTTTTGCCAATAATCCTCAATACGCCACTTTTGGTATTAATTCTTACTCGGTTACTACTATACTCTATAATTCCTTTATGATTTTCTATATAAATCTGGAGATTGCCTACCATCGTAATTTTAGGTATATCCAAAATAATATCTTTAGGCAACTCTAAAATTTCTGCTAAACTTTTTTTTATTTCTTCATTTTTTTTCATTCGGCACACCTCCTTTATATATTCAATTTTTATGCTTTATTACTTTTATGTAGACCATAAAAAAGATAGAAGATGTACTTGACATCTTCTATCTTTTTAGCGCCTTAGGCTTTCCTAATATCTCTGACATAATAATCCCCTGCAGGAGGGCTTTCTCATCAAAGGAAATCCCCTGATTTACAGGTTTTTCTTGAATTTCATTTTCATATATGGTTTTTTCCTGCAAGGATTCTCTGGTTTCTCTCATAGGTTGCCTTTGTTCTAATACTTGCTTTGTTTTTAAATCCTTGTCTTGCATATCCTCCTCATAATAATTTTCATATTCATAAGGGGTTTCATAGACAGGCTCTTCTTCTGCCATTTCAGTTGAAGCAGTATTTTCTTTAAATACTGTTTCAAAGTCTCCCTTTAATTCTTTAAAAAGTTCCCCTAATCTTCCCTTATGGTTTATCGTTGGAGTTTCAGACTCTCCATTGGTTTCACGAGGGACTGGAGGCTTGTTGTTTTTTTTATTCTTGCCGAAAAGGGAGCTTATAATAGCAAAAATGATAAATATGATAATACTTTCCACAGCTGCATCACTTCCTTTTTCTATCGACTGTGGTATCAGTCTTATTCCTGCAGAGAATATACTACTTCTTCACATCTTTTTTGGCTGTATCATCTGTTGATTTATTGACTTTAGAGATCGCTTCCCTCATATTGGTATCTGCTAAAACATTTTTCATATTATAATAATCCATTACACCTAATTTACCTTCTTTTAAAGCAGTAGCCATAGCTTTAGGGACTTCTGCCTCTGCCTCTACAACCTTTGCTCTCATTTCTTCAACCGCTGCCTTCATTTCTTGCTCCTTCGCCACCGCCATGGCTCTCCTTTCTTCTGCCTTCGCTTGAGCAATACGCTTGTCAGCCTCTGCTTGGTCGGTTTGAAGCTGTGCACCTATATTTCTTCCGATATCTATGTCAGCAATATCAATAGATAGAATTTCATAAGCTGTTCCTGCATCTAAGCCCTTATGCAAAACTGTTCTAGAGATCAAATCTGGATTTTCTAATACATCCTTGTGGGTACCGGCTGAGCCTACAGTAGTTACAATTCCTTCTCCTACCCTAGCAATAATCGTTTCTTCTCCAGCACCACCAACAAGCCTTTCAATATTGGCCCTTACAGTAACCCTAGCTTTGGCCATTACCTCTATACCATCCTTTGCAACAGCAGCAATTTTAGGGGTCTCGATTACTTTAGGGTTAACACTTACCTGCACCGCTTGCAACACATCTCTACCAGCTAAGTCAATAGCTGCCGCTCTTTCAAACTCTAGATTAATATCTGCTCTTTGTGCCGCTATTAAAGCATCTGCTACCTTATTTACATCTCCTCCTGCTAAATAGTGGGCTTCTAGTTTATCAATATTTAAGTCTAAACCCGCCTTATTGGCCTTAATGAGAGGATTGACAATTCGTACAGGCTGTACTCTTCTAAAACGCATTCCTACCAATGTAAAGATGCCTATTTTTACTCCTGAAAAATAAGCTGTAATCCATAATCCTACTGGAATAAAACTTAGCAAAACCGACAGCAATATAAAAGCAATTGCTAATAAAATAAGTAATGGAACAAATGCTGGCATATAAAATCCCTCCTAATTAATTTTTTTAACAATAATTCTTCGACCTTCTACTTTCACTACCTTTACTTTGCTTCCTGCTTCAATAAAAGCTCCTTCTGAAACGACATCCAGCAGTTCTCCCTGAATATCTATTGTGCCTGCTGGTCTTAACAAAGTAACTACAGTTCCCTCCATACCTTCATATTGACTATACCTATTGGTAGCACTATATCCCTCTTCTTTTTTCATCTGGGTACCAAGAATAATCCTATCAAAGTGCTTACTTCTAGGTGCATACTTTAGCATCAAAATGAAAGCTATAATAGTTAAGATAAAGGATATCAGCAGAGAGACTACAGCACTGAAGGGTGTAGCAGAGGCCATGACAATACTTATAATAATACAAATAATGCCACCTATTCCTGGAATGCCAAAACCAGGAGCAAAAGCTTCAATTAACAACAGTAAAATTCCTACTAAAAACACCATAAGCACTGCCCATCCGGCATTACCAGCCAAAATAGCTCCCCCAAAGTAAAGTGCAAAGGATAAGAAGCTGACTGTCCCGCCTACCCCAAATCCAGCAGTAAACACCTCTAGCAATAGACCTATGAAACCTACTGTTAGTAAAACAGGCGCTACATAAGCACTGGTAATGGTCTGGGCTAATCTCACTCTACTTGGTACTGGCATCTCAATAACATTCCCGTCGTGAATTTCCACAGCCGCTAGAATATCATTATAGCTTTCTCTTACATGATCAGCAAATCCTATTTGCTTTGCCTGTTGGGTCGTTAGATTTAATAATCTGTTTTTCTCAACAATATCAGGTATTTCAATACTACTATCTGCCATGGAAGCCACTAGCTCAGGGTCTCTCCCTTTTTCTTCTGCTACTGTCCTTAACAAGCTGGTCCAAAAGGATAAGGATTTTTCTGTATTGGGAACAGGTTCAGCTGAACCTATGGTGCTACCAGGAGCCATGATAATAGTATCTGCAGAAATCGTCAACAGTACTCCCGCTGACTCCGCCTTTGTATTTACAAAGGAAATCGTCGGCAAACCAGCTGTCATTATGGCTTTACTTATTTTCTCTGCAGAATCAATTCTACCTCCATAAGTATCTATTTCAAATATAATTGCCGCTACATCAGGATCTCCCTTTACAATATTGATATTGTCCCTTACATACTCATATACCGCCGGCCCAATTTCTCCTCTTATTGGAATAACATAAACATTTTTCACTGTTATGTTTCCAATGGAGGAAAAGGGTAGAATTGAAAATACAAAAACAAAGATAAAAAAAGCAAGCCATCTTTTTTTCATTTTATCACCTCACCTCTTTCTTTAAGATTATTATAACATTAATTAGTTCACTATTATAATAATTATGAAAAGATTATTCTATAGATTTTATCCTTTTATATCTATATTAATATATTTATACGCTTCTTCTATTCATTTTAAACGAAGTAATTCCCCTAGAAAAACTGCCTGTAGTTTGTACAGACAGTTACTGAATTGTTATTGTTGCTGTAATAGGGTAGTGATCAGAAGCTCTGCTCTTTATTACATCATATTTAAGCGGTCTTAGTTGGGGATCGATAAAAATATAATCGATTCTACCAGATAAAACTGGAAGATCGAAGGTAGGCTCTTTCTGCTTACCAGTGGCGTAGCCAACATCCACAAGTCTTTTACTGAGGAATTGTACTTCCTTACTGTTGTGTCTTGCATTGAGATCTCCCACTAAAATAATATCATTAGAAAGCGTATCTAGATACTTAACAATCCCATTGATTTGTTTTTGACGTTCCTGTTGGTTTAATCCCAAATGCGTCACTAAAAAATTCAGCTTTGTACCCTCAACATCAATGACAGCATTCAATAATCCCCTTTGTTCCCTCCCGCTAGGCAAGTGAAGATTTTCATAGGATTCTATTGGATACTTACTAAGAATGCCATTACCATATTTACCTCCTAGCAGATTGGCATTATGACCATAAACATATTCCATCGATAATTTTTCCGCCAGGTACTTAATTTGATCTTCAAACCTTGATCGAACCACACCATTATCTAATTCTTGCAGACCAATTACTTCAGCACCACTGTTTCTAATAACTTCAGCAATTTCATCTAAGGAATATTTGCCAAACAAGTTTCTTCCATGATGGATATTATAAGACATAATTTTCAAAGTATTTACCTTACCTCCATTGGATGGATCTTCTAGCATCATCACCTGAAGTGATCCTTCTTCTGCATCTTCTTTTTTTATCTCTTCTATTTCTATAGGTATCTTTATATTTCCACTTGAAACAAAAATCAATTCATCTATAGCCTGTAAATTTTCGGTTTTATTCGTAATATAAAATATATTTTTCTTTAATTGGGGAGTTACTTTCGATAGGTAATCTTCTAAAACAAAGAAGTGGGTAAGATTTTTTTCATTATTAAATGCCTCTACGGTTAGTTTATTAGTATTCTTATGGGTGATGATTTCTATATGAGAAATGGTTCCTTCATGCAGATATTTTATTCCTCTTATTTTGCCATCAACAGAGGGGTTTATTTTTAAAGTGAATCCAAATAAAAAAAAGATCATGACCATAAAAACGATGGGTATTTTTTTCTTTGTTGTCATGTAGATGTCCCCTTTTGAAAATATTTAGATAATTTATTATAGCACAGGGACGAAATGTTTTATGTAAATGTTTTATAAGGAGTTACTTGTAAATATTCCCGTTTTTGTCTTTTGTTTGCAATAAAATTTACAATAAATGAACCCGGAATAAATCCGGGTTATCTTTTTATTGTAATTGCTGTTTAACAATTTGATTAACCGTCTTGCCATCAGCCCTACCTTTTACCTTAGGCAGAACAGCAGCCATTACTTTTCCCATTTCCTTCATAGAGTTTACACCCATTTCAGAAATAGTTTCCTCCACAATACTGGTTACTTCTTCCTCTGAAAGTTGTTGAGGTAAATATTGTAGTAGCACAGCTATCTCCCCTTGGGTTTGTTCCACAAGGTCTTGTCTACCACCTTTTTCAAACTCTTCAGCAGCATCTTTTCTTTGTTTCAATTGTCTTGAAATAATTTCAATGATATCCTGCTCTTCAAGCTCTACTCTTTTATCTACTTCAATCTGCTTTATTTCAGATCTTATTAAAGTAATAACATTTTTGCGAAGTTGATCTTTTGTTTTCATGGCTTCTTTAAGATCATTCGTTAATCTTTCTTTGAGGGACATCCTTTTCACCTCTACTTGAATAAGATACTTAGAACTTTTTAGTGTTTTTTCTGCGTGCAGCTTCAGCTTTTTTCTTACGCTTTACACTTGGCTTTTCATAATGCTCTCTTTTTCTTACTTCAGATAATACCCCAGACTTAGCGCATTGTTTTTTGAATCTACGAAGCGCATTATCTAGCGATTCATTTTCTCTAATTTTCACTTCTGACATTTTACTTCTCCCTCCCTCCGCGAGCACCCGCTGTGCTTGATGTATAGCAGCATAAATGCTATATTTGCAAGTGGGATTAATACAATACTTTGTTATTATACATTAAAAATAAAGGTGATGCAATATAAATTTTAGCCTGGTGGCCATAACATTTGTCTTCCACCTAATAGATGAAAGTGAAGATGATCCACCGTCTGACCTCCCTGTTTTCCACAGTTATTTACAATCCTAAATCCTTCTTCTTTAATACCTAATTCTACTGACAAGTCTTGTATCACCTTAAATATTTGAGGAAGAATCTCTTGTCGATCTTCTTCTGTGACATGCGCCATAGACTGGATATGTTTTTTAGGAATCACCAACAAGTGATTAGGGGCTGCCGGCTGAATATCTTTAAAAGCCACAACTTTATCATCTTCATATAAAATTGTAGCTGGTATTTCTCCCTTTACAATTTTGCAAAAGATGCACTCTGACATAATACACCTCCTTACACATTACCTTCATAATTTATTATTCAACAGAAAAGAGAAAATTCCTTTAATTTTTAAAAATTTTATAGGATTTCTCCTACAATAAATTCTCCCTTAAAGGTTTCTAAAGAGACCTTCTCCAGCTTTCCTTCTAAAGGATAATCTCCTTTTACTAATACTTTTAAATAGTTATCAGTAAAACCTTCCATATATCCTTCCATTTCCTTAGAAGCTGTTTCAAACAATACAGTTTTCACCTTACCAATAAACTGTTGATAATAATTGGTCTGCAACTGATTTCCTAGAGCAATTAATTTTTCACTTCTTAGATGCTTTGTTTTCCCCTCCACCTGTTCTTTAAAATCTGCTGCAGGTGTACCTTTTCTAGGAGAATATTTAAAAACATGAATACTACTAAAAGCCATTTCTTTTACAAAATCATAGGTTTCCTGAAAATCCTCTTCAGTCTCCCCAGGAAAACCTACAATGATATCTGTTGTTAAAGCCACCAGTGGATAAACCTGACGAATTTTCTTTACAATTTCTCTATATTCTCCAGTTGTATATTTTCTATTCATTCTCTTTAAAATTTTGTCGCAACCACTTTGCAAAGACAAATGAAAGTGCTCACAAACCTTCGATAAACTAGAAAGTTGTTGCAAAAAATCATCTGTAAAAAGCGTAGGCTCTAAAGAACTTAACCTGATTCTTTCTAATCCATCAATAGCATTGACTTCCTTTAGTAAATCTGTCAAAGCATTTTTTTCTTTAAAATCTTTTCCATAGGATGCCACATGTATACCTGTTAACACCACTTCTTTAAATCCATTTGCTGTTAAATCTTTAATTTCCTGAATCACTTCTAGTTTTTTCCTGCTTCTAATAGGCCCTCTAGCGTAGGGAATAATACAGTAGGCACAATACTGATTGCACCCCTCCTGTATTTTCAAAAAGGCCCTTGTTTTTTCTTTTATATCCCTGATGGACATTTCTTCAAATTCTTTCACCTTCATAATGTCATCAACCATGTTAATTTTCTCACCAGGCTCACAGCTTTCTACTAAATCAACAATTTTGCTTCTGTCATTGGTACCAATAACAATATTTACCCCTTCTACCTCTAGAACTTCTTCTGGGGCAGTTTGAGCATAACAACCTACAACCCCAATAATAGCATCAGGGTTGCTTCTTTTTACTCTACGGATAAACTGTCTTGACTTTTTATCTCCAATATTGGTTACAGTACATGTATTAATCACATAAACATCTGCTGCTTGGGTATCGGCTACAATCTCATAACCCGCCTTTTCAAATAACTCGCTCATGGCCTGGGTTTCATATTGATTGACTTTACAACCTAAAGTATGAAAAGCTACCTTTTTCACAAATTAACCTCCTAAATCTCCTAACACATACATTAGTATACTTAATACTGTAAAACCAGCGGTTTCCGTCCTAAGAATTCTAGGCCCTAAAGTAATGGAATGAATCGTTTTATCCTTCGCTAAATCTATTTCCTCTTCTTCAAAACCACCCTCTGGTCCAATCCATATTCCGATTTTCTTTATATTTTCTGTAACCAAAGAAGTCAACAATCCTTTGATACCTTGCGATGCTTCTTTTTCATAAGCAATGATATTCAGATCATTTTCTTGAGCCTTTTGTAACGCTTCCTTTAATGAAAGAGGAAAGTGGATGGAAGGAATTACACCACGTTTACTTTGTTTAGCTGCTTCCATGGCGATTTTTTGCCATCTTTCTACTTTTTTTTCTTTATCTTTATCGTCTTTAAATTGTACAACCGTTCTACTGGTAATAATCGGAACGATGGACTTAATTCCCATTTCTGTTGTTTTTTGAATGATTAATTCCATTTTTGTAGCTTTAGGTATAGATTGATAAAGGATGACTTCAATAGGCGCTTCAGTCTTTAAAGGCATCTGCTCTTCAATAGAAAGTAGGACTTCTTGCTTTGATATACGTTTTATCTTTCCTATATACCCATACTTTTCCCCATCACAGACCTCCACCAAGTCTCCTTCCGAGAGTCTTAGCACTTTTGAAATATGCTTTACATCTTCTCCAGCAATCGTAATCTCATTTGTAGGCAAATGAACATCAGCAGCATTTACAAAAAACCTATTCATGCTTTCCACCCTTTACTTTGGAAACAATAGCTGCCCACTCTCCCATGGTCTCTACCTTTAAAACATCTAACCCAACAGATATTAGGTTCTCCTTTACAGCATCAACCTTATCTAAGATAATTCCTGACGCAATAAATGTACCATCCTCCGTTAAAAAGCTTTTTATATCTTTACTTAAAATCATAATAATTTCTGCAATAATATTGGCAACAACAACATCTGCTTTTTCAGTTACAACCTCCATAAGATTTCCTCTTCGAATACTTACTATGTTCTCAACAGCATTTAACTTTACATTATTTGCTGTTGCGTCTACCGCCACCTCATCGATATCTACAGCTATGACTTTTTCAGCCCCTAGCTTTGCTGCAGTAATCGCTAAGATCCCGCTGCCACAACCGATATCAAAAACAGTTGTATTTTCCTTCACATAGTTTTCCAGCTCCATTACGCACATCATAGTGGTTTCATGGGTGCCTGTTCCAAAAGCCATCCCAGGATCCATTTCTATCACTAATTCCCCTTGTTTTTGCTCATAAATCTCCCACGTTGGCTTAATCACAATATTTTTTCCGAGTTTTGTAGTCTTATAATACTTTTTCCAAGAATGGCTCCAATCTTCTTCATGTACCTCTAGGGTAGTTACTTCTCCTATGCCAATGTCTAAACCATACTCTGGTAAAAGTGCCACCAACTGCCTAATTTCTTCTATTTTATCTATTAACACAGGGCTTTCTGGTAAGTATCCCTTCACAATTGCACCTTCATAAAGATTTTGGAAAATAGATTCATCCACATAATCCCATGAGTTTTCGTCCTTCTCTAGGAAGTTCAAATCATTAGGATCTTCAATCACAACGCCGGCTACCCCGGCATCATAGAGGATATTAGAAACTGCTTCCACTGCCTCTGTCGTGGTTTTTATCGAAACCTCAACCCATTCCATCCTATCACATCCTTAAATAATATCCCATTATATTAATGGTATTATACCCAGTATTTCTCAAAATACTTTTCTTCATGAAGAAATTTTTTCTTTGCTGTACTTATGTAACCACCATTTCCTATGTGTTATAATAAAATCACTCTAAACAGAGTGATTTTATTATAGTATTTTATTACTGCACGCCAAATACATCCTTTACTTTATCAAAAAATGACTTTCTATTTTGATGTATTTCCTCTCCGCTTTCCGCCGCAAATTGCTTCAACATCTCTTTTTGTTTTTCTGTTAAATTTTTAGGGGTTTCTACAACAACCTTGACATATTGATCCCCTTTTCCATAACCCTTAGGATTTTGAATACCCTTGCCTCTTAAACGGAAAATGGTTCCGCTTTGCGTGCCTTCAGGAATCTTATATTTTACCTTACCTTCTAAAGTTGGTACTTCTAAATCTTCCCCTAAGGCTGCCTGTACAAAGGTGATAGGTATCTCACATAAAACATTATAGCCGTCTCTTTCGAAAATTTTATGAGGCAATACCCTTAAGATCACATACAAATCTCCATAGGGTCCCCCCTTTAGTCCAGGTTCTCCTTCACCACGCAGGGGTATGATAGATCCATTGTCTACACCAGCAGGAATTTTAACTTTAATCTTTTTGCGTTTTCTTTCCTTCCCCTTCCCTTTACAGGTTGGACAAGGGCTTTCAATAATCTGTCCATCGCCTCCACATTGGTCACATGCCTTTACATTAACGATTTGTCCTAAAGGCGTTCTTTGGACATAGCGTACTTCTCCTGTTCCTTTACAATGGGCACAGGTTTTTTTAGAAGTTCCTGGTTTAGCGCCACTACCATTACAAGTTTGACAGTTTTCATATTTATGAAACTCCACTGTCTTTTCTGTACCAAAAGCGGCTTCTTCAAAGCTAATACTTTGCTCATACTTTATATCAGCACCCTTTTGAGGACCACTTCGTCGTCTTGAGGAAAAACCTCCTCCAAACATGTCAAAGATATCTCCAAAAATATCCTCAAAACCACCGAAGCCAGCATGACCATCAAAACCGCCACCAGCACCATTCATACCCGCATGACCAAATTGATCATACCGCTGTTTTTTCTCTGGAGAACTTAATACCTCATAGGCCTCATTGAGCTCCTTGAATTTTTCTTCTGCAACTTGATCTCCAGGATTTCTATCAGGATGATATTTCATCGCTAGTTTTCTATAGGATTTTTTTATCTCTTCAGGGCTGGCATTTTTATCTACACCCAGCACTTCATAATAGTCTCTTTTACTCACCTTACCACCGCCCTTTCACTATATTTATTATAGGATGACAGGCTTTTAACCATAAATCATATTATATTGCAGTTTATTGATTTAATCAACCAATTTTATTTTATAAAGTTATCAAGTATGAGGACACCTCAAGGTGTCCTCATACTATCTATTTGTTTTCATCATCCTTAACTTCTTCGTATTCTGCATCTACTACATTTTCATCCTTTTGTTCACCAGCTTCAGCTCCTTGCTGGGCCTCTTGTGCTTGTTGATACATTTGCTGAGAAATGGCATGGAAGGCATTGTTTAAATCTTCGATGGCCTTCTTGATTTCTTCAGTGTTATCAGCTTCTAATGCTTTTTTAAGTTTTTCTACTTCTGCTTTTACTTTATCTTCATCTTCTTTATTGATTTTTCCTTCCATTTCCTTTAAGGTCTTCTCTGTTTGATAAATCAATGTATCTGCTTGATTACGTACTTCTACTTTTTCTTTACGCTTCTTATCTTCCTCTGCAAATTGTTCAGCTTCCTTTACCTTTGCTTCAATATCTACATCTGAAAGATTGGTAGAAGCAGTAATCGTAATTTTTTGTTCTTTACCAGTGCCTAAATCCTTAGCAGAAACATTTACGATACCATTAGCATCTATATCAAAGGTTACTTCGATTTGAGGAACACCTCTTGGGGCTGGTGGAATACCAGATAATTCAAACCTTCCCATGGTGATATTATCAGCAGCCATTTGTCTCTCACCCTGTAATACATGGATATCTACCGCTGGCTGATTATCAGCTGCAGTGGAGAAGGTTTGGCTTTTCTTTGTAGGGATGGTTGTGTTTCTTTCAATAAGCTTTGTAAATACACCACCTAAAGTTTCAATACCTAAGGATAGTGGTGTTACGTCTAATAATAAAACATCTTTTACTTCACCAGTTAATACGCCAGCTTGAATCGCAGCACCAATGGCTACACATTCATCAGGATTAATACCTTTATGAGGATCTTTGCCAGTGATTTTCTTCACTGCTTCTTGCACTGCTGGAATTCTAGTAGAGCCTCCAACTAAAATTATTTTATCTAATTCCTGTGGTGAAAGTCCTGCATCGTCTAAAGCTTTTCTCATAGGTTCTAATGTTTTTTCTACTAAGTGGGCAGATATTTCTTCAAATTTTGATCTTGTTAAGTCCATATTTAAATGCTTTGGTCCACTATTCGTAGCTGTAATAAAAGGTAAGTTTACATTACTGCTCATTGTGCTAGAAAGCTCTTTTTTCGCCTTTTCAGCTGCTTCCTTCAGACGTTGTAAAGACATTTTATCTTGTCTTAAATCGATACCTTCTTGCTTTTTAAATTCTTCTGCAATATAGTCCATAATCACTTGGTCAAAGTCGTCTCCACCTAGATGATTATTTCCATGGGTTGCTAATACCTCAAAAACCCCATCCCCTAGTTCTAGAATGGATACGTCAAAAGTACCTCCACCTAAGTCATATACCAATATCTTTTGCTGTTGATCTGTCTTATCTAATCCATAGGCTAGAGAAGCTGCTGTAGGCTCATTGATAATTCTTTGTACGTTTAAGCCTGCAATTTTTCCAGCATCCTTTGTCGCTTGTCTTTGGCTATCTGTAAAGTATGCTGGTACAGTTATAACAGCATCTGTTACCTTTTGTCCTAAGTAACTTTCAGCATCCGCCTTTAGTTTTTGCAGAATCATGGCAGATATGTCCTGCGGTGTATAGGCCTTTTCATCAATATTTACTTTATGATCAGTCCCCATATGTCTTTTAATGGATAAAATTGTTTTGTCTGGATTGGTAATAGCCTGTCTTTTTGCAGGCTCTCCTACAATTCTTTCGCCATCTTTACCAAAAGCAACAATGGAGGGTGTTGTACGGTTTCCTTCAGAATTTGGTATAACAACTGGTTCTCCTCCTTCTAACACTGCTACGCATGAGTTGGTTGTACCTAAGTCTATACCTATTACTTTACTCATTTTTGTTTCCTCCTTCTAAATTTATCATTGTATATAATTATTGATAGCATGCTTTACTGCGCTACCTTTACCATAGCAGGTCTTAAAACCTTACCGTGGATTGTGTAGCCTTTTTGGAATACTTCTATCACTTCATCAGGCTCAGCCTCAGCTTCTTCCTTCATCACTGCATGATGTAGGTTCATATCAAAAGGCTTATGAAGGGCATCAATTTCCTCTATGCCATGGTTTTTCAAAGTGTCCTTCATCTGTCTTAATACCAGCTCTATACCTTCATAAAGGGCATTACCCTTATCACCTTCCCCTTGAGAATCTAAAGCTCTCTCCAGGTTATCAATGCTGCTTAAAAGCTCCAGTGCTAACTTTTCATTAGCATAAAGATAAATGTCACTTTTTTCTTTTTCAACTCTCTTTTTATAGTTTGTAAATTCCGCTTGAAGTCTCAGCATTCTGTCATAATAATCTTTATTCTCTTCTTCCTTTTCTTCAAGCTTCTTTTTCCACATGGCTATCTCATCACCTGTCCTTTGTGTTTCCATTTCCTCTTGCACTGCTTCTAAATCACTATGTACTTCTTCTTGACTTTCTTCCTGCTGGTTTACTGTATTTGCTACAACTTCTTCTGAAGTTCCATTTGCTTTATCCAAAGCTCTTCACCTACCCTTTTAATTCATCTTTTATTTATATAAAAAACAAAGATAGAGTGCAAAATGCTATAGCACTTCGCACTGGTATTTTTATCTATATCTTGTTCTTAACAATTCGTTTATATACTGACTAATTTGATTCATTACCCCAACAACATTGGAATAATCCATTCTAGTAGGCCCAATGACACTCAATCTTCCAACAATTACACCATCAACTTTATAGGTAGCAGTTACTAAGCTACATTCCTTCGCCTCTTGATAAATATTTTCGCTACCAATAGAAATATTGATACCATCTTCTCTTGACGAGGAAATGATGCTGCTGATGGTTTGTTTTTCTTCTAGCATCTTTAAGAAGGATTTTGCTTTAAAGACATCATTAAATTCTGGAAAATTAAAGATATTGGTGGTACCACTTAAAAATAACTCTGCGTCTTCAATGGCTTCTAAGGCGCTAAATATCTTCGGTGCAACAGATTCAATAATGCTATTAAATTCAGAAAGCTCCGTCATTAAAATTTGCAGCATTTGATTTTCAATATCACTGATGGTCATACCTTGAAGCTTTTGATTTAATAAATTCGATACTTTTTCTAGCTGATCGCTATTGATACCTTCCTTTACATTCACTAAAGGATTTTTAATAATACCCGTGTCTGTCACCATAACAGCAATAATGCTTTGTTGATCTATTGGTACCAGTTGAATACGCTTTATTTTATTTTCTTTAATTTGCGGCGTTAAAACCGCCGACGTATAGTTGGTAAGTTGAGAAATAATCTTTGAACTATACTGTAATAATTGCTCCACTTCTCCAAATTTTCTTAGCAGATTGTTTTGAATATTTTTCCTCTGAAGATCTGCAATCATCTTTATTTCCATTAGATTGTCTACATATAGACGATAACCTTTATCAGATGGAATACGGCCTGCGGATGTATGTGGCTGGGTGAGATAGCCTAGTTCTTCCAAATCTGACATTTCGTTTCTAATGGTTGCAGGACTCACACCAAGACTATATTTTTTAGATAAAGTCCTAGAACCCACAGGCTCTGCTGTCTCAATATAATCATGAATGATGGCCTGTAATATTTTAATTTTTCTATTGTTTAAATCCATCATATCACCTCAAATTATTAGCACTCTATTACATTGAGTGCTAATGATTCTGCTTTTAAAATACCACTTCATTTTATATTTGTCAAGACCTTTGACAAAATTTTTATGGAATTTACAATGATCCTTCTCCTACTTAAATTTTAATATTCATAATAGCATCTCTTGGAAAACTAGGTTTGCCAAGTCTATTCCCTTTGGCGTTAGCTTAACGAAATCATCATTATAAGTAATGAGCTGCTGTTTTTTTAATTTTTCTAAAGTTTTGCCATAGATTTGAAGGGGCGTTTGTCTAAAACGCGCTTCAAAGTCCCTCACCGTTACGCCTTCTATCATCCTGAGACCTAAAAACATCGTCTCACTAATTTCATCCCTCCGAGACAATAGGTTTCTTGTTGCCACTGGTTTCTTCTTTTCCCCTATCCTTTTTATATAGCCTTCAATCTCTTGATAATTATGAAACCTTTCTTGTTTAAAATAGGAATGTGCTGCCGCACCAAAACCTAAGTACTGCTGGTTTTTCCAGTAGGTAATATTGTGGTTACAGGGATAATTAGGCTTTGCAAAATTAGAAATCTCATAATGGAGATATCCTCGACTTTTTAGATAGTTGATGGCGTCATGGTACATCTGAAGTTCTACTTCTTCTTGGGGTTTATAGATTTTTCCCTCCTCCAGCCAAGTCTCAAAAAGGGTATCCTCCTCAATGATGAGGCTATAGGCAGAAATATGCGGTATCTCTAAATCTACCACCTTTTTTAATGAATCCTGCCAATTCTTTATACTTTGATTTGGCAGGCTAAACATTAAGTCTACATTTATATTACTAAACCCTACCTTTCTAGCGTCTTCAAGGTTTTTTTCAAAATCTTCGTAGCGGTGAATTCTTCCTAAACCCTCCAAAAGATGATTTTGGCATGCCTGTAATCCCATACTCAATCGATTTATTCCACTGTGATAATAACTTTTCAGTTTCTCTAGGTTGAGTAATCCTGGGTTTGCCTCTATAGAAAATTCTACCTCCCTTGATAATTTGTAGCATTTGTACAAGGTCGATGTAATTTTCTCTAAGTGCTTCCCCTGAAGAACCGATGGCGTACCGCCTCCTATAAAGACGGTTTTTATTTCATAGGCAGCAGCTTCTTCAGCATAAAGTAGAATTTCTTTCTTCAATGCTTTTACATAATCCTCTATGAAATCCTCTTTACCACTGTAAGATGGAAAATCACAATAATAACACTTTTTCTGGCAAAAGGGTATATGGATATATATACTTAAAGGTTCCAAAGTCTAAGCCTCCTTGTGCAGCATGCAGCAGCTTATAAACAAAACTAGTAAACTCGGCTAGGAGATTACTAGTTTATCCTATCAATTGAATTTAACTGTCTAGTTTTAATACCGACATGAAGGCCTTCTGTGGCACTTCTACACTACCAACCTGACGCATTCTTTTCTTACCTTCTTTTTGCTTCTCCAATAACTTTTTCTTTCTAGTAATATCTCCACCATAACATTTCGCCAAAACATCTTTTCTAAGGGCTCTTATAGTCTCTCTAGCAATAATTTTTTGTCCTATAGAAGCTTGGATCGGGATAGGAAATTGATGTCTTGGAATCTCATCCTTTAGTTTTTCACACATTGCTTTTCCCCTTGAATAAGCTTTGCTTTCATGTACAATAAAGGATAAAGCATCTACCTGTTCTGCATTAATTAAAATATCTAACTTTACAAGCTTAGACTCTCTATAACCAACAAATTCATAATCTAAAGAACCGTAACCCTTTGTCTTGGACTTTAAAGCATCAAAGAAGTCGTAAATAACTTCATTCAATGGAAGCTCATAATGAAGAATAACTCTTGTTTCCTCAATATACTCCATGTTTTTCATTTCACCACGACGTTCTTGGCATAATTCCATTACAGTACCTACGTAGGTGTTTGGTACCATGATATTTGCTTTAACAATAGGTTCCTCCATTTTTGCTATCTCTTGAGGTTTTGGAAGATTGGCAGGATTTTGTATCATCACTACTTCCCCATTGGTTTTTGTAATTTTATAAATAACACTTGGAGCGGTGGTCACTAGGTCTAGATTAAATTCTCTTTCTAATCTTTCTTGTATAATCTCCATGTGTAATAAACCTAAGAATCCACATCGGAAACCAAAACCTAAAGCAGCTGAAGTTTCAGGCTCAAAAACTAAAGCAGCATCGTTCACCTGTAGTTTCTCTAGGGCATCTCTTACATCCTCATATTTTTCTCCCTCAGCAGGGTAAATACCGCAATAAACCATAGGCGTAACTTTTCTATAGCCTGGCAGAGGACTTTCTGTAGGATTTGTAGCGTCTGTAATGGTATCACCCACACGGCAGTTTCTTACTTCTTTAATACTAGCAGCTACATAACCAACATCTCCAGCCTTTAATTCTTCCAGTTGAATCGGTCCAGGAGAATATACCCCTACTTCTGTTACTTCAAAACTCTTACTTGTAGCCATCATTTTAATCTTCATACCTTTTTTAAGAGTACCTTCTACGACACGAATATAGGCAATAACACCTTTATAATTATCATAATAGGAATCAAAAATCAATGCCTTTAAAGGTGCTTCTGCCGATCCCGTTGGTGCTGGCACCTTAGCTACAATGGCTTCTAATACATCCGTAATATTGATACCCTCTTTTGCAGAAATCAGTGGTGCATCGTGAGCCTCTAAACCAATAACATCTTCAATTTCCTTCTTAATTTCGTCTGGTCGTGCACTAGGTAAATCAATTTTATTAATTACCGGTACAATCTCCAAGTTTTGTTCTAAGGCTAAATATACATTTGCCAAAGTCTGAGCTTCAGTCCCTTGAGCAGCATCTACCACCAAAATGGCACCTTCACAGGCAGCTAAACTTCTAGAAA
This sequence comes from Clostridium formicaceticum, assembly GCF_001854185.1. Classification (NCBI taxonomy): domain Bacteria; kingdom Bacillati; phylum Bacillota; class Clostridia; order Peptostreptococcales; family Natronincolaceae; genus Andreesenella; species Andreesenella formicacetica. The sequence goes on from NZ_CP017603.1 coordinate 3,840,740, forward strand.
CCTCATAGGTAAAGTCTACATGCCCTGGTGTATCAATTAAGTTTAAATAATACTCTTCTCCATCCTTAGCCTTATATACTAGTCGAATACTTTGAAGTTTAATGGTAATACCACGTTCTCTTTCTAATTCCATGTTGTCCAATATTTGTTCCTGCATTTCTCTCTCGCTTATTAGACCAGTATACTCTATCAGTCTATCGGCCAAGGTAGATTTTCCATGATCTATATGGGCAATAATGGAGAAATTCCTAATCTTTTTTTGTCTATCGCTTGGCATTTATGTATTCCTCCTTCTACTTCACATATCCATAACTTTATAAATTATATCATACTATTTTTGTCGTTGGTAGTTATTCTGTGTTGTATTTGAAAAAAAATGTCGGGGTATACCGACATTTCCTATTCCTTCCATGAGCCTATGAAACTGTTGTAATATTTTGTGATAGCCTTCTTCTATAAACAAAGTAACTTTATCTATGGATTCGTTTTTAATATAAATGGATTCCCCCACAACATACAGCACCGTATAATTTTCCTGCACATCATAGCCCAATACTTTTGCCTCATCTAAAGCCATCATTTCCCTCAGGGCATAATCCACAGACAATACACCCATAATTAAAAAAACAAAAATCAATGTGAGAATTAGCAGTAATTGTCTTCTTTTCCTTCTATATTTTAACTTTTCTTCTACTCTACTCATCTACATCACCATTGGTATTGTAGACACTTTTTTTATTTTATAAACCTATTCTCTAATATGCTCCAATGCCTCCGCCAACACATTTCCTAAATAACCCGCTGCTCTTTTTGCTTCTTCAATCGTATTAGCATTGCTTCCTACTTCTATTAAAGCAGTATAATCAGTTAAAAATTGATTAAACCTACCATAGGGCTTCACTAGAATAGGCTTGCTAAAATCAGGATATTTACTATCACTGACAGCCTTTATATAAGCAGCAAAGGTTTCTACCTGCGTACGATTAGGGGTTTCTGGACCAATAACAAATTGAAACTTTGTAGTAGTTTCATTATTAACAACTGCCCTATTGCTTGCAATAAGCGCTTCTCTATTTGGACTTGTATCAATATGATCATAACCGTCTCTGTGAATATCAAAGACCACCTTAATCGATGGATTTTCTTTCAATATCTTTTCAGCCGTTTGTAAAGATCTACTGTAAGAGCCACTATAAGAAGGATAATCATGATAAGTGGTATCATGAATAACGTTAAAACCCCTTTTTTCTAATTCCTTTGTAAGAATTTCTCCTATTGCAATCACTGAGTATTCTTTTCTTAAGGTATGATAGTTCCCTTCTGAAGCTGGCTTATAGGACTCTGTGCCATGGGTATGATAAATTAAAACATGAGGTTTTCCTTCCTCAAACTTTATCTTTGCAGGTTTTTCTGCATTGATAGATAGGGCACTGCTATCTAAACTATCTACAATATCCTCTTCACCAACCAGATAGACGCCTTCCCATAATTCTCCTAGATCATCCTTATCATGTTCTCCATCTATATCTTCAGGTAATGTTCCTGTTGCTATAGAACCAATATCTTCTTCTTCCACAAAAAAAATATCTCTTGTTGCATCTCCTGGGGTTTCAGTATTCTCCCTTGCTAGCTGTATATCCTGAGTAAGACTGGCAGGGAATTGAGCTTGTACGAAGGTGACGGGGTTTCTAAAATCAACGTAAAATAGGTTCGATGCAAAAGAAGAATATACTTTTTCAAAATAATTTCTAATACTTATCTTTTCATCAGTATTGCTTATTGGGAATACCTGATGGATAGCATGTACTAAAAATTTATTTTGTGAAGGCAAATTTTTCTCTTGCTCCATCTTTGCTTCTTCTTTCACTGGCATAGACATCTCAGCAAAGGAATTCTTATCTAAAATCATTTTTCCAAAGAAAAATAAAATCCCCAGAATCAATATCAATATAATAATGTTTTGATAATCTCTTAAACCACTTGCTTTTTTCTTCATCAAATTCAGCACCCACCTTTTATCAGTACTATATAGATTAATATGAAAGGTGGGTGGGATTTATGACACCAATAATATGGTTGTCTTTATTTAGTGCAAATATCGATTGACATCTTTTAAATCTATGCCGGGATGTAGGGCTATATTAATAGCGTTGGCTATAATATGGGATAAATTTAATATGATATCGTCTACTTCTTTAGGTGTAACCATTACATTGGCACTGTAGGGCTCTAAAACTTCCTTTATCATCTGGTATTTTTCTTCTTCCTTTAATTCCTGTAACATATTATAAAATTGAGAGCCTACTTTTGCTTGCTTTGCAAAGGCTCCAATAACCAGCTGAATCGTATCATTTGTCAAAGTGGCAGCATCCACCACCGTAGGAACACCGATGGCAATGACTGGTATTCCTAGTGTTTTTTCATCTAAAGCTTGTCTTTTGTTTCCAATTCCTGAACCAGGGTGAATGCCTGTAGTAGATAGTTGTATCGTAGTATTTACCCGTTCCATTTTTCTCGACGCTAAGGCATCTACTGCTACTACTACATCTGGTTTTACGTTTTCTACAATTCCCTTGATAATTTCTCCGGTTTCTATTCCTGTTGTTCCCATTACCCCTGGAGCAATAGCACTTAACTCCGCTAAAGCTTCATCACTTTCTTTATTATAAAATTTAAAAAAATGTCTCGTTACAAATAATTTTGAAACAACTTCAGGGCCTAATGCATCCGGTGTAACATGTACATTGCCTAAACCAACCACCAAAACCTTTAGGTGTTTGTCAACATGGATCAAAGCATTTAGTTCTTTTGCTAGTATTTTGCTTACTTCGTCCTTCAAATCAGCATCTGGTCTTCTAAGAGCTACACATTCTAGTGTAATATATTTCCCCTTAGCTTTACCCATGAGCTTTTCTCCTTCTTCATCAAGAACCTCTACCCTTGTTATCGTAACATTTTCTAGATTTTCTTGGTCTACTGCTACACCTGGAATTTCTTGCTGTTTTTCCTCTTGATATAATTCTCTAACTTCTAGGGCTAAGTCTGTTCTTACTTGAAACATAAGCTCACCTCTTAATATTAGAATTGATATATAATGAATCTAAGTAAATTTTCATCACTTTCTACTCTATATTATTTGATGATTTCAATAAAATTATCTATCTTCTGCACGACTATTTTTGTATAAGAATAATATTTTAAGTCAATAAATGAAATATATTATTTATTTTTATTGCTTTTTATACTGATTTTTGGTAAAATTACTGTGTTAATGACCACACAAGGGGGTGAATCTATTGGCAAATATTAAATCAGCAATGAAAAGAATCAAAGTCATTAAAAAGAAAACAGCTAGAAACAGAATGGTTAAATCTCAACTTAAGACAGCTATCAAGAAATTCGAAGAAGCTCTAACAGCTGGTAATTTTGAAGATGCTAAAGCTAAGTTAAAGTTCGTTGAGAAAAAACTTATGCAAGCTGCTGCAAAAAATGTTATTCACAAATCAAAAGCATCTAGAAAAGTATCTAGACTTGCTACAAAGTTAAACAAAGCTGTTTAATAGCGATGTAAAAAAACCGTGTCTTAAGTTCCTAAATAAACTAAAGCGTACTCATGTACGCTTTTTTATTTTTACTCATTTTATCTGCACATCTCTATAATAAATAACTCTATAGCAATATGATCCTTCATTTTCCCAGACTTTATGGCAAGGTCTACCTGTAGAAAATGGTTTAACAATGCTTCTAATCTCTCAGTACTAAATCCCCTGCATTGGTTTGCACATTTTGTAGCTACATAGGGATGTATCCCTATCTTCCCTGCAATCATTTTTGAAGAATAGCCCTCTTCTAGCAATAATTTCGTTTTCAGGAGATTCCTTACTTGATTACCCAGGGTTACAGCTATCTTTATAACGGGTTCTCCCTTATGAATCATAGCATTAAAACGCTTTATTGCCTCACCCATATGCTTTTTTTCAATAGCATCCAATAGCTTAAAAATATCATTTTGAAAACTTGAACTAAAAATATTCTCTAAATCCGATAAAACCACTGATGCCCTGTCCCCTACAAAGGTAGTTATTTTCTTTATCTCGTTTTCTACATCCAACAAGCTTTGTACAGCAGTTTTTCCTAAGTAATCTATATTTTCTATAAAATATTCTACTTCTTTTATATCTATAGTTTTACCATGCCTTTTCATGGATTTTTGAACCCATTCCCTTAATTCTTTTGCATTCAACCTTTGACAATAAAGAACTGCTCCTTGTTTCTGTATCTCCTTTACAATTTTTTTTCTTGCATCAATGGTAGTGCTACCATAAAAAACCAAAGAAGTCGTTTCCGGTATGTTTGCAATATACGCTGCTAACTTTTTTTCTTCCTCCTCTGAGATGGATTTCTTTTTCCCTTGAAAAGTTTCTAAATCCTTCACTAATACCAATTTTTTTTCCGCCATAAAGGGCAGGGTTTCACAGGCATCAATAAGCTTTTCCAGCGTAAACTCCTTACCCTCTATAGTAAAAAGATTTAAGTCCTCAAAATCCTTACCAACAACCTTTTCCTTTATGGTCTTTATAAATTCTTCTACTAAATAGGTTTCTTCTCCATATATCAAATAGATTTTTTCTATTTCCTTGGCATGCAGTTTTTTAATTGCTTCATTATAATTCATACTTCTTCATTCCTTTTCTATCATCAACTTATTTTGTTTATTGTACCATATCATCAAGTATATGCCAAAAACCATTATATAATAGATTCCTCCATAAAAAACATTCATGTTTTCTACCACTATGGTACTTATTGACCACACACTGACCTTTTCAACAGCCCAGTATATATAATTCAGTATCCAATTAGTGAAAAAATTTAGTAAATAGGCCGCTTCTACTGAAATAAAACTAAGAAATATACTAAAAAAAGCAATATATAATAATGGTCCCAGCATAGGCACAATAAAAATATTAGCAGCTATAGCTACCAAAGATACTTCTTGAAAATGATAGGCTACAATAGGTATAGTACCGATTTGCGCGCAGAGGGTAAGGGCTATTAAGGATTGTAAAAATGTTGGTAATAGCTTTAATAGATCCCCCATCAAAGGATAAAACAATAAAATACTGAGGGTGGCCATGAAGGATAACTGAAAAGAAACAGAAAAAAGATTAAAAGGATTATATAATAACAATAGAAATGCCACCATCGTTAAACTGTTGATGGGATCATACTTTCTCTGCAAAAGGAAGGCAAAAACATAGAGGTAATACATACTGCTGGCCCTTACAATGGATACAGGAAAGTTCACCATATAGCTATAGAAAAATAAAACCGCCATCGTCGTCAACAATATATTTTTTTTATGCAGCTTTAAGAAGTTGAGTAGCTTGTGGGTAAATAGCACAATGATGCCTATATGTAATCCTGATACAGCAATGATATGGGCTGTACCGCTTTTAGAAAAAAATTCTAAAGTTTCCCTCGCTAAATAACCTTGATTGCCAAACATAATACTTTTTAGTAGGTTACTATTGTCAAGTTCAAGAGAAGCATCTAGGAGGTCTTCCATGTATTTTTTGGCTTTATAGCTGCTGCTTAGTATAGAAAAAGATGTTGGTGCTTCTATCCTCTCTAGGTCTTGAGGACCTACCAAAAGAATACTCTTAAATCCCTTTCCTCTTAAATATTTTTGATAACCATCAAGGGTTTTGTCATAAAAGTCTTCTAGGAGAAGAACATTTTTTAGCAAAAGAGGGTCTCCCGGCTGCAAATTTATATCAGAAGCACTTACACTTTTTATTCGAAGTTTAGCCCTCTCTTTTATACTTATTTCTTCCTCCTTCATCATGAGTTTCAGTACCATTATATCATATTCAATATATCCCCTTCCTTCTGTTTTCAAACCCTCCACCTTTCCCTGCAGGGTCATAGATTTTTCCAAATAACCTCTTAGGAGGGTAGTATCTTGCATATGATAGGCCATGATAAAATTTCCCAGTATCACAAAGGAAATACTGACAAACACAGTCAAATACTTATCAAAAAATAGCATGCATAAGAGAAAGATAATTAAAAAACCTATTAATAAACGTCCCCTTAGAAATATCCCAAATAGATACCCCAGCATAATTCCTGTAACAACCGATATACACAAAACAACAAAGGGTCTTCTCATCCCCTTTCCCCCTTAATGTATGTTTTTATAGATAGAAGGATACCTTCTAATTTTTACACATAGCCCAGTTTTATAGATGCTCGCTTCTAAAGTTAAATTTTAAAAATGTAGCCCTTAGTATATTAAAATTTAAGGGCGCACATCTATATAGCTTTAATCGCCTAATTATTCATTTAAGTGTTTCTACTTTTATATTTAACTTCCCCTCCGGACTGATGGAGATAATATCAATATATATATGGGAATAGAATTCATACACATATCCTATAATATTATAATTTTTAATGTCTCCTAACTCAGATATGTATTGCAAATTAACTGCATTTTCATTAAAGCCTCCTATATCATACTGAAATGAAATAGCAGTCTGTGGAGCTATATTAGAGATATTAAAGCCTTCTTTATTAGCGTTTGAAACAAAAACCAAGTCTTTTAAGCACTGATCCGTCTGATTTCTTATCGTAATAGTAGTTCCCTGATCTATAGAAGATAAAAACCTTGTCGCTAATAATATAACTGATATGATTAAAAATAATATTAATACGATTCTTTTTATTGTCATGAATATAAAATTCTCCCTCTTTTATCCTTTAGGCAAAAACCTATTTAAAAATTCTTTTTTGTATTTATTACTTACATAAGCAGCTAAAGCATAGTCTTTAAAATGCACTATCCAGGCGTTTTTTCCATATCTTTCTATTAAGTGGATATTTTGAAAATTAACTATATATGACTTATGAGTTTGCATAAAACTAGAAGATTCTAGTTTTCTTAATGCTCCTTTCATTGAAATATTAGGAATGATGTACTGGTTATTTTTTGTATGAATCATACAGTTTTTTCCCTGAGATTCGATAAACAAAATATCTTTAAGGAAAATTTTTAAGATATAGTTTTTAATTTTAAATCTGACTGCTTGCTCTTTGATATGCCCCTTTGTAACTCCTTTTATTAGACGGTGGGAAATTTTCAATATATCTTCTTGCTTATAGGGTTTTTCTATAAAGTTATAATAATGATATTTTTTTAAGGCTTCAAGCTGGTAATAGACATGAGTAATAACAAACACAATATAGGTTAATTCATATTGAGATATAGAACGAATCTTCTCTGCGATTTCTACTACTGACATATCAGGGAGTTCAATATCTAAGAAGAATAATTCGATTGTTTCTTGCTCTAATATTCTTATTGCTTGTCCTCCAGTGGCGGCTTCAAATATTTTTATATCTCTATTTGAGGCCTTAAGCATTCTAACTAAGGTACTTCTTTCAAACTGGTCATCTTCAACTACAAGAATATTCATCATTGTAATTCTCCTATCCTATGCTTCGCTAAATATTGATATATTTTTAACAACTTCAAATCCTAATAAAACATTAACATAATGTAATGCTAATTTAAATAGAAGGTCGATGAAGTGTTAAAATAATCGACGAAATGTTATAAAAGCTCTAGCAAAATTAGGAAAAGAGAGCATTCTTTTATTTAAGAATTGCTCTCTTTTCCTAATTTTTCTTATTTTCAATAGCAAAGCACCCATTCCCTTACTGCAATTCCTCTACAAAGCCTAATCATCCTTGTTTAACTAAAAATATTTTTTACATCTGATAAGTTAAGCCCTAAAACTTTTATAAATACGCATAATCATATATTGCTATAAAGAAGCAATATTGCATCATAATAATACTAAATTTAATATTAGAAGTCCTAATCTTTGCAAAACCATGGCTTATAAAAAAACTATCTTTTCTTTGCTTCTTATGGTAAAATGATTTTATAGTGACTGTTGAGATAACCATCTGTTTACGCTTTCCGAGGGCTGTTGCAGATATCTTTTCAGTCGCTGTTTTTTTGAGAGAATCTTGAGGAATCTTGTTCAAAGTTAATTGGTCAATCTGATATAATCATACCATCGCTAAGTCGTATGACTCTTTTGCATGAATCAGCAATACTATCATCGTGTGTTACTATAATTATAGTAATCCCTTTGTTATTCAATTCTTTAAAGATTTTAAGTATATGTAGTCCCGTTTTTTCATCTAAAGATCCTGTAGGCTCGTCTGCTAGCAGTACTGATGGATTACAAGCTAGTCCTCGTGCAATAGCAACCCGCTGACATTGACCACCTGATAATTGAGATGGATATGAGTTAGCCTTATCAGAAAGTTCCATCTGATCTAAAAGATATTCGACAGTTTCTTTCAGCTTTCTGTCTGAAATTCTATTATATCTAAGAGGTAAAGCAATATTATCAAATACAGTCATATCGTCTATTAAAGCAAAATGTTGTACAATGAAGCCGATGTTATTACCACGAAATTCTGCTAAAGCATTAGGATTAAGTCCGTTAATTTTGTTTCCTTTAAACGAGTATTCTCCAACATCAGGAGTATCAAGTCCACCTATAATATTTAATAAAGATGATTTTCCAGAACCACTTTTTCCTACTATAGACACCATCTCTCCTTCTTCAATAGAAAGTGATATACCTTTTAATGCATACACCTTGGATTGTCCATGTCCATAATATTTATCAATATCTTTAAGCTCAATCATAGTCATTATTCCTTTCTCCTAATTAAATAGTTTACATCAAGTTTTTTAATTGCAATACTAGGCGTAATGCAGGAAAATCCAAACACCAACATTGCAACAAGTACTATTATTAATAAATGTATACCGCTTTCAATTATAATCATTGAAATTAGCAAAGAGATAAAAAGTGCAAGTCCCACTATATATAAAACCAAGCCGAACATTTGACATGTAATGCTGAATAGTGTACCTCCACACATCAAATGTACACCATATCTATAATAATTCTCTCGGATACACCCTAAAATATTTATTGATAGACCCACCACAGTAAATATTATCAAAGTTATAACAATATACAGCAACTGTACCACAGCTTCGTCTGATATTTTCATGATGTTGGTAAGGTCTGCTTTCCCTATTTGATATACCTTAAATCTTATAGTGTTATACTTTAGAGTTAAGTCATTTACCAGTTTTTCTATATTTATATTTGCATCTGAAGTTATAATTTGTCCATTAGCCTGTTGTAGTAATGTTATTTTAGCAAATTGAGGATACTGCGCAAAATTCACCTGAGAAAACGCTGGTATTATCATATATCTGTCAAGATAAAATAATGAACCCTTTACAGGCATGTATGTATCCGGTGGCAAAAAACCAATAACCTCAAAAACCATTTTTTCGAATAAATTTATACCTTCAAAAGTATCTCCTATTCTATAATACTCCTTATATTCACTTCCCAGTATAACCTTCACATTATTATTTTCATCTAAAATAAAATCTTTTTGGGAAAAGATTTTCCCTTCATCTAGGGACATTCCAAATTCAGAAAGTACATTTTCTGATACATGTACTGCTTTCACACCGACAAAAAGCTCGTCACTATCCTCATAAGGTCTATAGGGTTGTTCATTATCCCCCTCTTCATATCCAAATCTAAATTTTTCTGGAATCTCCTTGGCACTAATGTTAACATCTATTGGCTGCATAATAGTACTTATCCATGTAACATCCTGATTTTTTCTCAACTCCTCCACAAACCTATAAAGTTGAAAGTAAGCCTTTTCAGAATTCATATATTCTTTATAGCTGCCATCGTCATCAGCATTGTCATTTAAGCCATAGTATATCTTGTCACCTATAAACTCTTTAAAATATCCCGTACTTGAATATGCTACTATCGTGTTGGCTGCTAGCAAAGCAATTAGCGTAAAGCAAGTAATGCATTGTATAATAAGCATATTATTAATAAGTTTATTATTTTTAATATTACTATGAATTTCTTTTTTTATAATTTCCCAATTTATTTTCCTCATTGTTATCACCTCAAAGCTTCAGCTACAGGAACTTTAAGCATTTTCTTGATAGGTGGTATTGTTATCAGCCATCCAAAAATCACATTTAGTATTAATATGCCAAAAAAGGACTCTATTTTTGTTATTCTAACACCCCAAAACCACATTATTACTATTCCTACACCTATTCCTAACGAAGCAAAAATAAAGTAATCTTTGTATATATCCAGTTTAAGCTTCTTATCACTCCATCCAACTAAACGTTTCACTGCAATTTTTCTTCGTTGTCTACTAACCCACTCAAAGGATATAGCAATGCTACAAAGCATATAGCATATCATTAGAAGTATGTATGTCATAGTTAAGCTAATTATATTTTTAAATAATCTATCTACACCGCCTGGATTTATCTCCAAAGCTACCATTGGTAGAGGTAATCCACTAGGAAAACCTTCGTAAGCTTTTAGCTCTAATTCATTGTAAATTTCAGTACTTAAATCACGTGTTTTACCTGAATATGCATCTAAAACAAAAACATTATTATGGTATGCCTTCTGTAGAAGTGCATCTGCATTTACAATGATCATATCATCAAGGACAGTATCAATACGATGCCCTACAACACCTATGACATCAAATAATTTACCCTCCACCTGAATCCGCTGTACTCCATTATCATCAATTATATTTTTAACTTGGTTACGTCCTATTACTGCAAAAGATCTTCCAACATTAAAATCACTTTCACAAAAATAACGTCCTGAAACCATGGGTAGTGAGGTGCTTTTTCCCTTAATATAAATCTGTCTAATGTTATTTTGATAATCATCATGAATTATTGTAAAATTGCTATGGTCACTATCTATAACCAAATCAATGAGTTTTGCAAAACTCCAAGTTTCTTCGTTTATACGGAAATGTATTGCATTTTCACTATATCCCCCCCGACTAATGGTTGAAAGCAGTACTCTTTCTTCGATTGAAACCCATAAAATAATAGATGATACACAAATAGCAGTAAAAATACTTATAAGAAAAAATGACATAGTATTAATTTTCATTTGTTTATATGCTCCTTATAACTAAAAATATGTGTGTAGCGCAACTAATTATCCTAAAACATTTTTTGAGCTTTAAACCATTACTAATTTTTCAACTACTAAACTGATTTTCAACTGTAAATTTGTGTAATAAAATCATACTATAGTAACTATTTAAAGTAACCATCTGTTTACGCTTTCCGAGGGCTGTTGCAGATATCTTTTCAGTCGCTGTTTTTTTGAGAATTTTGAGGAATCTTGTCCATAACATTTCACCTCCTTTGCACTATACTTTTAGCTTTCTGCCTTTTTCGATTAGAAAGTCTGCCTTGTACTTAAGCATATTTTCAGTACATCACAAGACTTCCATTTTTAAAATAGGATTGGAATAAAATAGGGATAAAAAAACCAACAGGATCAATCCTTCTTTATGAATCCAAAATATCCTAAAAGTTTATTAAAATAGTAACTTACATAGCTGTATTTCATTGGTACTAAAAATTCCTCTTAGTGACCAGCTTAAATTCATCACCACAAACTCTAAAATAGCTTGAAAATTAGCGTTTTAAAAGGGTGAAAATTTCCTTTAACAAGCCCTAATGAGTTTTTGAGGTGATATTTTATTGGTTTTAATTAATACACGTATGGATGAAAATAATGAAAATAGTCCAATAATAATAAAAATAATCAAATATGTATTTATATTAGATTTTAAGTAAATGTTAATTAATTCGTTACTCACTTTAGTTTTCAATATAGGATTAATAATCAAAGTAATGAAAATTTCAGAAATTATAATTGCTTTAATGTAGCTAATGGTTGATAGTATGAAACATTCGGAAAATATAATTGAAAACAAATGCTTATAATTGTATCCTATGGCTTTTAATAGGGCGATTTCATTGATTCTTTCACTAATGGAATGATCAATAACAATACTAATTGTTAAAAATGTCAGACTAATAATAATGCAAAACATAATCATACTGATTATTTTTATTGTATTGATTATTCCTGTATCAATCATATTTTTCTCTTCTAAAACCACAACATACTCCCTAGTATTATATAAATCCATTATAGTTGATTTAAAATCACGATAGTCATTTACAATTACTGCCAAAGAATAATCCTTAGCAGGTTCATATATTTGTTGAGAAGTAATTCCTGATTGTGAGGCCACGATATGATAATAATCTGTAAGAGTAGCATAAATTTCACTTTTATCTAATTTATCTTCTTCAAGCTCGTATATTCCAATTACACTACATTTATAAGACAAAAACTCACCATTTATATTTGATGGATACATTATTGTCAAAGTTTTTCCTAAATAAGGTGCTGTTTCTATTGTGATTAGCTGATTTTCTTCATCTTTCATTAAGATAGCAGAAGGAAGGATGAGCACATTTTCATCTTTTTCATTAAATCCCCTACCTTTTGTTGTTTTAGGAATATGTAGTGCACTTCCAGAATCTAAAACCAGTTTTTGATTATAGGAAGTATTGAATTCCTCTATACTAATCTCTATTGTAGAAAAATATGGGTATGCCATCGAAATATCTGGGTGTTCTGTTAGTTTATTTATCCACTGTGTTAAATCTAAGTTGGTGTTTTCGTTATTGATTTGAAGCTGAAGTGTCCTATAATCTGCGATGTTATTGATGTTATTATCAATAGAAATATATGATGTTACTGCTAATGTATAGGAAATAAATAAAAATACGATACAAAATCCTATCAACCCAATATATAAAATATTTTTAAATTTATTCCTAGTTAAATTAACAATTGATAATTGAATAACATTCTTAAGTAACAATTAATTTCGCTTCCTTCCTTGGGTATTTAAAAACATATGTCTTTTCTATAAATTCTCTATCTATAAAATAATAATATCAAGTAAGCTTCAGCTAGCATTATATAAACTAGCTGAAGACGATTTTACAAATAAACAAAATAACTTTTTTAATTGTTTGTTATTGCAGCAGTAGGTTGAATCTTTAAAGCATATCTTATTCCTACAAGACTTGTTACCAATGGCAGAAGGATAGCCATTAATACAAGCAGTATAATTGTTTGACTTTCAATGGTAAGGATTAATGCTTTCATATAAAGAGACATTTGGGTTTGTATTAACCAGTTTAGCAAAATTAATAATGGTGCTAATATTGCAGTAGTACTTGCCAGACTGATAAGACCTGTAACAAATGCCTCCAAAGAAAGTATCATCATAATGTTTTTGTTGGTATATCCTATCGCCTTTAGTAAACCTATTTCTCCTGTTCGTTTTTTTACTGCCTTTAAGGTAGAAAGAGAAATATTGATTAGTCCAATAATGAGGACAATGATACTAACAATAGAACCTACAATCAAAATGTATTTTACTATATCGCCTATAGGACCAATACTCGATAACCGGCGTGACATAAGACCGGTTTCCCGCATGATTTTATTCTCCACTTTATTTATGTTGCTTTTGTCATCCACTATAAAAGCTATGGATTTGCCTAAATTTTCATAACCATCAGTGTCTATATAAATAGATTCATTTTCTATTTTTTCTACTATGTATTGCAAATCATTAGGTGGAATATATACGTCACAACCTTCATTTAAATTTTGGCTAATATCATAAACCCCCACCACCTCAAAAGCATATTTAAAAGGCCGAATATCTTTAAAAGGATGTATAGTCCAGTCAGTAGCATAAAATTCTACAGTGATGGTTTTGCCGATAAAATCTTCTCCATCTAAAAAATCATCAGGTTCTTTAAAATAACCAATTTCATAGGAACGATCCGGATAGAATTGTTTGGGGATAATGCCTACATTTTTAGTATTTTCATCGAAGCCTTCTCCTGCAACAACAGTAGACATAATTTCTATATCAGAAGCATTAAAAAAAAGAAAAGCTTCTTTACTTGAATCTTCAAATAGTTCATCAGTGTTGATAATATTTGTGCCGGTTCCCCATATTTTTATGTAGGATGTAACCACATTTTCATCCTTATTCAAAATTTCAAATAAATTTTTTTCTGTTTCAAAGTCGGATTTTTCATATGTAACAAATAAAGTGCGACACCGTATAGTATTTAAAACTTGTCTATCTATAAAGAAACCTAAAGAAGCGTTTAATGTAAGAGTACTTGCTAAAGTAATTAAAGCTAAAGTGATAATAATAACATGACTCATTATTTCTTTTCTTCTTCGGCATAAATTGATATATGCCATATGAAAATAAAATTTAGGCTTCATTTTTTTCCTCCAAAATACCATTATTCATGTAATATACCTTATCAGCATAATCTAAAACTATATCGTTATGGGATACAATCACAACGGTTTTTCCCTTTTGGGACAATAATTTAAGATGGTCGAGTACGATTTTTTCGCTATCTGTATCTAAGTTTCCAGTAGGTTCATCTGCAAAAATACAAGCTGGATCATTTGCCAATGCCCTTGCTATGGCGACCCTTTGTTGTTGTCCACCAGACAGTTGACTAGGAAAATGATGACATCTGTCCTTCATCTCTAATAATTCCAATAGTTCTATTGCTCTTTTTTGAAGGTCTTTATTACGATACTCTTCATTTATGTACATAGGAACCATCACATTTTCAAAGGCTTTTAGCTTTGGATTTAAATGAAAAGATTGAAAGACAAAGCCAAAGTCCTTCATTCTAATTTTTGCTTTTTCTATATCATTTAATTTAGATACTAACCGATCTCTAACATAAAGTTCTCCATCGGTGAGATCATCCAGTAATCCCAAAATATTTAATAAAGTTGTTTTACCAGAGCCGGATCGTCCCATAATAGCATAGAACCCTTCTTTAATTTCAAGATTTACATTTTTAACAGCTATGACATCTTCATATATCTTATTAATATTTCGTGCAGAAATTAAACAAGCCATTGTATTCCCTACCTCATATAATTATTTTTTTAAACTTATCCCCCGTTAAAAACGAAGGATAAGTTAGTTTTATAATGCTTTCTAATCAATAAAAACTATTACTAGTAAGGGTTAATTACTAGACATTTCAACTTTGTTAGAAGTAAATCCATCTCCTCCAGAGACACGAAAGTTAGTAAAGTAATACCTAAATTTTCCATCGTTTTGACCTGACCAAGATTCCTTATAAGTTTTTTTAATTTCAGGCATATTTTTAAGTTTAGATCCTTGACCATCATAAGTCAAACCTCTTTGTTTTTGTAATTCAATGTAGCAGTTATTGGTATCTTTATCAGAATGATAATCTCTACTTGTTATTGTTATTCCTATAGCATGCCTAGAACCTTTATAATCTCTATATGCTCCAGTTACAGAACTATTTACACTCATGTTTAAAGTTGATGTATAACTTGAATTAGCAAATCCAGTTATGCTACTAGTGGTGATTAGTCCTACTGATAATGCCGAAATTAAACATAACTTCTTTAAATTCATTTTATGTACCTCCCTTATTAAAAATAAAATTTGAATTTATTTGTTCCCTCTTCCTCATTAAACAACAGCAGAAACGCTTTTCATCGTTATACTAGAATAGAATTTATACCAATGTTTTGCATCATAAGTTTCCTGCTAAAAATCTACATCATTTTCATTTTGATTTGACCAATAAGGCTCACTTGCTCTTCTTTGCAACTTGTCTTTCATATTTCTCAAAGTCATTATCCTAAATTACCTAGTTCCGTCCATCCATAATATAGATGAGATCCATGATCCTTTAATTGAATCTTTATTTACTTCTTATGATAAAATGACTTTATAGTAACTATTAAAGTAACCATCTGTTTACGCTTTCCGAGGGGTGTTGCAGATATCTTTTCAATCGCTGTTTTTTTGGAGAATCTCGAGGAATCTTGTCCATAACATTTCACCTCCTTTGCATCCTATTTTTAACCTTCTGTGTTTTTCCATTAGAAGGTCTGCCTTGTACTTAAGTACATTTTTAGTATAGCATAAATTTTCCATTTAAAAATAGATTTGGAACAAAATGGGTGTTTATGGGAATGAAATGGTATTATAAACTATTAAAAAAAGACGGCATTTTTTAAGATAATACCGTCTAATGTTTTTCTTTATTTATTCATATTTAAAGTAATTACTTTGCAAATTTTTAACAAGTAAAAACCTTACCTAACAATCAAACCACATAAATGTATTACTGATGCAACCCCCATACTATAAATAATTATCTTTGAAAAACTTGAATTAAAATTATTCTCACTATGCCTTTTAAATATGTAATGAATAATAGAATGAAAAATCAAAAATAAATCTAATATTAAGTATATCATTAACTCTAAATTGCTAAAATAGTTAACCAAAACAAATAGCATCACTACGTATATTGGAAGATGCATCACAGTAAATATTTGATAAGCTTTGTCATCTTCCATATTCTTAAGATAGATAAACATCTTCCATTCTTTATTTCTTATAGCATCCATTTCATGAAGCAGAAGAAAGGAAAGGTTTAATATAAAAATAGTATTAAGTGTTAGTTCCATTTTTCCTTATCATATCCCCTTTTATCAAACGAAATTATTACTTTAACTCCAGATATGTTAATCTAGGATAGAACCCATGCTTCCTATAAAAGTCAAATACGGATTCATGTCCATCTGCAACCGCTACACAAAACTTCTTACAATTTTTCTCTTTCAGCCAATCAATAGCTTCATTAACGAGTAGGTTACCTAATCCTTGGTATCTGTAAGCTTCTTCTATAAAAAGTGATTCGATTTCTCCTACTTCCTTATGAACTGTTGAGATACAATAACCTATTATTTCCAAATCATCCTTCTCTATTACCGCAACTCGAATATCTTTATCAGTCATTGTTCTAAATTTTTCACATCTTTTTTGGAAGGTAAAGGTTGCATAATGCTCCTTAAAAAATTTAGAATCCTTCATATGTAGTTGATTCAGCTTTTCCCACAATTCTTTTATTAAATGAAGCTCTTCTATCTTTATTACTTTTAGTTTAAAATCCATCCAACCTTCACTCTCCTTCAATATGAGATATTCTCTTCACTATTTGCTTCCTATCGATTAGTAATTAAGATCAGATTTAACCTGAAAGACTAATAATTCAACCCTTCTGGGTTTTATTTATATGGTTTTTTTAATATATCATATGGTTTTCTACATTTCAACACAATTGTAACAAAATAGTATTTGGATGTAATAAAATAGCATAAAAACTTTTTTGTTTGCAGCTTAATTGATTACTTTGGTCTTTAAGCAATGAACCGTTTCTAATTAGCATAGAAAGCTGTTTTTATAGACTTTTTTTCAATCCCAATAAACAGAAGTCACAGAGTATCCCATCTCTCGTTTGCTTTATCAAATAATGGTTTCACTACTTCCTTATGTTTATCTATGATTGGCGCAAAGTACTTGTCAATCGGTTCCATATTTTCATCAACCATAATTTGATAACCGTCTTGTTCATCTTGTATCATAACACCATACTTTGTATTCCCAAAGAATGAAGGCCATATTATTATAGAGCATGTATCATCATCATTGGATATAGCAAGATTTCCAGTATAAAATAAATAATCTGGATATTTTACACTATACTGATAACCGTCCTCACGACAATGATAGGAAGTACTATAATATACTTGTGCCAACATACCTTTAAATACTGGTTCCATATCTTTTGAAAACTTATCATACTTGCTGTATGTAATTTGATGCCAAATTAAATTATAGGCACCAAATAACATGAAAAAAATAATGGTACCAACGATGATTCTTTTTCTTTTATTGCCTTTTTTACTATTCATAAGTTTATCACCCTTTTGCCGTTTTTCTTAATATTTTCATCATGGCTTACAACTATAACTGTCTTTCCTTCGTCATTAAGCTCTTTCATAATTGCCATTACTTTGTTAGCATTATCTTTATCCAAAGAACCCGTTGGCTCATCCGCAAGAATTAAATCACATTTTTTAACCATTAATCTAGCCAATGCAATCCGCTGTTGTTCTCCTCCTGAGAGGGTATATATTTTACTGTTCAATTTATCCTCTAGTCCTACTCTATGTAAAGCCTCTCTTATTTCAATCTCCGAACGATTTTTCTTTTTGATTATATTTAAATTATAATTTACTGTTCTATCTTCCATAAGCGCAAAATTTTGAAATAAAAAACCTACTTTCTCACTGAAGTATTTCAGTTGATTCTTGCGTTTACTGATATCTATTCCATCTATTTTAATTGTACCACTATCAACTTTTTCCAATGCACCTATCATATTAAGAAGAGTAGTTTTACCACAACCACTTACTCCTGAAAAAATTACAAAGTCACCACTTTCAATATTCATGTTAAAATTATCGAACAGTACTTTTTGATCAAAGGCTTTATGCAAATTCTTAATTTCGATCATAACGAACCTCCCTTAAGTATCTTCTGAACATTTATGTTTTCGAGTTTATATACATATCTTACTACGATTACTAATTCTAGTAAAATGACTATCAATCCTCCAGCTATCATAAAATAATATGACGTTATCCCTAAAAAGTAGCTTACAACTACTGCTAATGTTAACCCAATAAATCCAAAAAGTATTGTGGTGATTAGAATTTTTTTATGCTTACCTAATAAGCCGTATCCAACAACTTTTTTAATTGATAATTCGACTGCATTCACACTATATTCACAACTCAATATATTGTTAATAATTATTCCTTCTAGTAACAATATTATGCCCAGCAAAGCAATACCGATTATCATGCCTCGTTTTAATATTTGCCAATAGTGAATGTAGTTTTTATAAGCATTTGTTTTGTATGCTATTTCATTCTGAAAATTATTTTCTGTGATGAATGTATGCCATTCTTTATCAGAAATTCTAAACATGGTTGCCTGCCAAATATATCTGTAGTAAATGTTTTCAAGCTTTTCGGCAATAATGTTATTTAATAATATTACTGGATTTTTTTTAAGCGTGCTATCCACCCCATCTACACCTGTCAAAGCTATTACTTCTGTATTGTTTTCATAATAGATTTCTTCATATTCAAAATTCCCTTTATAATACGTTGTAAAAAAATCTTTGGCCAAATCATGCTCATTACCGCTTTTGCTGTAATCTTTAGGCTTTATAAAGTATACTTTGTTTTCAAGTTTTTTATTTTTTACTTCTGGTATTATATCCTTTAAGTAATCTAAAGCTCCGCTGTCAGCAAAGATATAGTTATCATCATTATAATAATCGTTGCCTAAATACACTAATGAAAGTGCTTTGCCTTCCGATAAATATTTTTTGTATAATATATTAAGTAATCGGCCAGATAATTCATCACTATCATCACTTAAGGAAGCTAGCATAACATATGAATAATCTTTATATTTTAAAAAGAAATCTTTTTGTTTATAAAAGTTTATTCCTTCATATATCAAATCAACACAGCCTACCATGATTATGATTGTAATAAAAATGGTGAATATCTTATAAATATAACTTATACGTAACACTCTCTTTTCGCTGTTTTTTGTAGCCATATCTTTTTTGTAATCAGTAATAAAAAACAATGTATACGAGAGAGAATTAATAATAATAAAAATAACCATACAAATTATTGAAATGTTTAAATGATAGGTAGCGTTTATAAATATATTCATGGTAGATACAATTATAACAAAAAGTAAACTATAGAAAACTATATCAATAATCATCTTTCTAAAAACAAAATCAGTCAATCGTTCTCCTGATACTAATCTTATTATTACTTCTTTTTTTTCTAAAGCTATATTATAGAGTGTCAGCAATAAAAACAATGAAAGAACAATAACCCATACCAATAAAATATTAAGACTACTGTTAAGGGAAATATAACCTTCTCTTGGAAAAGCTCCTCCATACTTATCTACAAGATCCTGTTTGAACTTTATAATATCTTCTTTTTTTCCTATAACCCGATATGTATTAATTTTAGAAATATCGGGAATATCTTCAAAAGGATAAATCTGTATAGAAGATTTACCTAAGAAAATACTATCGAAAGTACCAGGAACAATATCTGAATTTTTACTTAAATATGTTTTTATGCCATCAGTACCATATATGGATATGTTTTCCAAAAGAGCGTTTTCAATTTTACGATCTACTACAAAAACTTGTATATTATGCTTATTTGCTGAACTATAAATATCAGAAATCATTTCACTTTGAGTGGTATTTTTTTGCAAATAATATGTTACATAGGGATATTCTGTTTCAAACCCATTTATGTTCCATACATAGGTTTCTCCAATAAAAACTAATACAATAATAGTTAATAGTATGCTTGTAATATATTTTGCTATTTTCATTTTAATTACCTCTCTGTATATTCCTAAATTATCTCTCAAATACTTTTGTATTCAGGGTTTTTGATTATTCTTCAAAATAGATATCTGGATAGAATAGACAAGCTGGATTGTTTCTTGTTCTAATGTTTTTATTGCTTCTTCCCCAGTGATGGCTTCAAATATTTTTATGTCTATATCCAAGCTTTTAAGCATTCTAACTAAATTACTTCTTTCAACATAATTATCTTCAACTACAAGGATATTCATTGTAATTCTCCTACTCTGCATTTTCATTGATAAACATTGACATATTTTTAACATTTAAAAGTCTTAATAAAATACTAGCATAATTTAATATAGTTTAAATAAAAAATCGACAAAATGTTAAAATAGTCGGTGAAATACTACGCAAAATCAGCGAAAATCACACATAAAAAAAGACGGCATCCTTTAAGATAATACCGTCTAATGTTTTCCTTTATTATTTATTCATACCTTACATAATCAGATAAAGTTTCTGCTTTCGTATGATCGTTTCCTTCATAGCTTAATAAGGCTTTGATATTAATCGTATGGTTATTTTTATCGTACTTGATCTCTATATGATCTGGTCTTCCGTCGTCTTGATGTAATTGAAGAAATTGCTTTAAAATGGTTTCTGCTGCTTCATTATTTACATCCTCATAAATCTGTAGGTATTCTTTTTCTGGTATTTCCAAATAAAGATCATATCCTGCTTCATGTTTCACCCTTCGGTCTGATACACTCTCTAGCACGCTATCCACACCTTCCTCTTTAAAATCATTGCATGTGTTTAGGCAAATTTATCCTTCGGTGTATTGCTAAGACTCCCACTTCTTAAAGTGGGAGATCAAGCACTACATCTTCGAAGTAAATTCGGCTACAATTCAGTGGGCATAAAAATACCCTCTGAATTAAGTCTCATTTTATAGCTTAGATCCTTATACTTGAATTTTAACAGTCGGTTATTCTTGGTTAAAAAAACATAGTCATGAAGCTTAAATATATGTTTCATATATTAAGATTCATAGGAGCCTATCTATATTTTCCCCTATTTTTAAGAAGATATGAAAATAAGAAGAAATGAAAATTATATAAAATAGCACTTTCCTTCTTCCGCTGGCTGTAGAATATGTGGGAATACTTCTTTTGCCTCTTCTACTACATCTGCTACAGCAATTTCCGGTAAAAAGTGGGTTAACACCATTTTCTGTACATCTGCCTTTACAGCAATTTCCGCTGCCTGTCGTCCAGACAAGTGTGGTACATTTTCATTCATATGTTTATGCAAAACATTTGCTTCACATAGCAACAAGTTACTTCCCTTTACAAAATCCACAAATCCATCAAAATACTTCGTATCACCAGAATAAACAAATTTTTTCCTGTCTTTTTCAAATGCCATTGCATAGCATTCCAAGGGATGATCCGTTTTCTTAAAGGTAACTCTAATCGTATTTACATTGACCTCTGTACCTTCATGAATGATATTGCGCACAAAAGCACCTTCATACTGAATTCTTTCATATTCTTCTGAAGGATTCGCTGGTAAGTATATGGGAATAGGTTTTTCTAACCTTCCAAACATTTGCTTTATCTTGATGGCATATCTCATCACCATTAGATCACTCATATGGTCAGGGTGCATATGGCTAATAAATATAGCATCTAATTTGCTTAAATCATTGCAGTGATTTAACAATTTTGAGAATACGCCATT
Organism: Clostridium formicaceticum; assembly: GCF_001854185.1. NCBI lineage: Bacteria > Bacillati > Bacillota > Clostridia > Peptostreptococcales > Natronincolaceae > Andreesenella > Andreesenella formicacetica. The sequence goes on from NZ_CP017603.1 coordinate 3,862,857, forward strand.
ACCACAATCAATAAGAATTTTTGTTTCTTCATCTTGTAGCAAATATCCTGAACAAGCACCGCTTGCCTTTGGATAAGGTCCATAACATCCCAATACAGTTAGTTTCAAAGAAACGCCTCCTAACTTTTGTTATTCTATTTTTAGTATTGACTTTTGTCATAAAACTTAGTACGCATGAGACTTATTATTAGATTTTTTCAGCAGCTTTATAGCATCATGAATAGGTCTATAATAAGGCATAATACTTCTGGCCTTATATAAATGCCATGTAGCCTTTTCTATATTATCGGTTCGAGAATAAATTAAACCTAATTGATATTGTCCATAGCCGTTTTCCGGCATGCTTTCTACTAAAAGCTTTGTATACTTAAAAGCTAACTTCATTTCTTTTAGCTTGAAGAAATAGATTTGACCAATACTTAATAGTAGATAGGCATCTTTAGGACTATAGATTAATGCTTTCCTATAATGATGTATAGCTTCTTTATAGCTTTCTTCTTCGTAGTAGCAATCTCCAATTCCAGTATAAATATCTAGTTTAAAATCATCAATCATCGGATGCTTTCCTATTTTTAAAGCCCTCTGGTAACAATCTATAGCACTTTTATTATTTTCAATCTCATAAAGTATATCTCCCATCAATTTCCAGAAATAAGGATTGTTTGGATGCTTATCTAGTACCTTTCTTAAAAAATCAATGGCATACTCATAACTACCAATATTAATTAAAGCAATGACTAAGTTGCTAATAAGATACTGATTTTCTGGGCTCTTCTTCAGTGCCTCTTTGCAGATATGAAAAGCCTCCTCCTCCATGTTGTTGATAATGTAAAAACTACTCATATTTAAATAGGGTTCAATAGAATTTGGTTGTAGTGCGGCTTGTATCTTCAAGGTTTTTATTGCCTTGCCAATATTCCCAGTATTTTCATACAAATAAGCTAACTCCTCCAATATATAATATCGCTTATACTTCTTGAGAAAAAATGGATTATACTTAAAAAATAGGATTAATCCTTTATAAGCAATGTCAATTCTATCAAATCTCATATGACTCTTAATCTCTTGGTAAAATAACTTCCAAGCTTCGGCATCACTTTCTCTGCTTAATAGATTATATTTATTTAACCACTTTGTCTCCATCTCCTTTAGAGGCAGATTTTCCTTTGGATAAAACACGTGATGATTTATCTGCTTTGTATCTGTAGCAGCTACTAACTCACTGTAGATTTTTTTACCATTTAAATCCTTATGAAAATAAATTTCTAACCAAAATCCTGGGATATTTCTGTACCTATTTCTAAACTTTATACTCTTTATCCCAGGAATATCACGGGATATAACAGTACTTTTTTCTATCTTTACCCTATTTATCTGAAAGTGTTTATAAACAAACTGTATTCTTTCATTTTTATCAGGAAAAAAAATATTTAATATCATCCTAAGCCCTCCTTTAGGAGTAAGTTGCTTTTTCTTATATATAATACTATACCATAAAAAAAATATTAACAGTAAAAATTTAAAATTAAATTGTTTTGCTTCTATAAGAAGTATAATATATAGATATACGTTTTTAAACTTGAATTTTTATATAGTATCAAAAGTATAGGGGCGCGCATCTATATACACTGTAGCTGTTAAAGTCCAAGCTCGCAAAGATGTATCTATCATGATGATGCACAAAAGGGGGATTCTTTATGCTATTTGTGAAGAGAAAATTACAGATATTGCTGCTATTTGTATTTCTGATCTGCCTGCTTACAGCCTGTACTGTCACTGACCAAGATAATGCTTTATCGATACATATAATCGATGTGGGACAAGGAGACAGCATTTTAGTAAAAACCCCTCATGGGAAAATTATGCTCATTGACGGAGGAGAAGCTTCTTTTGGAAGGTCTGTTGCTTCCTATTTAAAGAAAAATAAGGTGAAAAAGATAGATGTATTGGTTGGTACCCACCCCCATGCCGATCATATCGGAGGACTTATTGATGTCGTGCAAAATTTTGAAATAGGCCAATTTTATATGCCTAAAAAAGAACACACCAGTAAAACCTTTGAAGATCTTTTAGAAAAAGCTCAATCTAAAGGCTTAAAGATTACAGCGGCAACCAACGATATTGCCATAGCTTTCGATGAGGATATTACACTACATTTTTTAGGTCCTCTTAAGGATTATGGAGACAATTTAAATCTTTGGAGTGTTGTTATAAAAATGGATTATAAGGAAAAGTCCTTTTTATTTACAGGAGACTTAGAGGAACTAGGGGAAGATGATTTACTAGCTACCTATGATAAAAACTTTTTGAAATCCCAGTTTTTAAAGGTAAGTCATCATGGTAGTAGTACTTCCTCCAGCGAGGGCTTTTTACAGGTGATACAGCCAAAAGTAGCCGTTATCTCCTGTGGTAAAGGTAATAGTTATGATCATCCTCATAAAGAGGTTATAGAGAGACTACGAAGCCTTAATACTTCTATCTATAGAACAGATTTACAAGGAACGGTTGTTATAAAGAGCGATGGTCTTAAAATCTGGTCCTATCAGAAACCCTATGGTTACTAAATCTCTTTATTACCTATACAATGTTTTCTTATAAATATAATATAAAGAGAAAAAAAGAAAAAGGTGGAAATCGGTGCCACCTTTTTTTGTCTATCATAAATTTGTATGATAGGCTTTTTATTTAAATATGTGCGTCGTGGTTACTATCTAATTTCTACAAAAAAATACAAAATCCTTTTTTTTGCAACAAAAAATATTTAAAATCTTAAATTGTGAGAAGATTTAATAACGTATCCCTTACTATATTAAAATTCATAGCCGTATGTCTATGGGAAAATAAATTATTTTTGATAAAGTAACATATAATTTATAGAGGTGATCCTATGAAAAACAAATTAGCAGGTTTTATTATTTTTATCTTTATAACATTACTATCTTTTTGTACTTATCATTTTTTTCAATCTCCCAAAGCCGTGGCTACTTTTCAATCCTATAGCTCCCCTTCTCATAAAATCGATAAGACATTAGTAGAACTTTCTAAAAGCGAAGACCTTGCTACAAAAAAAGAAGCTGAAAAAAATATCGCTCGTATTACTTTAACCGCCATTGATTATGAAAAATGGCAGGAATTTATTGACTATATCGATGTAAAAGTTTATACAGAAAATGTATTGCCCTTACCATCTCAGCAGTTAATTGTGGCGTTAAATTTATCGAAAGACCTAGCAGTCGTTGTAGTTTTTGAAGCTGTTTCTGATGAGTACATTTTTCATAATAAAATAGAAGGTATTGTTCCAGTAGATAAAATAGAGTTTTTGTCTAACCCTTCCCATCCCTATAAAATGATGGTGGTTTATCAGACCTTAGATGAAAGCGTTGGTGCCTTTTTTTTAGAAAAATATTTGGAAGTTTATTTGTATGATAACAATGAATTTATAAACGCTTGGAAAAGATCCTTATACTATGAAGAAACTTATAAGGAGACTTGGATAGATCCTAATGCAAGAGAAGATTTATGGAACAGAGTGGTAGAAGAAACGGTCATTGATTTTATACAGGACGATCCCCTAAAAATTAATACCTTTACCACGATAGAAAAATATACTACTTATTCTTTAGAATATCCTAATATCGAAAAATTTACCTTGATCCATAGCGACAGTTATCAGAACGCTTATTATTGGAAAGATGCCTTTCACACCTTTATTTTGGGCGAGATACCAAAAGAAGTTTTTTTATCGGATGTAGCACTTCTCGAGGATATGGAAGCCAGCAAAGAAGTTCTCTTTGGTATTCGCAATGAAAATTATAAAGTTGTTACTTCTAAGGGTGAAGTTCTTTATCTTCCTAAAAGCAAATTTTACTTAATGTTCCAAAGCTTACTAGAAAAATGATACAATAAACAAAGTATTAAAAAAACTATAATAAACGAGGTGCACTGTACAAATGAAAACAGAAAAACTTTTTTGGCAAAATCCTTATTTAAGAGAGTTTACCGCAAATATTTTATCTACTGAAATCTACGAAAAGGATCCTACAAAATTTATCGTGATCATGGATAGAACGGCTTTTTATCCTGAAGGAGGCGGGCAACCTTGGGATGAAGGCAAAATTGGAAACAGCAATGTCTCATATGTTTATGAGGAAGAAGAAATAATTTATCATGTTGTAGATGAAGCACCTACAGAAAAAGAAAATATCTTCTGTGCTATTCAATGGGAAAGACGTTTTGATTTTATGCAGCAACATTTAGGTCAGCATATACTTTCCCATTCCTTTGAAGAACTGTACAATGCTAGTACAGTAGGCTTTCATCTAGGAAGGGACTTTGTTACCATTGATATTCATCAGCCCTCTCTTACAACGGAAGAAATAAGACTGGTGGAGGAAAAAGCAAATAAGATCATCTATGATAACTTAGAAGTTAAATCAATCTTCCCAACAAAGGATGAAGTATTTAAACTTCCTTTAAGAAAGCAACCTTCTGTAGAAGATAATATTCGTATTATTGAAATTGATGGGCTTGATTATTCTCCTTGTGGCGGCACTCATCCTAAAAATACTGGCTCTGTGGGTATTATAAAAATTCGTAAATGGGAAAAAAATAAAGATAGTCTTCGAATAGAATTCGTGTGTGGTCTAAGAGGACTAAAAGACTTTTATTGGAAAAACAGTCAAATCAATGAATTATCTAATCTGTTGTCAGTAAAAGACATAGAGGCTCAAGATGCTGTTACAAAACTATATCAAGAACACAAAGAATTAAATAAAACTTTAAAAAACCTTAAGAAGACCTTATTGGATTATCGTGTAAAAGAATTATATCTTGATGCTAAGGAAGTAAAAGGTTATTTTCTAGTGGTTAAAGAATTTGAGGGAGAAGATTTTAAGGAGCTTAAAACCATGGCATCTGCTTTAAGCTTATACCCCAAAACCATTGCCTTATTAGGTACAAAAAACGAAAAGGCTCAAGTTGTTTTTTCCTGCTCGAAAGAAGTACCTGCAAATATGAATCAATTATTTAAAGAGGTTATTTCCCTCATTAATGGAAAAGGCGGTGGTAATGCCACCAGTGCTCAAGGAGGAGGAGATGAGATTTATAATTTAGAAAGCTTACTTAAAGCTGCTGAACAAAAAATTATGATAGAATATATAAAGTGATCTATTAAAGGAGAGAATTCTATGAAAAGTATCATTATTAACATGTTGGAGGAGAGAGGTGTTACCATTGAAGATATGGCGGGATTAGTACTAGATCTTCAAAAAGATTATCTGCCTTTGACGACAGAAATAGCTATCGAAAATATTCATAAGGTATTAGGAAAAAGAGAAGTGCAAAATGCTGTTCTTACTGGCATACAACTGGATAAGCTAGCAGAAAACAACTTAATCGAAGAACCTCTTTTATCTATAGTGAAACGTGATGATTCCTTATATGGTATAGACGAAATTATGGCCTTGAGTATTACCAATATCTATGGTTCTATAGGCTTTACTAATTTTGGTTACTTGGATAAGTTAAAACCTGGCATTATTGGAAAAATAAATGCCCATGAACATGGGCAAGTAAACACATTTTTGGATGATTTAGTTTCCGGCATCGTGGCTGCTGCTTGTTCTAGAATAGCCCATTCTATGGAGAACTCTCAAGACGACGAGTAAAATCAAGATGCTGCCTTCACCTGATTCAAATACCCACTTTTACATAGAAGCACTGAAAAAGTATCTTTTTCGGTGACTTTCTTTTACAGTGGGTATTTTTCATACAGATAATGTTATCAACGAACTACTATCGTCTATTTGCAGGCTCCATATTGATTTTTCTACCTTTAATACGGTTCTTATTCATAGCCTTTAAAACTTTATTTGCATATTTTTCAGGTACTTCAACAAAAGTAAATTTATCGAATATGTCGATCACGCCTACCATATTTCCGTCTATTCCTGACTCACCAGTGATAGCACCTAAAATATTTCCAGGGGTAGCGCCATGTTTCTTACCTATGTTCAGGAACATTCTAACCATACCAGGTTCTGCTCCTGTATCTCCAGAGGCAACATCTTCAGCTGCTTCTATAGACTCTTCTTCATTTTTATTAATCATAAGTTTTAACAAAGCTGCCGCTATATCAATGGAACTATAATCCTCTGACAATTTTTCGACAAAATTGGTATACTCCGCAATACCGCCTTTTTCGATAGTAGAAACAATATTTTTGGCAATGGTTTCCCTTTGTTTTTCAGCAATGTCATTTATCGTAGGTATATTTTTTCTTCTAATTTTTGTTTTTGTATAAGTTTCTAAAGCTTTCAAGGTTCTAATCTGTCTTCCAGCAACAAAGGTATAAGCAAGACCTGCCCTTCCAGCTCTTCCTGTTCTACCTATTCTATGAACATAGTACTCAAAATCTTCAGGAATGTCATAATTAATGACCAATTCTACATCATCTACGTCGATACCTCTAGCTGCTACATCTGTAGCCACTAAAAAGTCAATGATGCCATCTCTAAACTTCTTCATCACACGATCTCTTTGACTTTGCTTTAAGTCTCCGTGGAGCCCTTCCACAGAATAACCTCTACTCTGAAGACTTTCCACCAACTCATCTACGCCTTTTTTAGTTCTGCAAAAAATCATGCCCAAGTCACTTTCTTCCATATCTAAAACTCTACATAAAGCATCTAGTTTTTCATGATTTTTTACTTCAAAATAATATTGAGCTATCTTAGGAACAGTTAGTTCCTTGTGTACTACTTTTATTTTTTCAGGGTTTTTTAAATATTTTTTGCCGATATTTTCTATTTCTCTAGGCATCGTAGCAGAAAACATGGCGGTTTGGCGATCCTTTGGTGTTGTATCTAGTATGGTTTCTATATCTTCTAAAAAACCCATATCCAACATTTGATCTGCTTCATCTAAGACAACACCTACAACATTTTCTAATTTTAGTGTCTTTCTTCGAATATGGTCGATTACTCTTCCAGGAGTACCTACAACAATTTGCACCCCTTGTTTTAACGCCTTAATCTGTCTTTCTATTGGTTGACCCCCGTAAATGGCTAAAGACTTAACCTCTGGCAGATATTTAGCAAATTTTCTAAGCTCATCAGCTACCTGCATAGATAATTCTCTTGTAGGGGTTAGTATTAATATCTGAACGGATTTATCCTTTGGGTTTACCTTTTCAATCATAGGTATGCCAAATGCAGCAGTTTTTCCTGTGCCTGTTTGTGCTTGGCCTATGATGTCTTTTTTTCCATATAATTTGGGCAAAGCCTGCGATTGAATAGGGGTAGGGGCTTCAAAACCCATTTCTTCAATTGCTTTTAAAATGTTTTTTTCAATGTTTAAATCTTGAAATGCAATATTCTTCATTTTATCTCTCCTAATTTTAGTTTCCACTGCAATATTATATATCTTTTACCTGTTTATGTAAATAAATAATTATTGCTATTGGGCTTTTTATTATTTTATTATTTTTTTATCAATGACAAAACAATATACATATTTTTTCTAGAGAATAGGATATAGATGGCCTGTAGTAAAATATTTTTTAAAAGCCATACTATTTATTATAGGCAATTACTATAACAGTTTATAACTAATTTGGAGGCGTTTATTATGAGAATTGAAGGTTTTTTTGATAATTTTAAAAAAACTAATGAAGTCATTGATGCATTAAAAGCTGCTGGCTTTAAAACAGCCTTTTTAGATTTAAAAGATGAAAGAATTGGTGAAAGAAACCTTATTACCAATTTACCTGGAACAGAAACCTCCCCCAGTTTATCTAACTTAGTTTTAGAATCAGGAAATCGGGGGGCTGATGTAGAACAATCTCCTTTAGCCGCTGCAAATCCTATGGTCAGCGGTATGGCAGGATTTGAGGAAATAGCTGACTATAGTCATAAAGTTGTTGTAGAAGCAAACGCCAAGGATGTAGATAGAGCAAAAGATATCATCTCAAAAATGGGTGGAGAGTTAAATAGCTCTTCCAATGAATAATAAATAACAACAGTACAAAATGTTCAAAAGGCTGTTAAATAATTTAACAGCCTTTATTATTTCTAATGAAACTATTTCCTTGTATTTCTCTCTGTTATTGAAAAGGCATCTGAGATTGATAACCCGTAAATACATCGACAATATCAGCAATTTCAGCATTGGTCGCAATGTTTGCCTGATATTCGCCAAGATTAAATAATTCATTAAAAAAGGATGTATGTAGCTGTTGTAATTTATCTCTATTCTGTATAACAATACTTCTTAAATCATCGTTTATCACTTCATTTATACCGGTTTGATAGCTAATAAGATTATGTTTCTCCACCAACAATATATCATTTAGCATATCCCTCATATTGATGTTAACATCTTTTACCTGAGGTAATTCATTAGAAACAGTTTTTCCAATTTTCTGTACACCTGTTTTAGAAGTTACTGTTGATTGTGTATCCATTAATTCATTTGCCCTCCTTGGTTTACATTAACTTGATAATTATTTCCCTGTGTTATATTCACTTGATTGATATAGTTTAATATATTCATATAATTTTGTTGATGTACGCGAACACCCTCAAGATATGCTTGTTGACGAGCAGGGTTTGTTTCTTGCTGTGAATATTGATAACATTTCTTTAAAGACAACAACTCCCATGATAAAAAATCCTTTATGTAATTAACTTCTTTTGTTGCTATATTTTTCATAATCTTCCTCCTCACTTTCTTTTATACGAGTACATCTTATATAGTATTTGTAACTATAATGATTTTATTACCTAAGTTTTTTTGCCAAACAGTGAAAATTATATCTAAAAAGCAAATTACATATACTACCGTGAGGAGGTGAGATCATGCAAACAGAAAAATTTCGTTTTAAAAGTTTAAATAACACAAAGCTCCCACCAGAAAATATCGAGACCATACTTAGCGCTCTCAATGGCGTATATACTGTAATGACAGATGTCATGGATAATACAATTACAGTAGATTACGATGACACCCAAACCTCTTCAGCAGAAATTAGAGCAAAACTAGATGAGAATAAGCTAGTATAATAACTTATAGCGTAAACAAATAAAAATCTCTATATCTATCTTCTGTAGATATAGAGATTTTTATAAAAAAACGATGGATACACTTATTGATTTATCTATTTGTCAAAGGTCAAAATTTCTTCTATCAGCTGTTCTCTTAATGCATCTATCTTTTCAAACTGTATATTAGATACATAGTAGTCTTCAATGTAGTCATGATTTTTCTTGGTTCGTTGCAAATTATAGACTACATCATTTATTAGTTGTTGAAATAATTTTTCACTGTATTCCAATTCCTTTTTATACTTGTTTAGTTTTTCCTTCTGTAAAAATTTATTTAAGTTTATATACTTTTGATCTTGATACTTACTATTCGTAGTAAAAGCCATATCAAGTTGGGGGATTAGAATAGACTCCACTTTATCTGGCATTAGGGGCTCATGGTAAACTTCAACGTCATATCCTTTTTGCATTGCAGTTTTCGCTATTTTTTCCAGCATCGTTGATTTTCCTGTGCCTGGAGCACCTTCAATATAGTAGATACCTTTTATATCAGTTAAATATGTTTCTACAAAATCAATATGTCCTTTATGGGTATAAGCGCTGCCAAATAGATGTCTTTCCTGAGGTAAGACTTTTTTAGGTGCTAAATTCTCAAAAAATTCTTCCAATATTTCATTTGTTATCGCATTTACTTCTACAAAATCCATGGCTTGGTTATAAGTCCATTCAATATCATCGTAGATCAACTTAGCTGCCCCTAAAAACTTATACACTCTTTTGTAAATCCTGCCATTTTCATTAATAGCTTCAATAATACTTTCTTTGTTTTTCCGTAAGCTTTCTTCCTGCCAATAGTCCCCTAAGTGAACAATCGTATCAACTGCACCAGGATATTTAGGATCTATTACATGGGGTGCTGTACCATCTAACATAGCTATTTTCAACTTTGGTATCACTAATGCATCTATTGAATCTGGATCAGCGGAACAATGATGAAACTCAATATCATATCCTTGGTTTATCAACGTATCACCTATTTTTTTCATCATGCTGGACTTACCAGTACCGGGACCTCCTTTTAGATAGTATACTTTATTAGCTTTTTTTAAATCAATAACATACTCAAAGTACGAGAAAAAACCTAGTGAAGTATTTCCTCCCGGCAACAAACTTTTAATTTTTCCCTTATTGGTCATGCTTACCCTCCTTTTTAGGATAATCTATCCCACAGTATTATATTATCCAATTTTAAGGGTTTTGTGACTATATAAATTTATACAAATTTCCAATCAATTCATTCTATTGCGTATTGTTCAAAAAGAAACACTTGCATGTTTTTGCTTTATCCTTTATAATAAATACTTGTGAATTAAAGTTGTCTAAAAATTATATTTATTTATCTGCAAAATTATATTCCTATAGGAAAAGTGCAATAATTATGGCAACCTTATATCCTCTATTTTCTTCATTGCATAATTTTTTAAATTATTGTACTATTAAAATATTTTAGTTGTTGCTGTAAAAGTTATGTATTTCGGAGGTGGTATAAAAATTTTATTTATATTTGACAGATTCAGTGATTAGACTACTTTTAGGAGGGATTTTATGGCGAATTTAAATGAAAACAACAGAGATCAATGGAGCTCTAAAATAGGATTTGTTTTGGCAGCCGCTGGTTCTGCTGTAGGACTAGGCAACTTATGGCGCTTTCCTTATACAGCTGGTCAAAATGGTGGTGGTGCCTTTGTGCTAGTATACTTTGCTATTTTAGTTTTAGTTGGATTTACTTTGATGTTGGCGGAACTAATTATTGGTAGGCATACGCAATTAAATCCAATCGGTGCTTATAGAAAAATCCGTAAAAATTGGGGTTGGGTAGGGGGTATAGGTGTATTTGCTTCCTTCTTGATCTTATCTTTTTACAGTGTCATTGGTGGATGGGTAATCAACTATTTAGTTAAAGCTGCTACAGGTGCTTTTACTGTTCCTGGCACAGATATGGCAGACTTATTTGTTTCCTTTATTACAAATCCTGGTCAACCTATTATTTATCATGGTATTTTTGCTTTTCTTACCTTAGCTATTGTTATGGGTGGTATCAGTGGTGGTATCGAAAAATATAGCAAAATTTTAATGCCGGGCTTATTTATTATGATGATTGTTATTACGCTGCGCTCTATTACTTTACCAGGGGCCTCTGAAGGGATTAAGTTCTTTTTAATGCCTGATTTTTCTAAAATTACTGGAGAAGTACTGCTGGCGGCCCTAGGACAGGTATTCTTTTCCTTAAGCTTAGGTATGGGTATTATTATTACCTATGGTAGCTATTTAAGCAAAGAGGAAAATATTCCCCAAAGCGCTATGATTATTCCACTCATTGATACAGGGGTTGCCTTATTAGCAGGTCTGGCAATTCTACCTGCGGTATTTGCCTTAGGCTTTAGTCCTGATCAAGGCCCAGCACTGCTTTTTATCATTTTGCCAGCAGTATTTGCTAATATGCCCTTAGGAACATTTTTTGGTGTGATCTTTTTCTTATTAGTATTATTTGCAGCATTAACATCTTCTATCTCATTACTAGAAACTTCTGTTTCTTATGTCGTAGATGAATTTAATTGGAATCGTAAAAAAACGACTATTTTATTAGGTTTAGCTGTATTCTTATTAGGTATTCCTTCTTCTTTAGCACAGGGAGTTTGGAGTCACATAGAACCTTTTAGAGACTTAGATATTTTAGATTCTATTGATTTTGTTGCAAGTAATGTTATGTTACCCCTTAGCGGATTCCTACTAGCTATCTTTATTGGCTGGGTATGGGGTATTGATGAAGCACTTAAGGAAGCCACAAACAATGGCAAAATTCCCTTTAAGCTTGCTGCCTTCTGGTCCTTCTTAATTAAGTGGGTGGCACCTTTAGCTATTTTAATCGTATTTATTCAAGGTTTAAAATAATTTAAAAAAGACAGTTGGCCTTAAACCAATTGTCTTTTTCTTATTTTCATAGAAGTTATTTATTAAAGAATCTATTCATTTTTTATAGCCTCTAAGGCACTAAGATTCATGGCTCTTCTGGCGGGAGAATATCCTGATACAATACCAATAAAAGTTGCAAAAACAACTGCTGCTATTGCTAATTCAATAGGAATAACAGACATGCCAGTACTTCCTCTCATAGGTCCTAAAAAGCCGCCGCCTATTTTATTTAGGCCAAAAGAGATGCTATAACTAAATAATAGGCCTACCATACCTCCACAAAAACCTATAATCCCCGCTTCGATAAGAAATAGTTTTTTTATATCGGATAAATTAGCTCCTAACACCTTCATTACACCAATCTCTCTTGTTCTTTCATAAATACTCATAATCATAGTATTCGTAATTCCTATAGCTGCTACAAACAAGCTTACTGCACCAATTCCTCCTAAAATCGCTTGCATTTTAGCTGAAGTCTCCTTCATAGACTTTAGCATATCTGTTAGACTAAAGGTTTGGAAACCTTTTGCCTTAATTTCCTCCTGTATTCTTTCTACATCATTTATTTCCTTAGCTTTTACACTTATTTTTTCATATTTATTATTATCTTGTCTCCTATCTCTATAGGATGCATCCTGTCGATTTGTCCGTCGATCTTCTTCGATAATCTTTTCTAAGGTTGTGATATTCATATAAGCATAATAGTCTTTTTCACTAAAACTCTCAGCCAATATACCCACTCCCTTAACATTATGCGCCTTTGGAGGTGTGGCTTTCGTTTCAGATTCTTCTCTGACATTTCTTACTTCCCCATAGTTCATATCTGAAGTTAAAATTAAGTTATTACTAATTAAATCAACATTGTTATTAGCGCCGTATTGATAAGCATTTTTTAAACGCGGATTATAAAACTGCATTGCCACATTTTTTCCAAATACCATAGCTTCTTTATCTGAAGGTAACAGAAGTCTTCCCTTATCTATGTTAAAATCAAAAGCCTCCATAATTTCAGGATCTATACCAATGACAGGTACATAGCCTACCATTCTGCCTACTGCCATTTTGTAATAGGCATTTTTAACAGGCATTACTGCCTCTACTCCTGGTATTTGCTTAAAATAATAGACTGCTTGATCATCTAAGCTCACTTGTTTTTGCTGTTGAGAAGACATGGAATCATCATAGTATCTGTAGTTATGTACCTCAATAATATTTAAATTTCCCATTTGAGACAACTGTTCTTTAAAACTCCTGTCCATTGCAATGCCCAAGGAAAGCATAATAACAATGGAGCTTGTACCTATGATGACACCAAGAATGGTAAGAAAAGTTCTGGTCTTTCTTTTCCATAAACTCTCCAAAGACATTTTTAGTAGATCCAAGCTACTCATACATATCCACTTCCTCTAATCTCTTTTTACGCCTTCTATAAAGAGTTATTCCTACAATGCCACCGACAATGATGATACCAATGATTACAAAAAGCTTTCTTCTACCTGAAGATTCCCTTACATTCTCAGGCTGTTGAAAAGGTTCTGGCATAAACTCCTGCATTTGCTCTGAAATTTCTAGCGTAAATTCCTTCTCAATAGAAAAGTGTTGGTTGATTTCATCATCATAGCTAAAAATAATTTTTCCGATTAAAGTGCCTACACTTGTAGGAATAATGGTGGCGTCATAATAATTATTTTTACCGGCCTCCAGATTTCCAATATATAAGCTCCCTTCCTGCGTGTCAAAATCACCTTCTATGCTAATCATCATATTACGCATTAAACCCCGTCCTGCATTATAAAATTCTAATGACATGCCTATGGGGCTGCCTAAGTAGTTTTCAGTAGGTGTTATGATATCTCCTATCATCAAACTGGTTTCTTGAATAACAGGAATCCCTATCAACTCTTTTATGCTGTGATCCTTACCCTTGGTATCCTCATATTCAATATCTACAAAAATATTATGTGTCTTATACTCCGCATTTATCTTAGGTCGTAGACTTACAGTACGTTCTACCCTACTATTAGCATTGATCTTATCAATATAAAAAGAATTACTGCTTCCTACAGGTGAAAAAATATCTCCATCAGAACTTATACTGACTCGAATATTTCTAACATCATTGCTTTTATGGGTATTATAAAAGGATATGTTTAAAGGAAAAGCTGTTCCAGCTTCTATAAATTCTTTCCCATAATCATAGTAATCAACAATCACTTTAGGTATCCCCGTTTCTTCGTCATCACTATTTACAAAAACGCCTATATATTGACTTACTGATTGCAACTCTTTTTTGCTGCCAGTTTTTACTTCATACTCTACAGTTACTTTAATTGGATAGTTCTTTGATTCTATATCATCTTTTGCAAACAGTGTAAATTCTACAGGGGTCTCTTTTCCAGCTGCTAAACTTCCTATACTTTTGATAGACATAGATTTTGGTAAGATTTCTTCCCCTCCATCAACACTTACCCTTACATTATCTGCATCTTCATCACCAGTGTTTTTTAGGTTAAAGGAAACCGTAAAATTTTCATAAGGTACCACTGGATTTTCTGGGTAAATTAAGTTACTAAAGGCTAAATCAATTTCTTTAGAGGCGTTTGTTTCTAGAGGAAGATACACTTTAATCTCTGTTTCATAGGGAACATCATATTCGTCCTTATAGGTTAAGAAGAGTGTCAGGCTATAGTTCTCCTCCTCCAACTGAGAGTTTGCAGAAATATTATAATAAACTGTTCTTGCTTCTCCACCAGCCAGTGACTGAATATTGATTGTATCAAGGGCTGAATCCAGTATGAGCTCAGTGCTTGAAAATCCTCCTAATCTAGCTTTTATATCTTTAGCTGTTAAGTCTCCACTATTTTGTATACGAAAACCTACAGTTTTTGTACTACCACTCACCAACTTACCACCTTCAATTGTTGTATCCATTAGTTTTAATGATGGTACTTCATAGTCGTTTTCAATTTTTATATAAATGGTTTCAGTTAGACTAAAACTTCCACCATTCGACGAAGTATATTCTATGTTTAGTGTCAATGGATAGGTTTTTGCCTCCGCATTCTTACGAATATTTAAATTAAACACTGCATTCTCTGTATTACGCCCGTAAATAGAAGAGACTTTTTTCTTTGTAAACAAACCGTCAATTTCGAAAGGAACGTTTTGCAAATCATTAGCAGTTAATGAAACAAATATATTCACCGCCTCTCCATTCGTAGTATTTTCTATTGGAATCGATAATCTAGCTTCTGTCCCGGCTTTAAATACAGGAATCTTATAATTTCTTCCAATAATTAGGTTAGGATTATCTCGTATTACATCCCCTTGCATTTGATATGTTCCAGTATTTGCTTCTGCACATAAAGGCATAGCGTATAAAATATTCACTAAGATTGTACTTATAAGAAGCAAACAAAAAAATTTATACTTCATGGCTTGTCCCCCTATTCTCTTCATAATTTACTTCAACTTTTTCAATATTGCCGTCTAAAATATAAAAAGTTCGATCGGCAAATGCTGCAATACTTCTATCATGGGTTACAATAATCAATGTTTGGTGATTTTTTTTAGCTAAGCTTAACATAAGTTGCAATACTTCCTGCGTAGTTTTCGAGTCCAAGTTACCCGTTGGTTCATCAGCGAAAACAATAGGAGGTTTGCTGACAAAAGCCCTTGCTATCCCTACCCGCTGCTGTTGTCCCCCACTCATCTGAGTAGGTTTGTGCTTAATGTATTTTTCCAGTCCGACAGCCTTAAGCATCATGAAAGCGGCCTTTTCTCGCACCTTTTTATTTACTCCCCTAAAGGTTAGTGGTAAGCTAACATTTTCCAATGCATTTAATGTAGGCATTAAATTATAGGACTGAAATATAAAACCTACATTTTTTTGTCTAAACTTTGTTAACTGTTTTTCGCTCATTTTTTCAATAAACTTTCCATGAATTTTAATACTTCCCTTGGTTGGTTTTTCTAGCCCCGCCATCAGGTTTAAGAGGGTAGACTTTCCAGACCCAGAAGTCCCTAACAAACAACAAATTTCTCCAGCTTTGATATCCATGGAGATATCATCTAGCGCTATCACTTTTTCATCTCCTATCCTAAATATTTTTCTAACATTTTTTATCTCCATTGCATAGGTAATATGTATCCCCCCAATCCAAAATTTTATTGATATGGAAAAAAAGGCCAGTACTAACTACTTATTAGACGATTTTTGCCGAAAAAAGTTTCATAAAAATCCCCACGAAATTTAAGTTTCATGGGGATTTTTATAGGTTAATTTTTTTTGTATTTATTTGTAAAAACTTTTTCATACAACAAGTCTTTTTCCTGGTAGAGAGACTTTTCTTCGTCAGGATAACCTATGGCTATAATAGATTCAACCCTCATTTCCTCGGGAATATCCAGCGTCTTTTTAACATAGGATTCTGCTGCAATTTCTGCACTATGTTGTCTTTCTCTTATCTGAATCCAACATGAACCTAAACCCATAGTCTCTGCCATGACTTGAATCAAAATAGATGCAATGGAAGTATCCTCCACCCAAACATCACTTTTCCTCTCATCTCCCAAAACTACAATAGCCAAAGGAGCATCCTTTAAAAAAGAAGCACCATGCTCTTTTGCTTTAGAAAGATCTGCTATCAACTTCTCATCCGTTACCACAATAAACTCCCAAGGTCGAATACTCCTAGAAGATGGAGCTAATAAAGCTGCCTTTATCAACGCATCAATTTTTTCTTGTTCTACTTTTGCTTCCTCAAACTTGCGAATACTTCTTCTTTTCTTTAATAAATCTAACATCTCCTGCCTCCTTTGAAAATTTGTCATTATTTATTATTATAGCATAAATGCTATTTTTACTACCTCAGATAAGCACGAAACAAGGAGAATACATGATCTACTATAATGATATCAAAAGCACATCTTTAACACTTTTAAAACTATAAGACCCAATTAAACAAAAATCCCACCAATACAATTCCAATCCCCGTAATACTCACGAAAATACCAATCAATTTTGGCTTTATTACCTTTTTTAACAGAATAATAGAGGGTAAGGATAAAGCTACAACAGACATCATAAAGGCCAGTGCTGTACCAACCCCTACTCCTTTATTAATCAATGCTTCCGCAATAGGTATAGTACCAACGGCATTAGAATATAAGGGAATTCCAAATAATACCCCTACGAAAACTGCTAAAGGATTGTTGGGTCCTGCATATTTAGCTAACAAATCTTCTGGTGCCCATCCATGGATCAATGCCCCAATGCCAATCCCTATAACAACATATATCCAAATATCCCTTACAATATCCACCACACTATCCTTAGCGTGAATAAGTCGTTGCTTTCTTGTCATTTCCGTTGCTGCTGTCTCACCTATTTTTATGTTAAAAACATATTCTTCCACTAGGTGATATAGGTTAAATTTCTCTATGATTAATCCAGTAATAATTCCAATAGCCATGCCCGCCAAGGTATATAAAATAGCTATTTTAGGACCAAAACTAACAAATAGATATCCTAAAGCAATTTCATTGACAATAGGAGAAGTTACTAAAAAGGTGAAGGTAACGCCTAATGGAATCCCTGCCTCCACAAAACCAATAAAGATAGGTACAGTGGAGCAGGAACAAAAAGGTGAAACCACTCCCAACATAGAAGCAATCACATATGCCCAAATCCCATGAAACTTCGCCAACATTGCCTTCACCTTTTCTGGGGGAAAATAGCTACGGATATAGGTTATGATAAAAATCATGAAGCTAAGTAAAAATATTATTTTTACAGTATCATAGATAAAAAAATGAACTGCATCATAAAAAGTATCTCCTGTCCAGATATCAAAACCAAGAAGCTGTAAAATCCAGTGAATAAATCGTACTACATAGGGTGCAACTAGATGGCCAAATCTTTCAAACATAGTAAAACCTCCTTAACTTTATAATAGATGTGATAAAGATTCTTCAAGTTGTTTTTGTAAAATTAACTTTACCTTTTGTAATATCTCATATATTTCTAAATAATTCACCCTGTAAAACACCATTAATCCTTCTTTTCTACTACTTAAAATCCCTTGATCTTTTAAAATTTTCAGATGCTGTGAAACATTTGATTGCTCTAAATCCAACTTTTCATAGATTTCACAAACACAAAGCTCATTTTTATCCTTTAAAAGTTCTAATATTTCAAGTCTAGTTGGATGTGATAAGGACTTTAATAAGCTTGCGCAAAGCCGATAGTTCTGATTCGACATCTTTTTCACCTTCTTTTCAATAAATTATTATATTAGTTTTTTGTAATATACTAATATAATATACCTAAAAACATTTTTTGGCAATATATAAATTTAAGTAATTTGCGTTTCAATAAAATAAATTTGTAAAAACAATCCTCTTGACTTCTTCTATAGAACAACATCTTTTAAAACCGCACAAAATGCAGAAGTCCACGAAAACATATTTTGTTATAATATAAAAACAGTTATCTGTAATTCATCTTTTCTAAAAACCTAAGTAAAACATATAAAACCCAATAAGCAGAATAACACCGCCCATCATATATTTTAACACGCTATTAAAAGTACCGTATCTATTGCTTGAAGTAATTTTTGTTACAAAACCAATTGACGTTCCTGCCGCTAAAACTAAAACACTATGACCTATGGAATATAATAATAAAAGTAGTATACCCCAAGAGATATTACCACTCTCCGCTACAATAGCAAGCAAAACTACCAATACAGGTGTTGCACATGGTGATGAAAATATTCCGCCTAATATGCCTGCAATCAAAGCCCCTATATAGCCCTTTTTAGCACTTTTGGTCATTAGATAAGTTGACGGTATGAAGTTGTAGATCTCCCATGTTTGAAGTGCCATCAATACCATTAAAACACCTAAAGCAATATACCACCCGGAACTAGAAGTTCCCACAAGCTGTCCTAACACAGAAGCAATTGTACCTAAAATAGTGAAGGTCACCGCCATACCGAGGGCAAAAACCAATGATAGTTTAAATGCTCTTTTTGTATCATTATTTCCACTTCCCCCTACATAACCGATAATCAGCGGAACACTTGTCAATGCACAAGGAGTAACAGAGGTTACAACACCTGCCAAGAGGGCAATCATAGGCGCAAGCCAAAAGCCCTCAGAAATAAGCTTTGATAAAGCCTCTAGCCATTGATTAATCATTCTACGCCCATCTCCTTTAATACAGCAAGTATCTGTTCCTTCGTCATGCCACCCTCATGTATAGTAAATACATGCTCATCCGTATCTTTCATAGAATACATTTGCATTTGTATTGCTTGTGGGTTTGATGGTACATAAGGTTTGCCTTCCTTGCCCCAAAAAACTTGTGTTGGAATAACGCGAATAGGGTAATCCTCTACTAAAGCCTGGTACTTCCATACATCAACAAACTTTATGATTGCTTTTCCACGAAGTTCTTCATTTAGTTCCTCCAAAACAGGTGCCATTTCTTTACAGGGAATACAAGCATCTGCACCAAAATCGATTATAATGGGTAATCTATAAGATTTAAGTTCTTCAAGATTTAAATCATCGATCACATGTAAGGCAAAATCAGAATCTTCCTCAGATACTATGGAATTTTTACCAGCATTTTTTAAAAACCATATTCCTCCAATGATCATAAGTATAAGTGTAGGTATGAGTATTTTGACAGCTAAACCTTTAGAGGGGGTTGTTTTATAATTTTCATTCATAATCAGTTTCCTCCTTGATAAATCAATAATTATTATTTTATATATTTATTTTATAATATTATCATATTCTACCTAAATTTACCACATGTAAAATAACCCTGACAACAAACAAAATAAGCCCTCCCATAATTTTATGAGAAGGGCTTATTTTTTATATCCTTTATATGATAATTCTATGCGCTTTTAAATTTCTTCCACATGACTTGCCTAAGATGCCTTTTTCTATCTAAAAGAATATATAACCCACTAAGCCAGATATTACAATAATTACAGCTGGACTAACCTTAAAAAATGCTATAGCCACCAATGCTCTTATCCCAATAGAAATATTTTTTACATCTAAGCCAGTTTGCATAAAAAATTGAAGCCCAAACCCAATAATTAGCCGCTCTACAAAATCTAATCAAATATAACCATTGCTGTCTATTTGAATAGTTTTTGCCCAAAGAGTTTTCTCTCTTTGGTGGAAGTACAATTTTTACTTTTTTAAAGATTCACAAGTAAACCCATCCTCTTTATATTTCATTAACTTTTCGATATCCTTCAAAAACTTATTGTTTTGATCCATTTTTTCATTCATAAAATCATAAAGCAGCTTGTTTTCCTCAATAAATTGTGGATTAATTCGATAGTAAATCCACTGAGCTTTCTTCTCAAAAAAAATAATATTTTTAGTTTTCAGCTTATTTAAGTGCCTTGATACATTAGACTGCGTTGTCTCTAGTATTACTTCAATCTCACAGACACATAATTCGCCTTTTCTTAATAAATTTAATATCCTCAGTCTATTTTCGTCCCCCAGTGTTTTGAACAAACTATCCATTTTTTCACCACCTAAAACCTATTTCTCTTGACTTATATAAAAGCTACTGGATTAAGAAATTTTCTTCCATTGTTGCACTTAGAACTATTTTGCCTTCTTAAGCATATTTATGGACAAGCAATGATTTGTCTGGCCCAAAGACACTCAGCACAGGAAGGACTGTTTCCCCAGCAATCCATCTCATTACTCTCTGTATAGTTGCATCCGTCTAAAGATCTGCAGTCAGTACAAGAAGGGAAATGGTTTTCATTTACAGCTCTTCTAAAATTCACATATCCAGAATCCATCCATATTTCTTGAAGCTTTTTTTCATTGACATTACCCAAATAACAGGCATACATATTTTTTTTTCTCCCATAGATATAACAATGATAGGTATGCATCAAAGCATAACAAGGGCTAACATTGCCTAGGTAATTGATGCATAAGGATTTATCCTTTACAAACTTACAGTTTCGTTCTGTTCTTAGCTTCATATTGGACATCTGCGCCTTGATGGTGGTTAATAGGGATTGACTTCCAAACATACGACCAGTATCATCCATGTCGTAAACGATTTCATCCTTCATTGATTCGTGATAAGGTATCAAATTGCTTACAATAATCTGATTCGCTCTAAGATCATAAGCCATGCGGATTAACTTGGGTAGTTGGGCATAATTTTTTTTCATGGCTACAAACTCGATTCCTAGCTCTGGCTTTTTGGTTTTTCTTTCCTGTTTCATAGTCTGCAAATTTTTGATATTTTTAGAAACACTCTGAAAGTCAGCCCCTAGTCGGATTTCATTATACGCTTCTTCTTCAGGACTATCTAGGGAAGTAAAAAGAATATCCAATTCTAGATCAATTAATTGTCGAATATTTTCTTCCTGTAGATAAGAACCATTAGAAATCATTTCTACCTTTAGACCTAATTCCTTCACTGCCTTTATCATATCAAAAATCCTTGGATGCATCATAGGTTCACCAAAACCGCCGAAATGAACAGACGCCAAATCCGGCAACTCTTTGAGATTTTTTAATATATTTTCAAAGGTCTCCCATTCCATATGTAATAAACAATCTTGCCAAGAACTGCGAATACAAGTAATACAATCAAAATTACATTTAGTAGTAACCTCAATATAGATTCTCTTTATATCTGGTAGTAAGGGAATTAGTCGATAGCCACCTTCCGTCTCAACGAATATAGCTTCTTGCTTCCCTTCTAAAGCTACAGGCAACTTCACACTCCCATCCTTAGCAATCTGAATCTTTTTTCCTGCTGCAAAAATCTCCGTTCCTAAGGCTTTAAACTGTTTTTTCATCCTATCTCCCCCATATATGATTATATTTAATTATACTCATATATTATGCTTAAATACAATTTTTGTCAATAATTTCCCTGTTTTTCCCTATTTAGTACTTAAGACATCTATATCTTTCTTCAGAAGCATCCGTGATAATTTCCTTCCCTAGCTTAATAATTTGTCTCACTTTATCATCCCGAATACTTGGGAGGCTATATCAGTAAGGACGGCATTCAACGCTTCAATGTTACTATGAATATCGGATATGACAGCTATTCTCGTCTTTTCACTCCTTTAATCATAAAACAAATTTCTTGCTTGGCTTATTCACCTTCATCTTTTTAATTATTTTACCACTGTTTTAAAGCTTGTGCTTCACTAATATTTTTGTCTTTATAATATTCCTAAAAAAACTTAATTACTTGAGTTGTACAATTATTTAATGTACTTTAATTTTATACTTCATATCCTAGTATTTGCATCATACTTTCCACCTGCTATAGTTTTTCTCTATAATTTTCTTTGTAGATAGCTAAACATCTTTTTATATTTTACTGCCCTTGCAGAAGTTTCGATGCAAATGCCATACAAGTTCCTTCCCCACACTTCTTACAGTTTAATTTTGGTAAATTTTTATAAACATCGATTATCTTTGGTTGCTCACGCATTTCATGCAAAGGGTCTATTTCATCTTTCTTTTCATAAGTGTCATTCACTAAAGTCTTTACTAAATCCATAATTTCATAAGCTTCTGATTCATTAATAATCTTGGCTACTGCTAGCTTTTCTGGAAAAAGTGTGATAATCCTAAATTCCTTCTTAAAAGTTAAGCTTCCAGCATTTTTATTATAGGTAGCATTGTTTAAGATAGCATTTATGTAAGGAAATATTTCCGAAACATCCCTTGAAAATTTAGCTTTAAATTGCATCTTTCCTGCATCTGTTGTACAGGGTTTTATAAAATTCATTTTTACTTCTTCTTTAGGATTATAAAAATTAAAAAAATTAGCAATGGCTTTTCTTGTGTCATATACTAGCCCATCAGCCTCCATTGCCCGTTCATAGGCTCCCCTTCCTGCAGTAGCACCATTGTTTAGCATAAAATCATACACGGCATCTAACACTTGCTTTGGTTTTGGATAAGAAGTAGCCGCATTATCTAAATACACTACCATTTAAATCCCCCTTTTAAAACAAAAGTTTTATTGAGATTATTTCACCTAAATTTTTATGAGATCTAGATAGAACCCATATAACTTGCATATATCTTGTAACTTAATCAATATATAATTATATTTTTATTATTTTATATTATTATAATAGCTCTATATCTACCATAAGTCAATAGGTATAGAAGCAACTCTTGTTTGTATTTAAATAGGATATACCTTCTAAAAAACCTAGCCTTAATGCATTACACATTAAGACTAGGCTTAAGAATGCTTTTTTACATCATACTTATATTGAAGAAACACTTATATTTTTCAACTATTTAAATCCTGAAGTGCTTCAGCAAAGCCTGCATGCTTCTTGATACTTCTGCTAGAAGATTAGCATTATGAGCAATTTCCTCTGACATAGCACTTTGTTCCTCAATGGTTGCTGCAATATCCTGCATTGCTTCTGAAGTAGTCTGAGTTGCTTCATTCACTGCCGCTGTTTTCTTTTCTAATTCAAAACTAGCTTCATTTAACGCTAAGGTGAGCTCTCCATTCTGTTTCATTTGTTCTGTTATCCTTTCTAATGAATCTAGAATTTCTTTAATACTTTCCCCTGTTTCTCCAATAACAAGGCTTCCTTTTTCTACTTCTTGACTGCCTGCTTCCATAGCTGCTACTGCTTCCTTTGTCTTTTCCTGCGTTTCAGTAATGATTTTCATGATTTCCTGAGCTGAGTGGCTAGAATCCTCCGCTAGTTTTCTTACTTCTTCTGCCACTACCGCAAAACCCCTACCATATTCACCAGCTCTAGCAGCTTCGATAGCTGCGTTCAGCGCTAATAAATTGGTTTGTTCTGCAATACTGGTAATCGTATGAATAATATCTCCAATTTTTTGAGACTTTTCCTCTAGGTCCTTTAGAACATAGGTAGATGCTTGAAAAGATGCTTGGATTACTTCCATTTGTTGAATAGAAGATACGATAGCACGATTTCCTTTTTGTCCTTTTAACATACCCTCTTCTCCTGAAATCATTGCTGTTTTCATACTTCCAGCTAATTGTTGCATATTAATGGAAACCCTTTGTATAAATTCCGAAACTTCCTCCATTGCTGCTACCTGTTCCTGAGCCCCTGCACTGATCTCCTCTATGCTGGCAGCTATGCTTTCCGTACCTTTTTGCACCTCATCAGTAGCTATTTCCTGTTCAGAGGCACTTTTAGCCACTTGATATCCCATATCTAGCAACTTACCTACTAACATGTTTAAGCCTCTGCTAAGTTTGTTTGTTTCAGATAATAATTGCCCTAAAGCATCCTTACGTTGGTTTTCTTGGTGAAAGGTCATGTCTCCGTTTACAACTTTCTTCATGCCTTTTTGAACAGCATGAATAATTTTTCTCTGATTTTTCACAAAAGAATAAGCCGTAATAGAAGCAGCAACAACTCCTGTAACCCCTCCTACAAAAAGTGAAGTACTTGACATCCCCCCCGCATAAGTGACCAACATCGTTAAAATCAGAGGGACTATTGTCATTATCATACTCTTTAATATTAAATTGTTTTCAATTTTTATGACACCTACCCTCAAAGTATAAAGACGTTCTCCCTTTATTCGTATAGGACTGGCAGCATCTATCACTATTTCTCCTGTATCACGGTAGTATACCTGTACAACTGATTCATTCGATTCTATACCCCTGCGGGCAACATCATCAAAAAATACCATGCCTTCGCGGAAAGGATTCGTATGTACTAGACTGACACCTTCCATATTTGATATCAGTATATATTCTACGTCCTCTAACTGTTTTTGAAAAGCTTTATACAGTTTTTCACTTCCCCCCTGATCTAATGGCGTTAATGTCAGAATTTCTTCTGCAATAGCAGCCATTTCTTTAGAAATTCTCAATGCTTGTCTTGCAATTCCTGACTGCTGATTTAATGAGCCTTTTCTTATTGCCATCACTGCACCTCCTGTAGAATATATGAACTACTTTATTTGTTGAATGTTTATTACCAAATACTAATTAGTAATTACTCATTATTGTATTATTCTGTATATTACCCTGAATTCCTTTTATCAATCTTATAAAATCATTAAAAAACTACCTAAAAAAACATCCTTGATGCAGTTCAAAACGCATCAAGGATGTTTTTTTATTTTTATTATATTAAGAATATTCAGATATTATTGTTTCTGCCATTTTTTCAATAGGTGTACAGGCATCCATGCTTTTCTTTCTTAATAGTTTATAGGCATCATTTTCAGACATTTTTAACTTTTCCATAAGAATTCCCTTTGCTCTATCGATCTTCTTCCTTCCAGCTAAAGAACTTTCTAATTTCTCTACCTGTTTCTCTAGAAAATTAATTTTTTCAACACTTGTTAGGATAAACTCTATCATTTGGTAGAGCTGAGGTGCATTGACAGGCTTAGATATATAGGCACATACCTTCATTTTTTTAAGCTGTTCATGAAAAAAGTCATCTGGTTTACTTGTAATAAAAAGAACTGTCGAAAGTCCATCACCTTCAATAATTCCAGCCAATTTATGAGGGCTCATGCCCCATATCCCCGTATCTATTAAGACCAGCTTAGGGAAAATACTTCTACAAATTCTTAAAGTACCAGCAGCATCAGAAGCCTCATATACTTTGTACCCCTTCTTCATCAGTGCAGTGTAAATCCATTTTCTGGATGTTTCTCCGCTATCTGCCACTAAAATACTGTACCCCCTCATACTACTCACCCCAAACTGCAAAATATAGTTTTATAGATATTCAATGGAGGAAAAGGGCTACCCCTGAAGGCACCCTTTTCTATTAAAACTTTCTTAGGTATCTGTCTAACTCCCATTGACTGACATATCTTGAATACTCGCTCCATTCTAGCAGTGCTGCATCTGAAAACTTTTCAAAAATATGTGCGCCAAGAGCTTCTTTTAGCACTTCATCTTTAGACAATTCTTGAATTGCTTCATACAAGTTGGTAGGAAGACCTTCTATACCTTTTTCCTTCATCTCTTCATCGCTCATATGATATACATTACTGCAAACAGGTGCTGGTGGCTCTATTTCGTTCTTAATACCATCTAAACCTGCTTTTAAAACAGCTGCTAATGCTAAATATGGGTTAGCAGATGGATCTGGATTTCTTAATTCTATTCTTGTTGAATTTCCTCTTTTTGCTGGTATTCTGATTAAAGGACTTCTATTGCTAGAGGACCAAGCAATTAATACCG
Organism: Clostridium formicaceticum; assembly: GCF_001854185.1. Classification (NCBI taxonomy): domain Bacteria; kingdom Bacillati; phylum Bacillota; class Clostridia; order Peptostreptococcales; family Natronincolaceae; genus Andreesenella; species Andreesenella formicacetica. The sequence goes on from NZ_CP017603.1 coordinate 3,889,125, forward strand.
GTGCTTCATAGCCTGGAACTAATCTTTTATAAGAGTTAATGGTAGGATTTGTAACAGCTGCAAAAGCTTTTGCATGCTTCACAATTCCTCCTAAATAGTGGTAAGCCGCTTTAGAAAGTTTCAAAGGATCACTTTCATCATAAAAAGCATTTTTACCATCTAAAGTTGCTAATGACATATTAATGTGCATTCCTGATCCATTGATACCAAACTTTGGTTTAGGCATAAATGTGGCATGAAGACCATGTCTTTGAGCAATGATTCTTACCGCCATTTTAAAGGTCATGATATTATCAGCCGTTGCTAAAGCATCTGCATATAAGAAGTCTATCTCATGTTGCCCTTGAGCTACTTCATGGTGAGAAGCCTCTATTTCAAAGCCCATTTGCTTTAAAGTAATTGTCATATCTTTTCTAGCATCTCCACCTAAATCTACAGGTGCTAAGTCAAAATAACCTGCATTATCATGGGTATCTAAGGTTGGCTCTCCTCTTTCATTTGTATGGAATAAGAAAAATTCACACTCTGGACCAACATTCATAATATAACCCATTTCTTCTGCTTCTTTTAATACTCTTTTTAATGTGTTTCTAGGACAACCATCAAAAGGTGTTCCATCTGGTCTGTAAACATCACAAATCATCCTCGCTTCCCTAGATCCATTTGTCCAAGGAAATACCACAAAAGTAGAAAGGTCTGGCCTTAAATACATATCTGATTCTTCGATTCTAACAAAACCATCGATGGAAGAACCATCAAACATAATTTCGTTATCTAGGGCCTTCTCTAATTGTTCGATGGTAATAGAAATGTTTTTCATTACCCCCATAATGTCTGTGAATTGTAAGTGAATGAATTCAAGTTCAAGCTCCTTTGCTTTTTGTAAAATTTCTTCCTTGCTATAATTGGTTTTCATCAATATAACCCCCTTGCTAATATTGTTATTGACTAAATATAAAAAAGCGACCACAACATAAGGAATGATTTCTTTACTTCCTCTGTAGCGGACGCCTTTGCCCATAAGTTATTTAACTTGTTTATATTATATATTATACAGTATACAGTAAAGAATTGCAATACTTTTTTTAAGTTTTTTTATTATTTTTATTGTTTTGTAATTAAAAATATTCTAATCATTCAGTTTACTTGTAATAATTTCCTTTACCAGTTTCGGATTCGCTTTCCCTCCTGTAGTCTTCATGATCTGCCCCATTAAATAACCTACCGCTTGAGATTTGCCATTTTTGTAGTCCTCTACAGCCTGAGGGTGTTGCGCAATGATATCTATTACTACTTTTTCTAATTCCTCCGTACCACTAATTTGCTTTAATCCTTTTTCCTGCACCACTTCATCAGGAGTTTTTTCAGTTCCCCATAACTCTTCAAATACTTCCTTCGCCGCAGTACGACTGATTTTTCCTTCATCAATCATTTTTAGTAATTGCACAATGTATTGTGGTTTTAGAGATATTTCTAGTATTTCCTCCTCATCCTTGAGGAGTCGTAACATATCCACAGTAATCCAATTGGCAGCTTCTACTGGTGTAGCGCCCAGTGCCACAACTTTTTCAAAGTAGTCTGCTAATGCTTTTTTCCCTACCAAAATATCCACCTGCATCTTTTGCACCCCGTATTTTTCAATAAAACGGGCCCTTTTTTCTGCTGGTAATTCTGGAAGATTTTTTTGTATTTCTTCTATTTTATGCTGATCAATGACCACTGGAGGCAAATCTGGTTCTGGAAAATATCTATAATCATGGGATTCCTCTTTACTCCTCATGGCAATCGTCTTGCCCTTAGCAGCATCCCATTTTCTCGTCTCCTGCTGAATTTTATGCCCTTCTCCATAAAGGTATAACTCCTGTTGACGTTTTTCTTCTTTTTTTAAAGCCTTTAAAATTTCTTTAAAAGAGTTAAGGTTTTTAATTTCCACTCTAGTATTTAATGTCTCTGTTCCAGCCTGTCGTAGAGAAATATTGGCATCACATCTTAAAGACCCCTGCTCCATTCTACAGTCTGAGATATTTGCATATTGTAAAATTTCCTTTAGGTTTTTTAAAAAGGCAACTGCTTCCTCTGGAGATCTTAAATCCGGCTCTGTTACAATCTCTATTAAAGGTACGCCTGTTCTATTATAGTCTATCAATGTTGTAGCTTCTTCTTCTAAATGCAACAGCTTACCAGCGTCTTCCTCCATATGAATTCGTGTAATTCGTACTCTTTTCTTTTTTCCCTCTACTTCGATATCCACATAACCCTTCACACAAATAGGTAGGTCAAATTGAGAAATTTGATATGCCTTAGGTAAGTCTGGATAGAAATAATTTTTTCTGTCAAATTTATTAACAGTATTAATTTCGCAGTTTATAGCTCTTCCAGCTCTAATGGCTAATGCAACAGCTTCTTCATTCAGTACCGGTAAAGTGCCTGGAAGCCCAGTGCAAACAGGACAAGTATTTTCATTAGGTGCTGCACCAAATTCAGTGGAACAGGAACAAAATATTTTTGACTTTGTAAGTAATTCAACATGTATTTCTAGCCCTATGATGGTCTCAAAAATCATAGTTACACCTCCTTAAAATCAGCTATTTCTTTATAAATTCCTAGTTCTTGCTCTAATTGATGGGCCACGGTCAATAATTTCTTTTCATCATAGTGATTTCCTATTAACTGTAGTCCTATTGGCAGTTTGGTTTTACTAAAACCACAGGGTATTGTGATGGCTGGTAGGCCAGCAATATTAATATTTACTGTGTAGATATCTGCTAAATACATTTCTAAAGGGTCTTCTGTCTTTTCCCCTGCGCCAAAGGGTAGCACTGGTGAGGTAGGACTTAGAATAACATCATATTTATCAAAGGCTTCTTTAAAAGTAGCTCTAATTTTCTCCTTCATCATCATGGCTTTTTTATAATAGGCATCATAGTAACCTGATGAAAGAACGTAGGTACCTAACATAATTCTTCTTTTGACTTCCTTGCCAAAAGCTTCTGTCCTACTTTTCATCATCAACTCATGAATTCCCTCGAATTCTTCTGCACGATATCCATAACGCACCCCATCATATCTAGCAAGATTAGAACTGGCTTCAGCAGAAGATAAAATATAATAAGCCGACAATCCTGTATCTACAATAGGCAAAGAAAACTCTTCCACTACTGCCCCCATTTTTTCTAGCAGCTTGATAGCTTCTTTTATACTATAAGCAATTTCTTGATCTAATCCCTCTTGGAAAAATTCTTTCGGTAAACCAATTTTAAATCCTGCAATTTTTTTGTCTAAATCTGTTAAATAATCCTCCGTATCCCCCCCTTGATAGCTGGTGGCATCCATTAGGTCTTTTCCTTGCATCACCTGTAATGCTAAAGCACAGTCCTTTACGGTTCTACCAAAGGGCCCTATTTGATCTAACGAGGAAGCAAAAGCAATCAATCCATATCTTGATATCAAACCATAGGTAGGCTTCAATCCCACCACGCCGCAAAAAGCTGCCGGCTGTCTTATAGAACCTCCTGTATCAGAACCGATCGTTAGCGGAGCAAAACCTGCTGCTAACGCTGCGGCAGAACCACCAGAAGAACCACCAGGAACTTTTTGAAGATGCCAAGGATTTCTTGTGGTCTTAAAAGCAGAGTTTTCTGTAGAAGAACCCATTGCAAATTCATCCATGTTGGCTTTTCCTATGATAACAGCATCTGCTTCCTTCAATTTTTTGATAATCGTAGCATCATAGGGAGGGACAAAATCCTGCAGCATTTTAGAAGCACAGGTGGTTTTCATACCCTTAGTGCATATATTATCTTTGATGGCCACCGGAATCCCTCCTAGTGGGCCTAATGACTCTCCCTTTTCCAGTTTTTGGTCTAGCTCTTCCGCCGTCTTAAGGGCCTCTTCTTCACAAAGGGTAATAAAGGCATTCACCCTTCCCTCTTCAGAAGCTATCCTCTCATAATAGGCTTTTACTACTTCTTTTACAGTGAAGGCTTTTTTTCTATAACCCTCTTTGATCTCTTCAATTGTCATCTCTTGAATTTTCATGACTTCACCTCTATTCTATAACCTTAGGAATTTCAATAAAACCTTCCCGCATTTTTTTTACATTTTGGTATAACTCCTTCTTGTTATGAAGGTTTTGTGTTTCATCTTTTCTTATTACTGGTGTTCTTTCATGGAAGTTATTAAGATCTGTTGCACTTAGATCCTCTTTGTTTAAATTATCGAAATGAGATAAAACTCCTTCAAAATCCTTAGCAAAACGTTGTGCCTCTTCCTCTGTAAACTGTAATTTTGCAAGCTTAGCTATATAGTTTACTTCTTCAATCGTCAACTTCATTTTATCCCTCCTAAGGTGTAATCCTTCCCATATCTCTAGGTAACAAAGTAGCCTCTCTAATATTTTGTAGTTCTAAAATCTTCATGGTAAGTCGCTCAAGACCCATAGCAAATCCTCCGTGGGGGGGCATTCCATATTTAAAGCTTTCTACATAGAAGCCAAAATCCTCAGGATTTCCTCCAAATTTAACGATATTTTCCTTCAACATTTCATAGTCATGAATCCGCTGTCCTCCCGTTGTGATCTCTAGCCCTTTATAGATTAAGTCGAAACTTTTTGTCATGCCTTCGTGGACTTCATCGGGCATAGTATACATTGGACGCTTTACAGCAGGATATTTTGTTAAAAATACAAAATCGCTGTTGTACTTTTCTTTTACATACTTAGAAAACAGTATTTCTCCTTCAGCATCTAAATTTCCCACTGGAGATTTTTTATCATAGACCTCCAATAGTATTCTTTGCGCTTCAAATAGTGGAATTCGGGGAATTTCTTGTATTTCAGGCAATTCTAGAGCATACATCTTTAATTCTTTTTCACAGCTACTTTTTAAATGTTGAAACAAATGCTGAATAAATTGTTGTTGTATATTCATCAAATCTTCTTCATCTTGAATAAAGCCGGTTTCCACATCCAAACTGACATATTCATTAAGATGTCTCCAAGTATTATGCAACTCTGCTCTATAGGCGTGACCTATTTCAAATACTGATTCGAAACCTGCACCTACCATCATTTGCTTATAAAATTGAGGACTTTGTGCTAAAAAAGCTCTTGTATCAAAGTAGTTGACAGTGAACAGTTCTGATCCTCCCTCTGTTCCTGAAGCAATGATTTTTGGCGTATGGATTTCTGAAAATCCCTGACCCTTAAAATAATCTCTAAAAGCAGTTACAATTTCCTCTTGAACCTTAAAGATGGCTCTTCTATCAGGTCGTCTAAGACTGATATACCTATGATCTAATTCCATTTCCAAAGAAGTATTCACCTTTTTTTGGTTGATGCTAAAGGGCAAAAGATCGTAATAAACATTACCAATAATGCTTAGATCTTTTATGTGTATTTCTATACCTCCCTCCGCTTTTTCATTCTTAACAGGTACACCCATTACCTCTATTGCCATCTCGGTTTTAAGGTTTTCTAAAGCATCTAAATCCTCCAATAACAACTGTACAACCCCTGTTTTATCTCTCAAAGAAACAAATGCGAATGTTTTGAATTTTTTGATTTTGTAAATCCAACCTTTTAACAAAACAGCTTCTTCTTCACCTTTTATTTCTGTAATAAAGCTTCTTTTCATCTTGATCACTCCATTCAAACATTTTTTTGTTAATGAATGACCGGTCATTAAATACAACTACTTAAAACTCATTACCTTCATGCATGAAAGTTTAAAATAAAAAAACCCTTCGTCTCCTCATAAAAGGGACGAAAGGTTACTTCGCGGTACCACCCTGATTAACTAAATAAATTAGTTCAGCTCAATAAGCACAGAATAGCCTATCTATTCGATGCTTTTCAACGGTTAACGGGTTGAATCCGTCTAAGCCTACTCTCACCAAAGGATTTCAGTTAGAAACTCAAGGATGTTCTTCGATATGTGCGTCGTATTGGTCTCTCACCACCACCAACTCGCTTAAACTACTTCACATACGTACTCTTCCTATCATCGTCTTTATCTGTGTAAAACACATTTCAATATTTATTGTTGTTAATTATAATTTTTTTATACTTCATTGTCAATAGTTTTTTGAATATTTTTTATTTATTTTCCTGAATCAATACATGTATATCATCAAACAAAGCAGCGTTATAATCCTCGCATACACAAACCTCCATCACATCATAAAGCTTCTCCAATTGCTTAATGATTTGCTCCATCCTTTCGTCCTTTTTAACTAGTAAATACATTCTACTTACCTTTCCATTTTCCAATCTTCCACATAAAATTCCTTCTAAGTTAAAAGCCCTTCTGGAGAAAAGTCCTGTAATATGGGACATTACTCCTGGGTGATTGTTTACTGTAAGTTGAATAATAACATTTGATGTTTTATGCAAGTTGTTTTCCTCCCATCATCATTTGATAATTTGCTGCCCCTGGCGGTACAATCGGCATAACATTTTCATTACAAGCTATTGGCACATTGATTACACAAGGTTCAGTAGCGGATAGACAATTTTTTAAAACTTCCATTTCCCCTGAGATTTTAAAATCATATCCCTTTACGCCAAAGTGGGTGGCAATAGAGGCAAAGTCAGGATTTGTAACAAAGCTGGAGGCGATATAATTTGCTTGAAAAAACAACTCCTGTTGCTGTCTTACCATACCTAATGCTCCATTATTTAATATGATTACTGTTATGTTTAAATTCAAGTCTGCCAATGTTGCCAATTCTTGAATATTCATTAAAAAGGAACCATCACCGGTAATACAGACTACTTTTTTATCCGGGTTTGCTAAAGCTGCTCCTATTGCAGTCGGTAATCCAAAGCCCATCGTTCCCAAGCCCCCAGATGTCAGTAATCTACGAGGCTTCTTAAAGGGATACACTTGCGCCACCCACATTTGATGCTGCCCAACATCCGTGGCAATAATGGTGTCCTCATCTACTAAATCACCAATACGCCTTATAACATTGACAGGATGCCCTAAATCATTGGGTGCTGGCATAGAAAAAGGATGCTTTTCTTTTATTTCCTCAATCTTGCAAATCCAATCTTCTCGACAGTCCGAGCGTAGAAGAGGAATCAGTTCCTCCAGGACCTTATAAATATTTGCAGCGATAGAAAAACTTGTTTGCTTATTTTTATCTAGCTCTGCTGGATCTATATCTACATGTAGAATAGCAGCATTTGGACAAAATTCTGCAATCCTTCCTGTAGCTCTATCGTCAAAACGTACTCCAAAGGCTATTAGTAAATCTGTTTCATTTAAAATAAGATTGGTATAGGGCGCTCCATGCATTCCCAGCATACCTAAATGTAAGTTGTCATCCGCAGGAAAACATCCTAAACCCATTAGCGTAGAAGCTACAGGGATATTGTTTTTCTTAGCAACTTGATATAACAATTCATGGGAGTTTGACTGTAGTATGCCTCCTCCAATGTATAATAAAGGTTTCTTAGAGCTATTGATCATCTGTGCCATTTTTTTTATATCTTCTAGGTTCACTTTGTTGACATTCGTATCTCTACTACCCTCAGCCCTCGCAGGCCAATCTTTAACTTCGATTTTTTCCAACTGAACATCCTTAGGAACATCTATCACAACAGGTCCAGGTCTCCCCGTTTCTGCCACCTTAAAGGCTTCTGGAATGATATGAAACAGCTCCTTAGCTGATCGTACAAAGAAGTTGTGTTTTGTAATAGGAATAGCCAAACCGCAGGTGTCTACCTCTTGAAAAGCATCCGTACCTAAAAGAGAAGATGGCACTTGCCCTGTGATAGCCACCATAGGAACAGAATCCAGTTTTGCATCTGCAATGGCTGTAAGTAAGTTGGTTACCCCCGGCCCCGAAGTGGCAAAGCAAACTGCAGCTTTCCCGGTTGTTCTAGCGATACCTTGAGCCATAAACCCTGCTCCTTGTTCATGCCTTGTAAGAATATGCTGTATTTTACTGCTTTTATTGAGGGCATCATATATAGGAAGATTGGTTCCCCCAGGAATGCCACTAATCTTATCTATGCCCTGTTCCTCTAATAATTTAATAATAATTTCAGCGCCACTATACTTCATCATCATTTCTCCTTTTCTTAAAGAATAGATTTTAAAAAAATAAAAAACCCTCATCCTATAATATAATAGGACGAAGGTTGTTCTCCGCGGTACCACCTAATTTTGTACAAAAAGTACACTGCTTAAATATAGTACAGGACATTTCCGATACTACTTCCCCTATAACGGTGGGAATCCGTTGAAGTCTACTCTTTTACAATTTCGGTTCACAGCTCAGAGGCTACCTTCCACATATCCTTCAGGGAAATTTTCCACCATCATTTCCTCTCTATACTTCGGGACTATATGTACTCCTCCTCATCAAAGCCTTTTTATATTATTTTTTTCAATACAATTCAACACAAGATGTTGTAAGACTATTCTAATATTTTTGAAGATTATAGTCAATGCTTTTTTGTATTTTTCTGTACAAATTTTTATTTATTTCACTTTCATTGTGCAATTATTTAAGATTCTAGTCAAAAGCAAATATATATCTATTTCATTTCCAGTCGCTATAAGCAGTACACGCAAAACTTGTTTTAAAAAAACAGGGAGATTACTCCTCTCCTCAACCTATTGAGACAAAAATCTTCCCCCCTAATTGTTTTAATTCCTGTGAACTACCACCGAGACAAGCAACGGTGGCTTCGTGAGAGGTTTGATATTTAAGTTTCCACCTCAACAGGCAACCCTTACTCTCAACGGGGAGGACACACTCCCTTTATCCCTCATAGCTTGCACTATTTCAGGAATACATTTTTCTTCTTTTCTTAATATATTTAACGAGCCATTCACATCACTATTGACTAATCCAAAGCTTGATTTGAATAACCCTCTAACTACTCTGCGCCTCTTATTATAGTGGTTTTTATCTATTGGCTCTAAATCCAAGGCACTACAACCACTTGTATAGCTTTCTTCTTTAAATTTAACTTCAATACCTTGTAGTTCAGCCTTGTATTTTATTAATTCAGTAAGTCTTTGTATAGGTATTTGAACAAAGGACTTATTGTAATTCATATCTTGCTTAATGCCTTTAATTTTACCTATAACTATTTTCTTTACTTTATGTTTTATTGCTTTATCAATAATATTTTTACTTGTTTTATGAAGATAATCATTAACATAGTTATTTCTATATCTTCTTAAAGAATGAATCATTTTGGTATTTTTAAATTTATCTGAGCCTATTTTCTTCATTTCAATACTTTGGTAATAAGCGATTTTCTTGTTTACAAAAGCATTGATTCCTTTGAGTTTTTTACCACAAAATAAGTATGTTTCGTTACCTTCTTTAAATGTTATAGTAGCAAGATTATCAAGCCCTAAATCTATTGCCATGATGTTAATATTATTTACTGGTTCTAATTCTTGCTTGTTGTAGATGATAATTAAGTACCATTGTTTTAAAGAATGATCCCATTTTATTCTAACTTGTTGCAACTCATTCCAATTTATAAGGCTTTGAAGTTTATTAGAAACTTCAAAATTTAAACTCTCTACCTCAAATGTCTTCTGAATTGCTTTAGAAAGAGATAACATGAATGTATTTTCCCTAAACCTTATAGCAAGATTAGTGAATACAATCTCATTCTTTTTATCTTCCATATTTTTAAATTTAGGTGGCTTAGGAAGTCCTTTGTATTTATGTGGATTTTCTTTATAGTCTTTGATACTTGCAAAATACGATTTCCAATTTTGCTCTACCATTTTAAAACAGTGTTGTCTTGTATGGCTATGTAGAAAATCTGAGTGCCAATTTGTCTTGTAGATATTTTCAATATCTACATAGGATTTAAAGCCTTTTTCTCTTAAATCATAATTCACTATATTATATAGTTTAGTTGTATGGAAAGATAATTCTTGTATAATACTTAATTGCTCTACTGTAAAACTTGGTTTAAATTTAAACGATAACTTCATTTTCTCACCTCCTTAACATTGTTATATATGTTTTTGTTTTAACATATTATTGCTACATAGTCAACTATGTGTTAAAAGTGGCAAGAAAAAATATTAATACCACAATAGACGAAGATTTATATACTGAAATTAAAATATTGGCTATCAAATTAAAAACAAATGCTAATGACTTATTCACCTTTTCGTTTCTGCACCTCCAACTATTGCACCAGTTGATATAGTTAGAAAACTTAAAAGGATTTCTGCTAATGAAATATTTAAAGGATTTCCCAAGCTAAAACAATCTAAATTTTGGGGTAGTGGATTATGGAGCAGGGGATATTATATCGGTACTGCTGGAACTGTAAGTGCTGAAATAATTCAAAAGTATATTCAGAATCAGAAGTTCGTGTAGTATAAAATCAAGGTGGCATCGAACCACCTTGATTTTATGCCCTTTCATCCTCCGAGATAGACAACGGAGGTTTTCGGGCATCTTTTATAAATTTACGCTTTCTTTTTCTTTTAAGTACTTCCTAAAGCATATGTAACGCTCATCCATTGCTTTTAACTCTAATAACAGTTGATCTAAAAGCTCTCTAGCACTTTTAATATCACATTCTAAATGAAATATTTCATCACTGTTTGTTGATTGTTGCAAACTATCTTTAAGACTGGCGATTTTTTCTCTAAAGACAGCTACCTTTTTTGATGTGTTCATAAGCCCTTGACAAAGATAATCATCCGCACCATCCATTCCTAAGCTTTCAACTAACTGCATAATTGCTTCCATATGCTTCTCATGTATATTTTCATTCATTAACTTCTACCACCTTTGATGTGGAATTTCTATAAAACCCTTTCAATAAAATGCGCATCATTATTTAGTACTTGGGCCCTATACTTCTACATTATATCATCTTTTTTAACAAATTTATATATTGTTTGAAATTTTTATATTGTTAAAATATTTATACTATTTTCAGGGGTTTTGTTTTATTCATACCTTATCTCCATGATTTAGGTTGTAAATCAAATATTACCTAACTTTACTAACTGTTTAATTTTAGTTATAGTTACAGGCAAATAGTTATAGGCAAACACCTCTGAACTTGCATTTAAGAAAAGTATAATATTAAGAAAATAAAAGAAAATTCTTAATATAACTGGATAATCTTAGCTAAAGTGTCAAATTAGCTTTTTTTAATATTTGTACAAATTTGTAAAAATTTATATACTTATTTTTAAGTAAATTTACTATGAACACTATAACTTTAAACTGATAAAGCGATGAAGGAAAGAAGTAGCTGTAAAATTCATTCAGAGAGCTAGTGGTTGGTGGAAACTAGTTGAAAAATATAGCGAAATACATTCTTGAGCTGTAGGCTGAACAAATCTATTGTTTAAGTAGGCTGATCCGTATTTTCTACGTTACAGAAAATAAAGAGAATTCTATTTATTTATAATATAAGTAGATGGAATTAAGTAGGGTGGTACCGCGTATTACACATTCGTCCCTGTATATCATGGACAGATGTGTTTTTTTATATCCGGATATATTAAATTGCATCAAAAAATGACAGCAAAGGGCAAAGACTGTTGATAAAAGTAATCAGATTATATTATAAAATTTTAACAAAAACAAAAAAACAGGAGGTATGTATCAAATGAATATCCCTTTGATTATTGTGCTATTATACATTTTTGCATTATTTGCATTAAGTATGCATGCCCGTAGACTAGCTGCTAAAGGCAGTGAAGATTTCTTGTTGGCTGGTAGGAAACTAACTACCCCTCTAGTAGCGGTTACAATTACTGGTTTAGCTATAGGTGGAGCCTCCACTATCGGTGTTGCTGAACAAGCTTATAATGTAGGCTTAGCCGCAGGTTGGTATAATGTTGCCTGGGGGGCAGGAGCTATCATTATGGGTTTAGCGGCAGCAGCTAAATACAGAAGTTTAAACGTTACAACTGTACCGGAATTATTTGAAAAATACTATGATACCAAAGGACGTATTATTTGTGTGATTGGACAGATTACCATTCAATTGGTAATTACAGCGCTACAATGTGTATCCGGTGGTGCCATTTTAGCATCTCTTCTACCCCAAATATTTACCTTTCAAAGCGGTATGCTTACCAGCACAATCCTTTTTGTGGGCATTACATTTATTGGAGGTATGATGGGAGCAGGCTTTACCAATCTTCTAAATATTGCTTTAATTTATGTCGGAATTATAGCAGCTACCTTAATCTCCATTTTTTCACAGGGAGGTATTGCTAACGTTGCTGCACAGCTACCTGCTGAAATACCCTACTTTCATTTAACTGATGGTTTGGGATGGGTAGTCATTATAGGATGGTTTGCTGTTATGATTACTCAAGTAATGTCTCTACAAGCTACCGTGCAAATATCCTGCAGTGCTAAGGACGCTAAAACCGCTCGAAACGGCATTGTTCTTGGGGGTCTATTGATGATTCCTATAGGATTTTTATCGGCTTTAATGGGAATCGTAGCAAGAACGATTTTCCCAGACATTAGTGCTACATTAGCTTTACCCCAAGTTATTATGTCTTTAAATCCTTTTATCGCAGGAATTACCTTGGCAGCCTTATGGGCGGCAGGAATTTCTACAGGTTGTAATTTATTATTGGGCTCTGCTACCCTCTTTTCACAGGACATTTATAAAAGATTCATCAATCCTAGTGTAAGTGACAAAAACTTTTATATCGTTACAAAGGTCTGTGTAGCTATATTGGGAATATTCTCCTATATCGCTGCCTTAACAGTCGTTGCAATTGTTAAAACTTTACTGGTTGCATTGAGTTTAACAACTGCCTTTACTATCGTCATTTTATTTACTGTATTTGCTCCGGGACTCTGCAGAAAGAACTCAGCTTTTTACACCACTTTGGTAGGAATTATTGTATTAGTTTTATGGCAGTTTGTACCGGCTATAAGGGTAGTTCCACATGTTATTTACTTAGAATGGATTGTATGTTTAATAACATTTTTAATTATACCTGTATTTGACAAAAATCCTGTAGCTACTATTGCAGCAACAGAAGCATTGGAAAATTAGTAAAAAAAAGAAGAGGAAAACCTCTTCTTTTTTATTTTTTATTCTATTGTAAAATCATTTTCCCTTTTAATAGTTCCTCAATCATCTTATATTCTAACGCTACTGAAAAATTTTGTATTCTTCTTCTTCCCTCTGTAGCTAGAAGCAAGTATACACTACCATTTGGATAAATTTCTATACCATAGATATACTTGGTTGTATCACTTGAGGTTTCCCGGTAAACGCTCACTCCTTCATAATCTATATATCCTGAGTAATAAAATTTTTCCATTCGCTGCATTTTAAGATAATTCAGCTCCTCAATATATCGAAGATTTTTAACTTTCATTCCTTCCAGTGATTTTATTAACTTACGTAAAATTTCCTCCTCATTTACTAGGATGGTTTCTCGCTGTAAGTATAGTGAATACCCTCCCCAATGACTAGCATCTGTTTCATCTATTTTTTGTATGGAAATAGTGTCAGGTATAGCTAAATTCTCAAGAGTAATTGCCTTATAAGGAACATAAAATTGATAAAAATTAATTGTAGTTAATGTAGCTGACAACAAGATAGCTCCTGCTTTTTTTAGTCTTTTAAATCCTTTTACCTCCTCTTGTGCTTCTTCTGCTAAGTCATCTTCCTTTTTTTGTTCTCTCTTTGCCATAGCAGCTAATAGTAAAAAAGCTCCCAACAACACCCAATAGCTCCAATACAAATCATATAAAGCAGAGACAAAAATCACATAGGTAGCATATACACAAGAGAACACAAAAAAACCCTTAAGCCCCAAGACCATCTTTTCTCTAAAGGATATTAGTCTATCTCTACTTTCACGTACCGTCATTATAAGGGGTTTCAATAAAAATCCTATTATGTAAGCAATACTTGCAGCAATCCAAAGGACATAACCAAAGCTTTTAATCATAAACAAGAAAACTGCAAGTCCTCCCGAAGTCCATATTAAGCCGGTCAAGAGCAAGGATAGCTTATCGCTATTTTCTGTTTTTTCCATGCTGATCTCCCTTTCTGCTTTCCTTATTAACTACAATCTAAGATATTCTGATTATCCACATTACTTTATTTATCACTTTAGGAGATGTGAACCAGAGTTAAAAGCGTCTTTTGCATAGTTTATACAATTATTGTACGATAGTACTGTTTACTTGTCAAATAATAGAAATACCCATCAATATAAATAAAGTAAGGGCAGATATCAGTGTATCTCCCCAAACCTTATTTCCATATAATACTTTATAATACTTCTTTTCTCACCATTTTATCTCAACCGCCGCCAAGTGAGGCTTAAAATTTACATCAAGTTCAAAGTTATTTACCTTTTTATCCCTCTTAGATATCTTCATTCATTAAGACTATATCATTTTCAGCCGCAGCCCCTTATCTATATATGACTGAAATTATAGTCTAAATTTAGGTGTTATCTGCTCTGATCTAAAGTTTAGTTTGCGCTACAAGGTGACAAGCTACTTTGTGTCCTTCTGTCAATTGTTTCAACTGTGGTTCTTCCTTGCTGCAAATTTCCTGCCGACAATCACATCTTGAAAAAAACCTACATCCCTTATAAAGACCCAGAGGGTTGGGAGGTTCTCCCTTTAGTTGCTGATTTCGCAGTAAAGTCTTCTCTCCTCCTGCTATAGACACTGCCCGCAGTAGTGCTTTTGTGTAGGGATGAAGAGCCTTTTCTATTAGAACTTTGCTTTCTATTACCTCTACAATTTTTCCTAAATACATGACAGCAATTTCATCACTAATATATTTTACTGCTGCTATATCATGGGAAATAAATAAATAGGATAAACCAGGGGTGAAAAACACAGCCTGAAGGCAATCTATGTGAAAAGGGGGGAGAACCCTCAATAGATACTAATTTTTCTTGTTGCTGATTTAAATTAGGTATAGACCCCAATAAAGCCTTGGTATAGGGATGCACAGGACTTTTAAATATTGTAGAGACTTTACCATATTCTACAACTGAACCTGCATACATCACCGCAATTGTATCTGCTATTTGATATACAACCCCTAGGTTGTGAGATACCAATATAATACTTGTGCCATAGCTTTCCTTCAAATCTTGCATTTCTTTTAAAATTTGTGCTTGTACTGTTACATCCAGTGCTGTGGTGGTTCATCAGCAATTAATATCTTCGGTCTTAATGCCAGGGCCATAGCAATCATCACCCGTTGTCTCATTCCTCCGCTTAATTGGAAGGAATATTGATTCATATTTTTTTCGGGTCTAGGTAAATTTACTTTCACTAACATTTCTTCTGCTAATTTTCTAGCATTTTCCTTGTCTATTTTAAGCCTTGAGGAAAGAGTTTCTATAAACTGGCTACCTATTTTTCTAACTAGGTTTAGAGAAGTCATAGAGTCTTGAAAAATCATTCCTATTTCTCTTCCCCGCACTTTCCTCTTCTCCTCCTTAGATAAATGGAGCAGATTTTTTCCTTCAAAAATGAGTTCGCCTTCCTTTATCTTTCCTGCTGGTGGCGGTAAACCTAAGATACTGCGGGAAAGGGTGGTTTTACCACACCCGCTTTCTCCTACAATACCCAAGACTTCGCCAGCCTTCAGTTGTAGATATGATCTGACTTAAGCCAAAGGTAGAAATGGATACACCTATCATAACAAAGAGCAAGTAAAGAATCCTTTTAAGTATGTAGTCTGTCAAAGCAACAACCACCCTTCAAAAACAAAAGGCTTGTCTCTTTTATTTTTCATAAAAGAAAACAAGCCTTCATAACTTTTTTCATCAGTTTTCAAACTGATGTCTTTGTTTTCATTAACAACACAATTACTTTTATTTATGACATAAATATAGCATATTTGACAAAGTTTTGTCAAGCTATAACTAAAAATATTTCATTAATTTTTAGGGCAACAAGACATTTTATTAACAATAAAAGGCTGAAAAAGCAGTCCAAGGTCTGTTTCTAAACAGAATGATATCACCCTCTCTTTTAACAGATCTACGGTTTTAGTTCTATTCAAATCTATTGAAACCTTTTCAAATCATCTTTACCAAATCTCCACTCTGGCGTAAGTAAATCTTCACCAAAGTTTAAAGAATACCAAGGACTTAAATCTTTATCCTCAGTGTTTTTAAGAATATGTATATCCTGAGCTGGCATATAGCTTTGTGCCAGCATAAATAACTTTTCACCCGTTGATTTATTCTCTACTATATCGACAACAATCACACAATGTCCAGGACTTCCTCCTTGGATAAATACATCGCCAATCTCCATATCTTCTATAGAAACTTTTTTCAATTCCTGCGATAAAGACAATGTGCCAGCATAAGCAAATACCATGTCTAAGTATTTTCTAAAATCTATATAATCATTAGAATAATTTGTCCTTTTTACCCAACTAACATTGTTATGATCTACTGATATTCTGTAGCCCTCCATCCATTTGCTATATTGAGCTGAAAACCCATTGGTAAAATTGAAAGAGATTTTATCATATAATCCCTGTCCATATAAATACTCAGCCTTTAGTCTAATTACCGCATCAGCACACTGCTGTAAATCCCTATCACCAACGTCTATATCTATTACTGCCTCATGTACATCTCTTTTCTTCTCCCTACCATCATAGTAAAGTACTTTTGCTCCATGGGGTTTTACAGGTAGCTTTCTTAAATAACTGCCAAAGGATTCCTCTGCTATTTCAACTCTTTCAAAACCTTCAGGTGGAAGCACTCTTGTAAGAAGTGTCGTTCCATCTGCAACTATTTTACTAGCTTGCTCAACCAGCGTACCTTGGCTGTCTTGAGACAATGGTTCTCTGATTGTAGGTGTACTTATGTTTTCATCCCTTGGACTGTTGCTTTTAGTCGTGCAGGCTGTAAGGGACTGTAAAACCATAAATAAAAACATAAATAATACTATAAAACTTTTCCTCATCATTCTTACACCTCTTTTTTCAGTTCTTTTAAGATGACTATATCATGATTAGAAGGACAAGTTAAGTGTATTTTTATATATAGTATGGCTTCCCCTAGATTTTCTATATTGCAGGATTAAAATTATCTGGAGAGTTCATCTTATCTTTTGCTATCCATAAACCCAGTGCTGGTGTTCTTACAAAATAAATTTCTTCTCCATTTTCAAGGATATTAAATCCGTCTTTCAATGTTTTGGGATCATATAACTTATAAGCTTCTTCAATATTTATATGTTTATATCCTACAAACTCTATTTCTTCTTTCGTGATATAATCAGTATTGGTTGCATAAGTAACAGAAAATCGTCCATCCGTAGAGCCTTGTATCAAATGTGCAGCTACCATCATACTATTCCCAAAGGCATCTTTATTAAATAAATCTAGTACATAGTCTCTTCCTTTATAACCATACTTTCTAATTTGAACATCGACTTCGTCATTTTCTCCAAAATGCTTTACGCCTGGAGCAAGAAGAATTAATTCTCCGCCGTCTGCAATTGCTTTTCTTGTACGGTAAATACCCTTATTTCCAACCCAAGTTGTTTTAAGTTCATGTTCATCAAGATAAGCAACAACCTTTTTTACAGGTTTTTCTAAATAAGTAATGTTTAATTTCTGTGATAGTTTTACGGCTTCTTCAAAAATTCTTCTTGATCTCCCAATGTATAAGCCATTTAAACATACTTCATTACTTTTTTCTGTAGTCACTGTAAGGAAGTAGATAAGAGGAATTTCATTTAAAAAGTTCTCTTGTGCGTAATCAAATACCCTTCTGGCAGGGGTTTTATCTTTTCCCATAGCTTTTTCCATGCCGCATACAGCACTTAGCATATGGGTTTTATTAATCATCTGCCTTCCTCCCACACCTACAAAAATATTTTTACTATAGTTTGCCATACCCACTACTTCATGTGGTACTACCTGCCCTATAGACAAAATCAAATCATATTCTCCACTGACTAATTTTTTGTTCACTTCCACTTCAATGTCTGTAACAAATAACCCTTCAGAAATTTCATTCACAACTTCTTTAGGAATATTACCTAGCGAAACTGTATCTTTACGCCAATCATGATTCATAAAACATTCTTTAGGTATTTCGCTGCCAAACATTTTTAATCGTTCTTCCTCACTTAAGGGCATATGTGTCCCAAGGGCAGGAATGATATCTATGGCAAACTTATCGCTATATTTTTTTTAAATTATTTTTGTAATTTCTCCTGCCATAGAGTAGTAGCGTGTAAAATCAGGAGGAATGATAAGTACCTTTCTTATTATATTTAGATCATAGTTTAAAAAAAATTTATCAATATTTTTTTCAACTTCAGCTAAGCTAATTGATACATCTTCATTGATTAAATAGAACTCCTTCACTTGTTAGTCCCCCTTTTATATGACTCTATTGCTTTTAAAAAGGATTTCACCTTACTTTGAAAAGTGTTATAAAAACCTACAAAGCAAGTGAAACCCTATATGCATCTCGTACTTTACTCTATACACTTCTTCCTTTAATTAAAGTTTAAAACCACTTTGATCACCTTTTCAGGTTCGTCTTTTATTAATTGCAAAGCATCTTGAATTTTTGTAAAATGAAAAGAATGGGTTTTTAAAATTTCAGGACTTAGCTCTCCAGATTCAAATCCTGAGATCACTTCATCGAATTTATTACAATTAAGTCTAGAGCCAACGATCGTAAGTTCTTTTTTAGTGATATCAACTTGAGCAATTTGTGATGGCGCATTTGTAAGACCAATGACGACAATACGGCCTGCAGGTGATGCTAGTTTTACAGCCTTCTCAAAGGTAGAAGCACTACATACAGTGTCCACAATCACAGGCATCCCTTCATTGTTTGTGAACCCATTTACTGCACCTTCAAGATCTTCTTTAGAGACTAAAATCGTTTTATCTGCCCCCATTTTTTTAGCGATTTCCAGCCTTTCTGCTACTATATCTGTAATCATTACTTCTGCACCAGATTTTTTAGCTACCTGTAATGTGCAAAGTCCTATTGGCCCACATCCCATAATCAGAACCTTATCTCCTTTTGATATTTCACCTCTAGCGTTTATTTGCATGCCAATTGTGTAGGGCTCTACAAGTCCTAATAAGGAGTCATCAAAATCTTTAGCAAACTTATGTACATTGTTTTTGTGAACCTTTATAAATTCTTTAAAACCACCATCTCTATGAACACCCATCACTTCTAATGTAGAACATACATTGTGTCTGCCAGTTCTACAAGCATAACATTCACCACAGCTTACTACAGGATCAATAGCAACCTTATCTCCTATTTTCAGTTCAGTAACATTGCTGCCTATCTCTTTTACGATCCCACCAAATTCATGACCTATAATTCTTGGATATGTAGCAAGTGAATTGGTACCATTATAAATACCAATATCAGAACCACATATACCTCCTGAGGTTATCTTTATAATTACTTCATCTTGGTTTTCAATTTTGGGTTTTTCAACCTCACATATTTCAACCTTAAAAGGCTCTATCACTTTTATTGCTCGCATTATTACAATCCCCCTCGTGTAAATTTATTATGTATTATAAGAATCTAGATAGTAGATCTCCATATATTTGTAATCATCATAAAAATCATTTGCTGATAATTTGTTAACTACATCCCAGGTAAAAACCCCTGACCTAAAGATAATATAAATATTGTCAGCAGCATAGCTAATCCGGCAAATAACCCTCCAAATGACCAAAGTTTTAAAGTATCTTGTTCAGAAATCCTATTAAACCTTGATACCGCCCAGAATCCGGAATCATTAGGTAATGATAATCCCACTGCTCCAGCGCAGGTTGCTAAAGCTACTAAAGCAGGTGCAACATTGGTTTTTGCAATCATTTCTACAACAATTGCAGCTGTTGTAAGCATAGCAACAGTTCCAGAGCCTTGTGCTGCTCTGATAATTTGAGAAAGTATAAAAGCAAGTAAAATGATAGAAATATTGAAACTGGACAAAGTTTCAGCTAAATAATAACCAATACCCGTTTCACTTATAATTCTGCCAAAAGCTCCACCTGCACCTGTAATCAATAGTATCAAACCAACTTGATCAGCTGCCTCCATCAAACAATCGCTAATAGGTTTTTCGATATATCTTCTAAGTGATATCATTGCATAAAACACACCAAGTAACAAGGCAATATTTTTATCTCCGATAAATGCTATAAACTTTTGCAAAGTAGTTCCTTGAGCCAACCACATACCGCCAAAACTACCAATAAGAATTAATGCTATTGGTAAAATTAAGACTGAAAAAGCTGCTGCAGAAGAAGGTACATTTACTTTTCCATTGCTAAGGCTTACAGCGGTAGTATCTGTAGCATGAAGCTCTCCTGCTGAAACCATGGCATTTTCTGTACTTTCATCATATTCTTCGCCTTCTACTTCCTCCATTACAAATACTCTGCCTTTTTTCTCATCACGTCTCACTACAAAATACGCCCAAGCAAGTCCAGCTAATGATCCTACCAAACCAACGATGAGGGCATAAATAAAGAAGATTCCAATATCAAGCCCATATATTTCTGCCACTGCTAGAGGTGCTGGCGTAGGAATCACTACTGAAAAGGCAGCACTGGTGGCTACAGCGATTCCTCCAACATAGATTAGTTGAGATATGCCGGTTTTTTTTGATAGTGCACGAATCATCGGTGCAAACATAACATAAACTACATCTCCAAATACAGGTATACCTGTTACAAAACCTGACATCGTAATGGCAAGGGGAGAATTTTTTTCACCAAACTGCCTGATCATAGCATTTGCCATAACTTCTATGCCGCCAGACTCATAAAGAAACTTACCTAACATAACACCGAGACCTGTTACAATACCAATGCCTCCTAGTGTGCCGCCAAACCCTCCAGATATATGTCCACCAATTTTTTCCAAAGGCATTCTAACTAAAAAACCAGTGATTAGTGCTGTGAGTAAAAGTGATAGAAAAGCATTTAACTTAAATTTAATGATGGACACCAAAAGAATGGCTATCGATAATAAAAATATTACTATTAACATAGGACCTGTCACCATAATCGTTACCCCTCTCTATTATCTTAATTATAATAATAAATATCCTTTTTAAAAATGATTTTTCCTTTTTTTTCCAATATATCAACTATACTCCTGAATACGCACTAAATCCTCCATCAATAGGCAATACTACACCATTTATAAATCCTGATGCCTTTTCATTGATAAGAAATTGAATGCTACCTAAAAGCTCTTCTTTCTTACCGAATCTTTCCATAGGCGTATTTGAAATAATTTTTTCAGCTCTTTCAGTAAAACTTCCATCTTCATTGATTAGAAGTTTATGATTTTGTGCTGTAAGAAAAAATCCAGGAGCAATTGCATTCACCCTAATACCTACTTTTGAAAAATGCACTGCCATCCATTGTGTTAAATTAGAAACTGCTGATTTTGCAGCACTATATGCAGGAATTTTCGTTAAAGGTGTAAAAGCATTCATAGATGAAACATTAATCACACAGCATCCTTCTTTCCCCAGCATATCTTTTGTAAAGACTTGAGAAGGTAGTAATGTACCAAGAAAGTTAAGATTAAAAACAAATTCTATCCCTTCTTTATCAAGATCGTAAAAAGTGACTATATCTTCTGTATCTATATCTTTTATATATAAGTATTCACTAGATGTGGTTCCTTTGGGATGATTTCCTCCAGCACCATTGATTAAAATATCTACTTTTCCTAATTTTTCATGAATAATATCTTTGGCCTTTTCCAATGAATTTTTATCAAGAACACTGGCATGAACACTCAGAACCTTTAAACCTCTATTTTTATACGCTTCTTGCATCTTATTCAGTGCCTCTTCATTAATATCTATAACCCCTATTTTAGCACCCTTTACTGCTAACATTTCAACAATTGCAGCACACAGTACCCCTGTGCCTCCTGTGATAACAATCACCTTGTCTGTCATATCTGCTTCTAACGATATCTCCACAACCTTATCCTCCTTACACTTTTACTATCTTTAGTTCTAAAATCTTTAAAGTAATTATAACTTTGAAGTATGCTGCTAAACCATGCTTCTTAGTTTTCTAAAAATATCCCCCCTCCTAGATTCATTTTGCTATCGTTTACCTTGTATAAAAAAATTTTTTATGTCCTTCATTCTGTATTTTTTAACCCATCCCCATAACAGTAATAATTTTAATTTTTAGTTCTTTTTTTGTTTATAGGGATGGATTATTAATACAATTCGTATGTTATTTGGATTTGGTTATAGCCTCAATAAGTCCATGAATATAAACTGCTCCTAGTGCTCTATCATATAAACCGTAACCTGGCTTTCCCGTTTCCTTCCAAATCATTCTACCATGATCAGAGCGGTATGGCCCATCAAAGCCTGCATCTAGCAAGGCTTTTAAAATCCTATACATATCTAATGATCCATATTCAGATGGGTGGGCAGATTCATAAAAACTTCTATGTCCATTCCATTTTACATTTCTCAAATGTGCAAAATGTATTCTTTGCTTTTCTCCTGAAAAGTATTTTATCATGTCTACCAAATCATTTGTTTCCGTACAACCTAATGATCCTGTGCAAAAAGTAATCCCATGGTAACTGCTATCATAAATAGCAAGAAACCTTTTAAAATTTTCTTTACAAGTTATAATTCTTGGAAGTCCGAAGATTGACCAGGGTGGATCATCTGGATGAATGGCCATTTTAACGCCAGAGGCTTCCGCTACCGGTATGATATTTTTTATAAAATACTCAAGATTTTCCCAAAGCTTCTCTTCACCTAATTCTTTATATTCTTTAATAAGGCTTTCCATTTGATTTTTAGTATAGGATGCGTCCCATCCAGGAAGCGCTAAATCTCCTGATAAAGGATCCATTTTATTGACTGTATCTTGATTATAAATAAGTGTTGTTGATCCATCAGCAAGTTGATAAGCTAAGTCAGATCTGGTCCAATCGAAAACAGGCATAAAATTATAACAGACAACTTTTATTCCGGCCTCACCTAAATTTTTTATAGTTTCCTTATAGTTTTCTATATATTTATCTTTTGTAGGCCGCCCAAGTTTTATATCCTCGTGTACTGGAACACTCTCAATAGCAGAAATATGTAGTCCACTTTTCTCAACACTTGATTTTAATTCCAGTATTTTATCTAGTGGCCAAACCTCACCCACAGGTATATCATAAATCGCTGTAACAATTCCCTTCATTCCGGGTATTTGACCAATAAATTCTAATGATATAGAATCTGCCATTCCGTACCATCTAAAAGCCATCTCCATGTTATTCCCCCCTAGTTGTTTTAAATTCTATTGTAGCTTTTTTATACAACAATTATTTTTATACACTCCTCTCTAGCATTGTTTTCCTCCTTGTATTATGCAACGAATTGTTTTAATACCAAAGGGTTAAAATATATCCTTCAGTTTTTGGTATTGTGTACTTGTATACAAGTATTATATTTTAGTTATTTTTCTTTGTCAAGTGCTAATTTAAACTATATTAAAATTTGTTTGAATTTTTTAAAATATCTACTCAGTTTAATTGACAAGTTATTTAACGCCTTCTTTTGATTTGTCAATAAATTTTTGTTATAATTTTGAAATAAATGCTATCTTTTTAGCACTATTTCTCTGATTATGTTTTAATCATGGGGAAAATTTATTTATTACTTAAAACTTGTTTGTTTTAAAGAAAAGTAGTATATTAAACATAGTTAGTGTCAAAAGTGCAGATATACATGTAAACAAGTGTTAAATTTTTATCCTAAAGAAAAAAATTAAAATATTTATATCAAATAAGACTAATAAAAATGGAGAAAGACTATGAAAATATATGAGAAAAAAAAAGATGAAAATCTAAAAGAATATATTTACAGACTATTAAAAGATAATATCATGGAATTAGAATTGAAACCTGGAACCATTCTTTCTGAAAATGAACTTTCAAAAATATTAAATGTTTCACGGACACCTATACGAGAAGTCTTAAGACGTTTGAATAATGAGCATTTAATAGAAATCATGCCGCAAACAGGCACTATGGTCACCTATATTGATAGAGCTCTGATAGATGAAGTGTTATTTATGAGATTTGTTTTAGAAAAAGAAATAATAAAACTTCTTCAGGATACAATAGCCACGGAAGAAGTGAATGGATTGGAAAATCTATTATCATTACAAGAATTTTATATGAACAAATCTATGATTATTGATTTTCATAAATATGATACGAAGTTTCATGAAAAGCTATTTGCAATTAGCAAAAAAACTAGGGTATGGGAATCTATTACAAATTTAAGCACCCATTACGCTAGAGCTAGACTCCTATATGATCATAATCATAATAAAGCGCAAAAAAGTATAATAATACAGCACCGAAAAATTTTAAATGCAATAACAGAAAAAGCCTCCTACCAAGAGATCGAAGAGATTTTAAGAGAGCATATTCTTGCTCCCTGCGAATCATGGCCCACGGAGTTTCAAAAAGCAGGCGTTAATGAATATTTTCTAGAAATGAAAAACACCTAGAAGTAGGGGGCTTTATCCTAAAAACAAAATTAAGATAAAAAAGCAGACCGCTATATTTACAAATCACCCAAAACGTGATTCTATATTTAGCGGTCTATTTCTAACTAGCTTCTTTATCTTATTTACTTATACTAATTATTATAATAAAGACTTTCCGAAGGATACTCTGGATCACAGGTGATATCAATACCAAGCTCTCTAAAAATCTGCTCATCATTTCTGCTTAAGATGGTAGTAGAATGGGCCTGACATCCTTTAAGCATGGATAACTTCTCCATAGCAACTTGAGCTGTTGGATTTGTAGCAGCACATATACTCAAGGCGATTAAAATTTCCTCACAGTCTAAAGCTGGTGTTCTGCTGCCTAATGTTTTTACCTTTAAGCTTATGATAGGTTCTAAAATCACTGGTGAAATAAGGTGAATTTCATCAGAAATATTTGCAAAATATTTTACAGCATTTAAAATTACCGCAGCAGTGGCATCCATTAGATTTGAACTCTTACCAGTCAATATGGTACCATCCTGCAACTCTATCGCTACAGCAGGACATATTTCGTTTTTATTAGACAATTCTTTTAGTTTAGCTGAACGACTTCTTGCCGGCATAACCACTTTTCTATCCTCTTCTTTTAGCTCTAGCTCTTCCATAATCAACTTGACCCTTTCAAAGGTTTCTTTATCTACATAACCTTTTTTGTACTCACATTCTGTTTTAAAATATCTTCTAATAATCTCTTGCTTAGAAGCTTCTTTGATGACCTCATCATCAATAATGCCAAAACCTACTCTATTTACACCCATATCTGTTGGAGATTTATACACAGCCTCTTCCCCCGTAATCTTTTCTATAATTCTTTTAAGTACAGGAAAGGTTTCGATATCACGATTATAGTTTACAGCGATTTTATTATAAGCATCAAAGTGGAAGGAATCAATCATATTTACATCCCTAAGGTCTACCGTTGCAGCTTCATAGGCTATGTTTAAAGGATGTTTTAACGGAACATTCCACACAGGGAAGGTTTCAAATTTTGAGTACCCTGCTACCTTACCTCTTTTATATTCATGATAAAGCTGACTGAAGCAGGTGGCCAACTTACCACTTCCTGGTCCTGGAGCGGTTACAACAACAATTGGCTTTGTTGTTTCAATGTATGGGTTCTTACCATAGCCTTCATCACTTACAATGGTATCTACATCTGTAGGATATCCCTTGGTTGCTCTGTGGGTATATACCTTTATACCTCTGCGTTCAAGCTTATTGATAAAAACAGTTGTAGCTGGTTGTCCATCATACCTTGTAATGACAACACTATTTACATCTAACGCATAGTCTCTTAAATCATCTATCATTCTTAAAACATCCATATCATAGGTGATGCCAAAATCTCCTCTTATTTTGTTTCTTTCAATATCTCCTGCATATACACAAATAACAACCTCAACCTTTTCTTTTAACTTATGCAGTAGTTTGATTTTTGCATTCTCATCGAATCCAGGTAAAACCCTTTTTGCATGAAGGTCAAACAACAATTTTCCACCAAATTCCAGGTAGAGTTTATCATAGTGATTCACTCTTTCTAAAATGTATTTTGATTGTTCTTCTAAGTATTTCTTGTGATCAAATCCTATTTTCATCCTCTATTCCTCGCTTTATGAAGTCATTGTGTAATCCGTTTATTATTTGCTTGTATTGTGCAATATAGGTATACGCCTTTAAATTTGAATTTTAATATTTACGGTCTATGGTTTCACCTTGGCTAAAAAACGTAAACAAGGACTGAGAATATAGCCCTTCGTATATTAAAATCCATAGGCCTATGTCTATATTTCATCTTATCTTGAGTATACTGCACGCATAAACACCAATAATACTCTCCGTTTTACGACTCTATATTATCTCATAGTTTTAGAGGAAAGTAAACAATTAGAAGATGATTTTTGTTAAGAAAAAAATCCTAGAGCCTTTTTTTATGTTATAATGACATTAACTTTCATTAATCTACATCATTCCATATAATTCAGGAGGGCAATATGAAAAAAAAGTTATTAGGACTATTTATATTCGTTGCTGTAGTTTTACTTACCCTTCAAGTGAACATCATCTGGAGTGGCTTCAAACAAGTCCCAAAAAAATCCGATGCAATTGTTGTACTGGGCTGCAGGCTTTGGGGAGATCAACCTAGTCACATGTTAACTTATCGTTTGAATAAGGCTTTAGAACTTTATGAGGAAGGCTATGCCTCCACAATCATCGTCAGCGGTGCTCAAGGTGAGGATGAATGGATTACAGAGGCTGCCGCTATGAAGGCTTATCTCGTAGATAAAGGTATTGATTCAGAAGTAATATTAAAGGAGGAAAACTCCTTCAGCACATTTCAAAACCTTTATTATAGCAAAGAAATCATGGACAAGCAGGCATTAGAAAGTGCCATCATTGTTACAAACGCTTTTCATGTACATCGTGCTTTAATGATCGGTAATCGATTAGGGATGGATGTTAGCAGCAGTTCTGCAAAATCCTACCCAAATCCCGCCTTGATTGTAAGATATTATGTCCGAGAGGTTTTTGCCTATATGAAAGACTTTCTATTTTCTCATTAACGGCTAAGAAACCAAACTCCTTTCAGCAAACTGAAACATCTAGGGATTCGTTGGAGGTCTTTTGCTTTATTAAGACGAAACCATAAAATATGAGAATACCTTATTACTAGGTATTCCCATGAGATATTTTTGTAAGGCACTATTCTAAAACCCCTATATTTTGTGAAGCAATCAAACGACTATAGACTCCGTTTTTCTTTACCAACGCATCATGGCTGCCAATCTCTGCAACCTTACCTTTGTCTAAAACCACAATTTTATCCGCTGCCATGATCGTAGACAGCCGATGGGCAATCACCAGTGTGGTTCTTCCCTTCTGCAGTTCTGAGATAGCTTTTTGTACTGCCCGTTCATTTTCTGCATCTAAGTTGGATACAGCTTCATCCATCAACAGAATCGGAGAATTTTTAATCAACGCCCTTGCAATGGCAATTCGCTGCCGCTGTCCTCCTGATAATTGTACACCCCTTTCCCCTACATTGGTTTCATAACCCTGAGGAAGTTTTACTAAAAAGTCATGGGCTAAGGCTAGTTTCGATGCCGCTTCCACTTCTTCATCGGTAGCCTCTGGCTTTCCTAGGCGAATATTTTCCCGAATACTCATATTAAAAAGATAAACATCTTGAGATACCACCGCCACCATATCTCTGAGTTTTTCCTGAGTTAAGTCTCGAAGGTCATAATCTCCGATTTTAATACTGCCTCCTCTAACATCCCAAAATCGTAACAGTAAATTAGCACAGGTGGTTTTCCCTGCTCCAGAGTGACCTACTAATGCCACGGTTTCTCCAGGTTTTACATCAAAGGATACTTCCTTTAGAACATCTTCTTCAGAAGGATTGTAGGAAAACTTTACTTTATTGTATTGAATATG
This sequence comes from Clostridium formicaceticum, assembly GCF_001854185.1. Taxonomy (NCBI): domain Bacteria; kingdom Bacillati; phylum Bacillota; class Clostridia; order Peptostreptococcales; family Natronincolaceae; genus Andreesenella; species Andreesenella formicacetica. Next base: position 3,917,155 of record NZ_CP017603.1, read on the forward strand.
TGAAACAATAGGCCCTTCAGATGTGGCTTCTGCTTTATCTTCTACAGGGGTAGGTGTATTTAATATGGAAAAAACTCTTTGGGCTGATGCTCCAATAGAACCAAGATTTCTTGCAGTGCCAGAGACATCAACAATAGGAGAAAAAACATACACCGACAGCATGATAATCGTAGGAATCAAGGCGGAATCTATAGTCCCCTCTAGCACCAAAAAGCTCGATACAGCTAAGATACTCACCATCCCTAATGACATGGCAGCATTGATGAGACCCCCTTCTAAGCCTAGTCTTTTTCCTTCTGCAATTTGACTTCTACCAAGATCATAGGTGCCGTTTTCTAGCTTCTTTAAGTAGGATTTTCCTCGGCCAAAGGCTACGATTTCCCGCATCCCCTGTACACCATCCACCACTTCTGCATTGACAGTACCTAACTTTGCTCGTATTTCTTTTCCCTGTTGACTGGCTTTTTTACTAAACCAAAAGGGTATGGTGGCTACCAATAATAAAAAGGGGAAAATCACTAAGGGCAGCAACCAATGAATGTAGGCTAGTATCACTAAGAATGTTAAGGGAGCTATAATGGCTATAATGTATGCTCCTACCGTATGGGCATAAAAGACCTCTAGTACCTCCACATCTGCCATCACTGATGAAGCAATATCTCCTGAGCGTTTCTTCAGCATATAAGCAGGAGCGATTCTTTCTATAGCCCTATACATAATGTTTCTATAATCCACCAAAATACTGTAGGCAACGTCATGAACTAAATACATTTCAGCATAAACCATAGCTGTTCTTCCGATAGCTAAGGCGGCTAGCAGCCAAAAAAGGGATAGGATTTTTTCTGCTGATCCTCCAGTAGCGGCTAGACCTACTAAGTAAGCTGCTAAAGCAGAACTTGTGATACTAAAAACCTGGTTTAAAGTACCGCTGCAGATCCCTAAGGCCATTTTCTTGTTATAGGATTTCATGTAGGGGATTAAGGTTTTTACTTTTTCTAGGTTGATTCTTCCTTGAAATGTAGTGGTATTTATCTCTTCTATTTTATGCATACTGCACACACCTTTCCTCTTGCTGTGCATGAATAAGCTTAGCATAAGTTCCTGTTAATTTCATCAGTTCTAAGTGGGAACCGACTTCAACAACCTTGCCTTCCTTTAATACCAAAATTCGATCAGCATTTTGTATGGTAGATAAACGATGGGCAATGACTAAGGTGGTTCGATTCATCATCAGCTTTTCTAGTCCCCTTTGAATCATCTTCTCATTGGCTGTATCTACGCTGGAGGTGGCTTCGTCTAACAGAAGAATAGGAGCATTCTTTAAAACTGCTCTTGCAATGGCCATACGCTGTCTTTCACCACCAGAAAATCTCACACCCCGTTCTCCTACAATGGTATTATAGCCCTCTGGTAAAGTCATAATGAAATCATGAATATTGGCAGTTCTTGCGGCTTTTTCTATTTCTTCCTTGGTAGCTTCAGGCTTTGCCATTCTTAGATTATCTTCTACAGTACCATGAAAAAGATAGGTTTCCTGGGATACCACCGCCATTAAACTTCTTAAATCCTCTAGGGTGTATTCCTTTATATTGTGACCTCCTATGATAATTTCTCCTTTGATGGGATCAAAAAACCTTAGCAGCAGATTAACAACGGTAGATTTTCCAGAACCAGATTCTCCCACCAAAGCCACCGTTTCACCGGATTTAATCCTAAAGGATACACCCCCAAGGGCTGGTCTCAGTCCTTTATCATAAGCAAACTCCACCTTGTTAAATAGGATTTCTGGTAACGCTTCCTTAGATTTTATACTAATAGGTGTTTTACTTTCTATCACCTCTGGTACTTCATCTAGTAAAGCAAAGATAGTATTGGAGGCAGTAATCCCCATAAATCCCTGATGATAATAACGATTCAATTCATCTATGGGGCGAAAAGCTTCCCTACATAAAAATAGCAAGATAAATAACTGGGATAATAAAAGTTCTCCCTTTGCCACAAAAAGGGCACCCAAACCAATAGCAAAAACAGAGCCACTGGTGGTGGCTAGGCCTACTATGCCCGTTTTTAATAGAGAAATTTTCAAATGATTCATGGTCTGTTGAAAAAGGTCCCGAGAATCTCTTTCTAGCTCCCTACCTCTTCTTTTACTGGCATTAAAGGCCTTTAATGTGGTAATTCCCTGCATACTGTCTAAAAACTGAGCGTTCAGTACAGCAAAGGCCTGCCAATGGCTCCACCCATACTTTGTCATTAACTTATTCCATAGCCTTGGGCCAAAGAGGGCAATTAAAAATGCCGATAAAATAATAAGACCAATGCTTATATTAAGACTAAAAATATAGCCTAAAATCACCCCTGCTCCTATCATGGTTACAAGTACATGAGGCACATAGTAAACTAGATATGCCTCTAAAAATTCAATTCCTGATACTACGGTAGACTGAAGTTTTCCCGTACGGTTTCTTTCTAGATAGCCTGGCCCTAATTTTAGTAAATGACCATAGAGTCTTTGTCTTAGTGTATTTTTCACAATAATGGAAGCTTTTTTTGCATAAGCTTCATTAGCCCAAAGCAACAGTGCTCTTACAGCAATAATGGCAATAATACCTACAATAATGATGACAATATCCATCCATTCTCGTCTAGCATAAATTCCTGCAGTTGCTCTTGCGGTAAGAACAGCCTGTGCAGCGTAGCTGGCTGTGATACTGATGCCTACAATGGCCTTTAGAACCACCCGTTTTCTTATTCCTTTGGTTAATTCAAATAAACGATAGTGCAGCATCATTTTTATCGTTTCCTCCTTTATATCTACTGTGTTTTATCTACAGTTAAAATTCTTACTCGTTAAGTATCTTTTTTATAAACATTTTAAAAAGCATTATCCGAACCAACAAGCTACATGATGGCCTGTTTCTACTTCTTGAAGCTGTGGTTTGGACCCACATACTTGATGAACATTGGGACAAGAAATACAATAACTACAAGCAGCATCATCCTTCCAATCGAGAAAAGCAGGGGAAGTTTTTTCTTTTTTAGAACTTTTTTTCATAGCTTTTAATGGGTTTACTATGTTTTCAACAAGACTTTTCGTATAAGGATGTATAGGATTTTCTAATACTTTTTCAGATCTTCCTATTTCAATGATATTGCCCTTATACATCACGGCAATACGATCACTCATCCAACGAACAACCTCTAAATCATGAGAAACAAATAGATAAGCCATGTTAAACTTTTTTTGAATATCCTTTAGTAAATTAAGAATTTGAGCCTGTACAGAAACATCCAGCATAGAGGTAGGTTCATCCGCAACAATAAATTTAGGTTCTAAGGATAATATTCTTGCTAAAACAGCTCTTTGTGCCTGTCCTCCACTTATCTCCTTTGAATATCTTGTGAGATGTTCTGGTTGTAGTCCCACCACTTCAATTAATTTTTCCACTATAGCTCTTTCCTCTTTACTTCCTTTTTCAGCTAAACCATGAATTCTTAGGGGTTCAACGATGCAATCATAGATTTTCATCCTAGGATTTAGTGCAGCTTCAGGATGTTGAAGAATGAGTTGCATTTTGGAACGTGTTTTTTGCATTTCACTGGTTTTTAAAGAGGTTAAATCTTTTCCTTCAAAAAAGATTTTTCCTGAAGATAAAGGAAGCAATCTTACTATAATTTTTGCTAAGGTAGATTTACCACAGCCGCTTTCTCCTACCAATCCTAGGGTTTCTCCTGCTTGTATCTCAAAAGACACCCCCTTTAATACTTCAATTTGTCTTTTCCTAAAAATTCCTGTAGTGAAGGATTTTTTTAAGTTCTCTGCTTTAATCAATAAATCTACACCTCACTTTGTGTCCTGCAGTTACTTCTTTTATCTCAGGTGAGATTTTATCACAAGTTGCTTGAGCTTTAGAACATCGCTGAAAGAATCTACATCCTTGGGGTAAGTGTACCAGACTAGGACTATAACCAGGAATAGCTTTTAGGCCATTGCTGGGAAGAGAATCAATCAATCCTTTAAAATAGGGATGTATAGGGTCATTAAAAAGTTCTTTACTTGAACCTTCTTCAATAATTTCTCCAGCATACATCACCGCCAACTCATCGCATAGGTGGGCCGCCACCTGTAAATCATGGGTAATCAGCAAGATTGTTGTCTCCTTCATTTCCTTTAGCCGCTCTAAAACCTCCACCACCTGCCCCCTAATCAAGACATCGAGACCTTTTGTAGGTTCATCTGCAATCAGTAAAGAAGGATCTCCTCCAATACCTAAAGCAGTTAAAACTCTTTGCTTCATACCTCCACTCAATTGATGGGGATACTCCTGCATTTTCTGATGTGGATTAGGTAAGTCAAGGGCCTCTAATAGTTCAACTGCCGCCCTCCAGCTGTCTTTTTTAGAAAAGTTTCTATGTAACCGCATCGGGGCAATCACCTGTGTTCCGTTTTTTAGTAAAGGATTTAAAGCTTCTCCAGGATTTTGCGCAATTAAACCAATTTCTTTTCCTCTTAGTTTTCGTACCGCCTCCGTGGGTAAAGAGGAAATATCCTGGTCTTTATAAAACACCTCTCCTGTGACTATGGCATTATGAGGCAATAATCGCAAAATCGAATGAGCCAACACCGACTTTCCACAACCCGTTTCACCAATCAGACCGAAAATACTGCTCCTTTTGATTGCTAAGTTAGCATCAGAAACCGCCTTTACTACCCCATCTTTCCTTTGGAAGGAGACATTTAAACTTTTAATTTCTAATATAGCATTCATAATCATCTTCCTTTTAAGTAATTAATTCAACTTGCTCATCAAAACACTCAAAGTAGTTTAATCTATAGTATCCTCTATTTTTGGCGCAAGATAGTCCCTCAGAAGATCTCCCAAAGTATTGAAGAGAAAAACACAGGTTGCCAATATTAAACCTGGAAAAAGCATCAGCCAGGGTCCGCTATCCATAAAGGTCATAGCTTCATTTAACATCAAGCCAATCTCTGGGTAAGGGGGCTGCACACCAAAACCAAGAAAACTCAAACCAGCGATAATTAACACTGCATGACCAATCATTAAGGTCATTAAAGGGATGACAGGAATCAATACATTGGGAAGGATATGTTTTATTAAAATATAAAAATCACTAGCGCCAATAGCCTTGGTAGATAATATAAAGTCTCTTTGCTTTAGAGATAAAACCTCACTCCGAACAATTCTAGCATAGGAAATCCATCCTAATGAGGTAATTACGATCACCAGGGTCGTCATACTAGATCCCATGATTGCCATAAAGCATAACGCCATTAACATTTGAGGGAAAGCCATTAGAATATTCATCACATGGATAAAAAATTCATCTACAATACCTCCATAGTACCCCAAGACCAAGCCTATACTAAGCCCAATGAGAAAAGATAATGCTTCAATAGCCACGGCTAGTGTTAAAGATATTCTAAGGCCATGAAAAACCCGTTGTAGTAAATCTCGTCCAAAATTATCTGTACCAAAAGGATGTTGTAGACTGGGGGGCTGCATCTGTCTTGAAAAATCAATCTCATTCCACTGGGTAAATAAAAAGGGGGATAATATTGTCACCATTAAAATAGCGCCTAATAATAGAGATAAAATCCATATTTTATTTTCCTTAATATTTATAGATATTTTTACTTTATTTAAGGGTCTAGCCCATACGCCCTTTTCTTCTATAGCTAAATTTGATTTTTTATTTGTAAGCATTTTCATCATACCTCACTCGTGGATCAATAATAGCATAGGACAGATCCACCAATAAATTTATTAAGACAATCATGATACTAAAAATAAAGATAAAACCAGATATAATTGGGAAATCTTTAAGATTAATGGCTTGAACTAAATAGCTACCTACCCCCGGTAAACCAAAAATATTTTCAATAATGACACTTCCTCCTAACAGACTTATGGTATTCATTCCAATTAAAGTGATAATGGGTAATAGCGCATTTTTCAATACATGCCTCAATAAAATGTCTGTTTCTGATAAACCTATGCCCCTAACCGTTGCCACATAGGGACTATCCAGTGCCTCTAGGATACAGCTTCTTGTTAATCTGGCCAATGTGCTAGATCTACCTAACCCCATAACAAAACCTGGAAGAAGCAGACTAACGAAGCCTTGGTAACCATATGCGGGGAAAATTTTAAGTTTCATGGAAAAAACCCAAAGAAAGAATAATGCTAACCAAAAACTGGGTACGGATAAATTAAAGGCAGCAAAGCCTCGGACAAATTGATCGATGATGCCATCCTTATAAATTGCTGAAAGAATTCCCATGAATAGTCCTAAGAAAATATAAACAAAGGTTGCCAGAAAAACTAATTTTGCTGTATAGAGAAAACGATGACCAAACTCCTGTGTTACCGGAATACCAGTTTTAAAAGAATTCCCTAAATCTCCAACTGCTGCATTTTGCAGCCACTGTCCAAATAATTGAGAAAAAGGCTTGTCTAAACCTAAGATTCTTTCATATTCTTCAACCAATGCATCATCAGGTAAGCCTATTGGGTTTTTATCCCTTAAAATCAGCTGAGCCGTATCTCCAGGTGAAAAATAGATGATAGAAAAAGAAATGAGGGCCACAAAAATAGCTGTAGGGACCAGCATAACCAGCCTTTTTAATAACAAATATTTCATAAATCCCCTCCTTTTGAATGAATGATAGAAAATCATCGGTTCCTAAGCCTTTACCTATAGGTATACGCCTTTAAACGTGAATTTTAACATACCCAGCCTACGCTTCCGCCTTAGCTAAAAAACGTGGCCAAGGACTGCAAATGTAGACCTTGCATATTAAAACACTTAGGCGTATAGTCTATAAAACTTGGCACCGGAAAAGTCTTTTTCTTGTTGTTTTTTTGTTATTTAATCGTAACACCACTTAAATCAATGGTTGACACCCTAGGGTGGAAATAAAGGCCACTGACATTTTCTTTAAAAGCAAATACCCTTGCTCTAACAAAAAGAGAGGTTCCTGGATAAAAACTATATTGCAATTTCCAAATTTCTTCCCAAGCTTTATCATAGGCTTGTTTATCTGTAGTAGTTAAAACGGTTTCCACTAATGTTTCAATCTTAGAATCTACTTTAAAACCTGTACCATGGACATCATAACCGTCACTAAGCCCTCTCCACTGCATATAACGTGCTGGTGGTACAGTCCACGCATGAGTATAGGCGATATCAAAGTCCCCTTTCTCTGCTTTTTCATCAAAAATATTTTTATCTATAGAATCAATAACCAAATCAATACCAACTTCCTTTAAGTTGGACTGCATAAACACAGCAACATCTCTTGCCATCTGATCATTTCTAGCTAATAAAGTAATTTGGAGGGGTTTTCCATCCTTTTCTGCAATACCGTTTGCATTAATAGTCTTATAACCAGCAGCTTCTAGGGCTTCTTTTGCCAACTGTGGATTGTAACTGTATTCTTCAACATTTTTGGGTCCATCTATATATTCTGGAAGAACGAAATGTCCTGTAGGTGTAGGAATATTATGTAATAGCTTTGCTGTTAAGGTTTCTCGATCAATAGCATGAACGATGGCTTTTCTAAGATTTAAATCCGTTAAAGGTCCTTTTTTATAGTTGAAAACATAGGTTTCAGTCGTATTAAGACTTTTTTCTGAGGGTTTTAAAATCTTAATGCCTGGAGTATTTTCTAGTTCATTTACCACTGTGTAAGGCATACTAATATGATGTTCTGTTACGCCAATAGCATCTACCTGTCCACTTTTTAAAGCCATCACTCTAGCGTTTTCATTTGGGATGGTTTGCCAAACTAGTTCTTGAAGACTAGGGATTTTTTCTTTGTTCCAGTAATCAGCGTTCACTTCTAAAACTGCTTTTTGATCTTTGCTATAATCCTTTAAGACAAAAGGACCTGTTCCATACCAATCTATAATATTACCTTTATCATCCACTGTATCTTGCAGCGTTCCCCTAATACCAGCTAGTTCCATTAAAAATGGCGTAAAAGTTTTTTCAAAGTTTATCTCTAAGGTAGTATCATCAAGGACATTTATCCCCTTCAAGTACTTAGGATAATTTGCGTTTGCATAAGGTCCCCAATACTCAATAGAAAATTTGGCTACTTCAGCAGTAAAATCTTTGCCATTATGAAACTTCACACCTTCTTGAAGCTTAAGAATATAGGTTTGTCCATCATTCTTAATTTCCCAGCTTGCCACCAACCCTGGAGCTGTATCCATATCTTCTTCAAAAACAGTCATAAAATCAAAAACCAAACTGCTGCCCTCAGAACCACTCTTTAAGTCATTCTGAGCTCCTAAAGTTAAGATTTGCTTAACTTCCTCATTGCTTGCATCTACTTCTTGACGATCTGTCTCAGTTACATTTGTCTGAGTACATCCTGCCAATACCCCTATTGCCATCATAAAGGCCAACAGTACTATCAAACTTTTAAGTTTTTTATCCAATATCATTTTCTTTCAATCCTCTCCTAATTTATTATTAAAACATTTTCATCCTTACATATAGCGCTTCAGATAATTCACACCACCTCCTAGAAAACCATGAAAATAGAAATAAAAAAACCACGGGAGACTTCATCCTTCCTTTCATAGGAAAATGAAACCTTCGTGGTTTTGCGTGCAAAATTATATTTTTGTAATTCCTTTTAAAATACTATTGAAAATCCTAATAAGCCGTTATGCAAGGATAACCTCATGCCATCCTTTGTTATAATAGTAACAAACTTTTGAAAATCTTTCAAGCTTTATTTTTGAAATTGTCAAAAAAGTTAGTTTATAGCAAAGCATGTTATAAATTGCTGAATTATACCGACAACTTTTCTTGTTGTCTCTCCTTCAATTTTCTTTCCAACATCCCAGTTGTAAAATACACCCCAGTAAAGACAAACAAGCCTCCAGCAATTTGCGCTGCTGTGATGCTTTCACCAAGACTCCAACTAATAAGAGCAGTAAAAACAGGCATGAGGTTAATAAATATTCCCGCCTTACTTGCACCAATTTCACGGATAGCCATATTCCAAAAAACAAAAGAACAAACAGAGGCACAAATAGCGATATACAGCACACCTATAATAGCTAATAAGCTTAACTGTGTTAGATTCATTCCTTCACGAATAATAAAAGGTAACATCAAAGCTATAGCAAACAAAGCAGATATAGCTGTAGCTGTAATAGGAGGAATCATATTGCCTACCCTTTTTCCTATAATCGAATAGAGGGTCCAGACAACAACAGCAAACAACATGATCAAGTCTCCTCTGTTATATTGCATTTGGAAAACCTCCATTAGGTTTCCTTCTGTTAAAACCAATAAAACACCTATCAAAGAAATTAGAATCCCTAAGATCTGTAACTTTGATATTCTTTCTCCAAGCATAATCACCGAAAGCACCGCAATCGTCCCAGGAGCTAAAGAATTCACTAGTGCTGCATTGGTGGCAGAGGTGTAGTCCAACGCTGCATAGAGGGATAAGTTATAACAAATGATTCCTAAAATCCCCATCATAACCAAAGGCTTCCATGATTTACCTGCCTTCCTCCACTCGGGTTTTTCTAGAAAGTGAGCTGTAGGAAATAGTAATAAGACTGCTAATACCCAACGAGAAAAGGTAATAGCAAGGGGCGTCATCTCTGCGGTCACATATTTTCCAAATACATAGTTACCTGCCCAAAACAAATTACATACAATCAACAATATCCAAACTCTATACTTACTCATTTTTATCCATCTCCTTCATAAAAATATGTAAATTCTTTGATGTTTATTAAAATAATTCTTTATCTTCCTCTTATTGAATAAATACTATTATACATCTTAATTCTTTTTTCCTCAATACAATGACTTATTTGATTCCATCGGAGAATATTTTATAATAAACTTAAAACCACATTAGATATATTCTCTAATGTGGTTTTAAGTTTATAGATATTTTATTCGTATATTTAATACTTTATTAGCATTATCTTGCTAGCCAGCCGCCATCTACTGCTATGGTATAGCCATTGACATAGTTTGCAGCAGAGGATGCAAGGAATACAACCGGACCTTTAAGATCTTCAGCTACACCCCATCTTCCTGCTGGAACTCTACTTAGAATCTCATTGCTTCTTGATTCATCTGCCCTTAAAGCAGCAGTATTATCGGTTGCCATGTATCCTGGAGCAATAGCATTCACATTGATATTATGCTTAGCCCATTCATTTGCCATGAGTCTTGTAATACCCATTACGCCAGATTTTGAAGCTGTATAAGAAGGTACTCTTATGCCTCCTTGGAAAGAAAGCATAGATGCAACATTTACAATCTTACCACCTGTATTTTGTTCAATAAACTGTTTTGCAACCGCTTGACTTAAAAAGAATACCGTCTTTATATTGATGTTCATAACATCGTCCCAATCTTTTTCCGAGAAATTTATAGCATCTTCACGTCTGATGATCCCTGCATTGTTTACAAGAATATCTATTTTACCAAAATTACTAACAGCAGCTTCAACAACCTTTGCGATAGACGCCATTTCCATAAGATTTACCTGTATTCCGACAAACTTTCTTCCTAGGCCTTCTACAAGAGTTTTTGTTTCATCTACATCAAGATAATCCACACCAACGATATCTGCTCCAGCTTCTGCAAGAGCTAAAGCCATGCCCTGTCCAAGTCCTGTCCTGCACCCAGTTACAATTGCAACTTTATTATTTAATTCAAAGTTATTTAAAATCATATTTAGCCTCCTTAGTTTCATGATATTTTTGAATATTTATTCTTACAATCCTATAGCAAATTAAGCCATGAAGGAATAGCCAGTGTAAGTACTGGTATATATGTTACAACCAATAGTACAACAATCGTTACAATAAAATAAGGTATTAACTGTCTTACAACATCCTCTATCTTTAAGCCTGCAATACGACAACCAGTAAAGAGAATAGGGCCAACTGGAGGGGTAATTGTACCTATGCATAGATTTAAAACCAGCATAATCCCAAAGTGTACCGGATGCATGCCAAACTCTGCTACTATGGGGAGAAATATTGGCGTAAAAATCAGTACTGCAGGTGTTGGATCCATGAATGTACCCACTACTAGAAGCACAACATTCATTATTAAAAGTATAATAACTGGATTGTTGGTTAATCCCAAAAGTATAGTAGCAATAAGCATTGGTATTTTCGTAAATGCCATAACCCATGACATTACAGAAGATACTCCTATCATAAAGATAACAATGGCGGTCATTTTTGCTGTTTCAAGAAATATGTTAGGAAGATCCTTTACCTTTATACTTCTATAAACAAAAGATAAAGCAAGGGAGTAAACAACAGAAATCGCTGATCCTTCTGTTGCTGTAAAAACACCGCCAAGAATCCCGCCGATGACGATAACAATCAACAAAAGACTTGGAATAGCATCGATAAATACTGCAGATGCCTCTTTGAAGGTAGGCCTTTGGGTACTTTGATAACCTAACTTTTTAGCAAAAATCCCAGCCACCGTCATAACACCAAGACCCCAAAGTATCCCCGGAATATACCCTGCCATAAATAATGCTGCAATAGATACCCCGCCTGCAACGGTTGAATAAACAATTAAAGTATTGCTTGGAGGAATCAACATTCCCGATGGTGCTGAAGCAATATTTACCGCTGCACTATAGGACTTGCTGTATCCTTCCTTTTCTTGAAGGGGTCCCATTGTTCCCCCAACTGCTGCTGCAGCTGCCACACCAGAGCCGCTGATTGCTCCAAATAACATATTAGCAACAACATTTGACTGTGCCAGCGCCCCCGGTAGTCTACCGCTTATTACCTTGGCACAGTTTATCAATCTTCTAGCAATGCCACCATTATTCATAATAATTCCTGCAAGGATAAAGAAAGGAATTGCAAGAAGAGAAAATGAGTTTGTTCCTGTAAAAATTCTCTGAGATGCTGTTATCATAGCATTATTAAAGGGCAGTATATACATCATGGCAAGGGTAGACCCAAGGCCTATACTTACACTTATAGGAACACCTATCATAAGAAGAATAGGGACTGCTATCAACATAATCATCGCAGGTTGTGTAGCTAATTCCATTTCATCAACTCCCAATTCAATTAAGTTGTTTTGCTTTTTAGGGCTTCTTTTTTGAAGAAACCCTTAGCAATATCAATAATATTACACAAACTATAGAATGTCGTTAATACCCCACATACAGGCAGCATTCCGTATAAGACACCTATCTTTATCGGCAATACTGAATCCTGCTGTGTCATAGTAAGAAGTACATTCTTATAACCTCCAAGCACCAATATACCTAAAGCAAATGCTATGATAATAAGTTCAATAATGATATCGACAACTAAGCCTGTAGATCCAGTAAATTTTTCCTTTATAAAAACAATAGACATATGCTCTCTCTTTCCAAATACATAGGATGAAGCCAATAAAACAAGCCAAACAAACATGTATTTAGACAACTGCTCTGTAATTACACTTGGATTTTTGAAGAAATATCTTGTGACAACCTGCCATGTTACCAAGGCTGTCATTGCACCAACAAAAGTTATACATATCAACTCGATAATTTTATCTACAAATTTTCTTATCGTTTGCATTTTATTCACTCCAAATCATACTTTATGAAACAAGCAGAATTAATTTTTTATTATTTCAGCCTTTGCTCTTATGTTGTCATAAAGCTCTTTAAATTCAGGGTCCTGTGTAAGTTCTTCGTGAAGTGGCTTAACGTTTTCCTGGAATAACTTAATATCAGGATATACAAATTCTGCACCATTCTCTTCAGCTGTCTTCTTTGCAATTTCTGCATCTACCTCCCATAGATCAAGTTCTAAGACTGTAGCATTCTTGATTTCCTCGTCAAAGATAGCTCTATGTTCTTCTGACATACCATTATAAATATCTTGATTAATGATCAGTAAATCTGGAATCATAAGATGCTGTGTATAAGAATAATACTTTGCTACTTCATAGTGCTTCATATGGGCATAGATAAGCTCATTGTTTTCACCACCATCAATAACGCCAGATTGGGTAGCAGTATAAACTTCACTTTGCGCCATAGGTGTACCTACACCTCCCATGTACCTCATCATCTTAACATTTGTATCACTTTCCATAATTCTTATCTTTAAACCCTTTAAATCATCAGGGGTATTTATTGGCTTATTCGTATATACATTTCTTACACCAGCATGGAATGCAGTAAGAACAGTAAATCCTTTGTCCGCTGTAGACTTGAAAAGCTCTCCTACAATAGCATCATCAGTAAACACTGCATTCTGATGGTCTTTACTATCATAGATATAAGGAAGACCTAGTATTGAAAACTTTTTGTTAAAGTTTTCTACAAGGCTGTTAGCAACGATAGACATTCCTACGGCACCTGTCTGAACCAATTCAACAGTTTCACGCTGAGGCCCAAGAAGCTCATTGGGATAAAGCTCAATCTTATAAGCACCGTTCGTTCTTTCAAAAATCTGTTCCCCAAAATGTTCCATAGCTTTATATTGAGGATGTGTTTCAGGTTGATTGAAGGCTACTTTAATCACTTGCGTATTACTTGCATTTGTAGTCTCCGTCTGCTTTCCAGTGCAGGCACTGAGTGTTACCATTAAAGCTATTAAGATGAATGCAAAAATTCTCTTTTTCATAATATTTCCTCCCTAATATGTTTATTTTAATGAATATTACATACTACCTTAAATCATTGGTCTTCACATGGTCCATGTCATCAAAAGTTCTGTTTTCTCCTGCCATAGCCCATATAAATGCATAATTGCTTGTCCCACAGCCACTGTGTATCGACCAGCTTGGTGATATCACTGCCTGTTCATTTTGCATGATAATATTTCTGGTTTGCTGTGGTTCACCCATGAAGTGAAAAACTACATTATCCTCAGTGAGGTTAAAATACATATATACTTCCATTCTTCTCTCATGTGTATGACATGGCATGGAATTCCACACACAACCTGGCTCTAGAATAGTACAACCCATAGATAATTGACAGGTTTCAAGAACCGCTGGATGGATCAATTGATATAATACACGTTTATTTGATGTTTCGGTACTTCCAAGCTCTACTCTATTGGCTATGTCAAGCGTAATTAGCTTCGTCTCAAATTTTGTATGTGCAGGTGCAGAACACATATAAAACTTAGCTGGATTTGTAGGATCATCGCTTTTGAAATTTATACTAAGACTACCTTTACCTATATATAATCCGTTTAACCTTTCCAGCTTATATTCTTCTCCATCCACCACCACGCTGCCAGTACCACCAATATTGATAATCCCAAGCTCACGTCGTTCAAGAAAGTACTCCACGCCAAGATTTTTTTTACAATCTATATTCTTCTCAATATCAATAACTTGAGATACTGGCATGACACCTATAACAATAACTCTATCTATATGAGAATATGTAGACAAAACATTGTCTGCTTCGAAAAGTTTCTCAATAAGAAATTCTTCCCTTAGTTTTTCTGTATCATATGTTTTTGCATCTTTCTGGTTCGCACTATATCTTATATCCATAATTTCCTCCTACGATAACCTTATATTATTGCAACAGTTGCTACATAACCAAGAGATAGTTAAATAAAATAATGGCTTAGTTCATTATATACTCTGTCTCCTAGTCTATCGATATTTCCATGAAGGTGCCGATCTATAAGCTCTTGCACCTTATCTTTTTTAGCATTTTTGATAATATCAAACAATTCACAGTGTTCCTCATATAGCCTATCAAAACAAGCTAGTGCTACGATATCCAACATTCTAAATCTTGTATAATACACTTGAAACTCCTGGATAATCTGCCAAAGTTTCCTCTTTCCTGCAAAATCAAAACAAATAGCATGAAATTCACTGTCTACACTATAAAACTTAGCTGGATCTATGTTAGGACTTTTAACAATCTCTTCTTGTCTTTTTAGGTTTTCTGATAACTTTGAAATTACTTCATCAGGTATTTTACCAATAATTTCTTTTAGCACTGTGCTTTCAAGAACAGTTCGCATATAAATAATTTCTTTAATAAGCTCCATATCAAGCAATGTGACATAGGTGCCCTTTTGTGGAACAATTTCTATAAATTTTTCACTACTAAGCCTTAAAAAAGCTGTTTTTACTGGCGTTCTAGAAACATTGTATTGCTTGGATATCTCATTTTCGCTGATGAGTTGACCAGGAGCAAGTTTCAAACTTAATATATCTTCCTTTAAGGCACGATAAATCTCATCACTATTCATACTTTTGCTTTTAAAATGTTCGTTTGTCATTTTATCACCTCCTCGTTAGTTTAATAACCGTATTCTATTTCTATGCAATAACCCGCTAGTTGCATTCTTGAGTTCTTGAATGCTTGCATGCAAGTTTATAGTTTTAATATAGCATAAGATTCTTTCTCTGTAAAGTTATTTATGAAATCTTTTTCTTTATTATGAAGAAAGACCCAAACACATTACATTTCTTAGCGTTTGGGTCTTTTGTTAATCAATTTTTCATTACTTTTATCCTACATGTTTTTCTTGATCTGTGTTTACTATCTCTTCTAATAACTCCTGTGCTCCACCTAAGTTTTTGTTAGCATCTCCTGGTTTTACTACATAGTCACGAAGAAGTTTTCTCATTAAGTCTAAAGGAATAATCAACACGGCCATAATGGTAACATACATCCATTCCTGTAGGTTTAATCCTTCTGTTCTTAATACTTCTCCTCCAAAGTAAGTGAATAGAATTTGAACGCCAAAAATCAAGGCTACAACCCTTAGGAAGTCACGATTTTTTGTAATATTTTTGAAAAGATTTATTTCAGTCGTTCTAGCATTAAAAGTATTGAAGGCATTTAAGAAGATAAAGAAAGCAAAGAACCCTGTTAGGAAATAAATATCTTCACTGCCGGCAGGCCCTACTCTAAAAATGTCTTTTATCCTGCTGGATTTTAAAAACCAAATACCCATAGCAGCAATAAAACCACCATTGATCAGAATAGAACTCCACATATCCTTATTGATAATAGATTCACTTCTTCTCTTAGGCGCTTCCTTCATATACTTCTTCAGAGCAGCTTCTCCACCAAAGGCTAGTGCGGCTAATGTATCCATCACCAGATTTACCCAAAGCATCTGCGTCATGGATAATGGTAGATCTACACCAATAAACGGTCCTAAAAAGGCAATTAATATAGCCGCTACATTTACCGTTAACTGATATACAATAAACTTACGAATACTATGGAAAATTGTTCTTCCATATAGCACAGATTTTGTGATAGATAAAAAGTTATCATCTAATACAACGATATCTCCTGCTTCTTTAGCTACTTCTGTTCCACTACCCATAGCAAAGCCTACATCTGCACGTTTTAAAGCCGGTGCATCATTCACGCCATCTCCCGTCATTCCTACAACAAGATCTAGTTCCTGTGCAATTTTTACCAACCTTGACTTATCTGTTGGCAATGCTCTGGCAATTACTCTAATATTAGGAAGTAAGGCTTTTAAGTCTTCATCTGTCAGCTGCTGAATTTCTTGAGAGGTAAATATAAGATCCTCTTTTCTTCTTAAAAGTCCTGCATCCTTCGCGATAGCCATTGCAGTTTCTTTTCTATCTCCTGTAATCATCACTACCTGTATGCCGGCATCCATAGCTTCCTTAATAGCACTGGCAGACTCTAGCCTTAAATCGTCTCGTATACCCATGATACCAACCAGTGTCATTTCCTTAAAGTTAGCATCTTCCTCTAAGGTTTCCTCTGTAGTGGCAATAGCAATAACCCTTATTGCCTTCTGAGCTAATTCATCCATCTTTTCCTCTAAAGCTTTTCCATGCTTTAGTTTTTCTTTGTTCCCGTTTTCATCATAATAGTATGCACATTTGTCTAAAATTTTCTCAGGCGCTCCCTTAATCAAGGTTAAGTTCTTTTCTCCTTTAATTTCTGCAGCAGAATATTTTTTCTCACTGCTGAAGGGAATGGTTTTTACTACTTCTATCTCTGTTTCTTTTCGATCGCTACAAGAAACAAAATGTAGTAAAGCTCTTTCTGTAATATTACCACCAATCACCTGAAGGTCGCACCCTTTTTCAGCTTCTTTAATAAGGGCATTGGTATTTTTTCTTAAAGAAAGATTTAATAAATTACCTAAGCCTTTAGGAATTTCATCAAAGGTACTATATTCACTGTTCTCTCCTCCAATAAAGGTGACTACCTCAAGCTGCCCCTTTGTAATGGTTCCTGTTTTATCAGAAAAAAGAATGTTAAGACTTCCAGCCGTCTCAATACCAATCAGCTTTCTTACAAGAATATTATCCTTCAATAGCTTTCTCATGTTTAAAGATAGTACCATAGCAATCATCATTGGTAATCCCTCTGGCACCGCCACAACAATAATAACAATCGCTAAGATCACAGCTGTTACTAGGTCATTTACAGGGTTTTGCCAGTTAGACAGGTATAAGCTGATATTTCCCATGTCGAATCCATTATCTATTACAATTTTCTTAAACATAAAAGATAAAGCAATAAATACTCCGCCAATATAACCAAATTTACTGATGCCTTCTGCCAAAGCACCTAATTTCACCTTCAATGGGGACTCTCTGTCATCTACTTGCATCTCTTGTGCTAAATTACCATAGAAGGTTTTGTCCCCTACTACTTCTACCTTTAAAATACCCTCTCCAGATACTACTACTGTTCCACGATAGACATCATAAGGATTGCTTAAGTCTGTGTCTCTTTTATCTTCGCGAAAGTTTTTAGGCACAGCTTGTTTATTTATCTCCTTTGCTTCACCAGTTAAAGAAGCTTGATCTACTTTTAAACTTCCCTCTAAAAGCTTTCCATCAGCAGGAATTTTATCGCCGCATTGTAGTAAAACCAAATCTCCTACAACAATATCATCTATAAAAATCTCTTGAATCAACCCTTCCCTAAAAACTTTACATTTGATTTTAGAGGCATCTTCCTGTAGTTTTTGGAAGGATTCTTCATTGGTATATTCGGACCAAGTGGCAACACAAGTGGCTAGCAGTACTGCGATAGCAATCCCTAAAGACTCATACCACTCAGTATGACCCAAAAAGAAAAACAGTAAGTTAATTCCCAAAGCTACAATGAGGATTTTTATAATTGGGTCCTCAAAATTTCCCTTTAACTTATCCCAAAAGCTTTCTGCTTCTACAGGAGTTAATTGATTGCTGCCATGCTTTTCTCTGGATTTTTTAACAGCTTCTGCATCCAATCCATTCATTTGGTATTTCATTTTTTCATCTCCTCATTCGATTAACCAGTCTATATCTTTTATAAATACAAACCAATAAATTAACTTTAATACTCTCATGGATGTGATTAGGAAAGTTCCCCTATATCCCCATGTATAGTAGATTATGGTGTAAAATTCCCTAAACATCAAGAGAGCAACTTGTATGATACAAGCTGCTACTCCATTAGAAATCATTTTATATTTTATGCCTAGCCTACCTGTAGTCCATAGTTTTTGCAAAGAGCAGCCAAACCACCAAAAAATCCACTTCCTACTGCACTAAACTTCCAATCATTACCGCTTTTGTATAACTCACAAAATACCAAAGCAGTCTCAATAGAGAATTCTTCTGCTAAATCATATCGCAGTATTTCTTTACCTGTTTCCTCATCCACTAAACGTACAAAGGCATTGGATACTTGTCCAAAGTTTTGCGCTCTTTGTTCCGCATCATGAATTGTAACTGTAATAGCAATTTTTTCAACATGGCTAGGAATTTTAGAAAAGTCTATAAGAATTTGTTCATCATCTCCGCCGCTACCGCCTGTTAAATCATCACCGGTATGGACAACACATTGGTTTGGTCCTTCTAAATTATTATAAAAGATAAAATCTTTGTCATTTTGTGCCTTATCATTGCTTCCTAATAAAAACGCAGAAGCATCTAAGTCAAAATCATAGCCTCCTGAGTATTTATTAGTATCCCAACCTAAGCCTACCATCACTTTTTTTAATCCTGGGTTTCCCTTTGTTAAGTCAATTTTTTGTCCCTTTGATAAATTAATACTCATATTCTTCCCCTTTCTAAAAATATTCAAGTATCTTTTGATTAAAATCGTTTAACAATTTCCCCTAAAGAAGCATCATTAGTACCTTCACCAACAGCCGCAAATTTCCACTCTGCTCCATCACGGTATATCTCTCCTACCATTAAGGCGGTTTTTCCACTATAGCTATTTGTTAGGTTATAACGGATGAGTTCTTGTTTGTTATCTAAGTTCACTAAGCGTATAAATGCATTATTAATCATGCCAAAATCTTGTTTGCGGCGAATACAGTCATAAATATTTACTACAAAAAATAGCTTATGGATATCTGACGGAACTTTGTTCAGTTCAACAAAAATTTCCTCGTCATCTCCATCACCACCACCAGTTAAATTATCTCCTGCATGCTTCACACTTCCGCACCCACTCTTTAGGTTGCCAAAGTAAATTAGGTTTTTGTTTGACACTAGTCTACCCTGTTCATTTAGCATCAATACAGAGGCATCGCAGTCTATTTCAGGGGCTTTTCCCCCTCCAAACAAGCTGCTTAAAAAACCTCCCCTTGGCTGCTCCACTGGGTCCCAACCTAACCCAACCATAATTCTTGATAATCCTTTGTTCCCCTTTGTTAAGTCGACACGCTGGCCTTTTTGCAAGTTAATTGACAAATTATTTCCTCCTTCCTAGAATAAAATCTGGGAATTCTAGATGATTTGTTTCTTCCTTTTCTATTTTAGTGTAATTGACTTAAAAATGCAAATTTTCGTCATTTTTTTCTCAAATTATCCAACATTTACACCGAAGTTTCTACAAAGAGCAGCAAGGCCCCCATAAAAGCCGCTACCTATAGCATTGAATTTCCACTCTGCTCCATGTCGATAAAGTTCTCCTACTACAATAGCGGTCTCAATACTAAAGTCTTCTGATAGATCATAGCGGATAAGTTCTTCTTCATTTTCTTGTTTAAAAACACGAATAAAGGCATTAGACACCTGTCCAAAGTTTTGCGCTCGATTTTCTGCATCATGAATCGTTACTGTAAAGGCAATTTTTTGGATATCTGATGGCACATTGCTAAGATCTATAAAAACCTGCTCATCATCTCCATCGCCTTCTCCTGTAAGATTATCCCCCTGATGAACAATGGCTCCTGATGCATCTTTTAAGTTGTTGTAAAAGATAAAGTCTGCGTCACTTCTTACCTTCCCAGAATCTCCAAGTAAGAAAGCCGCCGCATCTAAATCAAAATCAAATCCTCCATCATATTTATTGATATCCCATCCAAGTCCCACCACTACCTTTGATAGACCAGGGTTTCCTTTCGTAAGATCTACTTTTTCTCCTTTTTTTAAACTAATTGCCATAATAATCTCTTCCTTCCCTAATGATTTTTACTCTCTAATTGTTTTTGCAATTCCAATAACCTTTGCTTTGAAGACTCTCTATTTTGTCTGTTTTCCTCTTGAATTTGTCTTGTATCATCAATCCCCTTCATGATGGTTTCAAAGGTTTTCTCAAGGGTCTCTATTTTAATGCTAGATCCAGATGTCAATTGAGCAATTTCTGCAGACTGACCAGCGATATTCTGGGCATTTTTTAACAGCATCTCATTTGTTTTTTCATCTAGGGCCCGCATAGCATCCGCCTGTATTTTTTGCCTTTTGATGGCAATCGCCTGAATTAATCCTGATTTAAAAACAGGAATCGTGATGACAAAGGCACTACCAATTTTTCTAAGAAGATTATAGTTTCCTTTTTGAATCAATTTGATCTGCGGAGCAGTTTGCAGGGCAACCATTTTTGCCATCTCTAAATCATGTACCCTTTGTTCCACCATTTCTAAGGCTTGGTGTCCATTTTGCAGGTTAATCGCATCTATTTGTTCTCCAGATGCTGCCTGTTTTTCTAGCTCTGGGATAATGTAATTTTTCATCTTATGAATAACAATTTCCCCAGCCTTTATATATTTTTCTAAATTTTCATAGTACATAATATTTTGTTCGAACATCTCTTCCAACATTACATTCGTTTGGTTAATCTCACTTTCGTATTTTTTAATCTCAACATAAATCTTAGATATTTCCTTATCCATAGTTTGATATTTTTCTAGTAAACGGCTAATATCATTTTTAACTTTATTAAAGATTTTACTGATGAAGCCCTGCTTTCCCTCTGCAAAATCCTTAGGATCAAATTTTCCCATAATTGCATTCAATTGCTGAAGCATTTTTCCACTATCCTCTACAGAAGAGTTACTGATAGAAGATAGAATACGATCACTAAACTTTGAAATTTCTACAGCTGTTTCTTGCCCAAAGGACATAATTGCCTGAGCATTACGAATATCTAGCTCATTAGCTATTTTTTGAACCTCTGGTGATTTCTTTAATTTTAATGCCACTTCATCTGCTTTTTTATCCAAATCCACTTCTTGTACTTCTAATAATTCATTCATCAACTTTTCCCCCTAACCATCCCAGTTTTAAAAAAATCTTGAGAAGATTTTTTTAAAACCATTGGTTTTTTTGTTTTGTTCTTGTCCATGAAAGTCTAAGTCAAAAGTAAAGTTTTCTAGTTTATGAATATCATAATAATAACAGTTTATACCATTTTCAATATTATTATAACCCGTAGGGGTTACAATTACGATATCAAAGCCCGAAAAATGCAAAAATCCTATTACAATTAGGTCCTCCTGCGTAAAAGTACCTTCATCCCCATCGAAGATTACCAGCTTAGGTAATTGGTGAGGATAATCAAACTTTTGCAGCAAATCTAAATATTTTTTTTCCAAAGTGAGGATTGTATACAAGCACTTTGCCTTTAATTGAAGCGTCATAGGAAATGCAAAAAAGTCTTCTTGGTTTACTAGCTCATCAATTTTATCTAAGATCAAATCCTGCACTGCACTGCGCAAATAACCAAAGCGATATTCTGGCAGGCTCTTTACACGCTCCCTGTTGATCTTACCTTCTTTATCAAAAATTCCAGAGCTAAGAGCATAACCTCGTGAAGGGTATATGGGGATTTTATCAATGAAAATCCCCATATCTCCATTGTCCTTCAATTTATTGAAATTTACCAAATACTCATTGATATCTGTAGTTGTCCCACTAATTTTAGCAAAAATATTAGGAATATAAACACTGCCTGCTTCTACCTTGAAGCCTTGTCGAAAACGGGCCTGTTCTTTCCACAATATAAAAAGCTCTTCATAGGTGGTTTGCAGCGGAGTAGAAAACAATTTGTAGTCTTCAAACTGCCAAGGGCGATAAAGCCCTCCCTCCTCAGTGTGCAATATCCTATCAATTTCTATAGAAGCCCTGCGGGCAACGGTTTCTTGTCGATGCCCCTTTGGTAACTGAGGAAAAGGAATCAGTTCCATTTTTTCATCATACTCCAACAATTTAGAGTAGATGTTACTTTCCTGTACCTCATTAAACTTGCTTCCATCCTGAGGATTAAAATAAAGAATATCACAGCCTATTAGAGAAAGTAAAATCAGAAAGTAGACTTCATCCCTTTGAATATCACCATAAAACAATACCTTTGGGTTTATTTTTCCATATTCATATGCCTGTATAAGGGATAAAGCGTATTTTTCTATCCAGTAAAGAATTTTAATGTAGAAGTTTTTGACAATGTTCATATTTTTCTGATTTTTCATAAATATGTCCAGCAGAATTGCTAGCTTATCTTTAATTAACTGTTGTTTTGTATCGCCAATATCAGAAAGTATGCCTTTTTTCAAAGTGCCTTCTACAACTTTTCTTCCATTTTGTAGACCTAGTTTTTCAGTACACATCCAATGAGGCATTATTTTTTCAACCATTTTAGAGTCTATTGACTTGTCAAAGTGATCTTCTACCTTTAAATATAGCTTGTGCTGCTGCAATAATTTCTCGTTAAGCAGTAAAAGTTTTTCCTTATAGTCCTGCCTGTTTTCTACACCGATAATACGATAAAAGTAGATCGGTGTTACCATCAATCTATGGTTTGCTGCAAAACCTCTTCTCTCCCTAGGCAGAGTAAAAATGTCTTCAAAAATGTCTTTGGCCTCTGCACTAATCGTATTTAGTGCAAGATGAGCAAATTCTGCTTGACTCATACTCGGGGCACAAAACGCCCTTTCACCACCTTTTCGGTCTAACAAATATAACAGGGGATCATCCTCTGTCTTAATATCTTAATCCGTTGAAAATATCTACTATACATTTGATATATACATTTATTAGGTTATTTTATTATATTACTTATATACTCATTATACCCATAGT
The DNA here is from genome assembly GCF_001854185.1 of Clostridium formicaceticum. NCBI lineage: Bacteria > Bacillati > Bacillota > Clostridia > Peptostreptococcales > Natronincolaceae > Andreesenella > Andreesenella formicacetica. The sequence goes on from NZ_CP017603.1 coordinate 3,940,492, forward strand.
ATTTGTATTTTTCAATATTTTTTGGACTTCTCCCTTTGATTGGCATATAAAAAGCCTGCCTTTCGATTATGATAAGCTTCATCATTTCTAGTAAAGAGCATACCTTATTTAAAGCAGAAAATCTCAAGACCCCCATTATGCAATAGGAAATCTTGAGATTTTATGAATTAAAGAAGTGCCAATATTATACGGCTATTTCTTTGTTTCCTGATAATTTAATTGCTTTTTTATGCTTTCACCTTACCATTTATTTTATGCCATAGATCTGCATTTTTAATTCCTAATTTCTTAGGATCAAACACAGGATCAATACCTTTAGCTTTTTGTTCTTCATAATCTTTAAGCGTCGCTAATCCTGGTTTTGTAAGAAGAATAATAGCAATAATATTTAACCATGCCATTGCCCCAACCCCTACATCACCTAAAGCCCAAACAGTACCTGCTGAATTAATTGCACCGATAAAGGTCATCACTAGCAACGTTATCCGGGTAATATTGAATATTAACTTATGATTTTTGAAATTCCTTGTTACATAAGCAACGTTTACTTCAGCATAATAGTAATATGCCATTAAGGTTGTGAAGGCAAAAAAGAATAATGCAACCGCTACAAACGCTCCACCAAGCTTTGGCATCAAATTTCCAACAGCTGCCTGAGTAAAGGCCGGACCTGGGTTTACTCCCGGAAGGTTTTCTGCTAAGAAACCACCTGCTCCGTCAGCTACATTGTAAGATCCAGTGATTAAGATCATGAAGGCAGTTGCTGAACATACAAATAATGTATCCACATAAACTGAGAATGCTTGTACTAAACCTTGTTTTGCAGGATGGCTTACTTCTGCGGCAGCAGCAGCCATAGGGCCTGTTCCTTGACCAGCTTCATTTGAATAAATCCCTCTTCGAACGCCCCACATAATCGCTTGACCTATAATAGCACCAAAGGCAGCTCTTGTACTAAATGCTGATGAGAAAATAAGCGCAAGAATACTAGGAATTTGTGTAATATTCATTACAATAATGATTAATGCAACAACAATATACGCAATCGCCATAAACGGTACAATCAGCTCTGCTACTTTACCAATACGTTTTACCCCGCCAAAAATGATAAGACCTAGTAAACCAGATACGATTAAACCTGTTATCACAGGACTAATACCAAATGCATTGTCCATAGAATTTGCAATACTATTAGCTTGAATTCCCGGTAAGAAGAAGCCCATGGATACCACTGCAGCCACTGCAAAGATCATAGCATACCATTTTTGTCCTAATCCTTTTTCAATAAAGTAAGAAGGACCTCCACGATATTCCCCATCCATTTCTTCCTTCCAAACCTGCGCCAATGCTGCCTCAATATAAGCAGAGCCCGCACCTAAAAAGGCAATTGCCCACATCCAAAACACTGCACCAGGACCCCCAAAGCCTATAGCAGAGGCAACCCCTGCAATATTACCAGTACCAACACGTCCTCCTAAAGCCATAGCAAAACTCTGGAAAGAAGATACTCCTGAATCCGAACTTTGTCCACCAAATAATTGCCCTACCATGTCCTTGAAAAGACGTACTTGCGGGAATTTCATAAGCACTGAGAAATATACACCCGCACCTAGACAAAGCCATACTAACCATTGGGACCAGATAATGTCATTTAACGCATTTAAAATTGCTTCCATGTTTTAATTCTCCTCCCTAGTTATAATTGATGCCTATATGATAGCGTTACTATATAAAGCAATTTTCGTGCCAAATACAATAATGCTAAAATTTTAGGAATTGATAAAAAATTGTCACAAGCATTGAGAAAAATATTTCCCGCGCTGTGAAATATCTTTCTCACTTTTTTATCTTAGGCTAAAAAATAATATGCCAGCATAATAAGTATAGATGTGAGCCATTAAATTTTAATATACTAAGGGCTACATTTGCAGTTCACGGTTTTGGGGCGAAACCGTAGATCGTATATATTAAAATTTAACTTTAGAAGCGCGCATCTATATACACTGGCATATTTATAGACGCCTTTACTAAGCTTAGGATAATCATTTTGAAACCTAACCAACCCCAATCGCGCAAGCTGCTTAGTTAAGTTAATTATTCATCTATTCATGTCTATAAATCTTATATTCATTAATCTTATTAAACAACTGCCTTCTGCTAATTCCTAGTTGTTTTGCTGTATTGGTCATGTTAAAATCATTGAGAGATAATACTTTTTCTATATGCCTTTTTTCAGTAGCTATCCTCACTTCTTTAAGAAGCATAGAATTAGATCCATTCATGTGTATTTCATCAGATATATCCTCCATACGAATGATACCATCCTTCGCCAGCACCACCAATCGTTCTATGATATTCTTTAATTCCCTAATATTTCCAGGATAATTGTAATTCATAAGCGCTTTAAAAGCCACTTCCTCAATGCTGGAAATATCCTTTTTAAGTTCTACCGCATACTTGACAATAAAATAATTGATCAGCTTTCTAAGATCTTCCTTTCTCTCTCTTAACGGAGGAATGGTTATAACGATGGTACTAATTCTATAGTAAAAGTCTTCTCTAAATTTTTTTTCTTCAATACGCTGCTTAATATCTCTATTGGTGGCGCAAATTAATCTAAAATCTATATCCATTAATGCATTAGAACCAATTCTTGTAATCTTTTTGTTATCTAATACTCTCAAAAGGTTTAATTGTACATCCAATGTTATATCACCAATTTCATCTAGAAATAACGTACCTCCATGGGCTGCTTCGATTCTTCCAATTCTTTTTTCATAAGCTCCGGTAAAGGCCCCTTTTTCATGACCATATAACTCTGATTGTAGTAAGCCCTCGGAAAAGGCATGACAATTTATTGCTACAAAAGCGTTGTTTTTTCTTGAACTAAGATGATGGATATAATTTGCAAAAACTTCTTTGCCAACACCAGATTCTCCCAGAAGTAAAATCGTAGCATTACTATCTGCTGCTCGAGTAGCTAAATCTAAAGCTTTATGAAACGCCTTATTTCTAGATTCAAGAAAATAGTTATGGGTTGATAAGCCTCTAACTTGATTTAATATGCTTACATTATTGCTCATCTGTATTTTCCTCCAAAGATCTAGGTATTTTCACATAGATCGTTTTATCGCTGTCCTGCTTACTTTCTAAGATAACTGCTCACTTCAATAAGATTCTAACTATTAAATTTCCTAATTTATTTTCATCTATGCATTTATTCGAAAAATAAAGTTTAAGTTTATTTAGCCAATAATAAAACCGGCCAAGCTACTGCTACGTAACTTTACCGGTAAAATTTTATCCTTCAGTGTATGGCTAAAAGGCCCACTGCTAGGTGAACAAGCTAAGTGACTAATGCCAAATCAAAGATTTAGGTTATCCACTTATATAAGTGGGAGATCAAATACTACACCTCGAAGTAAATTCGGCTACAATTCAGTGGGCGTAAAAACTCCCCCTGAATGAAGTCTCATTTTATATCTATTATTTTAATAAAGCCTCTAAGCTATAAGCACACTGTGCTCTTGTAGCAGGCTTTGTTGCATCAAAGTTAGGATAAAGAAGACCTCTTCTGTTGGCAACCCGGACATATCCAGCATACCAGGCTTCCCCTGCGGCGGGTTTGGCGCTGCTTTCTAAGCCTAAAGCATGTATAAGTACCGTCATTACCTCAGCCCCGGTGATGGTTTCCTCTGGAGCGAAAATTCCAGTACTTCTACCCTTCATTAAACCTTGATCCGCTACGACCTTGATATAAGGATTTGCCCAATGAGAAGCAGGAACATCTCTAAAATCTCTTGTAATAGCAGTGAAGGTTTTATTCTTATTTAAGGTAAGGGCTGTCATAGTAGCAAATTCCTGTCTTTTCACAGAAGTATTAGGTTGGAAGGTTCCATCAGGAAAACCCTTAACAATCCCTTCTGCTGCTAATTTTTTTATAGCTGTAGCTGCAAAATGATTTTGAGGTACATCACTAAAACGAAGATTCTCCCTTCTAAGCTTTTTATAAATACTTTCTCCCCTATTATAATCTCCTAAAGCCATCAAGGCTTGATAGGTAGCTATAGCATTACTTGCTCCGTCAACTGCATGGCTGAAGGAGCCATCGCTTTTTCTATAGGAAAGTAATGCTGTTACTAAGTTACCATTTTTTTTGCTCCATTCTGAACCTGCTGGATCTATTCCCAGCATCATTGAGCCTTGAATAACTTGAGAAAGGGATTCTGAGCTACTTCCCCCCCAGCCTGTAAAATCTCCTGTATCTCCCTGTTGATTTTTTAAGTATTGCATGGCCTTTTTCACAGCAGCATGATTTTTATCTTCTCCAAGGGCGCCAAAGGCAATTAGCACCATGCCGGTCATATCAATGTCTGAAGATTTTACTCTAGTATCGATGCTAAAACCACCATCGGCATTTTGCTGATCAACAAGCCATTTTAATGCCTTATCTCTATTAGGTATGGTTTCCCCTGCTGTATAAAGAGAAATAATCCCCCATATATGGGCATTGACTAAATTACTTCCACCTTTAGAAATGCCGTCACCAAACTTGCCATTACTGAGCTGTGACTTTTTTACCTCCTCTACAAGGTTATAGCCCCCAAAGTTTCTAGGATCTTTTCCTGCGGCTATTGCGCCAATAATGCTCCGTTGATAATCTGTACTTTTATCTGCACTAAATAATTCTCCCTTGCGTATTTGATTTTCTCTCCTGCTAATAAGGGAAGAAACATCCTTGCCTGCAGCAGAAAGTCCCAAAATAGGCCAATCCATCATACCATCATAACTACTAGCACTCACCGTTTTCTGTAGATAGCTGACGGTACTATTGAGATTGCTTGTTGCAGCGGCCTGTAAACAAAATATCATTGTTAAAGCAAAAGATAAAAGAAGTGCGATACTTTTTTTCATCAATGTCAACTCCTCTCCAATTCTTGTATAGGCAAACGACTTACTGTTAACCTTCTTTTGAATCTATGCAGTATCTTAATTAAATCAGTTCCTAAAAAGTACATAAAGAGTACATTGCCTAAAGCATGAATAAAATCAAACCATATACTTGTAAGCTGTATAGCAATGAAGGATCTTAAAGTCAGGGGATATACAAAGGTAAGCCAATGCCAGATATTCAGCAACCATCCAAAGCACAAGCCCCACAAGAAGGACAATATAAGGAGAAATATCTTTGCATGTCTTAATCTCCACCTACTAAGTATCCCCCCGCTGACACCTACCAGTCCCCATGCTGCCATTTGCCAAGGTGTCCATGGGCCATGACCTAAAAAAAAGTTGGAAACAAAAGCTGCCATAGAGCCTACCATAAGCCCAGACCCTGCACCAAATACATAACCACTGACTAATACCAAAAAGGTAGTAGGCTGAAAGCTAGGAATAGCAGCAAAGGGTACTCTGCTAAGACCTGCAAAAGCTGCCAGTGTTGCAGTAAGAGCAATCTCCTTTGTTGAAATATCTTTTTTATCGTACCAAAAATAGGTCATGATTAAAGATGCAGAAACAAGCATAAGACTAACTAGTGACCAATGGGTACCTAGCATTTTCGTCACCTCTTCTCTTAAAATAGATTATCTTACCCTATCACTGGTTGTTCTATTACCTTACTGATGACTTGAATCGATTCATCTATGTTCAAAACTTTGTCGCTGATTCCTTTAAACAAGCGATTTATCTGGGGAGCATAATATAGAGAATTGGCTAACACCTCTCTTTTTTTACCATCTGCTACAATTTCTCCCTCTGCCATAATCATGACCCTATCGCTAATCTCGGCAGCAAATTCTACATCATGGGTAACCATCAAAATACTGGTCCCCTTCTCCTTTATAAGCTGCAATGTCGCTTTTAATTGATCCTTTAACGATACATCTAGCCCTCTAGTGGGTTCATCCAGTAATAAAATATCTGGACTTGTAACCAAAACCGTCCCTAAAGCAACCCGTTGCCTTTCCCCTCCAGAAAGATCCCGGGGATTCATCCTTCTTTTATCCTTCAGGTTTAATAGAATTAAAATCTCCTCCACCTTCTTATCATCTTTCTCACCTCTTACCTTAAGGTTAAAGGCTATTTCTTCCTCCACCGTATCGTGAAACAAATAATCATTAGGGTTCTGGGATAAGTAACCAATATCCAATGCTCTTTTTTCAGGCTTGAGATGGGAGATATCCCTTCCTTTATAGACAATTTTTCCTTTCACAGGCCTTAAAAGGCCGCTAATTGTTTTTAAAAGCGTAGACTTGCCTGCGCCATTTTCTCCTAAGATCACCGTTATATTCTTTTCATAAAGCTGAAGATTGATTTTATTTAAAACAAAATCCTTTTTGTTATAGGTGCTACAAAGATTAGATAACTTCAGTATCTCTACAGCTTCATTGCTACCACCCTCTTCATCATAAAGCTTTATCAAGTCTTTAGATGCCATAGTGTTTAATAACCTTCTGCCCTCTTTAATGGTAAGAGGAATGTCCTCTTTCCTCCACTTTGAAAAAAACTGTGAAACAGGAGGTATATACTGAGGATATTTTTCTGCCGCCCATTCCACCATTTTTCTAGGGGAACCACTCTTTAGAATTTTTCCATTCTCCATGAAAATCACCCTGTCAGCTAAGTGAAAACATCTGTCAATCCTCTGCTCCACCAGCACCACCGTTAATCCCCATTCCATATTTAACCTTTGAACATAATTTAGAAGCTCCTGTGCGGCAAGAGGGTCTAGCTGAGATGTTGGTTCATCCAGCAATAAAACCCTTGGATGCATTGCCAATATAGAAGCCAAAACCACCTTTTGTTTTTGACCTCCTGACAAATGAAAGGTATTTTGATCCTTTAATGAAGATATCCCAAATAAAGCTAGCACTTCTGCAATTCTCCGTCTCATCTCTTGATAAGGCACTTGAATATTTTCCAAACCAAAAGCAATCTCCTGCTTCACTGCTGTCATCACCATTTGTTTCTCTGGATCTTGAAAAATCATACCTACTTCTTTGGCAAGCTGTCTTTTATCCCATTGCACCAAGGAAGATCCAGCATAACAGATCTCCCCGCCTATTTTTCCTCCATAATAGTCCGGTAATAAACCCGCCATTGCTCTAAGCAGTGAGGATTTTCCACACCCGGAAGGTCCAATGAGAAAAACAAACTCTCCTTCCTCTATCTGTAGATTTACTTCCTTTAAAGAAGGTTTTTCTACTTCTGGATAAAAATAGGTTAAATCTTTAATCTCAAATAATCCCATTTTTCCCACCCCCATGCTAGAATTGCTGGAAAAATCAGAAAAAATCCTATCACAAACATCATATACATATGTTCTCTTGAAACCAAGAGCATTCCTATTTTAGGGTAAAAAACAATCTCTGTATATCCGTACATTTTAGACCACACAAGTCCCAATAAAATCATCATGCTACTAAAAAATACCAAAAGATCTCTCGTGCCAAATGCCAATGCATAGTAACAACTGCGAGGACCACAACCATAGGCTCTAGCCTGCATACTTTCTCCTAAATTAAAGCTATCCTCTAAAGAAGAAAGCAACAATACTTTAACCAAAGGCAATCTATTTTTTATTCTGTTTATACGACTGCCGGTATAATACTGCACACCTCTGCACTGTTGTATTTCAGCTGCACCTTGTAGCTGCTGACTCATGTAGGGAATAGTTTTTGTGGTTAAAGCCACCAATAAAGCTGATTTAGGAAACACCTTTGAAAATAGAGACAGTGCCTTATCAGGATCTACAACCCTGTTATAGAAAATAAAAGTTGAAAAAATGATGAAGAGTCTTAATCCCATCACCAGTCCAAACATCAGCGTTTCCAGTGAAATAATAATCCTCCCTAAAACAGGGACAATAGGGCCTCTCCACAACACTGTAGCTCCCATATTACTGATGAAGAGATGTACAATCATCAGCATGATTACCATATAAGCATACACCCTTAGACTTTTTAGCCAAGTCTCAAAATTTTTAGAAGCTATCAGAATAAAAATAACGCCAATCATAAAAAATATAAGAAGAATAGGATGCGTGGTCATAATTGCACCTATAACAATCATCATAATGTAAAACAATAATGTCATTGGATGTAACCTTTGGAAAAATATATCCTTCTTTTCAAAAACATACATAGTTCAGCCTCCATCATTCTTGTACTGGCAAACCGATCACTTCTGAATTGGTAACTAAGACACCAAACTTCTTTGCTATTTTATCTTCATCCTTCACTAAAACATCCATGACATTTCTCATTCCCTCCATATCAAGGGCTGTTAAAAGCCACAGAGGTGTAGCATCCCCCATTCCTGTAGCTGTGGATAAAATGGCTCCTACCTCTTGGCTATAGGAGGTTTGCTGTTCGCCTTTTATATTTAATGAGTAGAAGGCTTCTTCACTAAGCTCTGCAAACCAACCGGTTTTATCCCTATGATCCTGTACCCCCTGCCAAAAACTACTTTTTGAAAGTTCTTCCCATAAAGCAAGTACAATAATCATTTTTTCCCTATTAGCCGCCAATGTTTCTTGATACGCCTGCACCTCTACATCTTCTACTCCTGCTTGTTTTAAGTAGCCTTCCAAGGAATCTGCCAATGCTTCACAGTCCTTTCCCGCCAGAATAAGGGTTCCTGGATTTTTACCTTGATAACCATTAAGAAAAGGTTGTGGAAAAGCACCGATCACTGCAGGGGTAAAGGGAATATCTCCCCATGAATGATAATCCCACCATATGCTGTCTTGATCCGTTGGGAAATACTCTGTTGCACCAACACTCGTCATAATACCATTAATGAAATAAAACCAGTCTGATTTTTCCTTTTCGGCAGTGTTGGTATAGCCAGATATAAGTCCATTGATACCATTGACAAAGCCTCCACCATATTCAGTTTCAATATCAAGATGCTGGTTTAAAAGATCCATGACAGAGGTTTGAACCTCTAATTGAATGATTTCATCAAAAATATCTTCCTCACCAAAATCTCTAGTTACCAATAAATTTATTTCTCCCGGGATGGTGTCAGGAGGGTTGCTGCACCCTCCTATAAGCAACGCCATCGCCAGCAGTACAACAAGTAAAACTGTTTGTAATTTTTTCATAAAACGTCTCCTCATTTACAAAATCGTTGACTGCTCCCTTTCCCTTAAAAACTTATAAATTAAAACAGCACTTTCTGCTCTTGTTACATATTCCTTTGATCTAAAGGTTTCATCTGGGAATCCCCTGAAAATTCCCCTGTCAACAACCTGTGCTACCCTATCTATCGCCCAAGAAGCTATTTGATGGTTATCTTTAAAGATGGTTGTTCCTATCGCTTCTCTTTCACCTAAAATCTTTGACATCATTACTGCTGCTTGTTCTCTTGTGAGTTTATCGTAAGGAGCAAAGGTATTCTCCGTTAAACCACTGATGATTCCAGCCTCTAGGGCAGCCTGTACATGGATCGCATACCAGTCCTCTTCCCTTACATCTTGAAACCTTCCTTGATAGCTTATATTATCATCTAAACCCAGCACCTTCACCAATAGGGTTGTAAACTCAGCCCTGTTCACTGCTCTAGCTGGCTCAAAGCGATGATCTCCAACCCCCTTTATAACACCCTTTTCTACAAGATACTTGATTTCTTTTATTGCCCATGAATAGTTTTCTTCATCTACGTCTTGGAAGGATATAAGAACTGCTTTTTCTTCCTCTTCTTCCTGCAATTCCTCTGTAGCATCTTTTCTTACCAGTACAGAAAACTTACTAAAATCCTCTACCAATCCTGTAATAGTTCCTGTGGAGGCATCCACCACTGTGGCTAGTGCTACCCATTGCTCTTCATCTTCATGATACCGAGCCAAAACAATATCCTCATAGCTTACGTCTTCTGGTATCGCTACGCGAATAGATATATACATCGGCTTATTAAAGATCAATCCTTTAGGTCCAAACGCGTAGATAGAAGACAGGAATTGATGGGTTGATGGTAAAACGATATTTTCTTTCTTTTCCATTTCCTTTACTGTGATTTCTTCTTCTTTACTGATGGCATCCTTGGTAATTTTTAAGATAATCTCATTTTTTTCATCTGTTACAATGCTTTCTTTTCTAGCCTCAACTTTTTGGGTAATAGCTACAATATTCTCCTCTAACAGACTTTGTAGTGCCTTCCTCTGGCTCTCCGTCATAGGCTGATCCTTACCTATAACGATACTGGTAGCCTCTAGTTCTTCAATCGGTATGCTTTTAACGAAGTTCTTATGTTTTGAAGCTTCCTCTAGCTTCTTTATAGCGCCCATTATAGATTCTTCAATTTCTTTGCTAAGTAATATTTCTCCCTGCGTTGTTGCTGCAGCTCCCCCTCCTCCTGGAGAAGTAGAAGTATAATCTTCAGCCCAAAACCAAAGGAGATGATCTCCATCTTTTAATGTATATTCAGTGGCTGGTATGCCGGGTATGATGGAACCTACCTTGTATTTCCATCCCGCAGTACTGGTGCCATCTTCTTTTTCTCCTGCAATCTCCTCAATATAAGCATTGTTGTCTCTTGCACGATAAGAAACGCCTGTGGCTTTTAACGCTTCAAAGGGATTTGCTTTATCTTTGGATAATGTAATCCCTCCAGAATAGTGGTTTTTGTTGTTTTTGCCGACAATCTCCACCCTTACTTTTATCTCATCCGACACAGGATTACCACCAGAGCCTCCGCCTGTATTGGATGAAGTATAGGCGATAAACTTTGTAAAATGTTTTGTCCAAATAACCAGGTCATCATCTACATCAATTTTTGCTATTCCCCCAGCAGGTAAAGCATTGGCTGCCGCTTGGGTATCTTCACTTAAAGTAGTTACTATCTCAACAGGGCTGTTGTTAGCACTTACGAAAGCTGCTGATTTTCCTGCCTGTTCTGGCATCACGATTCTAACCCCTTGGTCAAACTCTAGCCTACCTGCAGGAAACCCTATCTCCACTACAGCATTTACTGTTCCATTACTAATAGAAACTTCTTGATTGCTGACGACCTTAGGCAGTTGAATGCTGCCATCCCAATTGCTTGTTCCGGTAACTTGGAGGTTTTTAGGAAATACTACCTCAATATTCCCAATACTGCTATTGGCATTTACTTGAACAAAGGGCAACGTAATACTATGGTTTTGCAGCTCCGTTATCTTCATAAAGTTGGTAGCCGTTGTATTGTCAAGTAATATATTTACCGGCTCATTAGCGCTTAATTCTATGGTTTCCGCTGCATTTTCACCTATTGTCACTTTTTTAGCTCTGATGACCTTAACAGTATAGGTGTTTATAGCAGTACCATCCTCCGCCACAATCTTGATCTCTATTACATTTTCTTCAGGATATTCCTTCGGTACCTCTATTTTTTCAAAAGCATCACTTACTGTCTTGTTGTTTATCGACATGATCGCATTTGTATTTGCCTTTATAGGATTGATGGTAATTTCACTCACATCACTACCTATATACAGTGTATATTGATAGGTTTTCGAAGAAAAACTTGGACTCAAGAAACCAGTGCTACAGCGTAAATCAAGTAAATCTGCATTATCACTGACCTGCTTTTCCTTTAATCTCCAATACACTGGTTCATTAGCCAATAAATCACCGATGGCAATTAAGGCTTGCTGTGTAGCAGCCTGGTTGGTTCCTCCCTCTGGTAAAAAAGCAAAGGAATGATCTTCTTTTTTATAGCTTATAAGGGCATGTAACGGTGTTTTACCATTTTTCATCCAGCTATCACCCGTAATATTTTCTCCTACTGCAACCAAGCTTGAAATCACCATAGCAGAGCTATTGGCATTTTCACTTCCCATAGAAGTAAAAATGGAAGCAAAACCGCCACTATTTAATTGAGCAGTCTTTAAGTAGCTTATTGCTCTCTGAATCCCAGTATCAACCCCCGTCATTCCTTTATGCTGTCCTAGAACAGATAATGCCATAGCAGTTACATCTGAATCAGCAGTAGTACTTAAGCTAAATCCTCCATTGTTTAACTGTTTGCTCAATAGATGGCCTACAGCTTTATTCTTATCATAAGAGGCTTGTGCAGCATCCAGCGCCAACATAGCGTAAATGTGATTATTTATGCTGCCAAAGGAACCGTCAGTGGCATTTTGTTTATTGCGTAACTCATCCACTAAATTCCTTCCCTGCCAATTTTCAGGGTTTTCTCCTATAGCTAATAATCCCATGATTCTCCCAGCATAATCTGTTGGAGATTTATCGGTAGAAAAATCTGCACTCTGCCACTGGGGTAAAGTCCAAACAGCATCCTTTAGGTTTTCACCAGCTCCCTTTAAAGCCACCAACTCCCACCAAGAAGTTAGCTCTCTCCTATTATTTTTATAGTAGCTCACTATATCTTCAACTAATTTTTCTAATTCTGGCAACGCACCTGGAATGACTTTTTCTCTAAATGTACTTATTGCTTGATTTAGTGCAGCCACCGCTGCATCTACTTCTGCTTGTGTTATGGTTTCACTATTTATTACAGTTGTTGCATGGTTGAGGACTGTTTGTAGTTGGTTTACCGCTGCTTGAGGGTAATTGCCAGGATTTTCTCCTACCACAGCATTGCTTATTAATTTTTCAGCTTCTCCAATAGCATTTGTCAAAGCTGTTTTGTTGACTTGCGGCACACTTGAGCCTTCCCCTACCGTTATAGGAATATCCCCTGTCCTTACCAGAAGTGGATAACTATTAGCCACATCCTTGCTTACGCGTATGCTATAGCTTCCTGTTGTAGTGACATCTATTGCTGGTATCACTGCCTCTCCAGCATCGTCAGTAAAATACACTTTATCCTTAAAAACTACTTTTGCGCCTTCCACCGCCATCAACTTTATTTCTACATCCGGCCAGTTACTATAGTCTTCATAACTAGAGGTTACTTTCACCCTTATCTCCTGTCCCACCTGCGGATTTGCTGGTTCAATAGACACAATCGGAATCAGCGTATCGGGAGGGAACATACCATAATAAAAAACAATCTCTTCTCCACCTTGTATTATGTACTCTCCTGCACCTACTGCAGCTGTTTCATTATTTACTAAAAACATCCATCCATCATAGCCGCCAAGCATGCCGCTTATTTCTCCATTGATAGACTCAATATACAATCCGTAGGTTCCTTCTTTTATTTCATATGCTATTCTTGCGTTACTTAATGCTTGGCTTAAAGCATCAAGAGCAGTTGGTATACTACCTATTGTTTCTACCTCAACTTCTCCACTAAATATATTACCACCTATTCCTTCTACCCTTAAAGAAAGATGTCTCGAAATCCTTTCTAAGTTGTCCTGCGCTGCACCTAGCATATTCACCCCACTGTCTATAATATCTTCTCCATAGACAGTTTCCGCCACAGTTTCTGATGCAGTTGTACTCGTAGGGCTTATATCACTATTAGCTAAAACCTGACCATTAAAAAGCAATAAAAACATCAGTATAAACGAAATAGACCTAAATAATCGTGACTTATTCGATTGAAAAACGTTTTCTTTTCTCATGCCTATCCCCCTTTGTAAATTTTCAAACCCTCCTACACTATATAGGAAGGATTTTAAGGTCTTCTTCTTTAAGTGACTTACCATCTCATCTAAAGTACTGGACTTTTCTAAACAGTTGATATTCCTGCTATCTCTCCCCCCTTCACGCCCCAAAAACAACAAAGTCCCCTTTTTGCCATTTGTAGCACTAAAGGGGTCCTGAAGTAGATTTACATGAAAAATAAACCTCTCCCATATTCGCGTGGGCAAGTTTTCATCAATATAGAACAAGCAGGTTTCCTGACTCAGGATCATTGTCATAGTTGTGTCTTCCCAGATAGCATCCTCCAGTGACGATATTTTACAACTCGACTCTCCCTTACAGTGGCGCGACCGTGCTGGACTTTCACCAGCTTCCCTCTCTACTTTTTTAAAAGCATCACTTATTCTATTTACTTTTTAATTTTATGTCCTTAAATATAGGGTATCACTGTTAACATAATATGTCAAGGAATATCTTCCAGTACATACAGAAATAGCCTTCCTATACTTTCAGTTTACTTTGCCAATAGGTTATTGCACAACTTAAAATAATAAATTAAAAAAATTTCAAAATATATTGACATCGGATACTGTATACATTAATATATATCTTTAATCAATAGCATAAAGGCAGGTGTATCTATGAAAAATAAAAATATAAAAATCGTTGTAACAGGCGATATCTGCATCAATTCCCTTCAATGGATTACCGACCCTCAAAATAACGAAGGATTCAATTGGCAAACCCATTTAAATATGCACAATATGCTAAAGCCTGGAGAGTCTTTGCTTCTTTCTCAGCTTGTAGAATTAGCAACTGGTGCTTCTATTCTTGCCCCTAAAATTGAGGATATGGCATTAAAACTTTCAAGAGAATTTCTTCACTCTACTGCAGAGCTTAACCTTTTCCCTAAATATGATGATAGAAGAAACGAGGAGAAGGTGTATCGTGTAAAACACTTTCTTGGGTTTACAGGGCCCTCCTCAGGTATACCAAAACTTCTTCCTATCATCAATGATGATGAAAATGCTGCTATGGTTATTATAGATGATGAAAATAATGGGTTTAACTTAAATACAGCGTTTTGGCCTTTAGCCATACAAACTCCTGAAAAGTCACCAATTATTCTATACAAAACCAACAATCCTAACGGTTCTAGTAAGCTTTGGAAGCATTTAGAAATGAATCATATAGAAAATACAATTGTCGTAATAAACAGCGATGATTTACGTTCAAAGGGGGTGAATATCAGCAAAAGCCTTTCTTGGGAAAAGACCGCTCAAAACTTCTTATGGCAAATTAATAATAGTCCTAATCTTGCCTTTCTCGCAAACTGCCATCATCTTATTGTGCCCTTTGGTCTTGAAGGTGCCATCTACTATAGAAATGATGGCATTGCGGAATCTCGCTTATACTTCCTTCCTGATGAGGTTGAAGGGGGTTTTGTTAAGGAAAATCAAGGAAAAATGTATGGTCTTACCTCCTGCTTTGTTGCAGGTTTAGCACAAAGTATTGCTTCTGAAAATGCTGATAAGGCATCTTTATCTATATCCATTAACGATGGCATACGTCAAGGTATTGTTGCCGCTCACAAATACTTTATTGAAGGTTTTGGTGAAAATCTGGAGGAATCCCCCTTCCCTCATCCTTCGATTTTTATAGAGGATGAAAATCATTTTATTTATAAAGAACATGTGCAGGATGTAAGAATACCTTGTTCCTCCAGCACCAACTGCTCCTCCTGCTGGTATATTCTTAAGGATAAAAGTTCTGCTAATTTAGCGGAAATTGCTTATGATATTGTTAAAAACGGTGAAGGAAGGGTTGCTAAATTTATCCCTATCGCACAATTTGGAAACTTAAAAACTGTAGACCGCGTTGAAATCGAAAGTTATAGATCCATAAAAAATCTCATGTGGGAATATGTTTCCAGTAAGAATACCGTTCGTCCTCTTTCCATTGCAATATTTGGAACACCAGGCTCTGGAAAATCCTTTGGGGTAACTGAAATAGCTGCCAGCATTGCACCAAAATTAATAAAGAAGTTGGATTTTAATTTATCCCAATTTCGTTCACCATCAGATCTCATAAACGCCTTTCACAGGGTAAGAGATTACTCACTGCAAGGACGAATTCCTCTAGTATTTTTTGATGAATTTGATTCCAGTTTCGAAGGAAAACTTGGATGGTTAAAATACTTTTTAGCACCTATGCAGGATGGCGTTTTTAGAGAAGGAGAAGCTACCCACCCTATAGGAAAAGCAATTCTTGTATTTGCCGGTGGAACCGCCAGCACTTTTAAGGAGTTCTGGGGAAAAAATCTCACTGATGAAAACGAACAAAAACAATTCTTATTAGAGTTCAAAAATGCAAAAGGCCCTGACTTTGTAAGTCGTTTGAGGGGTTATGTCAACATTCTAGGCGTTAATCAAACCACTGATTCCCGCGATCAGTTATTCATCATTAGAAGAGCTATGCTCCTGCGGTCATTTTTGCAGCGCAAAGTACCCCATCTCATCAACGATAAGGGTGAAGCTCAGATTGACAATGGTGTATTACGGGCATTGCTTAAGGTTCCTAGATACAAACATGAATCAAGGTCTATGGAAGCTATCCTTGAGATGAGTATGTTGGCACAAGCAAAAAAATGGGAACAATCTCATTTACCCTCTAGGGAACAATTAAAGCTCCATGTAGATGAAGAACAATTCTTACGCCACATGATGCATGATTCTTTTTATAGTGAAAAAATAGAGAATCTTGCAATAGCAGCCCATGAGAAGTATATCTCTCTTTACGCTGACAATAAAGAGATTGATCCGAATTTTGTTCAACCATGGCAATCTCTGAGTGAGTATCTTAAAGACTGTAGTCGTGATCAGGCAAAGCATATTCCTGATGCCTTGCTGAAGATAAACTATGATATTGTTTCCGTTAAGGATAAACCACCGATAAAAGAATTTACAGATAGCGAGTTAAAAATTTTAGCTGCCCATGAACATACGCGATGGAGTCTACATAGAAAGGAAGCTGGTTGGAAATATGGTCCAGTGAAGGACTATAAGAAAAAAACAGAGCCAGCCCTTGTGTCGTGGGACGTGCTTCCTCATGAAAAGAAAATCAAGCTATACGAAATCGTCAAGATTTGGCCAGAAATTCTTGCTAATGCTAACTTTGCTATAGAACAGTTAACCTTTTCCCGCAATTGTGAAGCCTTAGGTTAATTTATAAAAATAAAATCAGCAACACACTAACACACAAAATCAACGCCCTTCAGCAAGTTAAAGGCATCAAAAAAATTAGGTGGAGACCCCCTCCGCCTAATTCTCCGATGCTTGTCTTTGGTTGAAAGCGTTTTGCTATAAAACTATTTTAAACCTTTTTCTATGAATAAAGTACCCCGCCAATAAAAGTTACAGTATTTACACCATGATTATATTTCAGTCCATGGTGCTTCATCAGAGCCATAACATCTATACCGTGAGCTTCACAGGAAATAATAGCATCCTCCGGTCTTCTGCATTTTTCTCCATCTATATAAGCACACTTCTCACAGAGTCTACATCCCCCTGCCCCCAGCATCATAAAATCATCACCAACACCAATATCCTTCTTAAGCTTTAGCAATCTATCACTAAAATCCTTTCCACCAGCCATCATACCCTTCAGATCAAAACTGCTTTTTAATTCATAAACATCGTATACAATGATAAATTTCGTATACTTTCTGATCCGTTTTTCCCCTTCTTCCAAAGAACCTACTGCCGGAGGACAGGTCCAGTTTTTGTTGTAACTTCCGCACTGATTTTTTTCACATAGTTTTCTCATTTCTTCTTTGATTTGTATTGATTCAACAGGTATTTCCTTGTTCTCTGGAAAAAAACGATCTACCTTTGACTGTATTCCTTCCATCTCCACCACTCCCTAAAGTATATTTAATATTGTCAAAATATCATAATTCTATATTAACACTTTTGGGGAGCATATGAAAATGTTATAGTCCTTTATCCGCTTATTCTCTCTTGGGTGTTTATATCAAAAAAATGAACCTTTTCCATATCAAACTTCAGTTGAATTTTTTCGTTTTCCCCAGCAGAAAAGCTATTTTTCACCTCAATTGCTGCTATGATAGGGGTAGCATTAACGCTGCAGTGAAGATGAAGCTGAGAACCTAAAAATTCTTTCACTTCAATCAATGCCTCTACACTTTCATAGAATTTATCCTGATTGGTGTTTACTGTCAGGTGAATATCTTCTGGTCTAATACCCAAAATAATTTTTTTATCATTATAATTCTTTAGCCCTTCTTGATGAACTGCATAAATAGCTAGTTGTTGCTGTCCAAGTATCAAGCGATTCTTTTCTAATCTTCCCTCTATAAAATTCATAGGGGGGGAACCAATAAACCCTCCGACAAACATATTTGCTGGATAATCATATACTTCACTTGGCTTACCGATCTGCTGTACAACCCCCTCCTTCATAATGACAATTCTATCCGCCATTGTCATAGCCTCCACCTGATCATGGGTAACATAGACAAATGTTGTTTCTAATTTTTTGTGAAGTTTACTGATTTCAGTACGCATTTGTGCCCTTAATTTAGCATCCAAATTAGAAAGAGGTTCGTCCATCAAAAACACCTTCGGTTCCCTAACAATAGCACGCCCCAGTGCCACCCGTTGTCTCTGTCCCCCTGATAATTCTTTAGGTTTTCTATGAAGATAGTTTTCTATATCTAAAATAACAGCAGCTTGTTTAACCCTTCTCTTTATCTCTTCTTTGTTATATTTTTTAAGCTTAAGACCAAAAGCCATATTATCATATACATTCATGTGAGGATATAGGGCATAATTTTGAAACACCATAGCTATATCTCTCTCCTTAGGAGGCTGGTCATTTACTTTTTGATCCCCTATATATAAACTTCCTTCAGAGATACTTTCTAAGCCAGCAATCATTCTCAAAGTTGTGGACTTACCACAACCAGAGGGACCTACCAAAACGATGAACTCTTTTTCAGAAATCTGTAGATTAAAATTATCAACAGCAATTACATCATTGCTGTAACGCTTATAAATATTTTCTAGTTTAATAGCAGACAATGTGACTTCCTCCTATCCATTCTCTAAAAATTCATTACATGCAACTCTTTTAAATATTGTACTGACCTTTATTATTTAATTCCTGACTGCATAAAACTGCTGATAAACTGTCTCTGGAAAACAAAGAAGGCTAAAAGCAGTGGAAAAATTACCAAGAAGGTAGCGGCAGTTACCTCCGCCCATTGTGCACCAGTTTCAAAAGATTGGGCAAAGATAGCTAAACCTACAGTTAATGGCCTGTTTTCAACAGAATTCGTTACAATAAGAGGCCATAAAAAATTATTCCAATGATGGCTGACGGAGACTAAGCCAAAAGCAATATAAGTCGGTTTTGCTAAGGGCACGTAAATGTGCCAAATCCTTTGTACTAGGTTGCATCCATCTAGTTTTGCTGCTTCTTCTAATTCATAAGGTATGCTTTTAAAGGTTTGTCTCAGTAGAAAAATACCAAAGGCTGTTGCAAAGTAAGGAAGCATAATCCCTAGCTTCGTATCCAACAAAGAAAGTCCTGCTAATACTCGATAGTTTGGAAAAATCAATATATCTGTAGGAATCATTAACTGAATCAAAACCAACATAAATACAATATCTTTACCTCTAAATTCTAGTCTAGCAAAGGCATAGGCCGCTAAGGTAGCCGTCACTATCTGTATCCCTAAAATTCCAAATACGATGATAAAGGTATTCACATAGTACTGAAGGAAGGGAGCCGCCCCCCACGCACCGATAAAGTTGTCTAATGTAAAAGCTATGTGAAAGTTCAAAGTAGTAGCTAAGTGCTTTGGTTGAAAGGCAGTGACAACCATCCACAACAGTGGTATCACCCATACCAAAGCTAAAAAATATATAGCAAAATTCATCATTCTACGCAATGTCCTCACCCTAACTGTAATATATTTTTTTATCTAGCCCAAAGAATTGAATAGAAGCAATGATCACCATAATTACTAGCATAATTACTGTTAACGCTGATGCCACCCCTTGGTCCCAAAACTTAAAGGCTGTTTCGTATATATAATAAAGCAAAAGATTGCTGGCATTATTGGGTCCTCCTTGTGTCATAATCACAAGATGATCCACAAGCTTAAAGGAATTTGTTAGGGCAATGATAAAAATAAATAAAGTTGTTGGCATCAATAGGGGGAAGGTAATTTTTCTAAATACTGTTATAGAAGAAGCCCCATCTATCTCAGTTGCTTCATATAGTTCTCTAGAGATATTTTGCAATCCTGCTAGATAAAAAATCATAAAAAAACCCGATTCCTTCCATATCACCATGATAATCATAGCCCACATAACGATATTGGGATTTCCTAACCAATTGACTCTTCCCATGCCTGCCCAAGAAAGAATATGGTTCAATAGTCCATACTCAGGTGTATAAATAAAGAGCCATATATTTGCAATAGCAATCATGGGAATAACAGTGGGATAGAAAAAAAAGGTTCTTAGCCAGCTGCGACCAACCATCGCTTTATTTAGTACTAAAGCCATCAACATACCCATTCCCATGCTAATGGGAATAGTACCAGCAGCAAACCATATGTTATTTTTCAGTACCTTCCAAAACACTTCATCCTCCAACATCCCTCTAAAATTTCCTAATCCCATATAAATCCCCTGGGGGGTTCCTAAGTCCAATCGAAAGAAGCTTAAATGCAGGGTTTTAATAATAGGGTAAAAGGTAAAGAGGGTGATGAAGATAAGAGATGGAAAAAGTAGTACCCAAGCATAAAAGTTCCTTTGAAAGCTATTGTTTTTCCATATTTTTCTCATCTCAATCACCTTTCTAACTATTTATTTAAAGGGAGCCAAAATTCCCTCCGCTTCTTTTTGTGCTCTTTCTAATGCGGCAGCAGCTGTTAAATCTCCTACAATAGCGGCTTGAAGATGGTCATTAATTGCTTTATATACACGTCCATTATTATGGGTAGATAATTCAGCAGAAGCATATTCTAGCTGGTCTCTGGCTACAGCAGCCTGAGGGAAGTTAGCTACGTAATCCTTCATAATAGCTGTCTCATAGGAAGAAGCTCTTGCTGCTACATATCCTGTATCAATACTCCATTGTGCTGCTCTTTCTGGTTCTGTTACCCATTTTATAAACTTCCACGCCGCCTCTTGTTTTTCTTGAGGTACATCTTTGAAGATATAGAAGTTTCCACCTCCAGTAGGACTACCATATTGTTTACCTGCTGGCATATAGGCCACACCAAATTCAAAACCTGCATTATTTTTAACATTGGTTAAATTTCCTGTTGTATGATACATCATAGCACTTTTTTCTTCAATAAAGTTGGAGGGTACTGTAGCCCACTCTATAATATCTTTAGGCATTACACCATGTTTATGGGCTAAATCTATCCACAACTGAAGTGCTTCCACATTTTCTGGTGTATCAAAGAAAACTGCTTTGCCATCATCATTCATTAAGTTTTTGCCATTTTGCAAGGCAAAACCTTGAAATAACCAGTAAGGAAAACCAGAGCTAGGAATTTCAACCCCCCATCTTGCTGCTTCACCATTGTTTCCCTTTACTGTCAACTTCTTAGCATAAGCTATTAATTCCTCCCAATTTTTAGGTGGTGCTTCAGGGTCTAGACCTGCTTCTCTAAAGGCTTCTTTATTGTAATAAAGAACAATGGTACTTCTCTGAAAGGGGATACTCCAGGTTTTTCCTCCAGTTTGAGAGTTTTCTAAAAAGGCAGGATAAAAATCCTCAATATATTCCTTACCACCATCCTGAGCAATTAATTCATCTAAAGGAATGATTGCATCCATATCCAATAAAGTATATAGCTCTGTTGCTGATAGTACCGCTAGTTCTGGAGCATTGTTACCTTGAATGGCTGTTTGAGCCTTCACCATTGTCTCTGCATAGCTTCCTGTGTAGACAGGGGTCACCTTAATATCAGGATTTTCTGTCATAAAATCTTCTGCCATTTTTTCAATAACACTTGTAAGAGCCCCGCCTACAGCAATTGGATAATAAAAGGTAATCTCTATAGGATCTCCTTCCTTGGTGCTGGTTGGATTCCCGCCTTCACTTGATGCACAACCTACTAACAGTACCATTGCTACCAATAGCAAAATTGCTTTTTTCCATGTTTTTTTCATTTTTATTCCCCTTTCTTTTTTAGGACTTTCTTTTCAACAAACCATGTTTCAAATGCACTTAAAGAAACCGCCACTGCACCAGAAATAAATGCTTCTTTTATTTCATCCCTGCTTTTTATTAATCCTCCAGCAACAATCGGTAAATCAGTGGACTTCTTTAATTCTTTTATAATTCTGGGCATAAGTCCAGGCATTGCCTCTATTGCATCTGGTTTACTGCTCTTTACATTTTTAATCCCTGATAATAAAGCATTGCTATCAATAATGAACAAACGCTGTATTGTTAATAAACTGTGTTTTTTAGCGTGCTGTATTACTTGTCCACGGGTACTAATGATTCCTTCAGGTTTTAGTACTTCTGCTACATACTGTAATCCCTTACTGTCTGTTGCTAAACCCTGTATAAAATCAACGTGTAAAAAGACCTTTTTATCTACTGATTGTATTTCTTCAATGCTATTCTTTAGTGTTAAGATATCTCCATGCATTAAAAAAATTGTTTTAATACTAGAGATATTTAATGCTGTTTTAAGAATCTCCTCATTATGAACAGATGCAATCACTTCTTCCTGCTGAAACATCCTAGCCCCTCCTTTACTACCTACTGCTATTAACATAAGGTATATATTTAATGCTTGGAAACGAGTAGGTTGCATCGATTTGTATTGATGGACTTAAAAACTCATTAATGCCGGACTTTAAAAACAAAGTATCCATACCCATTTCCCTACCCATTCTCATATCGGTGAAGGGAGAATCTCCAATAAATAAACACTGGCTTAAAGGACATCTTAATTTATCCTGGATGGCTTTTTGCATCCAATAGGTTGGTTTTCCTATCACAGTAGCCTCCTGTCCTGTGCATTCTTCATAAATCCCCCCTAGAGAGCCGCTGTCAATGATTCTACCTGTCTTAATAGGACAAAAAAGATCGGGATTCATCACAAGTAATTTCGCCCCTCTATCTAAACTCTGTAATCCTGCTACTAACTCCAAGTAAGTTAGTTTTGTGTACATTCCTAAGAGTACATAGGTGTAATTTCGTGTTTTATTAAAATCCTTACTATGTATGATGTCCCACCCCAAATCAGTCAGCTTTGTCACCACTTTAGGATGGATAATTCCCAATACAGATATAGGTTTTTTTTCTTGTTTAAAATAGATATTTGCAGCATCAATAGGCGTGATAATCTCTTTTTCTTCTACATAAACCCCCAAACGATTTAGCTTTTTAGTTAGCATAGCTTGTGTGTATAAGGGCGTGTTTGTAGCAAACAGTATTTGCTTCTTGCCTTCTCTTAAATGCTTTAAATAATCAATAGCACCTTCTAAAACTTTGTTTTGTTTAATCAATGTACCATCAATATCAAAAATATAAGTACTGTAGTCCTTCATTTTGCCTCCTCCAATAAAAAAGCAACCATGTTCCAAAGAGTATACTAAGTAAAATGAATTATTTCTAGTTCATTTGAATGTACAACTCTTCCTACAGGTTACTCCATTTTCTCCAACCTTTAAGAAATAGTTCAATGTTGAATATTTTTTTAATTGTTGTTGCATCTTAAGTTTACTATGGAGATGTTAATTGCATATTAGTAGAAGGTTAACAGCATGTAAATTTTTAAATACTGTGGGAACTAGCTTTTCTCTGCAAAACATAGAAAAACCTACTGTTTATACAGTAGGCATCAACTTTAGCTATACTTTTCAACCCTTCATAATTACACATATCTCAGATAAGTTTTCAACATTTCATAGATAATTTTAATGTTTCCTTTAAACAAAAGAGAGAATTCCACTGCAAACAGGTAACCACATTCACTACATAAACCTTCAATCTCTACACATCTGCCACATGTATATCTTTTGCTGTCCTCTGATACAATACATTGAAAACAAGGTCTATCCCACTGATTCTTTAAATATGCCTCCAGAGAGCTATATAAATTAAAAATTGGCAGCTGGCTTTTTATCATGGTTTTTATCTTAGCCACAACCTCCTTCTTTTCTTCCCTATCCAGACTAAGGTCTTCTGTTCCTTCATAGGGGGTATGGAAATTGAAGGAGATACTATTGATTTTAGGATGCTCTTTTGCTAACGCCGCCACTTCCTCTACCTCTCTGTAGTTTAGCTTATTTATTGCCATATAAATACATATATTACAGTCTTCAGTATCCTCTAACCTTTTCATGATAAGGTCATAAGTATCTCCTCTGATGAGGTCATGGGTTTTCTTTGTTCCGTCAAGACTTAAGAAGATGATATCTGCTTCAGGAATATGAAGGTCCTCTGTACCATTGGTAACGATATTGACGATATAAAAACCAATTTTCTTTGCTTCTTTAATCAAATCTCTAATATCTCTTTCCCCATCCTTCCAAAGCAAAGTTTCCCCGCCGCAAAAAAACAGAATCCTGATCCCTTCTCTATAGAAGGTCTCCATTTCTTTTTTAATATTGGCATAAGCGTACATCTTTTTATTTATATTATTTACAGAACAATGTTTACAGCTTAAATTACAATAATCTGTTAATATAATCGTCCCTAGAATAGGCTTTTTCTGTTTAAAAAGAATAGTTTTTATACCAAAGTAAGTCAAGGATAAAAAATCTCTTATCTTCATTTTGTCCCCCTGTTATATACTTATTTCTTCTATCCACGGCTCCTCCATAGATTTTTTCCATAGGTAGTTTAAATAGTGAATAGAATACTGCTTTTCCACAAAATGATAGGCATATCGCCCCCATTCTGTTAAAATCACTTGATCGCCTTCTTCCTCTGCCATTTTAAGATACTTCAGCAAATCAAATAACAATTTAAATCCCTTCTTCATGTCTTTATGAAATAATTCTCTAAACCTCTCTCCATCTATCATCCCGTCATAGCATCTCCAAAAAATCCAAAAAATCATTTTTTCCTTTTCTGTCATAAGGTTTACAATATTGATAGGCAGTCGTTCTTCCTTTAAAGCTCCTATATAAGCTTCTACGTCAAAAGTATTTAAATAAAAATAATCTCCAAAATGAGAGCTGGCCCCTGCCCCAAAGCCTACAAAACTTTCCCTTGTTACAGAGGTATATCTATTATCAGAAGACTTCCCATAGGTCCATACGGAACTCCTGTGATATCCCCATCTTTTAGAAACCTCATCAATCATCTGGAGAATTTTTCTCTCCTCCAACTCTCCAAATCTACTCAGCTTTTTTTCCTTTAGGACTTTGCTCATTGTTGTCATGGGGAAAAGAATCAAAGGATATACAGAAAGCTGGTCTATACTATAGGCGTAGGTCTTTTCTAGGTCATATTGAATGTCCTCAATCTTTTGTCCAGGTAGATTTGTCATGATGTCAATGTCAACACACTGAAAATTAAAATCCTTTATGAGAGATAAGGCCTGATCTATTTCATGAGAGGTATAGCCTCTTCCTAGAAATTGCAGCATTTCATCATTAAAGGTCTGTACTCCTACACTAATTAAGTTGACCTCCATTTCCTTCAATGTTTTTAGTAACTTTCTCTTCACTTCTGTAGGATGAACTTCTATACCTATATCTCCTTGGAAATGGTAATGAATTTTTATCCATGCAAGGATTTCCTTCAGCTCTTCTGCAAGAAGGGTGGGCGTACCCCCTCCTATATAGATAGAGGTAATTTTCTTGTCTTTAAATTTTTCTTTATATAAAACTAATTCTTTCTTAAGTGCTTCCTTGTATGCTAAAGCTATGTTTTCTTCATAAAGAACCTTATTATACGGGCAATAATGACACATGTTTTTGCAAAAGGGGATATGTATATAAATCCCTATCTCCTTCTCCATAGCATTAAAGTCTATTAACCCATCTTGATATCCTCTAAATAGAAATTTTTCTTTTTTTCCTAATACTGTTCTCCGTAAAAAACTGGTAATCATCATCTTCCCCCTGTTGTGTAGTGCCACAGATTTATAATTCCTCTAATCTTTTCTTTAGGTATTCAATTTCAAAAGAAGAACATATTCTTCTATCCTGCCTATCCAGTATTCTATAGTGCTTACTTATGATATTTTGTTGTATCCTATATTTATCGGTTTTCTCAACATCTCTCCACCATACTTTCCCTCCCAAGGTAGCCTCATAGCTGTTTTCATGGTTTGAGAAGGCTAGAGATAGGATAATATCTTGAGGGTCCCCTCCGAAGGTCATTTGAAGGACCTCACTATGCTTAAAGATAGAACATACAGCTACTGCCCCCGTCCATCCCAAAGTAGATCGTTCTTTTTCTATCTGTACTAGGGTTTTTTTCGATATGCCTATCACCTCAGCCATTTTATCCTGAGTAAAGTTTTTTTCATTTCTAATCAACTTTAACTTTGCATCTACCTTTTTAATGAACTCATCTCTATTCACTTCTTCACCTCCACAGCACATATAGTGTAATTTTACACTATATGTGTAAAATTGTAAATATACTAATGGAAAATGTCTATTCCTTTTCATCATCTTTATACTAAAAAACCCTTAGTCCAGTATCCTAGACTAAGGGAATGATCATTAAAAAAGGCTATAACAAAGCTTTTCCAAAATCTTCTATAAGATCTTCTATATCTTCCAAGCCAAGTGAAACTCTGATTAAAGTGTCTGTAATCCCAAGCCTTTCTCTTTCGGCTCTTGGAATTGCTGCATGGGACATCTGCACTGGATAAGATACAATGGTCTCAACGCCTCCTAAGCTAACCGCCACCGCTGCTATGCTGACTTTTTTCATAAAATTTTTAGCAGTTTGAAGATCTGTTGTTTTAAAGGATAGCACGGCACCTGCCCCATCCGCCTGTGAGAAGTGAAGTTTCTTGCCTGGATGATTTTCTAGTCCAGGGTAAAATACTTCCTCTACCCCTTTTTGCTCTTCAAGCCATTGTGCAAGCTGCAAGGCATTTTGCTGTTGATAATCCATTCTTACCTTCAGTGTTTTTATACCTCTTAGTAATAGCCAAGAATCCTGCGGCCCTAAAATTGCACCAAATCCATTTTGTACAAAATAAACCTTTTCAGCTATATCTTCACTTTTTACAACCACTAATCCCCCCACTACATCACTATGTCCCCCTAGGAATTTAGTAGCACTGTGAATGACGATATCTATCCCTAGTTCAATTGGCCTTTGAAGATAAGGTGACATAAAAGTATTATCTATAATCGTCAACAAACCATGCTCTTTTGCAATTTTCACAGCACCTCTTATATCTGTGATTTTTAACAAAGGATTAGAGGGGCTTTCTAAAAAAATAGCCTTCGTATTTTCTTTAATATTTTTTCTTATATTCTCTAAATCACCAGCATTAACAAAAGTTACCTCCACAGCAAAGCGACTAAAAAACTTACTGGTAATCCGATGGGTTCCCCCATAAACATCTTCGCATACGACAATATGATCTCCTGATGAAAAAATAGAAAGTACAGATGAAGTAGCTGCCATGCCAGAAGAAAAGGCAAAACCTCTAAATCCTCCTTCTAATTTTGCAATGGTTTCTTCCAGGGCTTTACGGGTAGGATTTTCTGATCTAGAATAATTGAATTCCCCTGGATTGTCTATATCGGACTGATGAAAAGTTGATACCTGATAAATTGGAATACTCAAAGCCCCTGTATGTTTATCAATTTCATTTCCATTATGGATAAGTTTTGTTCCTATTTTCATATTTTATTCCTCCCCTTTTATGGCTTGTTCAAGATCATTGATTAAGTCATTGACATCTTCGATCCCTACTGATAATCTTAATAATCCTTCATCAATACCAAGTCCTTTCCGAATTTCCTCAGGAATCGAAGCATGGGTCTGGGTGATGGGATAAGTGATAAGACTTTCTACACCCCCAAGACTTTCTGCAAAGGAAATCACCTTCACATTTTTCAAAATTTTCTCCGCCAACGCAGCCTTCTTTACTACAAAGGAAATCATTGCTCCAAAACCTGTAGCTTGCTTTTGGGACACTGCATATCCTTCATGATCCTGTAGACCGACGTAATAGACCTTCTCTACTTGCTCTTTTCCCCTCAGCCAATTTGCAATTTTTATAGCATTTTCCTGCTGTTTTTCCATTCTAATGCCAAGGGTTTTTATGCCCCTAAGGATGAGCCAACAGTCAAAGGGTGCTAAAACTGCACCAATGGTCTTATGCAAAAGTTCAATTTTTTCCTTCATTTTCTCCTCTTTTACCACCACAAATCCCGCTAGCGTATCATTGTGCCCTCCAAGATATTTTGTTCCGCTATGAAGGACAATATCAGCACCCAGTGCTAAGGGCCGCTGGAAATAGGGGGTTAAGAAGGTATTATCCACAATAAACACGATATTGTTAGTTTTTGCAAATTTGCTGAAGGCTTCAATATCCGTTACCTTCATCATAGGATTAGAAGGCGTTTCAATAAAAATACCTCTTGTATTACTTTTCACACTTTGATAAACATTTTCTATGTTTCTAGTATCTATATAAGAAAATTCCATACCGTTTTTTTTACATATCTCTTCAAATAATCTATAGGTTCCCCCGTATAAATCATCTGAAACAATGATATGATCTCCTGAGGAAAAAAGATGAAATACCGTGGCTATAGCAGCCATACCGGTGGAAAAAGCAAAGCCCGCTGTCCCACCTTCAAGAGCAGCAATGGTGTTTTCAAGTTCCTCCCTAGTAGGGTTTTGAACTCTTGAATAATCATATCCTGTAGATTCATTAACCGCTGGATGTTTAAAGGTAGCACTTTGATAAATAGGGAAACTAATTGCTCCCGTATGGACATCCCCTCCCTTACTGCCATGTACCAATCTTGTTTCAATATTTAAAGATTCTTTTTTCATAAAATCATCTCCTCTCATTTTTAATGACAGATGCCTTATAGCTTAACAATCTACAAAAGGTACAACTTCTTTATCTTTTGGATAACATAAAACCTTCCTGTAAGTAACAGGAAGGTCTTATATGAAGTCTTCCTCTTATCTCTCAGCTTTGCTGCAGGATTTAGCACCACTGCACATACTGTGCCGGTTGCCGGGTTTCATCGGGCCAGTCCCTCCACCACTCTAAATAAGAGTTTATTATTTATCTATGTTTTATAGTTTTATAATTTTCTATCTTTAATCATCTTCATTGAATGGTGTTAAAAAATAATCTCCTCATACATCTGATTTCTTAGAAACTTCAAAGAATACTTTTAAAGAAAAAGGAAATCATGTCTTTATATTTATTTTATAGTAAATCAATATATTTAATCGGTTTTTGTAATGATAATATATTCTAGCGAATATGTCAATAGTTTTAAAAAATATATAAAGCGAAAAAGACTGTTTAGACCCTCTTTTTTATAGGGATCAATAATCTCCGCCCGAAAAAAATAAGAAAGCCGTACAAAATACGACTTTCTTATTTTTTAAATATCCTTTGCCTCTAAATAAGCTGCTTAAATAGCTCCTTTGTTGCAGGATAAATTTTTCTAAACTTTTCATATTTTTTATTATAAAGCTGGCTATTTTCCTTATCCGGATGAATGCTTTCAGTTACTTTAATAAACTTGCAACAAGCATCTTCAACCCTATTAAAAAGTCCAAATCCAACGGAAGCTAATATTGCAGCACCATATGCAGGACCCTCATTGGTATTAAGCTTGTTTACTCTTACATTCAATACATCAGCTATGATCTCACACCAAAGTTTACTCTTTGCACCGCCGCCACTAATACTGATATCAGTGATCTCAATGCCCATTTCCTTCATAATTTCAAAGGTATCTCGTAGGGAAAATGCCACTCCCTCTAACACAGCCCGGGTCATGTGTTTTCTTTCATGGGTCATATTTATACCAATAAAGGTTCCTCTACAATTAGGATCATTATGAGGCGTTCTTTCCCCCATTAAATAGGGGAGATAAAATAAACTATCATCGATCTGTGCTTCCTCTGCTTCTTTTAATAAACCATCAAAATCCTCCGATTTATTAACTTCTTCAACCCACCACTTCAAAGATGCAGCAGCAGCAAGTGTCACTCCCATAAGGTGGTACTTTCCATTTGCATGACAGAAGGAGTGTAAACCATTATTTTCATCTACAAAAAATTCTTCGTTTGATGTAAAAACAACCCCTGAAGTTCCTAGGGATAGTGAACAGGATCCAGCGCCAACCACGCCACCACCAACAGCGGCAACCGCTTGATCCCCACCGCCAATAACAATTTTTACATCTTCATTTAATCCCAGTTCTTTTGCAAGCTCAGGCTTTATATTCCCAATCACTTCATAGGATTCGTATAGGCTTGGTAATTGTTCCTCAGAAATCCCTAAAAGCGCTAGCATTTCCGGTGACCACTTTCTGTTTTTTACATCTAAATATAGGGTACCTGATGCATCTGACATATCTGTGGCAAATACACCTGACATTTTGTAAGCGATATAATCCTTAGGTAGCATAATTTTTTTGGCGGCAGCAAAGTTTTCTGGTTCATTTTCCTTCAACCATAACACTTTTGGGGCAGTAAATCCTGTAATGGCTATATTCCCTGTCCACTCAGATACTTTATCCCGACCAATTTCCTTATTAAGGTATTCACATTCCTTCTCTGTTCTTTGGTCGTTCCAAAGAATTGCTGGTCTTACCACTTGATCATTTTCATCTAAAGTAACCATGCCATGCATTTGACCACTAAAACTAACTGCCTTCACTTCACTTTTATCTAAGCCATCTAAAAGCTCCTTGAATCCGCTTATAGACTGCCTCCACCAATCCTCTGGATTTTGTTGAGACCAAAGAGGTTTAGGAAAAGATAATGGATATTCTTTGCTAATAGATTTAACAATATTTCCATTTTCATCCGTTGCAATGATTTTTACCGATGTCGTTCCAATGTCTATACCTATAAAATACATTTTTCCCCTTCTTTCTGCTCAATGCATTTACTTAATCTTAATCACAGCTTTTACAACATCACTTGCATTACCCACAACAAAATCAAAAGCTTCCTTCGTCTGATCAAAATCAAATTCATGACTTACAATCCCTTTTACATCAATGGCACCACTTGCAATCGCATTAATGGCAACAGGATATAGGTTTCTGTAGCGGAAAACCGTCTTTAACGCTCCTTCTTTACTCATAAGCTTCATAAAGTTAAAGGCTGTTTCATCTTTAGGTGTCATGCCTACTAAAACAATGGTTCCGCCGATTTTCAGCACATCTACTGTATGTTTTACAGTAGCCTCAGCACCTGCAGTCTCAATCACAACATCGGCACCTTTGCCGCCCGTTAACTCCTCTATTTTCTTTAAAACATCAACCTCTCTTGCATTGATGATATCTGTTGCACCGATTTTTTTTGCAACTTCAAGTCTATTTTCTAGTATATCCACAACAATAATTTTAGAAGCACCTTTTGCTTTACAGGAAAGCAAACTCACAAGACCAATACACCCTGTCCCAAAAATCACAACAGTATCTCCTAGCTTTACACCACCTTGAGCAGATGCATGTAGCCCAACCGCCAATGGTTCTACTAAAGCCCCTTCTACATTGGATACATTTTCTGGCAATTTAAAGCACATATCTTCAGGATGGGCAACATAGTTAGTAAATACACCATGATAAGGAGGTGTAGCAAAAAATTCTACCTCTGGACAAAGGTTGTATTTCCCACCTTTGCAAAACTCACATTTTCCGCAGGTCTTACCTGGTTCAAGGGCAACGCGATCACCTACCACAAGATTTTTTACATCCTTACCTACTTCAACAACTTCTCCAGCACATTCATGTCCTAGAATAAAATCACCCTCAACAACAAAGTCACCTATTCTTCCATGTTGATAATAATGAACATCCGATCCACATATGCCAACTGCATCTACCTTGATAAGCACCTCATGATCCTTTACTTCAGGCATTGGAACTTCTCTTGTAATCATATTATTTGTACCTTGCATAAAAACAGCTTTGTTGTTCATTTTCCCAGCCTCCATATTTTTTAGTCTTATATTAAAATTGGTACGCGTACTATTGCTAGCCGCGCACCAAAGGTTTTACTTCATACCTGCTATCTTATAGCTCCTGCCTTTTTGTGCATTTCAATGTACTGCTCAACATTGTCACTATTGATTAAAGGACAGTCGATATCAATATCAATTTGTGTTTCAACACCAGTTAAAAGTTTATTAGCAGTGTCTAGAAGAGCTGCCGCAAGATCATAGGCACTTTGTAAGCTTGTAGAAGTCATTAAGCCTTCTTGGATTAATAAAACAGCTTCAGCAGTTCCATCAACCCCATAAGATAAGATTCCGTCAAATCTTGAATCATCTTTAACAACTTCTAATGCACCAGCAGCCATGTTATCATTCATAGCAATAATTGCATCAATTTTACTGTTTGCTTGTACCCATGTTTCCATATAGTTCATCGCTTCATCTTTGTTCCAGTTAGCAATTTCTTCTCCAACGATTTTCACGTCAGGACGTTTTGCAAAGAACTCTTTTTCCCAGCTTTCACGTCTTGCATCAGCATGGAAGTTTCCTGGAGGTCCTTTTAATACAACTACATTTGCACCTTGAGGAATTTGCTCAAGTGCAACAACAGCATTCACTTTAGCTTGCTCATATGGATCAGCATCTACAGAAGATGCTCCCTGAATACCATCAATTCTAGCATTAGTAGTAATGGTGATAATTCCTGCTGCAACCGCTTTTTCAGCATATGGTCTTTGAGCCTCACCATTGTTTGGTTGAATAATGATTGCATCATACTTGTTTGTAATAGCATTTTCAATTAACGCATTTTGTGTAGAATCAGAAGCTTGACCGTCAAGTACATCTATAACAATATTGTCATATTTGTCAGCTTCTTCTGACACTGCATTTGCAAGCCATGCTGCAAAGGAGTCCGCCTGTGCCCTTGCTATATAAGCAACTCTAAAAGGCTTATCTCCAGCTTCTGCTTCACCACCTGCTGGTTCTTCATTTGTAGCAGGCTTTGCACATCCTACTAAAATAGACATCATTAATGTAACTACTAATAAAACTGCTAACCATTTTTTCATTTTATTTCCCCCCTCAGTTTTTATTTTAATAGAGATTCTCTATTAAAAACTCATTAAAGCTTAAAGAACTTACTTTGATTTTGCTTCTATATTTCCCAGCTTCTTCTTTGTTCTCTTGGTCTTCGCCCAGATATCATAGATTACAGCTAAAGCTATAATAGCGCCGCGAACAATTTGCTGCAAGTAAGAGTTTACACCGGTTAGTACCATGATATTATCTAAGAAACCAACGATGAAAGAACCCGCTAATGTTCCTAGAGAGGTACCAATACCCCCTGTAAAGCTTGTTCCTCCAATAACAGCTGCAGTAAGGGCTTTAAATTCATAACCTACTGCACCATTAGGCATACCACCATTTACACGGGACATGAAGATTACCCCTGCTATACCTACAAAGATACCATTAATAATAAATGCCTTCATTTTTACCCTGTCAACATTTATACCAGAAGCATTTGCTGCTTCTTCATTCCCTCCCACTGCATATACAGATCTACCAAACACAGTGTGTTTTAATATATACCAAGTTACCAGCAAAGTAGCTATCATAAATACAATTGGTGTAGGAATACCAACAATTTTTCCTTGTCCAAAGGTTACGTAATTTCCAATCTGATAAATGTTTTGTCCATTGGTATACATCAATGCTGCTCCCCTGGCCATCGTCATCATAGCGAGGGTTGCTATAAAAGGCGGTGCTTTAAATTTCGTAATCATTAAACCATTGATAATATTACATGCCACACTAGCCAAGATAGCTACCATAAAAGCAAGAAAAAGAGATTCTGTGCTTACATAAGTTGATACGGAAAGTACACCCGCTAACGCCAACACTGAAGCAGAGGACAAATCTAGCATACCAGCTATAATAAGAATCGTTTGACCAAAAGCAAGTATGGTTACTACGGCAATCTGTATTGTAATATTAGATAGGTTGTTTACAGATACAAAGTTCTCGTTAGCAAGCCAACATACAACAAATAGTACAGCCAGCACGAAAAATATGCTATATTTACTTTTAATATCTGTCCATATTTTATTTGCATTACTGGTTTTCATATTCTTCACCTCGATTTAACTTGTTGTTTCAGTAGCAAGTCGCATAATATTTTCTTGTGAGAAGTCATCTCTCTTGAGCTCTCCCATAATTGTACCCTTTGCCATCGTATAGATTCTGTCACACATCCCTATCAACTCTGGAAGCTCTGAAGAGACCATGATAATTCCCTTTTTTTGCTTTGCTAACTCTGTCATTAATTTATAGATTTCATACTTTGCACCAACATCAATTCCCCGTGTTGGTTCATCTAAAATTAAAATATCAGGATCTGTAATCATCCACTTAGCTAAAATAACTTTTTGTTGATTCCCTCCACTCAAGGATTCAATGGAAGTTTCAATGGTAGGGGTTTTTACCCTCATTTTTGTACAGTAGTCTTGAATGGTCTGATTTTCTTCTTTTGCATGAAGCTTTCCGCCATAAATGAACTTCCTCAAGGCAGTCAAAGACACATTTTCCTTCACACTTCTAACAGGGATGATACCAAATCTCCTTCTGTCCTCTGAGAGCATTACCATTTTCTTATCTATGCTGTTTTTAACGTTCTTAATTTTTACGCTTTCACCTTTGATAATAATTTCACCAGATGTATAAGGATCTAAACCAAATAATGCCCGCATCACCTCAGTTCTTCCTGCCCCCATAAGTCCTGCAAAACCAACAATTTCTCCTTCAGAAACATGAAAATTTATGTTGTGAAACTTAACACCATCGGATAAATTCTTAACCTCCAGAATTTTCTCTCCAATTTCTATATCCTCTTTCGGGAAATTATTCTCTAGCTTTCTTCCCACCATTTGTGCAATAACTGTTTCCATGTCGTAATTTTCTTTTGGCCTTGAATCTACAACACAACCATCTCGAAATACAGTGATTTCATCAGCAATTCTAAAAATTTCATCCATCTTGTGAGATATATAAATAATACTTGCACCTCGAGCTCTTAGCTCATTGATTTTCTCAAACAACACCTCAACTTCTTTTTGTGTAATTGCAGATGTAGGTTCATCCATGATGATGATGTCAGAGTTATACGAAATGGCCTTGAGAATCTCTAACATTTGTATATCTGAAACAGTTAAATCCTTTAGTTTCGTCTCAGGAGAATAGTTTAGATTTTCCCTCTTTAAAAGCTCAATGGTACGCCTTCTTATTTCAGCCCAATCCACATTACCATATTTATTGGTGGGCCAGTTGCCAACGAACAAACTTTCCTCTATTGTCATCTCCGGTATATAGTTCAATTCTTGAAAGATCATTGATATACCAAGACTTCTGGCCTGAATGGGATTTTGTGCTTCTACTACCTTTCCGTTAATCAATATCTCTCCTGCATCAGCTTTATAGATTCCGTTGATAATCTTCATCAAGGTTGACTTACCAGCGCCATTTTCTCCACATAATACATGAACCGTGCCTTTTCTTACTGAAAAATTTATCTTGTCTAATGCCTTCACTCCCGGAAACGACTTCTCAATATTAGAAACTTTTAATCTAACATCTTGATCCATTTTTTTCTCCTTTCATGTATTATCGTATTGTATACGTTTTCCTTACTTCTTTAATACTATCATAGACGAAATTTTCTTATAACGAAATGGACAAAATTAGTTTTCATGTGTACAATATTAATGAAAAAAAACAAAATTCAAAAATTCATTATTTTTTGTATTATATTACTGTTTGTGTGTACTTTTTTAATGCAACATTGCTTGTAACTTGCACCTTGATCCCTGTATCTATATTCATTTATATTACTTTGTCTACAAAAAAATACAACGATGTTTTAACATCGTTGTATTTTTTATGCTAAATCTATTTACTTTCGGCATTATTTAATATACTGTCCTTATACTGCATGATAGTCATTCCTGTAATTTTTTTAAAGGTTTTAGAAAAATATTGTTGATCAGAAAAGCCCAAATCATCGTAGATTTCCTTTACCTTGCAGTTTGAATCTATGATTAACTGCTTTGCCTTTTCTATCCTTAGTTTGTTGATATACAAAGAAACATTTTCTCCGGTCTCTTTTTTGAACAGATTACAAACATAGTGTTTTGATAAATTCAGATGTTCTGATAAAGACTTCAATGATATTTTCTTTTGGTAATTATTTTCTATATAATCGATAGCTTCTTTAATGACATGGTTTGAATTATTGTTCCTGTAGCTTTTTACATTATTTATAATCATAACAATAATTTCTTTCATGAGTGTAACCACGCTCTTTATTTTTGTAGCCGCCATCATTCTTTTATGATAGTAGGTATAATCTTTAGCTTTGTCTTCTTCTATAAAATAATGATAATAGCGTTCGAAAACATTGCTGAGCATATTGGAATAAAAAAGTTTTACCTCTACACCTTTTACAGTATTTCCACGAAAGAAAGCTTCTGTCTTCTCTATTACCTCAAAAGCTTCTTTTTGGTTTTCTTCATTGATATACTTGATTAAGGATTGTTCATAGCTCTTTTTTACACTAAAAATGTTAACATCTTGAACAACCCTCTCAAAAGCATTGATCACACAGCTTTCATCAATATAAAAAAGCTGTTCAGCCTTCAATATGATATCTTCATAAACTTGGTAAACTTCTCTAATATCCTCAAAACTCTGGCTTATGATAGCGCTTAATGGAATATCAAAATATTGTGTAACAGAAGTACGAATCAATTCAACGACCTCTTGTATTTGCACTGTGCTCATATCTTTTTTTGATAAAATAAATAAAAATTGATCATTCGTTTCCTTAACAAGATAGGTAATCTTTTTTTGTTCTATCACACTGGAAGCTAAATGAATAATAGCATTGTTCATATGCTGCCAATCTTGATCCTTGCAATCCATTTTTCGTTCGCCATCATCTCTAAAAAAAGTTGTCAAAACAAATCTTGACTCTTGTAAAAGAAAGTTCAAGTGAGAACACCTACTCAGCAGTTTGTCATCTATAGGGATATTTGGATTTAATAGGTCTTCAAATAACTCTACTTTAAGCGCTATAATATTTGTGTCTGCTTCCTTTTTTGCATAGTTATTATCTTCCTCTTCACTTCCCTCTGCATCTAAGCTTTCCTTAATGGCTGACATGGTTTTAATGAGCTCTTCATCCTCAGCCTCAAATTTTAATATATAGTCATCCGCTCCACTTTTTAATGCTTCTCTTACATAGGGAAAATCATTATAACAACTTAATATCAATATTTTTACCCTTTGACTTTTTTCTCTTACTTTTCTCGTAAGCCAAAAGCCATCTTGTTTGGGCATAACAATATCCGTAAGAATCACATCTGGCTTATGAAGTAGATAGGCTTCATAAGCTTGTTCTCCATTGGAGGCTTCTGCTACCACAGAAAAACCTAGGCTTTCCCAATCTATCGTGGATTTAAGTCCTACTCTTACAAGAACTTCATCATCTACAATTAAAACCTTGTACACTATAATACCCCCTTTGGCAATGTAGAAAAGTTTCTTCCTTTATGCCTCAATTTTGCAGAGTACTTCTCCTTTGCATGGTAATTCAACAACAATATTTGTCCCATGATTCTCCTTTGTAAAAATCTTAATACCATAGGACTCTCCAAAAGCCAGTTTTATTCTTTGATTAATATTATTTAATCCTACTGTGCTAAATTTATTAGCATCCTTTTCTGACTTAAGAATATTTTTTAAAATCTCTGGCTTAATCCCGGGACCATTATCGCTTACTTCCACAATCAACATATCTTGCCTATTATATGCCTTTATTTCTATATTCAGTGGTTTTGCATCTTCTTCTTGCAAACCATATATAATAGAATTTTCCACAATAGGCTGGAGAATTAGTTTTGGTATATGGCATGAAAGACACGCTTCTTCTAAATTATAATCAATCGTAAACCGTTCATTAAACCTTAGTCTTTGAATCAAAATGTAATTTTTTACATATTCAATTTCTTCTTCTAAGGAAATCATATCCTTACCAAAATTTATACTAATCATAAGAAGTTTGATTAAGGCCGTCAGTGCACTACTTGCGCTTTTCGCCCCTTGTATCTTAGCCATCCACCGAATGGTATTTAGTGTGTTGTATAAAAAGTGAGGATTAATTTGAGCATGAAGCACTTCAAATTCTAGCTCTTTTTTATGACGTTCCTCTTCAATGAGTTTATTAATTAAAGAGCGCATTTTATTAATCATCGTATTAAAGCTCATACCAAGTTGTCCAATTTCATCTTGTCCTTTTGTATCTATTTGTACACCTAAATCACCATTTTCTGCCTTCTTCATTAGCTTCATCATGTTGATAATAGGCTCTGTAATTTTCAGAGAAAAAAGCAGCATAAAAAATGATGTAATCATTACATAAAGCACACCTATTCTGATTAATTTCCACTGAATTTCATCTATCTCTCTATACAAATACCAATAGGGGATAATCTTAACCAGTTTCCAATCGTTTACATCACAAGTAGAATAGATGGCAATCTTTTTT
This sequence comes from Clostridium formicaceticum, assembly GCF_001854185.1. Taxonomy (NCBI): domain Bacteria; kingdom Bacillati; phylum Bacillota; class Clostridia; order Peptostreptococcales; family Natronincolaceae; genus Andreesenella; species Andreesenella formicacetica. The sequence continues at coordinate 3,978,833 of NZ_CP017603.1, forward strand.
ACACCTTGATCTTTAAAAGAAATATATCCACTTTTCTTTTCAGCCGCTAAAATCTCTTTTGCATACACTTCATTTTCTATGCTTTGACCTATTTTACTTTTATCTGGGTGGCTTACAATTTCTCCATATTTGTTGGCGATAAAAATCTGTTCAATATCCCCGCTTATAAGACTTTTGTAAGAACTTTCAAGAATCATCTCATCAATATCAACAGTAAGCAGTCCCAGTTCTTCTAGTGTGTTAAAATCAATCAACTTTCTTCCCAAAGAAAAATAATATTTATCGAACTCTCCAGCCAAAATCTTTATCTTTTCTCTTCTCGTATTGATCCAAACAATCTCCCCATCAGTTTCAGCTAACTTACTAATAGGCATATAATCTTCCATTTCCGCTACTTTATTTACCCCTACAGAATAAACTCTTCTCCCTGCATATACATAGATGGCATCAATATCTTCTCTTGATGTGAAAAAGCTGCGAAGCAAACTGCGAAATGCTACCACATCCATATTGTTTTTATCATTTAATGCACTAATCATATCTCTATTTGCCAGTAATGCATTTGAAAATTCTCGGATATCGTTTAAAATAAAGTCAATATTTTCTCCAGCTTCATATACAGACTGTATTGCCGACTCACTATATTTTTTACTAATAATATCTTTTACAAGGCTGGAATACACAATAGAAAAAAGGATGATCGGAAAAAGAATCAAAACAATGGTAATGGCTATTAGTTTAAACCTCAAGCTGTTGATAAATTTAACATTGTCCATAGATTTACTCCTTTAGACTCCAATTTATTTATTCCCTAGTGCCTTTATTTCATCATACATTGACCTTGCCGTATCTTCAGCACTTAAGTCTTCTCTAATCATTTCATGAAGATGTTTAATAATAATTTGTTCTACATAATAAAAGTTCCCTATTTTAGGACGATAATAAACATTTTCTTCCTCCCACGCTTGAAGTACGGCAGGAAGCTGTAGCATGGTTCTATACTTCTCATCATTTTTTTCTATAGCATCAAGCACTACCTTTTTTATCATTTCATCTTGATAGACAGATTCCCGCGGAGGAATTCCTCCACCCTCAGGATGCTTCAGTACAAAAAGCTGTGTTTGAGGAGCCGTAGCCCAAACGATAAATAACCAAGCTGCCTGTTTTTCTCTCTCATTGGCATGTTTATTGATACCAATACCTGACCCACCAAATATGTTTGCACTTCTTTTTGGTCCATAGGGTAATATGCCATAGCCTACCTTACCAGCAACCTTCGATGTAGCTGGATTTTCCATTGCTGAAGCATTTTCATCCCAATTGGCCATCATTGCTATTTCTCCATTTTTAAATGCCTCAGCAGTATCATACCAGTCCCATCCCAGACTTTCAGGGGCAGAGGTTTTAATTATTTTTTTGTACATATTCAGTGCCTCTATAAAATTAGGTTCCAAAACTCTGATATGTCTAGGTTCTCTTAATCCTAGCATACGAATATTTTTATCGCTAAAATAATCCCCTCCATAGGATGCTAAGATATTTGAAAAATCACAGAAAATAGAGTTATGTCTTTGAGCCATATGACCACTGCCATACTTTACTTCATCGTCAGGAACATTTTTCTCTATCCAATCTGCAACTTCAACATATCTTTCCCAGGTAAAATCAGGCTGTCCAGGCGTCCAGTCATAACCTTTTTCCTCCATAAAAGCTTCTTTATATTTTTCAAAAATATCTTTCCGGTAATACAATATCATTGTTGTGGTATCAAAGGGTACAGTATAAAGCGCTTCTTCATCAATAAAATAAGAATCCACCATGATTTGTTCCCCAAAAAAGTCTTCTATCCCCCCTGGGATGTGCGGCAAACTTGGATCACGATTATACCGATGAAGGTCCTCTAAATTTGTCTCTGCAAATCGATTTAATGTTTGATAGGGGTCCACATAAAGCAACTGATATTTACCAGTTTTAGAAATAAAATCTATATTGATTTTTTGAATTAACGTGCTAAAATCCATAGGTCTAATGTTTATGTTGATACCAGTAATCTCTGTAAACAACTGACTCTCTTTACTAAGCACATTGGCGTTGATATTGTTTTCCACAAGAAAATTTAAAGTCACCCCTTCAAACTGACGCCAATCAAAATCCTCTGGCGCCTCAATATTAGGGAAAATAGAAGAGGGTTCATAAAAAGGTGCAATCCTTTGTCCTCCATTACTATTATCTGATTCCTCCAAAGAATAATTGCCTTTACTTTCTAAGGTGGAGGAAGAATTTAACGTATAAATTAAGAAAACACTGATTAATGCCATCAATAATATAGTAGTAATTATACTTTTCTTCATCTTCTCGCCTCCAAGTATTCGACATAAAAAACAATCCTACCTAATCAGACTTATAACTGCTTTTTTCTTAACAGCTAGGTTAATAAGTATGTTTTATTAGATTTTTAGTATTATTATATCATATTTTTATTATCCTTTATGTTCATCGCAAATTTTCTTTAAAAAGTATTTTATGTAAAGTATTAAAATAGGTACTAAAGATACTATACCTATTGATAGTATCTTGTTTGAATTGAAAGTAAAAAACGCCGTTAACCTACTACTTACTTACATTTCCTGTAATAGGTCTAACGACGTTTTTTACTTTTATACTGTAAACCCATCAGTTAAGGTACATAATCGATTTGCCATCTGCGATAACTGCTCAGTGGTAATCTCTATTTCAGTCATTGTACTAAGCTGCTCCTCTATTCTACTACTCATGTCTTCAGTGCCTGCTGCAATTTCATTAGAAGTAGCACTCATATGCTTTATACGCTTCTCTATTTCCTTAGTGCTTTGTGCCTGCTTTTCATTTGCCCCTTCAATCTCCTCTATTTCTCTCACGATATTATGGATATTATCAATAATATTCATAATACTTTTTCCTACTTCTGTAGCTTTATTCACACCAATAAATACCTTTTCTTCCACTACTTTAACAGAACTTACAGCAGCTGTAGATTTTAGTTGATTTTCCTCAATAAGTTCAGAAATCTCTTTAGCAGCATTTTTACTTTCATCCGCAAGTTTTCTAATTTCTTCTGCTACCACATTAAATCCTCTTCCTGCTTCACCGGCTCGGGCAGCCTCTATGGCAGCATTTAAAGCTAGCAGATTTGTTTGCTCTGATATAGAAGTGATTATTTCAATAATATCTCCTATTTCCTTTGAAGATTTATCCAATGCCCCTATTATGGAGGATACCTCCTTTGAGGATGAAGCAATTTCTGTTATGGAAGAAACCACTTCAGCTATCTGTTCAGCTCCCATTTCAGCTGCACCCTGAGCTTTTTTGCTATTCATTGTTGTATTGCTACTGGCTCCAGCGGTTGCTTCAGAAAAATTTGCTATCTCCATAAGATTTGCGATGTTTTCTTCTGTCGCTGTTGCACTGGCAGACATACCAGCAGCAATTTCAGCAACGCTATTTGAAATCTCCTCTAAAGATTGGGTGCTTATACTAGTTGCAGTGCTTAATTGCATACTTGAAGAAGCGATTACTTCAGTGGAAGCAGCTACCTCTTTAATAATTGTTTGAAGCTTATCTACAAATAAATCAAAACTACTGCTGAGTTCCCCAATTTCATCTCCACTTTCATAGCATAGTCTTTGGGTCAAATCCCCTCCATTATTGGAAATCTCTTTTAATTTCATTGTAATGTTCTTAACAGGCGCAACAATAGATTTGATAATAATGATAGATAAAACAAGCGTTATGGCTGCACATATGATCATAAGTGAAGTAATCGCTAAGATTGTATGTCTATAAGTAATTTTACTCTCATCATAAGTTGCCTTTGCCTTTATAAGCTGTATATTTATCATTTCATCTAAAGCTGTGATAATATCTCTTCTAGCGTTATCATAGTTTACCATCTCTGTAGGTGCAGTGCCTTGATGCACTATCTCTAATTGATTTTCCTCCACCTCATTGTCTACGCCATTAAGCCTTATAAATTCATCCTTTGCTGCAATAAAGTTAGTAAAACTTTCAGTTACTGCCCTATACTCCCCATTGTCTTTATAAGCTGATATCTTTTCAGTTACAGAAGTGGCTCGAGTCTCAATATCTTCTTGGATAGGCTCTTTAGCACTGTTGTTATCTCTTGCATCCATAAGAGAATTAGACTGAGAGCGTATGTATTCTATATCAGACTTTATGCTCTCAAGTTTTACAATCTCAACTAATCTGTCATTATTCAACTCCATCAACTTGTCATTAACATTTGATACTTGTTTAATAGAAGTAATCCCTAGTATCCCAAGAAAAATAAAAAAGCTTAATGAAAGCAATCCAATCTTAAATACAAGTTTCATGTCTCTTAAAAACTTCATGTAATCTCCTCCTGGTCATCTTCTGTGAGCATAGCCTAACTTTCATCTTTCCATGTCCCATCTTTTTCTTTAATTTTACAGATAGAAGCTTAAATTAACCTTAAAAATTTAACCAATAAGAGATTTTATTTAAGAATGTTTTACAATTTTATAGAAGAAAAATTTTTGCTCTATGTAAAACTTTTTAGTGCTATAATAAATACAGAATAGATTCTATAAAGTATGTTTAAATTACATAGGATTAGAGAGGGTGATATATATGCTAGATAAATTGTATGAAAGTGAAATCGAAGATATCGTTTTTACACAACTACAGGCAGTGGGTCAAAATATAATCAATAAAAAATTTACTAATTGTCAATTTACTCATTGTGATTTTTCTGAGTCGGATTTTTCTTTAACTTTTTTTGAAGATTGCCTATTTAAAGGATGCAATTTAAGTTTATCACAATTTAATGATGCCAAGCTAAGGAATGTTAAATTTGAAAACTGCAAGCTATTAGGTATAAACTTTAGTAAAATTGATTCATTTATTATCGCTATAGGTTTTGCAGATTGTTTCATTCAAAATTGCAACTTTTCTGATCTTAACTTAAGTAAAGTTATGTTCCAGCAATGTAAAGTATTAGAAAGTGATTTTATCAATACGGATTTATCAGAAAGTGATTTTACCTATGCAATATTAACTGGAACAGAGTTTAATCATTCTAATTTGTCAAAGGCGGATTTTTCTTTTGCCAAGGATTATCAAATAAACCCACTGAATAATAAGACAAAAAAAATGATCCTTACATTGCCTGATGCAATATCCTTGCTAAAGCATTTGGATATTATCATAAAGTAGCGTAAGATTATCATTGGCGTCCCCACAGCTAAGGCAGTGGGTTTTTTTACAGTTCAAATGTTGCAATTACCTGTAATTTAAACTTTTATTTTTAAAATAGGAAAAAAACATATCAACTTCAGTTTGTACTAAATTGTTTTTTAAATAAATAAAGTTAAATTCCCTCTCAATCACAAAATCTGATATTTTCACCTCTGCCAATTCTCGATTCTGGATCTCTTTGTAAGCCGCATCTTTATACATAAAACTAAGCCCTATTTGATTTTTCACCATTTCTTTTATGACATTAACATTGCCTATTTCAATAACATTTTTAAAATTCTCAAGCGTATAGTTTTTATCGAAAAGGCTTCTTTCAAATACTTCACGGGAACCAGAGCCCTTTTCCCTGATTATGATTGTTTCGTTTATAATTTCATGTAAAAGTATGGAATCTTTCACAGCTAAAGGGTGACTCTTAGAAGTTATCAATATAAAACTAGCGTTTTTAAGTAATTTTGTTTCATAGTCCGCTTTATTAAACAACCCTTCAACTAATGCAAAGCTTATCTCACCTTTTTGCAGCATGCTAAGGACTCTTTGGGTGTTATCAACGTACATCGTTATATCATATTCTCTAAAATGATTTATTAAATCCCCGAGGATTGGCGCAATGGTAAATTCTCCAATCGTTAAAGTAGCAGCAAATTTTATCGCCTTATTCTTTTTATTGATTTCTTTAAGTTTATTTTTCATAACCTTTTCACTCAACTTTACATTCTTAGCATACTTATAAAAAAGTTCACCATATTTTGTTAACCTTAGCGCTCTGTTGGAATACTCTATGAATCTGTAACCATATTGCTTTTCTAAGGATTTTATATGCTGAGTTACAGCAGGTTGTGTTATACAAAGCTCCTCTGCCGCCTTAGTATAACTTTTGTTTTTACATACAGCTAGGAATGATTCTACCTTTGCATCTAACATTTTATTCACACCTTTATTATTTTATATTATAATAACATAAATATTTATAATTAGATTTTATAAGTGTTTCGTGGTAAAATCAACAAGTAAACTAATTAAGGAGTTGATTTTATGTCCTATTGTAGAAAATATTTAGGTGGAGTATTTTTTACAGCAATACTTGCAGCTATATCTGTTTTTATAAGTGAAATAATACCTTATCATATTATAGGCCAAGGAGTTCTTGCACTGCTTGTTGGTATGTTATTGAATCCTATCATTTCAGAATATAAAATATTTCAAAGCGGCATAAGCTTCACTTCAAAAAAAATATTACGCTTTTCTATTATTCTTATGGGCATTTCTCTTAGCTTTTCACAAGTATTAGAGGTTGGTAAAATATCGTTAATTGTTATGACCTTTACCCTTATCACAGCCTTTACTGGGGGATATATCTTTGGTAAACTCTTAAAAATGGATTGGAAGCTCTCAAGTCTAATTTCTGCAGGCACTGGTATATGTGGTGGTTCTGCTATTGCAGCTATTGCACCAGTTATTGATGCAGAAGATAGTTCCATTGCCTATGCTATTTCGGCAACCTTCCTATTTGATATAATTATGGTGATTCTCTTTCCAATCATGGGAAACTACTTTAACATGACTGATTTGGGCTTTGGCCTTTGGACTGGAACAGCAGTAAATGATACATCTTCAGTCGTTGCAGCTGGCTATGCTTTTTCGGATATTGCAGGGAATTATTCTGTCATTGTTAAACTTACTAGAACCCTGTCTATTGTTCCAGTGGTCCTTATATTCTCCTATATTCATGAGAAACTTTCGAGAGAAAGCACCCAAGATTCTAGCAGATCAGATGAATCAATAAGTACTGCTAGCAAGGTTGATATAAGCAAAGTTTTTCCATGGTTTATCCTGTTATTTCTTCTTATGGTTATCTTTAAAAGTATTGGTCTGTTCTCTGAATCTACAAGTTCTTCTATTTCTAGTTTAAGCAGATTTTTAATGACGATGTCCTTAGGCGCTATAGGTCTTAAAACAAATTTCAAAAAACTAGCTAAATCAGGATTGGCGCCAATGGTACATGGCTTTATTATATCTACTTTGGTTGTTGTTGTTTCCTTTCTAGTGCAGATAATGATAGGACAGATATAGTTTTTTATACTCAATAACATATGTGCATGAAATAAACCCCGCTACAAAACACAAGCCCTCCTAAATCCAATAGATTTTAGAAGGGGCTTGTGCTTTGTAGCTTTCTTTAAAGTATATTTTTTAGGTTAAAAAGTTGATAATCCACTCCACTCTTGAAAACGATAAATTATCGTTTTCAAGAAATTATCTTCTTTGTATTTTGAAAAGTCGACAGTATAGTCTCCTCCTTGATTTTCCCATATTCTATCAAAATATTCTAGTACATCTTCTGTTATCTTGCTATCCTTCGGGGCTACTATTTTTAAGTTTGTTTCTAAATTATAATCCCCGATATTTCTAATAGTAAAGTTTGCGGAACCGCCTATGATGGTGGCTGCATGGTCATTTTCAATCACCATCAACTTTGCATGATATTGCTCTCCATAAGTATCATACCATTTTACTTGTATTTTACTCTCCGACTTTTTTACTAATTCCGTTGCAACTTGCCTATTGGGTATGCCATTCTTTTCTATACCAAAAGCATCCTTATTTGCATCAAGTATTAGCCGAATAGCTACCCCTCGATCAGATGCTTTGATTAGTTCTTTTATAATCCTTCTCTCAGCTAAATAAAACATACCTATCGTAATTCTATCACCAGCTTCAGTGGCTTTTATTCCATCGACAATATGTTCTCTTATCTTTCCTTCAGTAATTACCATGACTTTAATATCCTCTATGGTATTTTCGCTGCTAATATACTCAATATCTTCAAAGTCATTGCCTGAGAATCTTGCTACAGCTTCTTCTGTTTTTATTAAATCATTAATGATTTCCCCCTCTATCTTAAAAGCAATATTGGAGTGATAGGCACTTGCATCGTGGGGATTTGCAGAAGTCACAATTGCTGCCTGATCTGTAATCAATACTTTTCTATGATTCGCCTTAAATTTTAACAGCTTTAAGTAAGATCGCAATGTCACTTTTGGAGAATCTTCACTAAAAGGATTTCTAATCCATCCTTTTCCTTCTGTTCCAAACCACTGTAGAAATGTCTTCCAAAAACCTGAATACAAGGGATTAGAATTCCTCATTTTCGTAGAATCAGTAACCACTACATCTATGGCATTACTCTTCAATTTTTTTAAGTAATTAGATTCATAGGCACCATAAAAGTTATTGATTTCATCTGTTATAAACATTATTTTTAAATTAGGGTGTTTTTCCTTTTGTTGTATTAATGTATCTGTCAGTTTCTCCGATAGCTTAGGAAATTCATTTTTTCTGCTATAATCATCATTAAACAAGAACATATCTATAATAATGAATTCTTCTGCCTCTTCAATTAAATCTATTAGTTCCTGGAAAATTCTATGCTCTCGTATCACTTCCCCATTTTTCTTATAGGATAGATCATATATAAACTCTATGTTGGATACATCACTGAAAGATCCTTCATAAGAAGTGCCCTCTGGCATGGGAATAAAAAAGCTATTGATTAGCAGGATTGCTAATAAGCTTAACAACAACCCTGCCTTCAGCAATTTGATGTTTTGCTTTTGTATAGGCATCTCTAATAATTTTAATTTTTTCATCACATCACCTCCATGATCCTATATTCAGTATAGCTTATTCCATGACTTAGTGTAAGCCTAATTCATACTTTTATTGAGAAGGTAATGTTTTATCATACATATTACCGCAAACTAAGACTCGTCTTCTATTTCTATTCCCGCCATTTTAATAAGATGCAGCGCGTTTCTCGTAGTAGAAACCCCTCTTCTTAGCTTATAGTCAAATCTTATCTCGTTATTTCTATAATACTCTTGAAAATGATAATTTTTCACACTTCCCTTACTTTCTTTTTCAATATCTGCTAGTTCAAGATCATGGGTAGATACTAGACCCACAGCCTCATCTTTGTCCAGCTGCTTTATAAGGAACTTCGCCCCTAGATGACGATCATGAGAATTGGTTCCTTTAAACACCTCATCTATAAGAAAAAATACTTGTCCACTGTTTTGAGCTGCCTCTACGATCTCTTTAATCCTTAACAATTCTCCATAGAAGGAAGAAATTTTCTTCTCAAGGTTATCGCTGATTCTCATGCAGGTATATAAACTCACTATAGAACATTTCATAGAAGAAGCACACACAGGAGCCCCTGCATATGCCAGGACTAGGTTTATGCCTACTGTTCTTAATAAAGTGCTCTTTCCTGACATATTGGAGCCAGTGATTAATAATATTCTGGAGGGCTCTTGGATATTAATATCATTGCATACTTGACCCTTTGCAATCAAAGGATGTCCTACTGCTTTTCCCTGGAAAACTGAAGGACTATCTAAAATCTCTGGAACAGTCCACTGAGGATAGTCATAACTTATATTTGCTAGGCTTGACAGTGCCTCCATTGTTCCTATTGTATCTAGCCATTTTTCCATAAATCTTCCTGATTGTTTTTTCCAAGCCTCTAAACCAATCATGCATTGGTAGTCCCAAAGGGTTAGAATATTTATAGGAAAAAACGCTAGGTTATTTCTATTTAAAATTCTATCTGTAAGCTTTTCCAGACTTTTCAGTTGCTGACCAGCAGTTAATCCCTCCTTATTTGTCAGACTTTGCTGCAATTCCTTTAAATATTCGGCATCAAAACGTCTTTTTTCAATACAATTCAGCATCCTGCCATACACTTTAATCATATTTTTATAGGTGTATACTAAGTCCAATGTCTTACTTCGTTTTTTCATATCAATCAAAAGCAAAAGACCCTGCAGTGTTACTGCTAGTATAGCTACGGGTTTGGGCCCTATGTTTATTAAATATGCCATTACAAGGAGACTTATGGTAATAATGGGTAATATTCTTATCCCTGCTATTACCCATGCATTGGAGAAGCTTTCATTAGCGTTGGTTGTCCATTGGATGAATCTATCCTTGTTCATAAACCTATTATCAATTAATAAGCCTTCTGCTTGGAGTCTTTGTCTGTACCATCGCTTTTTAGATAGTTCTTCAATAGCCCTCTGTCGTTTATTGATTACATCTTTTTTATTTGCTGGCTCCGATAGCATCTTGGCAAGAGCAGTCTTTCCCATAGTTGTAGTACACCTACTTACCCATTGAAAAAGAGAACCTTCTCCAAATATGTCTAAATCCTCACTAAACCTATGATGACTATTTTTAAATTCAGCTCCATCATCTTTAAAGTCTGTCCATTCTCCATCTAATCTTTTGATGGCGTCACCATTGATCGTCTTTAATAAAGTAATATAATCTTCCCTCCTTTGAAGATTGTTGTAGATCTTTACTAGATAAATAAATACAGCAATAGATATAAAGAATATGATCAAAGCAATCAGATTGTTTCTTGAAGCCATAAAAAATATTCCATTAATAACGCCTATTATCCCTGCCAATAATCTAAGATTACCAAGAGCATTTATGGACTTTGCTAGTTTAGATAATGTTTTAGAATAATAAGCAACTCTTTTTTCATAAATATTCCTAGCCTTTTCCAAATGAAAACTCCTTCCAAGACACAGGAAAATCAGACTGCGTCTCTCTGATCTGTGTCCTTGCTATTATAGATTTCCTAAAATCACTTTATTAAGATACCTTTTGGCAACTTCTTCTGCCCTTTTCATAAAACCTAGGATCATGAATTCCTGCTTCAATAGCATTGCGTATAATTTCTTCTGCAATATTATTTGTTACAGGAAATATCGTTCCAATACATCCTCTTAAATCCCCATTCTTCTTTAGAGATACAAATACACCTCTTGTCGTACTTTTCATTTCGTCTGTTACATAATCAGGAAGTTGTTTAAGCACTTTTCCACAGAAACATTATATCCGTAGGGCCCTTCTTCCTTTAATTTATGGGATAAGTCCCCACTGGCTATAAAAATAGCATCTTCTTTTAGTTCTTTAACTGCTCTATTAATTTCAATGCCTAATTTATATAAATCAATATCACTTAAAGCAGCATAAGTGATGTGTACAAGCTTATATCCTTTATAATACTTATTAATAAAATACAAAGGAACGATAGCTCCATGATCTAAAAAAAGAGAAGTATTATATTGGTTCAAAAGAGCGTTTGTAGCCATTACAACAGATATGCCTTCATTATAGGCTAACGTATAGATTCTACTTGTAAGGGTTTTGTGGATTGGAAGCTCTATAGAAACATTAGGAGCCCCAAAGTTCTTTAAATCCTCATAGATTTCCTCTTCATAACCAAGTGCAATGGCATCTTGAAACATCGTGTCATGTGGGGTTACTAATATAAGTGACTAACACCAAATCAAAGATTTGGATGATCTACTTATGCCAGTAGGAGATGAAGCACTACATACCCAAAGTAAATTCGACTACAATTCAGTGGAGGTAAAAACCCTCACCCGAATTAAGTTTCATTTTATCTTTAGTATGTAAATTAGTTTCTTTACTTATAAGATAAAATCCTCCAAATAATCGTAAATAATCTATAAAGGAAGTAAGTGTTGGAAATAATGTCACCTGTATTTACATACATACTATCCATTTTGTAGTTTTGACGCAAATTACCACTTTTCATAGGGAAGAAACTTTCCATCTAAGGTTATTACAACGCGTTCTCCTTCGGGGTCTTCCGGGTCAGGTCTTTTATCAACATGAATCTCTAAATCTATGGCGCTTGCTATACCGTCTCCAAACATTTCATTTATCACTGCTTTAAATGTAGTACCATATACCTGCATGATTTCATAGAAACGATATATTAAAGGATCCACAGGTACCTTTCGGTCTATGGAACCCCTCATAGGTGGTTCTTGTAATACACCTGCGATGCGAGGATCAACCTTAAGCAAATTGGTTAGACGAAGAGCATCCTCTTTGTTCATTGAAGCCTGACCTAATATAGCAGCTGCCACCCATTCCTTGCTACCGCATAAATGTTTTGCTATCTCCTCAAAGGTCAACCCTTGATTATGCTTTGCCATTAAAAGCAAGCAGGTTACTTGATCTCTATATTTACAAAAGTCAGCAATAGGATATGAAGCTCCATGAGAATAATAGTATTGACTGTAGTTATGTGGATTCTGAGGATACATATTGAACACGCCTCCATAATCAAAAACCGCCTACCTTCTCAGGCTGACGGTTTTGGTTTTAAAAATTAATTTTTTCAAAGTTTCCATTAAAATCAGCGATTTCAGCAACGCCATCTTTTAAGTAGAAATTAGCAAGTGTTAATCCACTTTCCTCATTATAAATTTTTCTTAAATCTGGCATGGTTTCAAAAGCTTTAGCCATTACTTCTTCACTTTCATCAAATATGGCAACACCACTTATTCTAATCCATTGTCCTGTAGCACTTGTAGTTGATATTTCTACATGTGGGTTTGCAACAACCTGCTTATAGGATTGCTTGTGCTTGCCCATCCCAAAGTACAACTTGCCATCATGTTCCATAAAAAAACCAAAGGGCCTAACTTTAGGTCGATCTCCATCTACAGTCGCAAAATAAAATGTAGGATTCTCTTTTAAAAAATTGATGACTTTTTCCATTTACTCTACCCCATTTCTTTTATATTATAACTCTATTTACTTATATATTTTAAAGGTTATAATTAATATATCAAGTAGAATTATTTTTTGTAGTTACTATCTTTTATAATAGTATGGGGTGAAAATATGCAGAGTAATAAAGATATTTTTGAAAATTGTCCTGTTTATGCAATACAAAAAATCATTGGAGGAAAATGGTCCTTCCTTGTACTGTATCACTTAAGTACAGGAACTCTTCGTTTTGGAGAATTAAGCCGTTTGATGCCAATGACGACACAATCAATTCTAACGAGAGAACTTCGTAATTTAGAAAATTACCATCTTATCAATCGTAAAGTATATGCTGAAGTACCTCCAAAGGTAGAATATTCCCTAACGGACATTGGCAAAAAGTTTTTACCCGTTTTAAAAGAATTGGCACAGTTGGGTGAGGATTATAAACAATGTGTTAAAAATATCAAAAGTGAAAAGTCATAGGGTGGATTCAGACAATTGGCGTATAGAATTTTTATAGAATCATATTGTTCGAAAGCATCATTATTGCCATTCCTATAATAATGGTGGCTAGCACATTTTTAGTTTTATAAGCAGTAAATGCGGCGATAATTCCTGCTAAAAGATAGCTATTGTTGAAGGATATATCCAAATAACCCTTAGGCAATAAAATAGCTGGAATTATCAGCGCTGTTAAGAATGCTGTCGGTACATGTTTTAACCACTTCTCCATCCAATCTGGTGTTCCTGTGCTAGTAAAGATCACCTGCGAGCCAATTCGGGTAATGAAGGTTGCCAAAGCCATACCTGTTATAATAGAGATTAGTTTAAAATTCATCTTTTCTTCTCCTTTCGATTAGTCCCCCTACAATACTTGCAACAACAGCGGCTAGAATAATATACCACTTACCAGGTAGATATAAGGCTCCAAAAACTGCTATTACAGCAGAGACTATAGCGACAAGCAAAGCAGTTCGGTTAATCAGCCGAGGTATTAACAAGACCAGAAAGGTTAATGGTATGACAAAATCAAGTCCCCATTCCAACGGGTTTGGTATACTTTGGTAAAGAAAAGCGCCTAAAAAAGTAGAAGAAACCCATATGATGTATAAAAAATAGCTTACCCCCAATTGGTAATATGCATCATAGCCCTTTTTTTCAATTCGGCTGATGGTCAACGCATAGCTTTCATCCGTCATACTGAAGGCTAAAAAACACTGTAGCCTTTGAGGTTGCTTAAAAAGATAAGGTGATAATGATGCCCCCATTAGCAAGTGGCGTAGGTTAATTAAGAGGGTGGTAAAGACAATTACTCCACCATTGATAATACCAGAATTCATCATGGCAATAGTCATAAACTGAGCTGCTCCTGCAAAAACCGTCATGGACATAAATGTTATTTCAAAGACTGAAAAGCCTGCGGCTCTGCCCATGATACCACAGGTCAATCCAAAGGGAATAACCCCTGCAGTAATAGGTAAACAGTCTTTTAATACCTCCTTCCAGATCGCTGTATGCCAATTTCTCAAAATATAAGATGTATTTTTATCCATTAAAAGCTTCATCTCCTTTTATTTTTTATTATAATTTAGAAGGAAATGCCAAATAAATATCCAATTATATTATTATTAAACTAAATTGGATACCAAAGGAGTGAAAAAAAGAAAATGGATATATCCAAATTGATGGTTAATACAAAATTGGATAGTACTTCACCCTATTATTTACAGATTGCTGCCCTTATAAGAACTAAGATTATTGATCATTCCATGACAATAGGTGAAAAACTTCCTGCTGAAAGGGAGCTAGCTTTGTTGTTCAAGGTTAGTAGAACTACAGCGATCAATGCGTATCGTCATCTAGAAAAGGATGGCTATGTAAACATAAAAAATGGTAGTGGTACATATGTCAGTGACAGGTATGCCTTAGAAAATAAAACCAGCAATGAAATTCCTTGGCCTCAATTATTAAAACCTCATATTCAACCCTCCATGGCTTCACTTATGAGTGAACTAATGGTTAGTAGTTTTGTAGAAGATAAAATTTCCCTTGACGCCGGTATGCCAGACCCCAGCTATTATCCTATTGATATATTTTCTAAACTTCACAGGGATTACTTGGGGGAGTTAGCCCCAAGAGATTTTGGTCATATACCTGTTCAAGGATATGAACCCTTGAGACATACGATTGCTCAAATGTTAAATTTAGAAGGTATCAAGTGCCACTCTAATGAGGTAATTATTCTTTCAGGGTCTCAACAGGGTTTATATCTTACTGCAAAAGTACTGGTTGAGCCAGGTGATTATGTCATTGTTCAGACGCCTACTTACCTAGGAGCTATTCAAGTTTTTCAAGCATTAGGGGCAAGAGTATTAAGCCTGCCCCAAAGGGAGGATTTTTCCTTTGAAATATTGGAAGATTACTTAGCCCGCTACAGGCCAAAATTGTTGTACTGTATTCCTACCTTCCGAAATCCCAATGGTGCTGTTATAAATACAGAGGAGAGAAAGAAGCTTATCCAACTTGCGGCACGTTATAGGCTGGCTATTTTAGAAGACGACCCTTATAGCAAGTACTACTATGAAGATCCTCCACCGATGAGTTTAAAATCTTTTGATAACTATGGAGGTGTGGTATATTTAAGTACCTTTTCAAAAACCCTGATGCCTGGGCTAAGGCTGGGATACATGGTTGCCCATCCATCATTGATTAGTAGAATAATTTTGGAGAAACAATATATTGATTTACATAGTAATAATATCTCTCAATGGCTACTTGACTTATTCATTAAGGAAGGGTACCTTGAAAAGCATCTAATAAAGATGCGAGGAGTCTATAAAAACCGCAGAAATGTTATGGCTGATGCCCTTAACCTGGGTCTAAAATCAAAGATTTCCTTCAATATACCTAAAGGAGGGTTCTATATATGGTGTAGAATCATTGATAACATTTCATCAAGAAAACTGTTGCAAGAGACTTTAAAAATGGGAGTATCCTTCGTTCCAGGAGAAGCGTTTTATGCAGTTGCAGGAGAAGACAAGGATTTTCGTCTCTGTTTCTCCCAGCATAATGAAAAAGTAATATTAGAAGGGATAAGCAGATTGGAAAAAGCAATTGAAAAATTTAAAAAAGGTCAACTTTCTATCCCTAAAAGGGAAGTAAGACCAATTATCTAAACGATCCATAGCATCCTTCCTCTTGCTTGACTTTAAGATAGGGAACCTTTCTCATATGTTCCCTTTTTTAATTATTTTCTACTATTTCAACAAACTTTTTTGAGGCTGGGGATAATGATACGCTCTTCAAAAAACAAAAACCAATACTTCTTTTAGGTATTTCTTCTTTTAGAAGCACTTCATATACTAGCTTATTTCTTATATACTTCTGCGAAAACTCTCTAACAACACAGGATATTCCTAGATTTATTTTAGCAAACTCTAACAATAAATCATGAGAGCCTAGCTCGATTTCTGGTGTAATCTTTACCCCCTTTGACACCATATGTTTTTCTACATATTGTCTAGAGTTTGACTTAGGCTCTAGGAGGATCAGGGGTAGTTCCGCTAATTCTTTCATATCTATAGATCTAAAAAATTTACTTTTATACTTTTCACCGCAGACAAAAATATCCTGTACCTCTAGACAGCTTTTAACCTCTAAAGAAGTATCATGAATAGGTAGGTTGCAGATTGCTATATCAATTTCACCAGATTTCAACATATTACAAAGCTCTAAGGTTGTACGATTTATGATTTTTAGCTTGATATTTGAATAGGTGGTATGAAATATTTCAAGATATGGTAATAAGAAGCACCTAGAGATTGTGTCTCCTACACCTATTTTTAATTCTCCTCTCATAATTCCCTTAGCCTCTAGCAGCTTTTTCTCTCCTACATTGATTAGGTTTATAGCTGAGCTTGCATATTCAAACAAGAGATGTCCCTCGTTAGTAAGCGTCACCCCTTTAGGCATTCTTGTAAAAAGTCGAACTTGAAGCTCTCTTTCCAGTTGCATGATTGACTGACTAATAGCTGGTTGCGTCATAAATAGTTCTTTTGCTGCTTTTGAGAAACTTTGACACTTTGCCACCTCACAAAAAACTTTATAAAGCTCTAGTTTTGCTATCATATAACCATTCCTTATATATGTTATTCTGTATATTTATTTTACTTATATCATATAAATGATGTATAGTACAAGTATAGAATACAAATTTTACAAAAAAGCCATTAATTAAGGAGGATTTTCAGTGGAAAGAGTTATAGGTACCGTTACTAGAGGGCTTCGTGCTCCCATAATCAATCAAGGAGATTGTATACCAGAAATCGTTGCAAATACTGTATTAAATGCTTCTAAAATGGAAGGGTTCAATATTGATGATAGGGATATTATCGCCATAACCGAATCCGTAATTGCCCGAGCTCAAGGAAACTATGCAACGATTGATGCTATTGCAAAGGATATAATTTCAAAATTTGATGAAGATACCGTAGGAGTAATTTTTCCTATTTTAAGTCGTAATCGTTTCGCTATTTGTCTTCGTGGTATTGCAAAGGGTGCTAAAAAAATTGTTTTGATGCTTAGCTATCCATCAGATGAAGTTGGTAATCATTTAGTAGATATAGATCTTCTGGATGAAAAGGGTATTAATCCATGGACTGATGTACTTACAGAGGAACAGTTTAGAAATTCCTTCGGATATATTAAGCATACTTTTACTGGCATAGATTATGTAGATTATTATAAATCTTTAGTTCAAGAGTATGGTATTGAATGTGAAATTATTTTTTCAAATAATCCCAAAACTATACTAAATTATACAAAAAGCGTCCTTACCTGTGATATTCACACAAGGACTAGAACCAAAAGAATATTAAAGGCGAGTGGTGCAAATAAGGTTTATGGCCTTGATGATATTTTGTCAACCTCAATAGATGACAGCGGCTACAATGAAGCCTATGGTCTTTTAGGTTCAAATAAAGCCACAGAAGAAAGTGTTAAGCTTTTTCCAAGAGATGTTCAGCCTGTTGTCGATGCCATACAAGCTATGCTTAAAGAAGCTACAGGAAAAACTGTTGAAGTTATGGTTTACGGAGATGGCGCATTTAAAGACCCTATAGGAAAAATATGGGAGTTGGCTGATCCGGTTGTATCTCCTGCCTATACTGCAGGACTTGAGGGTACACCTAATGAGGTGAAAATTAAATACCTTGCAGATAATAACTTTGCCCACTTAAAAGGTGCTGCCCTCAATGAAGCTATCTCTGAGTATATTAGAAACAAAGAATCTGATCTTACAGGTTCTATGGTGGCCCAGGGTACTACGCCTAGAAGACTTACTGATCTTATAGGTTCTCTGTGTGATTTAACTTCTGGCAGTGGGGATAAGGGGACTCCTATCGTTTATATCCAAGGCTATTTTGACAACTACACAAAATAACAACTTTATAGTAAATACAAAAGCTCTTTTCCATAATTACCAATTGGGAAGAGCTTTTATCTTGTATTATCGACTTTGAAATAAATGACCTCTTCTTGCATATTTATTATTATGCTACTGCACATATCCCACAGTGATCTACTTAATACTTATTCCTTGTATAAACCTTTAAGCAATCTAATTTCCTTAGCATAACCTGGAAGTTCGTTCGGTGTTTCAAGAAAGAAAGGTAGATTCCGAAGCTTTGGATGATTGATAATCTTTGTGATTGCCTCTAATCCAATAGAGCCTTCTCCAATTTTTTCATGACGATCTTTACGGCTATTAAAAGGATTTTTGCTATCATTTAAGTGAATGGCATAAAGCTTGTCCAGTCCAATAATTTTATCGAATTGTCCAAGAACGCCATCTAAATCATTTACAATATCATAGCCAGCATCATAGATGTGACAGGTATCCAAACAAACACCCATTTTTTCTGAAAGGATCACTCCATCCAAAATTTGTTTTAATTCTTCAAAACGTCCTCCCACCTCAGTTCCTTTTCCAGCCATTGTCTCAAGAAGAACAATCGTAGTTTGCTCAATATTTAATAAGGTATTAAGCATATTTACAATGTGGTCAATACCCATTTCTACCCCTTGATTAACGTGGTTACCGGGATGAAAATTATAAAAGCTGTTAGGAAGGTACTCCATTCGCTTCAAGTCATCTCCCATTACGTCAAATGCAAATTCTCTTACTCTTTGATCAGCGGAACAGGCATTAAGTGTATACGGTGCGTGGGCCAAAACAGTCGCAAAGTTATTCTCCTTTACAAGGTCAAGTAAAGCAGATACATCCCTTTCATTAATGTCTTTTGCTTTTCCTCCCCTTGGGTTGCGTGTGAAAAATTGAAAAGTATTGGCACCAATGCTAAGCGCTTCTTTTCCCATATGCAAAAATCCTTTGGATACGGATAAATGACAACCTATTTTTAACATTAATAAGTTCTCCTTTTCTGATTTTTATCATTACTATTGGCACCCATAGCTCCATATAGCTTCTATCTGATGAGGAACCATAATATAGCTGTATGCTTAACGTTAATTTCTTTCTTTGTAATCCACAAATGCATATATTTGTACACTTTATAAATTGTTTCCGTTATCAATGTATAGAAATTTTCTGCTTCAAATTTGCATATAATATATCTTCCGCCAGTGAGAGTATATTTTTCTAGTTTATTATCTTTTATTTCTTCGCTTGTTTCTACACCTGCAAAATATTTTAGTTTTTCACTTTCCTCAATATTTAAATTTACTCCGATTTCATTGCCTTCCGGCATGTAATTTTCAATATCTGACTTTGTCGCGTGTACTTTATTCCAGATACCTTCCAATGGGTCAATACTATGATTTGTTTATCTTAACCCCACTAATTTCAGTGGGGTTTTTCATGCTAAGTACACTACACATCAGAGGTTTTTCCACTGAAGGTATTTCTTATTCATTATTAATATTGGTTTTTCGAAACCGCCGTTACTTATGATAAGGTTCACCGTATCACTGTAACTGCAATTGAATAATCATCTTAAAATTTCCAATAATCACCATTACCTCAAATGAACTTGTTACATATGGCCTATAGAATCTTATCTATTTATTTTTCAAGAATATCTTAGCTTGAGTATCTTCAAAGAAGCCGTCTGATGATTTAAATCCTATTCTTATTCTTCTAAAAATTTATTAATACGATTATTTATTGTTACTTCAGAAAAAGCTATAATAGTTTCTGTTATTGCATATGAGGATATAACATTTATAAATTCTTCAATATCATTTAAAGATTTTGATGATAATTTCACTAAAAAGCATCCTTCACCAGCAGTTCTATAACACCATTCACTTAGCTTATATTCCTTTATGAATGTTTTAAACTTTTCATACTGTCCATTTTTCATAGTTACCCTAATTATACAATCAATGGAAAACCCTAGCTTCTTTTTATTTATTTTAATTGTATACCCTTCAATAATCCCATTATCTTCAAGTTTTCTTATTCTTTCAGTAACAGATGGCGGTGAAAGATTTATACGCTTCGATAATTCTCTTATAGATAATCTACTATCCTTTTGTAGTTCTTGTAAAATTAATACATCTATTTCATCAAATTTCAATTATAACCCTTCCTCTCAAATTATTGTTTTAAATAATATATTTATTATCCTATTATATATCATTTGCAATACAATATTAAGGCTATAACCTATATAATTTAATTAATGAAATATATTAAAAGGAGAGATATCATGGCAAGAATACCTTTTTCACAAGAAGGATTTTCACTATTTCAACAGTTATTAGGTCATAATAAACATATACTAGAGAGATGGTCTTCTTTAGACAAATGCTTTTTTAGTAGTCATACATTTACACCTGAATTAAAAGAAGAAATAAGGCGTACTCTTGCATTTAATAACAATTGCCAATACTGTATGGCTAAAGGAAAACCATCTGATCAAATTACTGATTCCAGAATTTTAATTGCTACTGAAATCGCTGATATTGTTTCTAAAAATCAACCTATTGACGATCAATGCTTTAATAGATTAAAAAACGAATTTAGCGATAAAGAGATTTCTGAACTTTTCGCCTTCATCTGTTTTATAACAGCTTCTCAGAAATTCGGAGCACTACTTGATTTACAACCAAGTTGTCCAATTTAAAGCCATCAAACAATTAAACATTGTGTTTTTGTGCTATTGTGTTCTGAAACAGTCACTGCTCTTCCTATACCTGACATTAATTATTTCATTTGTACCAAACAATGTAGCTTCTTCTACGCCTACATTATTATTTTTCTTAAAGGACTGCCCTACTTGGTAATCTACTGCATAGCCTGCAAATGTCGATAAACCAAAACGACTTCTTCGTATTAGCTTCATGACGTTAAACATGTCGCTATCTGTATTTTGTCTATTTCTAGACCCATGATTTACAAAGCTGAATATGCTTCGGGGATTATGGCTCCCCTTATGGTCTATATGGTTCTCTGGTACGCTTTACCTAACTGTTACCAGCTTCAGCACAACACCCGGTATAGGTGGTTGGTTAGACCTTACCCAACAGGGACTTTCACCCTGCAAAAAATCCCCAGCTTTGTTTGGCGCACTAACATTCCTGAGATTTACGAAGTTTACGAACCTTAGATAGTTCTTATCTAAGGTTCATGAATTTGGATACAGCAACAGCAGAACCTTAAACCTTCATGTTAGATGAAGTTATTCCACTCCCGCTTTAAATTTTCCCTATATAATTAAATCCATTAGACTTATTTCCATTCATAGTAGTATATACTACTTTCTCATACCCTAATGTATGAAAATCTTTTGTCAATTCTTCAATTCTTTTTTCATCATAGTGTCTTAATATTGCTCCTTCATCTAATTCAAATACTCCATAACAATTATATTTATCTTTAAATTTATTATATCTATTTATATTCCTTTCATCATCATTAAGCAAAAAGTCATTAATATAAATAACTCCACTTGGTTTTAATACTCTTTTTATTTCCTGCATTATCATTTCCTGTTCTTCATTATTAATTACACAAGTTAGTACTGCTAATAATAAAACAGCATCAAATGAATTGTCTTCAAATCCTAATTTGTTTTGCTTTATAACTTTATATTGCATTGAGGGATTTTCTTCTTTAGCTCTTTCTATCATTTTTTCTGATAAATCAACACCAAACAAGTCTAGATATCCGTTTTTCCTTAAAAGATCTAATGTTCTTCCATATCCACATCCATAATCTAAAATTTTACTATTCTTCTCAACATGATCTTCAAATAAATCTAACTTAAAGGGCGTTGTAAACTCTTTTTCAGATGCTACTTTATTCCAATATTTATCTTGCTGTATCATTTTTGATCATCTCCTTGTTTAATCTTTTATTTTTGGACAATTTCATCCTTAATATATCCAGTTTATTCCATATCTGTGCCCCTGTCAATCTAGCAAGTAAGGACCGTCCCCCACTTGCCCTAAATGAGTATTTGCGTCCATAATCATCTATTACGCAAATCCCAGGAGTTTTTACCCAGCAACCAAAACAGCCCATACATTCACCTATTTTCTTTTGATGAAGTAAAATAGATTCTACTTCATAACCTTTTTCAGCAAGTATTTCTTCAGTAAGTTCATTTACTTTAATCATGCTTCTGTCTTCTTTTAAGACACCATTAAGGATCAATGCTTTCATTTTCAACTCCTCCTTTACATTTTTTTATTTAAATCATTTAAAAACTTTTCATACCAATCAGCCATAAATTTTAAATGATCTATTCCAAAGTAAAGCGTGGATATTTCAAATTTTTCTGCTTTATCTTTGATTTTTATTTCAAGCTTTTTAAGATCTTCTATTTTTTTATTAGTATCTTTAATCAATTGTTCAATAAGCTCTGAAGCCTTTTCCCTTGGTAGGTTTCCATAAAAAAATATTTTAACAAGAATATCTTCATAGGATTTCATAAAATCTATAGGTTCTTGTAACGATTTAATAAATACATCCCTTCCAGTCTCATTAATTTCATATACTTTTTTTGTATTTTCCATTTTCAATAACTTTTGTGAAGCTTATTAATTCATCCTTTTCTAATCGATCTAATGCAGGATAAATGCTCCCAATGTAAGAATTTTAAATTAAGTCTTGTATTTTAATGCATTGTATTGTATAATTATAAAAAAGTTTTTCTCAAAACAATTATTGTAGCTCTTTAAAACGTTTTTATCGGAAAGTAAAAGAAAAATGAAATTTATTAGAAGAAGAAAACCCTTAAAAGCCTTTAGCTGGCCTATATTTATTTATGGGAAACAAAAATAAATTGGAGTAATAATATATGGATTTGATAATTAGAAAAGCGGATATTTCAGATATAAAAGATATATATATAATAACAAGAGAGGCCTTTAATAAATATGCCCTGGACCTCGGTCTTCCCCAGAGGGTCTCTGCCCTTAAAGAGACGGAAGAAACAATCAAGGATGAGCTTACCAATAAAAACATACTGATTGCATGTTTAAACAATGAAGTCATTGGTTCCATACGTTACGAAATAATGCCAGGAAATATTGCATATATTAGTCGTTATGGTGTTAAGCCAAATGCACAAAACAATGGTATAGGCAAAGCTCTTTTTCTAGCAGTGGAGGATACTCTTATAAAAGACAACATTAAAGTCATAACCGAGCCTGTAGAAAATTTTGTGTAAACAGATTAAGTATACTCTTTCTAGACAATAATTGAGGTAATGATAAAATACCAAAATTTTCTAGGAGGAGTATTTTTATGTCGAATATACCAAAGGAAGTATTGAAAAATTACATCAAGGAACAAAATTTTAGTAATCCAAATGAAGTATTAGCAGCCATGAAAGAAATGTTCAGGGATGTATTACAGGAAGCTTTAGAAGCAGAGATGGATGAGCAACTAGGATATGATCGATATGATATGTCCGATAAAGAAACCCCGAATAGACGAAATGGATATTCTAAGAAAACCATAAAATCAGAATTAGGACCTGTTGATCTAAATATACCAAGGGATAGACATGGGGATTATGATCCCAAAATAATACCTAAATATCAAAGGAATGTAACTGGTATAGAAGAAAAAGTAATGGCACTTTATGCTGCAGGCATGACCACTAGAGATATATCAGAGCAAATAAAAAACTTGTATGATGTGGATATTTCAGCTGATATGGTCTCTAACATAACCAACAGAATTTTACCCCTAGTCTCTGAATGGCAAAACAGACCATTAGAAAAGAGATATTCCTTCGTATTCATGGATGCAATACACTACAAAGTAAGAGAAGATAAACAAGTAGTAGTTAAAGCAGCCTACGTGGTGCTGGGTGTAAATATGGATGGAGTAAAAGAAGTCCTTGGTATTTGGATAGGAGCAAATGAGAGTAGCAAGTTCTGGCTCTCAGTCCTTAATGATCTCAAAAATAGAGGAGTACAAGAAGTCTTAATATTCTGTGTAGATGGTTTAAGTGGCTTTAAAGAAGCCATTGGAGCAGTGTATCCTTTTGCCCAAATACAGCGATGTATTATTCACCAGCTTAGGGCGAGTATGCGATATATACCCTACAAAGACAAGAAAGCATTCGTAGCAGATCTAAAGGCTGTTTATACCTCAGTGAATGAAGAAATGGCATTAGAAAATCTACTTCATGCTAAGGAAAAATGGTGCAATAAATACCCGAATGCGATTAAAAGCTGGGAAGATAATTGGGATAATATTTCAACCTTTCTAATGTTTCCAGACTATATAAGGAGGATTATGTACACTACCAATGCCATAGAAAGTCTAAACAGCCAGTTTAGAAAAGTAACTAAAACAAAACTGATATTCCCTACTGATGAAAGTCTTATGAAAATGCTATATCTAGCTACTGAAAGAGTTAGTAAGAAGTGGACTAGGGGCTATGGAGATTGGGATAGGGTACTAAGCCAACTAAATATATTATTCAAAAAAGAGGATGTTGTTTAACTTGGGGACGCTGTCCCCAAACCCCTGAGGTTTAACGCTTTTGTTCCCCCAGGAACGAAGAAAACGGGAAGTCCACTAGACTACCCGTTCCTGTAAAGAATCCTAATAACCCCTCAGGTTGCTCCTCAGCATAGCCCTACCCTGTTATTAGGAAAAACAATGTATATTCTTAGCTTTAAATGGGTAATTTATACAGCAGAACTAATTTGACAAATTACTCATCGACAAAAATCAGCATTTAAATCAAATCTTAAAGTTACTTAAGTTATTGTACTTAGAAAGAGAATACACAAAATTATTTACACTGCCTCATAACCCTCCATACTGCATCAAAGATGGCAGCCCTTATCCACTTTTATTATAGTCTGGGCTTTTATATTCATTCAACAACTTCATACAGAGGGTATATAAGGGCATTATTGTGCAAGGAATTCATTCAGGGTGAATCACCGGATTTATCTTGTGTGCAAAGCATGTAATCAGGGACTTTTGCTAGAATGATTTTCTTACTCTTATACTCTTGGGGACGGTTCTTGCTTGCTCTATTTCAGTACCTATCTTTTAGCGACTTACTCCATATACATTGAAAATACTCAATATTAGAGAAAACCGCAGTCATTTATGATAAGGATCGTTCTCACTCACTCGCATAATCCCCAAAACTAACTTTTTTTAATCGTGAATCAAATTCTTTGTTTCTGAAATAAGACCATAAAGCATGTCTACTCCTTCTCTTGTTTTATCTTTATCCGAAGAAATTAATGTAATAATTTTATCAATTCTTTTCTTATACTCTCTAGGCTTGATATCAAAACTATCTATCATTACTACCGCCGTTTTCTCATTAATACAGTATTCTTGGTTCTTAGCAAACAAGACTTGATTTAAACAAGCAATTGTTCTAAAACAACATCCTGAGACATATGAAACATCATCTTTTTCTACATTGTCTTCAACAAACATTAAAGAAAAAGACGTTTCCTGTATAAAATATTTAATGATCATCTCTTGCAATGATTTTGGGTATGGTACAGTTTTTGATTTTAGTTTAGCAAGTATATTTGTTGGATCAGCTAATATCCTACAAATAGCTATTTCGCCCATATATATTACATTTAAATAGGCATGAGGATGCCCAGTATGATAATGAGCAGAAACAGATCCTCTCAAACAATCATCAATAACTTGTGAAACCCTATTCACATCTCGAAATATTAAGTCAACATGATATCCTTGGATCACAAGCCTCCCCCCTCCATTTATCCATTCGCCCCATTCTCCTAAAGAAGTTATTAATCCATATCTATGATTATCATCAACTTGGGTAGCAATTTTACTAATTTCTCGTACATCAAATCCTGCTGATTCATCATAGTACAGGATTTTACTCTGAATCCACGTTTACATGATAAATACTAAACATCATTTTCCCTAATCTATATCCATTATCTTTAATCCATTGTATAGCTGCCCTATTTACATCAACTACTTGTTTATAATTCTCTTTAAAGGTTACTGAAACTACCTCTAACATTGGTGCTTTTTTAAAGATAACATTTTTTTGTATTTTTATATTTACCCAAAACAATGGTTTGAATCTCTATCTCAGGATCATCTTCTTTAAATCCTTCATCATGAAATATCACCAAATTATATGGTGGATTTTCAAATTTAGGACATTGCGGCTCGATCTCATCACGTAACATATTCCAAAGGGTATTTTTTCGGTATAATGAGCAACTTGTCTTTCTAGCAAAGTCTTAACAACAATATTATGATCCATACAAAAATTTCCATTCTTTAGCTGATTTATAGCTGTATCAATGAGATTGAGCTGGTATTTTAATTCATTGTACTCTTTCAGTTTTTGATTATAAAACATATCAAGGTATTTTCTGATAACTTGTGTATTGTCATATTTATTAAGCATCAACCTAATGGTATCTAAGCTTAATCCCATACTTTAAAATGATTGTATTCTTCCAGCCGTTGTTAGTTGTTCCTCTGAATAATATCTGTATCCGGTTCTATCATCAATATGTTTTTGCTCACCCTCTTTCGAGGTACTTGTTTTCTACACTTGATACCCAGCATTTCTGCTACCCATGGTAGGTCAGCTAATGGACTTCTTAGCAATTATCCATACTGAACTTTCACCAATTGGTATGGTTCAACCTCGCTGGACGCACCTAAAATGCAAAAGAGATAGGATTTTACTCACTATCTCTCTTTTAAACAGCTATATTATTTTTATAATTCTTTTAAAATATTTATCGGATAGATTCTGCAATTTTTATGCTTAGCTCTTTTCCAAAATCATACGTATACATTAAATAGCTTACACCATTTGCTTCCCAAACAATTCCCTCATCTCCTATAATAGCATCTTTACCATTGACCTTTACTTTTTTGATATTGTTAAATGCAGTCTCGCCAGCTAATTCTTCGCATATATAAGTTTGGAATATCGGAATTGTTTCTTCCGTCTTGTGATTGATAAAATATACCCCGCATGCGTCATTAAGAATCTCTCCATTATCATCTTTGTAAAATTCAGCATAATCAAATTCAAAACCTTCTGGTAAATAGGATGGTAACTTTACATCAAAGCAAGTATATCCATTTAATTTTTTAGGATCTTTAATGATCAGATTATCAATTGGATTCTCTTTTGCATTTCTTTCTGCATTTTCCTTTTGAACTGCTTCTGTGATTAAAGTTCCATCAGTGTCTACATCAAAAACTTTTTCTCCATTTGCATTATACATTTCATCTTTGTTTTCTGATGTGATTTTTTCTATTACATGCCCATCTTTATCAAATACTTTTCCTTTTGCTGCTTCTGGTATTTCTTTATCTTCCCATTTGAAATCTTTATTTTCTAATATAGTTATATTGTTTAAAGATAAGCTTCTAACAATCTTATTAACTACTTCTTGTGCAAAAGTAGTTTGTATAATCATTGTTGATACACACAATACGCATACAATAGCTACAGCTACCATACTTGACCTTTTCTTTTTACCAAACACCTTCATGGTTTCATCCTCCTGATTTTTAATAAACGTTAAAGTATTTTCAAATTCTTCCTCAATATTTTGTGGCATTTTGCTTGATTCTTTTTTGAATTTTTCTTTCATTTTCATGTCAAACAAAGCATCCTTACTCTTCATCCTTATTCCTCCTCCCCTAATATTTCTCTCAGTTTTACCCTTGCCCGATTGAGTCTAGATTTAACTGTTCCTTCTGAAATTTTTAAGATTTCTGATATATTCTTAACGGAAAGATCCTCAAAATAGAATAAGGTAATAGTCACTCTTAACTCTTCACTTAATGAATGGATTGCTTTGATTAAATCCATATTTTCATAGTGATCATGATATTTTTCATCTATACCCTCTATGTTTTCCTCTAAGGAAATACTTCTTTTATTTTTTCTCCATGTTTCATTGCACTCATTGATTAAAATTCTTATCAACCAAGTTTTAAAATATGCTTCTTTTTTTAAGGTATACATATTTTCAAATGCTTTGATTAATGTATTTTGAATAGCATCTTTTATATCTTCTTCATTTTTTAAAATTCCTCTAGCTACTCGGTACATATTTAATCTATTTTCATTCATCAATGATAAAAATGCTTCTTTGTCCCCGTTTTTTGCTTTACACACAGATGTCTTTTTTCGATGACCGAAAAATGATATAAGCTCCATGATGTGATCCTCCTATTTTTTACTTAGCTAAGTATTATACTTATTAGATGGATATGAATTCCAGATGGTTCCATATATTTAAAAAATCATTTTGAAACTCTATCCTTACCTATATATAAAAGTACCCTCTCATAGGAGGGTACTTTTAATCTTTTACTTGCTCAATTATATTTTCTTTTTTAGCACTTTAAACATTCCTTCAACTATGCACATTTCAACATTATGAAACAATTATATAATATCCATATATTACCATATATATCTATCAAAAATGAATGTTTTTATTAATGAAAAATACTCGCCTATATAGTATTTAGGAATTAAATACCCTCTAGTATGAGCTGGGCATCTGTAAGCAATTAAACTATTTCGATTTGCAAGTAATTTTTCTCTGAATAAATGAAACCTATTTGTGATAATCATAATTTAATCTTTATTTTTTCTCCAGCAGTACCATTATCTCTACATGTATGGTTTGCAGAAACATATTTTCTCAGAATCCCTATCATTTATGGTACGGTTCACCGTATCGTTGTATCGGCGGTTTTTTATCAAGTTTAAGCAATGGTTCTATTAAAATAACTGAACTATCTTAGGACAATGTACCTGTCCCCTTGTCCCTTTTACCTCCAACTAAAATATATCGTTAATTACGCAAAATTTACTTTTTTACATTTTACAACTATAAAATTTAATGGAGGTTTATTCTCTATCTTCTTATTTGGCTCATCAATTTCTGAAATTTCTATCAGCCCATACTTTCCAAATTCTCGCTTTATTGAATCAGAATCATAAAAAAACATTTTCACACCTTTTATTATCTCGAATCGATCTCTACTCAGTTGTTTACCCTTTCCAAACATTGGAGCTTTTTTTGAAATAGTTGTAAAAATCATATATCCATTTGGTTTTAACTGATTATAACAATCTTTAATAAATTTCTTTCTCCCATGATTATTCAATAAGTGGATAAGTGCATAACAAAATATGCCGTCATAAAGTTTGCTGTCAAAGGGCATATCAGTTACTAAACCATGATAGATACTAATATCATCAAGCCCGTTTTTTCTTGCCAAATCAATCGCCGTTTTTGAAATCTCAATACCTGTTACATTAATCCCGTTCTCAATAAATACCTTTGCATTTCTACCATATCCAATACCTGGTATCAATATGTCCTTAACTTTCTTTTCAAGGAAAAAGTCCTTTGTCAAAATTGCAGAGTCTGAAGGCTCAAATCCCCACATTGTTTGTTTTTCTATAAAGCTTGATTCCCAGAATTCTGTCATGTCATTATCTCCTTAATAATAGATTTTTTCAACTTCATCATTTATATCCATTCTTTTTTTTGATCGTATATATTGTAGATATATTTTATCTACAATCAGAATATAAAAAGCTTTATAATATAGCTGAATATGTGAAGAGATTATTCCTTACATATTCCATTGTTTACCGTATTTTGAACTATTTCATAAATTTTTTTATTCTGCAGATACATCTCCATCACATTTTCTGCTTCTTTCATTACTTTGAAGATTTGACACCTGCTTTCCTCCTCATGTAATTCACAACTAAATAACGCTCCTGTTCCTTCAGTTGCCTTAATTACATCCATAAATGAAATGTCCTCTACCTTTTTACGCAAAACATAGCCACCTTTTACACCTGGAGTTGATTGAATTAAATCAGCCTTTACTAGCTGCGTTAAAATCTTTGAAAGATATGTCGCAGATATATTGAAGTGGTTTGATAATGTTTGTAAACTAAAGTTATCGTCTTTATTATGTTTAATCATATACGCCATGGTATGAAGTGCATAGTTTGTAGCTTTAGTATATTTCAAAATGAAGCCTCCTTCTAAAGATATTACGGACTCTAATTGTCTATAATTATACGAGTAGTATTTATTATTGTCAACCCTTTAAAAAAATTAATGAAATACTTCCAATAAACGACTAAACATATTATTTATGATTACAAGTTAGTTGGGCCATTAGAAGTATCATGATTTATCATTAAATTTCTGTTTTCATCTGCTTAATAACCTACAAGTCTCTTTATATACATAGCAAACTAATCATTTTCAAATCTTTATCCTCCCCTTGGAGACGGTTCTTGCTTGCTCTAAATTAATCGCAACTCTTTTATTTCAAAATAATGCTTATACCCCAATATCAGAAATTCTGGGAATCTAAAGTTATAAATTTTGCTCTAATACAAATTAGAGCATTTGTTCTATTGTAATTCACTATTCCTCTTACGTTTTGCTCTTACTAAAGTGCTTTTAGATATACCCGTTAACTCTTCTACCTGTTTGTATGTATGATGTTCCAACAAATTCATTGCATGTTCCATTTGTATTTTACTAAATTTATATGGTCTTCCCTCTCTATAACCTTTAGGTTGTTTCGCTATCATCTTTCCCTATTGAGTTCTTTCAACTATCATATCTCGTTCAAATTCCGCAAAAGTATTGATACATTATCTCAATTATCTGCCCTTCTTCTACTTGCTCCGAAGTCTTTTAGCAACCTATAAAAATGTGCTCTTTGGATATTTAATATATTTATCGCTTTAATTTCTGATATATTTTTCTCCATATATCTCTCTACTACTTCTAAAAATCCTGCTGGATACTTTTTATTTGATTTTTCCTGACAATTCGTTATTTCAATAATGCTATTTAATAAATATCCCATAGCTGGTACATCTTCAAAATCTTCCGTGCTTAGGCTCCCATCTTTTGTTCTGATTACTACACTTTTTTCCAAAGCTAAATCTATTGCTACTTTTATTTCTTCTATTGAGGTAAAAGCATTTGTTATACTGTAAGCGATTAATAGGTTCTTTCCAACTCTAGTTGAATATAAATTGATTTATGTATAACACTAATATTTAGTTAATAAAACAGATGGAAGTGTTATATATGAATGAATTTGTGAAATCATTGGATCCTGCACTCAACTATTTAACCCATGAAACACATGAACACAATATAATCATTATTGTAGAGTCAAGCCGACATGTGATAGTATGTCCTTATTGTGGCAAGACATCATCTAGGGTTCACTCTGTTTACCAGAGAGAATTTCAGGATTTACCTTTGCAGGATAAACAGGTTACTATCATACTAAACAATAAAAAATACTTTTGCGATAATCAAGACTGCAGCCATAGGACTTTTGCAGAAAGATTTAATTTCATTACACCTAAATCTCGAAAGACTAATAGACTAATCGGAAAAATTCTAAGACTATCTGCTATGGTAAGCTCAGTATCTGCATCACAAATATTAAAATCAGATATGACTATGGTAAGTAAGAGTACAATATGTAATCTGCTTAAAAAAAATGTTTGTCCCTATGGATAAAAGTGGTATCGTTAGAGTTTGTATAGATGATTTTGCATTTAAGAAACGATATTCTTATGGAACTATTATGATTGATCTTGATTCGCACAGAATAATTGATATTCTTGATTCTAGGGACAAAGAACCAGTTATAGAATGGTTGCGGAATTATCCAAATATTGAGATTGTGTCTAGAGATGGGTCACAAGTTTATGCTTCAGCTATAACAGAAGCTCATCCAAGAGCCGTTCAAATCAGCGATCGATTTCATCTTTTAAAAAACTTGTCTGGGGTAGTGGAAAAATATATGTTTCGATTGTTTCCTGCTCGTGTTGAAATACCAGCTACAGCAAGAACAAGAACACCTGAAATGCAAGCTTTACTAGATACAAGAAACCGTGCGCAACGGATACGTTTTGCCAGAACCAAATATGAAGAGGGGTTAACTGTAAATGAAATTGCTCTTTTAATGCATTCCTCACTTACTACAGTAAACAAATATCTAGCGATGAAAGAGGAAGATATCCCAGAAGATATTGATTCTGCTAGGGAACGTCAACACAAAGTAGCAGTATCTACAAGAGAACAGAAAATAGCATATGTTCGCAAGCTTTTTGATGAGGGATGCTCTCTTCAAGAAATTAGCCGAATTACAGGATATGTATTTAACACAATAAAAAGGTATCTATCAGAAGATGGCCCGAGTATTAATGGACATTATGACAATCGACGTCCAGGAAAATTACAGTCCTATGAGTCGGAGATACTAGAATTACGTTCAAAAGGTTTGACATATACAGAGATTACAGAAATTATAAAGAAAAAAGGATATACAGGTACAGTTGACGCATTGCGGGTTTTTATGCAAAAAGAGCGTGAACATCAAAAGAAATGCGAGACTAAAGATTCAGAATCGAAAGAATACATACCAAGAAAATGGATGGTGCAGCTTATATACAAGGCAATCG
Organism: Clostridium formicaceticum; assembly: GCF_001854185.1. Lineage (NCBI taxonomy): Bacteria > Bacillati > Bacillota > Clostridia > Peptostreptococcales > Natronincolaceae > Andreesenella > Andreesenella formicacetica. The sequence goes on from NZ_CP017603.1 coordinate 4,011,730, forward strand.
ACCATGTAAAAGGGATTACACAAGAACAATATGAAGAAATAATTAAAAAGTATCCCATTCTAGGCAAAGCATATGAAATGCTTAGAAATTTTCATGAACTAATGTTTTCTAAAAATCTAGATAAGTTAGAACCATGGATGAAGGATGCTGAGAAACTTCAGATAGATGAAATGAATTCTTATCTAGCAGGTTTACGAAAAGATCTAGATGCAGTAAAGAATAGCATTATTTATACTTATAGTAATGGTCTAGCAGAGGGAAGTGTCAATAAGCTAAAAGTGATAAAACGAATTATGTATGGTAGAAATAGCTTTGAACTTTTAAGATGGCAGTGTAAATAATTTTGTGTATTCTCTTTCTAAGTACAATAACTTAAGTAACTTTAAGATTTGATTTAAATGCTGATTTTTGTCGATGAGTAATTTGTCAAATTAGTTCTGCTGTATAAATTACCCATTTAAAGCTAAGAATATACATTGTTTTTCCTAATAACAGGGTAGGGCTATGCTGAGGAGCAACCTGAGGGGTTATTAGGATTCTTTACAGGAACGGGTAGTCTAGTGGACTTCCCGTTTTCTTCGTTCCTGGGGGAACAAAAGCGTTAAACCTCAGGGGTTTGGGGACAGCGTCCCCAAGTTAAACAACATCCTCTTTTTTGAATAATATATTTAGTTGGCTTAGTACCCTATCCCAATCTCCATAGCCCCTAGTCCACTTCTTACTAACTCTTTCAGTAGCTAGATATAGCATTTTCATAAGACTTTCATCAGTAGGGAATATCAGTTTTGTTTTAGTTACTTTTCTAAACTGGCTGTTTAGACTTTCTATGGCATTGGTAGTGTACATAATCCTCCTTATATAGTCTGGAAACATTAGAAAGGTTGAAATATTATCCCAATTATCTTCCCAGCTTTTAATCGCATTCGGGTATTTATTGCACCATTTTTCCTTAGCATGAAGTAGATTTTCTAATGCCATTTCTTCATTCACTGAGGTATAAACAGCCTTTAGATCTGCTACGAATGCTTTCTTGTCTTTGTAGGGTATATATCGCATACTCGCCCTAAGCTGGTGAATAATACATCGCTGTATTTGGGCAAAAGGATACACTGCTCCAATGGCTTCTTTAAAGCCACTTAAACCATCTACACAGAATATTAAGACTTCTTGTACTCCTCTATTTTTGAGATCATTAAGGACTGAGAGCCAGAACTTGCTACTCTCATTTGCTCCTATCCAAATACCAAGGACTTCTTTTACTCCATCCATATTTACACCCAGCACCACGTAGGCTGCTTTAACTACTACTTGTTTATCTTCTCTTACTTTGTAGTGTATTGCATCCATGAATACGAAGGAATATCTCTTTTCTAATGGTCTGTTTTGCCATTCAGAGACTAGGGGTAAAATTCTGTTGGTTATGTTAGAGACCATATCAGCTGAAATATCCACATCATACAAGTTTTTTATTTGCTCTGATATATCTCTAGTGGTCATGCCTGCAGCATAAAGTGCCATTACTTTTTCTTCTATACCAGTTACATTCCTTTGATATTTAGGTATTATTTTGGGATCATAATCCCCATGTCTATCCCTTGGTATATTTAGATCAACAGGTCCTAATTCTGATTTTATGGTTTTCTTAGAATATCCATTTCGTCTATTCGGGGTTTCTTTATCGGACATATCATATCGATCATATCCTAGTTGCTCATCCATCTCTGCTTCTAAAGCTTCCTGTAATACATCCCTGAACATTTCTTTCATGGCTGCTAATACTTCATTTGGATTACTAAAATTTTGTTCCTTGATGGTAAGCGCCAAAGAATTTCTACCTAGATTGTACCAGGAAGCTTTGCTAGAATAACAGATAACAAGCAATAGGGAGGTATCTGTTATGACAAATGAAGCACTGAACATTGACTGGGAAGATATTTTAGATAAATTCTCTTCTCATGAAGGAAGCATCAAGGCCTTTTGTGAAGAGAATAGTATAAGTGCCCATCAGCTTTACTACAGGAGAAAAAAATTACAAAACAATAACACTCCTGTATTTCATGCTGTTAGCTTTAAAGATAAGGAAGCTGATGAGGCTGTAAATCAAAATATTATTCCACCTAATCCTGTCTCAGCATCAACTATAAAAATTGAAATAGGCAAAGCTAAGATATATATACCAAGCAATGATAAGGTATCTCTATCTAATGTTTTTAAGGAAATCATAGCATTATGCTAAATATAGATAAAGTGGATAAAGTATATTTGGCTTGTGGGGTAACGGATCTTAGGAAAAATATAGATGGACTAAGTATGATTGTACAGACCGAGTTTAAGCTGGACCCTTTTGAAAAGGCACTATTTGTCTTTTGCAATAGGCAGATGAATAAACTAAAGATACTTCACTTTGATGATGGCTTTTGGCTATACTATCATCGGCTAGAAAGAAATAAATTCAGATGGCCTATGTCAAAGGAAGAAGCTTTAAAGGTTTCCATTGAAGAACTAAGGTGGCTGCTTAAGGGGTATGAAGTAAGAACCATATCAAAATTCAAGCCCGTTAAAGAAAGAAATCACTTCTGAAAAAAATACCATAAAACCTTTGTATATATTAAAATTACAAGGGTTTTATGGTATAATTGTTTTGTAAATAAAATGAAAACGGGGATAAAAATGACGAAGATAAATTTACAAAACCAACTGGATGAAAAGACGAAAGAACTAATTTTAAAAATGGAAGAAGAGCTTGAAGCAAAGGATAAGGAAATAGAAAACTTGAAAAATGAGTTAGCTTATCTTAAAAATCAAGTACTTAATAAAAACAGAAAAATATTTGGCTCTTCCAGTGAACAGGCTAATACTATACAGGTATCCTTTTTTGATGAAGCTGAAAAAGATAGTAACTTAAAAGCAGCTGAGCCTACTATTGAGGAAATTACTTACAAGAGAACGAAGCCAACCAGCAATACTGGAAAAAAAGATAACTTAGCAAACCTAGAAAAAATAGTAATTGAGCATAAGCTTGATGAAGATCAACAGTCCTGCAGAGATTGTTCCAGTGATTTAGTGGTTATAGGTAAGAAGTCAAAGGAAGTGTTAAAGTATATACCTGCAAAGCTGTATGTAGAAGAACATCTAACCTACAGCTATGCCTGCAGATCATGTGAAGAAAATAATGATAAAGCAAATATAATTACAACAAAGGCTCCAAAGACCTTGCTACATAAGAGTATGGCATCTAACGAGCTTCTTAGTCATGTCATAAATTTAAAATACCAGCATGCACTGCCTTTAAATAGACAAGAATCCTACTTCAAGATGATGGGGGCAAATCTTTCTAGACAAACCCTTGCCAACTGGGTTATTGGTGCAGCCCATGAACTAGATCCAATTTATCAGCTTATGAAGGAAGAGCTCCTTAAGAGAAACTATATCCAGGCTGATGAAACAGTTGTTAAAGTTTTAGATGATAGGGGCAAGGAGTCCAATAAACAAAAGTATATGTGGCTCTATAAATCCCCAGATAAAGACCAGCCTATTGTCATTTACGATTACCAAAAGACAAGGTCTGGTTCTTGTCCTAGGAATTTCTTAAGTGGATTCTCCGGATATATGCAAACCGATGGTTATGCTGGGTATAATAAAGTTGAAAATGTCAAAAGACTTTATTGCCTAGCCCATATAAGAAGAAAGTTCCACGAAATAATAGTAAACCTAGATGAAGAAGCCCTAAAGTCTTCAAGAGCATTAATAGGGTTTAATTATTGTGCTCAGCTTTATAAGATTGAAAAAGACCTAAAAGAACAGCATAGTGGAAAAGAAGATTTCTATGAGAGACGTTATAAAAAACGACTTAAGGCATCTAAGCCAATAATAGAAGCGTTTATAGCTTATGTAGATAGAGAAATAAAAGATGCTGTTCCCAAAAGTGCCCTTGGTAAAGCTTTGGCATATACCAAACCACTACTTCCAAGCTTCAAAGTATTCCTAGAAGACGGATCTTTAGAAATAGATAATAATGCTGCAGAGCGATCTATAAGACCATTTGTGGTGGGTCGTAGCAATTGGCTTTTCTCGGCTTCTACCAAAGGTGCAGAGTCTAGTGCATTAATCTATAGCATCATTGAAACGGCTAGGAATAATAATTTAGTTGTTGAAAAATATTTACTTTACTTAATGAACCACTTCTCAAATGTAGACCCTCAAGACAAGGAAAGCTTATTAAAACTACTACCTTTTTCAAAGGATCTACCTGAAGATTTAAAAGTTCAAGCTAAGTAAAAATATAAAATCCAGTAGAGTTAGTAACATACCTAACTTCTACTGGATTTATTGTATCAGCTATTCAATTGGATTTCTATACGTCAATTTTTTGGCACTTACCCTTGATGTAATTTTTCAATACTTCCTTTGGTATATTCGACATAAAAATACTCCTCCTAGAAAATTTTGGTATTTTATCATTACCTCAATTATTGTCTAGAAAGAGTATACTTAATCTGTTTACACAAAATTTTCTACAGGCTCTTTAAGATCAAAACTACTCCTATTAGAATCATTCCATCAAATCAACTAACATTGGAAAGAACCTACTGACCGCTTACGTAATAACTCCCCTTACGTTTCTTCTATTAAGTTTTTAATTAAAATATGTATTCTAGGTAGTTCTTTTCTAACCACATTCCATACAATATCTAAGTCAACTCCGAAATAGTCATGTATCAATACATCTCTTAGTCCTGCCATCTCTTTCCAAGGAATATCATACTCTTTTAGTCTCAATTCTTTTGAAATTCTTTTTGTTGCTTCCCCTATAATTTCTAATTACAGCATCTTGGATCAGCTTTGATCTAAAAAATTCAGATTCTCCTGGTTCTATATATGATTCAATACTTCTGATAGATTCAATGATATGAATTAAATATATTTTATCATCTTTCATATCTCCACCGCCTCAGTCATTACTTGCTCTTTAATCAAAGGATGTAATGATTTCTTTGTAACTACATCTACTTCTTTATCTAATAACGATTCTAAATCATGTTTTAATCTAATTAAATCAAATAAAGTTCTCCCGTCTTCAAACTCAACTAAAAAATCAATATCACTTTTATCATTTTCTTCTTTCCTAGCAACTGAACCAAATAGGCTTATTTTAACTACACCATTTAATTCTGCAACTTTTAGTATCTCACTTCGCTTTTCATTTAATAAGTCGATTGATTTCATTAGATTCACCTCTAATTTATTATACATTTTTTTACATATTCTCACAACACTTATTGCTATAACAAAATTTGATAGTCTGTCATCGTCACGGTAGACACGCCGATTACCCGACGCACCCCGCCCAGATCCCGGCGTGCGGAACTACCGCACCGGGCTCTTCAGAAATATTCAGTTCCGTAATCCGGCAATTTAATATTGTAATTCTAACTAGTTATTTGGGCTCTCTAAAATCTTTGGTTTTAATATCCCATACCATTTCATCAGTCTAGTGAATTCGCTCCAGTTGAAACTCTTTCTCTGACTTCGTCTATTTAGCCACTTATATAAGATTTCCATAGCGATGGTATAGAATTTCCATAGACTTTTGTAGTTCCCAATCAATCCGTAGTAATTGTAATATCCTCTAAATTTCTGATTCAGCATATCAGTTATTTTCCTCATTCTGTTATCTCTATTTTCCTTGCACCATACTTTGAAATTCAGTAAAGATGATCTTAATTTCTTCTTAGAAGTACTTCTCTTGATGATATCTTTTCCCTTGCGGGACACCCCCCACCGAAACTCAAACCCTAGAAAATCAAAATGAGTATTTTCTTCCTTGCGAAATCTCGAAAATCTGATAATATTGGTCTTTTCCTTAGATAATTCCAATCCAAACTTGCCTAATCTATATCCTAGTGTTTCATAGAACTTTTCTGCATCCTTCTTATATCGAAAGGCGCATACAAAGTCATCAGCATATCTACATAAGTAAGCCTCACCTTTACACCTGGGCTTAACGATTTTCTCAAACCAAAGATCTAAAGCAAAGTGTAAATATATATTCGCTAGAATCGGACTAATGATACCACCTTGAGGTGTTCCAATAGCTGGATGTATCACTAAATGACTGCCGTCGATCACTCCTGCCTTTAGCCATTTTGTAATCAATCTGATAAGAGCACTGTCATGAACTCTTTCTTCAATCATTTTGATCAACCATTCATGATTGATATTGTCGAAGAATCCTTTGATATCAGCTTCTACTATATAGCTATACTTATTAAACTGTAGCTCTTTAGTTAGATCTTTGATCGCTTGTTGAGCTCCTATGTTAGGGCGATACCCATACCTACAATTGAGGAAATCCTCTTCATAGATCGCTTCTAATATCTGGGCAACAGCCCTCTGAACTAGTTTATCTGATATTGTTGGAATACCAAGTGGACGCGTTTTATCATTTCCCTTCGGGATATTAACTCTACGAACCAGTTTTGCCCGATATCTTTTATCCTTCAGACTACTTGTGATTTCTTGAATATTTTCTCTTAGATTTAGCTTGAATTCCTTAGCTGTTATCTTATCGATTCCTGCTGAGGCATTTTTATTTATTTTCCTCCACGCTTCTATCAGAGTCTCTTCGTTTAGTAGCCTGTAGAGATTTTGAAATCGGTGATTTTTATTTTGTTTTGCCTTCTGCCTTATTCCTCGCAGTGAGGTTTGCATTAGTTTGTCCAGCCCGACATGTCCGGCTAATGTTTCCTTTGCGAAGTACATATTTCTGTCAACCCCTTCCCCATGTAGTTGGCTCTCCCAACCTCAAAGTACTATGAGTTGATCCGAATCCTGTAGCGTCATAGACCGTCCTATTTTTCGGTTGGATGGGTCTACCAGCTGGTTGCTGGAACCTACAGGTCCTCCCAAGTTCCTGACATTTCTCTTCATACATGCCACGTTCTCTGATCCCGACAGACCCTTAAGAATCTCACCATTAAACGATTCTCTTGTATTGACTTCCGTGACGTTAAACACGTCGTCATCTGCATTTTGTCTATTTCTAGACCCACAGTTTACGAGGCTGAATATGCTTCAGGGATTACAGTCTCCCCTATGGCCTATATAATTCTCTGTGTACGCTTCACCTTTGCTGTCGCCAGCATCGGCGCAACACTCGATACAGGTGGCTGGTTAGACCTTACCTGACAGGGACTTGCACCCTATAAGAAATACCAAGCTTTGCTTGGCGCACTAACGTTTCGCACTCAAGACGTTTCTCAGCCTTAGATAGCTCTTATCTTAGGCTGAGGAATGTGCTTTGCTTCTTCCAAGTCCTATCCTTAAAAAGGCAAAGCAAACTTGAGTGCATTGTTATATGACGTTGTCCATTGACCCATTGTATTCACTGAATTTTTGTACCTTTAATTAGTTCTGCTGTAATATTAGCAAACTCTAAAATAAACTTTCTTGCATCTTCTATAGATATATTAGATGGGTCGCCACAATAACCCATCGGGGTAACTTCTTTCGCTTCTTCTCCGCCTCGTTGCCATTTTCTCAACAGCTCAAATGTAGTTTTAGAGGATTGTAATTCTCTAGCTTTCATATCATCAACTAATTCGTCAAACTCAACTAACATTAAACTTGTTTCAAAACCTCCAGCATGTATATCAACATATTGCTGAGGCTGTCTATTTCTGTCTTCTTCATCTTTTTGCACTAAAATATATGGTTCATTTCCTTTGAGGCCAACTAGATTAGCAAAAATTTGAGGTATAATATCGTATACATTTATTTTTCCATCTAATTCATAGATCTCTCTAGTAATATCAACTATGGTTTTACTGTGTAAAAAATCACCATGCATGTTTAAAAAATATACTTGTTTGAATCCCCATTGTTCAAGGCATTCTATACAGTCTTTAATAACCGCTTTCATTGTATTAACCTTTACTGTGAATGACCCCACAAATCCCCCAGTCGCAACATTAATTCCCCAATAGTAAGGTGGTGCTATAACAGATTTCATCCCCATATCCTCAAGTAATTTTTTTACGTGTTTTAAAATCGCATACGTAAGATATGTATCAGTACCTAGTGGTAAGTGAGGACCATGTTCCTCAATAACTGCTATAGGAAACAAAACAACTGCTTCCTCCTTAATTAACCTCTCAATTTCAAAATAAGTCATATCAGCCATCGTATCTTCAAAAATAGAATACTTCATATATTAACCTCCAAAATCATTGTCTTATTTAACCTTACCGAGTAGAAATAGGCAATGTCACATAACGCTCTCGGCATTCCCGACGTGTCCGTCCCGCTAGGGCTGGCGCAAGACTTGCTCTTGCCTATTACCTTCCAAATTGCAAGCCTTGTGACATAGGACATGTGGGCGGCCCACATCAAAAACTCGCCCCACCGCCCCTTGCAGGAATGCTCATGTTATGTAAAGTCGCGCGCCTTCGAAGCTCAGAGGCTAACAGGACGTCAGCCCCTTAATTTCTATCCCATATATTTCATAAAATATGAATAATACGTATTATTGATCCATACAAAATATACTTACCTAAAATTAGTATCCTAAATGTTTTCCTACAATAATTACCTTAATTCTCCCTTTGGTAAACTGGCGCTTTATAACAACGAAGTCATTACAAATTCTTTCCACACTTTTACAATCAATGCAATACCCCAAAGTTACACATGGGGTATTTTTATTTAGCCTTTTCGCATCCAGTGGGGCAGCATAGTGTCTTACTCGTTTTTCTGCTTCCTCTAAATTTTTAACTATTTTATTAATACCTGTAACAATAATTACCTGGTCTGGCCCGTAAATCATTGCTGCTACGCGACTTCCATTACCATCAATATTGTAAAGCTCACCTTCCTCTGTTAAAGCGTTTGTACTACACATAAATGTATCCGCGCTGAAGCTTTTCCTGTATATTTCTTTCTTTTCTTCTTTTGTAATACCTTCCTTATGTTTGTCCCAAAAATCATATTTGCCGTTTCGCAAAAAATCAATCACACCTGCCTCAAAGAGAGTCATAGAATCAGCAACTGCAACAGTAGAATTATCAAATACAAATTCTTGTAATTTCTGTATTAATTCTTTTTCATCTGCTACAAAAAAACCCGAGATATTATGCTTTTCAAGGTTGGAAATTGTTCTTTCAACTTGTTTTTGAATATACCATGAAATACTTTTATCCATATAAAAATCTGACCTCCTACTAAATATTACTACATATTATCATACTTGTATGGACCAATCTCCCTAGAGTCAAGCCCTATAAAATTTTGCCGCAGGAAGCGGCGGACTTGCGCGCGATTTTATAGTCACGGTAGACACGCCGGTTACCCGACGCACCCCGCCCAGATCCCGGCGTGCGGAACTACCGCACCGGGCTCTTCAGAAATATTCAGTTCCGTAATCCGGCAATTTAATATTGTAATTCTAACTAGTTATTTGGGCTCTCTAAAATCTTTGGTTTTAATATCCCATACCATTTCATCAGTCTAGTGAATTCGCTCCAGTTGAAACTCTTTCTCTGACTTCGTCTATTTAGCCACTTATATAAGATTTCCATAGCGATGGTATAGAATTTCCATAGACTTTTGTAGTTCCCAATCAATCCGTAGTAATTGTAATATCCTCTAAATTTCTGATTCAGCATATCAGTTATTTTCCTCATTCTGTTATCTCTATTTTCCTTGCACCATACTTTGAAATTCAGTAAAGATGATCTTAATTTCTTCTTAGAAGTACTTCTCTTGATGATATCTTTTCCCTTGCGGGACACCCCCACCGAAACTCAAACCCTAGAAAATCAAAATGAGTATTTTCTTCCTTGCGAAATCTCGAAAATCTGATAATATTGGTCTTTTCCTTAGATAATTCCAATCCAAACTTGCCTAATCTATATCCTAGTGTTTCATAGAACTTTTCTGCATCCTTCTTATATCGAAAGGCGCATACAAAGTCATCAGCATATCTACATAAGTAAGCCTCACCTTTACACCTGGGCTTAACGATTTTCTCAAACCAAAGATCTAAAGCAAAGTGTAAATATATATTCGCTAGAATCGGACTAATGATACCACCTTGAGGTGTTCCAATAGCTGGATGTATCACTAAATGACTGCCGTCGATCACTCCTGCCTTTAGCCATTTTGTAATCAATCTGATAAGAGCACTGTCATGAACTCTTTCTTCAATCATTTTGATCAACCATTCATGATTGATATTGTCGAAGAATCCTTTGATATCAGCTTCTACTATATAGCTATACTTATTAAACTGTAGCTCTTTAGTTAGATCTTTGATCGCTTGTTGAGCTCCTATGTTAGGGCGATACCCATAACTACAATTGAGGAAATCCTCTTCATAGATCGCTTCTAATATCTGGGCAACAGCCCTCTGAACTAGTTTATCTGATATTGTTGGAATACCAAGTGGACGCGTTTTATCATTTCCCTTCGGGATATTAACTCTACGAACCAGTTTTGCCCGATATCTTTTATCCTTCAGACTACTTGTGATTTCTTGAATATTTTCTCTTAGATTTAGCTTGAATTCCTTAGCTGTTATCTTATCGATTCCTGCTGAGGCATTTTTATTTATTTTCCTCCACGCTTCTATCAGAGTCTCTTCGTTTAGTAGCCTGTAGAGATTTTGAAATCGGTGATTTTTATTTTGTTTTGCCTTCTGCCTTATTCCTCGCAGTGAGGTTTGCATTAGTTTGTCCAGCCCGACATGTCCGGCTAATGTTTCCTTTGCGAAGTACATATTTCTGTCAACCCCTTCCCCATGTAGTTGGCTCTCCCAACCTCAAAGTACTATGAGTTGATCCGAATCCTGTAGCGTCATAGACCGTCCTATTTTTCGGTTGGATGGGTCTACCAGCTGGTTGCTGGAACCTACAGGTCCTCCCAAGTTCCTGACATTTCTCTTCATACATGCCACGTTCTCTGATCCCGACAGACCCTTAAGAATCTCACCATTAAACGATTCTCTTGTATTGACTTCCGTGACGTTAAACACGTCGTCATCTGCATTTTGTCTATTTCTAGACCCACAGTTTACGAGGCTGAATATGCTTCAGGGATTACGGTCTCCCCTATGGCCTATATAATTCTCTGTGTACGCTTCACCTTTGCTGTCGCCAGCATCGGCGCAACACTCGATACAGGTGGCTGGTTAGACCTTACCTGACAGGGACTTGCACCCTATAAGAAATACCAAGCTTTGCTTGGCGCACTAACGTCTCGTATTTGCAACGTCCCTGAACCGGACCCTAAAGGAATACTCCCTGACGGAGCTTCGCTCCCAGTGAAGGGATGTGGTGCTCTGACCTTTCTCGTGACACGTGCTACCAGCACCTTTATGCAAATGCTTTGTTAGATGATGTTATTTTTGTTTCATTTCCATTTTTTCATCATTTTGCCATTAATGATTAAAAAATAAAAGAGTTCTCAATTACTACAACTCTTTTGATGTAACAGAAGATCTTTTAAATCAACTATATAACCTCCAGATATTAATATATCTAAACCCAATAGTCCATTTATATCTTCATATTGAAATGATGTAAAGTCTAATTTATAATGCTTCAATCTATAACTTCCTGTATTTACCTCATCAACTTTCTTCGAAAAAGCATGTTCTTTTCCTCCGATGCCATAAGAAACGACTAACTCGTCTTCAGCAGCCACCTTTATGCCAATATCATCCACACATTCCTGAGAAAGCAAAGTCTCCGATGCACCAGTATCAATAACAATATTATTAATTTTCTTCTTTTGTCCCTTATAGACAACTTCAATAGTCGTGAAAAGCAGTCCATTTCTATACTCAATTTTCATATTAATATGCTCTCCTCAAACCTATTCTTGTCCTAATTTTGAGTTTTACTTTATCTTTTGAGGTATGATAAACAAGAATATTATCTTTAGCATTTAACAATTCTCTAGTAGCGTTTTCTTCTTCTACAGGACCAATCAAAGCAATTTCATCAACATACTCAATATCAGCTTCAATATGAGATTTTAAAATTTGAAATTTAACAAATTGATTTGGATATAACTCTTTAACTTCTTGCCACTTCATAATTATCCCTCCATTCCTTGTAGAAACTAGCTTATATATTAATTATATCATAATGTTTAACATTATTAAAAAAGCTACAAAACACTACCCTAGCTTTTTTATTATGGAAAAATAATGTCATCTAACGGTTTGTTTCTCCGACGTCCGCCAACCTTAGATAACTCCTATCTTAGGTTGGCGGATGTGGGCAGGATGACCTCATGCTCTCACTCCAGAGACCTTCTTCATGCTGTGCCCCTTGTGGAGAAGTATTGTTAGCTGTAGTCGGACGCCCCACAGAGCCAGATTGCCCCACGGATGGGGCACCCCCAGACAAATTCTTACTACCTATGCCACTACAGCCATTTGACAAACCCTGTTTTATCCTCGCTATTATATCCGACCTGTTTGTAAAAGTTTAACGTACTCTCTTTCTTGGAACCTGTCATCAACATCATCTTATAACAGTTTTCTTTTATAGCAAGCTTTTTTGCATAATTCAAAATAGCTGTTGCATACCCTTTTCCTCGACATTTTTCATCTGTTATAACATTTTCAATAAGAGCATAGGGCTGTTGGCTATGGGTCAGATTAGGAATGATCACTACAACACAGGAGGAAACTATTCTTTCATTCACACATCCTACAAGAATATGATGATTCCTATCTTCCAGTATCTTTCTCCACAGTTCTTCTATTTCATAATTAACTACAGGCATCGGATTATTATGTAATTGTGTATACAACTCCAGTAATCCGTTCAAATCATCTTTTTGAATTTGTCTTATTTCTAGCATTGTACACCCCCATTGAATAAACTTCGATATGTTATCAATGAAATCTTCAAAGGCTTTTCTTAAAAAGTAATACTCCAGCGCCCTGCTTACTAAATCGGCGCATGAATGCGCCGGCCTTTGCGTCCGATTTCATCGTCACGGTAGACACGCCGGTTACCCGACGTACCCCGCACAGATCCCGGCGTGCGAAACTACCGCACCGGGCTCTTCAGGAATATTCAGTTCCGTAATCCGGCAATTTAATATTGAAATTCTAACTGGTGGTCACTACTCTCTACAATCTTTGGTTTTAATACTCCATACCATTTCATTAGTCTAGTGAATTCACTCCAATTGAAGCTTTTTCTCTGACTTCGTCTGTTTAACCACTTGTATAATGTCTCAATGGCTATGGTATAGAATTTCCATAGACTTTCGTAGTTGCCAATCAATCCATAATAGTTAAAATATCCCCTTAGCTTTTTATTTAGCATCTCGGTTATTTTCCTCAGTCGATTATTTCTATTTTCCTTGCACCATTCTTTAAAATTCTGCAATGATGCTCTTAGTTTCTTCTTTGAAGTGCATCTCTTGATAATGTCTTTTCCCTTTAGAGATACCCCCCATCGAAACTCGAATCCAAGAAAATCAAAATGGGTATTCTCTACCTTCCGAAACCTTGAAAAGCTAATTATGTTGGTCTTTTCCTCAGCTAGTTCTAGCTCAAATTTTCTTAGTCTTTTTCCCAGCGCTTTGTAGAATCTATCTGCATCTTTCTTATATCGAAAGGCGCATACAAAGTCATCAGCGTACCTGCATAGGTAGGCTTCACCTTCACACCTTCTTTTCACACCTTTTTCAAACCAAAGATCTAAGGCGTAGTGTAGATATATGTTGGCTAAAATTGGACTTATGATCCCACCTTGGGGTGTCCCTGTAGCTGGATGTATCACTAAATGATTAGCATCAAGTATTCCTGCTTTTAACCATTTTCTGATTAAACCAACAAGAGCACTATCATCTACTCTCTCTTCAATCATCCTGATTAGCCACTCGTGGTTGATGTTATTGAAGAATCCTTTGATATCAGCTTCTACTATATAACTATACTTGTTGAACTGTAACTCTTTCGTTAGGTCTTTGATTCCCTTATGAGCCCCTATTTTTGGACGATACCCATAGCTACAATCTAGAAAATCTTCTTCATAGATTACTTCTAGTATCTTGGCTACCGCTCTTTGAACTAGTTTGTCTGATAATGCCGGAATACCAAGTGGACGACTTTCATTCTTTCCCTTTGGAATATTAACTCTACGGACCAGTTTTGTCCGATATCTTTTCTCTTTTAGGTTACTGACGATTTCTTTGATGTTTGCTCTTAGATTCAACTTGAATTCTTTGGCTGTAATTTCATCTACTCCAGCCGATGCTTTCTTATTTAATTCCTTCCAAGCTTCCATCAAAGTATCTTCGTTTAGTAGTTGATAGAGATTTTGAAATCGGTGTTTTTCATTTTCTTTTGCCTTCTGCCTTATTCCACGCAGTGAGGTTTGCATTAGTTTGTCCAGCCCGACATGTCCGGCTAATGTTTCCTTTGCGAAGTACATATCCCTGTCAACTCCTTCCCCATGTAGTTGGTTCTCCCAACCTCAGAGTACTATGGGTTGATCCGAACCCTGTAGTATCATCGACCGTCCTATTTTTCGGTTGGATAGGTCTACCAGTTTTTCACTGGAACCTACAGATCCTCCCAAGTTCCTGACATTTCTCTTCATACATGCCACGTTCTAGGACCCCGACAGATCCTTCAGAATCTCACCTGTAACGATTCTATTGTATTGACTTCCGTGACGTTAAACACGTCGTCATCTGCACTTTTCCTATTTCTAGGTATACGATTTACGGGGCTCAATATTCTTCAGGGATTACGGTCTCCCTTATGGCCTATATGATTCTCTGTGTACGCTTCACCTTTGCTGTCACCAGCATCGGCGCAACACTCGATACAGGTGGTTGGTTAGACCTTACCTGACAGGGACTTTCACCTTGTAAGAAATGCCAAGCTTTGCTTGGCGCACTAACGGTCTCGCATTTGCGACGTCCCTGAATCGGACCAATAGGAATACCCCTTGGCGGAGCTTGGCTCCCGGTGAAGGGATGGGGTGCGCTGACTTTTCCCTTAACACGTGCTTCCAGCACCTTTATGCAAATGTATTGTTATAGGTAGTGATGACGCTTTTTACTTCTATAATCCTTCGTATAGAAAAGACGATGCTACTTAAAGATTAATTTAAATTCCTTCATATTATAAAAAATGTAACATTTGAACCACCGAAAATAATGCTCATAACAAGTATCAGTCAATTTTGGGAATTTTATTTACCTCTACAATAGATGTGCTTGTAGTATCACTATGCCATGTGATGTGTTTAATATACAGTTTATATAGTTCATCAGATGTAGCGATAACTGTATGGTTTGTAAGCATGATAGCAAATTTTGTCATGCTATCATTGATTAGCAGGTAAGGAACAAGCTCCATATCTTCTGCCAATTTAAAGACACCTTTGTAAAAATATATTATATATTGTGTGTTGTCTTCACCATTCCATGTAATAGATGTTTGTAAATCACTTCTATCCGTTTTTTCTGCATATGGAATTAAAAATTCTCCAATAAATCTTTCTTTTTTTCTAAATAGATAGTTACTCTTTTCACCATTCATCACCAGCGTCGTCTGACCAACTGCAACACCGTTCTCATAGATATTAGCAGTTATCTGCTGATTTATATTTTTATTAAATGGGATTTTATCAATAATCCATATACTTATCACCAACAGAATGGCAATAACAATAATAGTTTTTAACTTCTGTTTCATCTTACACCCTCCTTCCGTAAAATATAAAGAATCTTTGTCCACATAACAAATCAAGTTTACCACAAATAAATTTATATAATCTATTATCTATCTTCAAAACACTTCTTTTTTATTAAACAAGACC
This sequence comes from Clostridium formicaceticum, assembly GCF_001854185.1. NCBI lineage: Bacteria > Bacillati > Bacillota > Clostridia > Peptostreptococcales > Natronincolaceae > Andreesenella > Andreesenella formicacetica. The sequence continues at coordinate 4,027,584 of NZ_CP017603.1, forward strand.
TAAAAAACAGCCCCGATATCATCATTGCCTATAACGATTAGATTTCCGACCCAAAGTTCGTTTTTTATTCCAAAGTAGAAGGATTTGCGAACCATGGTTCGGGAACATCTGCTTATAGTTGTATATTCTATCTCGTTAATAATCTGTCCAACGGACTCTTTATTTTACTTATATTTGCTTCAGTTACATATGTATATATTTCTGTAGTTTTAGAGCTTGAATGTCCTAAAAGTTCTTGAATATATCTAAGGTCAGTTCCTTGCTCTAAAAGATGTGTAGCAAAAGAATGTCTTAAACTATGTACTGAAACATTCTTGTTTATTTTAGCTTTCTTACACGCATTTGCAAATATTTTCTGGACGGAGCGCTCTGTTAGAAAGCTATTATCTTTTCCCCCTGGGAATAACCAATTCTCAGGTCTTTCTATCCTAGCATATTTTCTTAGCATATCTAACGCAACTTCAGAAAGAATAGTATATCTATCTTTTCTACCCTTTCCTTGTCTTATATGTATTAGCATTCTATCACTATCAATATCATCTACCTTTAGTCTTACTACTTCACCGACTCTAAGACCTGCTGAATAAGTTAAGAACAATATTGATTTATGCTTAGTGTTGCTAACAGAGTCCAATATAGATATTACTTCTTTTTGACTTAGAATATTTGGTAGCTTTTTTTCTCTTTTAGGACGAGGTAAGTCATATAATACTTTTCCTTTTTTTAGTACATACTCGTAATAGATTTTTATTGCACTTAATGCCTGATTCACAAAAGTATGCGAGTTTTGCTGTTCATTAAATAAATAATACATGTACTTTTCAACACCCTCTTTCTCCAATACTTTAGTATTATTATTAAATGTAAGAAAGCGTCGTATATGCCCTTTATATGCCTTTTTAGTTTTTGAGCTATACCCTATAAGTGTTAACTGCTTTTCTAGCTGACTTAATGTCGAATTTATATCAAGTAAGTTACTATCATTATTGTTTTTAATAAATGGATTTAATGATTTGTCCCAGCTTACATTGTCATTTACAAAAACTCTTATTAGACTATTTATGCTTTTAACATTATTAGGAACTACCCAGCATTTTTTATGTGGCTGCCACCGCCTTCCTTCAACCTTCTTAATCTTTTTTACCAATTCATCATTATACTCAAATGATACGTGAATTTCTCTATCATTTATTCTTTTAATTTTTATCCCATATACCCTCCTCTTTCCTAAAAGACTTCTTTAAAGATAAATTTAATCTACTCCTATAATTCTACAAAACCTATATAAATCCTTTTGTTTTTTTACAAATAATGTCAATTTTTCCATTGAAATCTAGGCAAGAAAAAAGCAGAGAGTTTAGTTCTCGACTTTTTGTTGTAGCAATATATAGTATATAAATTAGCTGTCGTCTATTAAGCCCTAAACCTATTTTGAAAGATTTATTGAATAAACCTGTCCCTTTCAATAATTAGTATAAATAGGCGTTTCACAAACGCCTAAAATTAAAATAAAAGAAAGGAGGTCTTGTATGAGAATTGCTGGAATATCTAATTTCTATGTTTCTACAATAAACAATCGCTTGGATTTAAGAAATGTTAAGCGTGCTAAACTAGAAGTAAATATACCCGAACCACATCACAAAAATGTTTATACCTATGTAAGTGGGTTTGAAACATACTCTAATAAATCAATGAGTAACTTTCTCACAACATTTAGAAATATTGAGGCAAAGGGATCTGAGTGGCAGTGTGATACAATAGCACTACCTACAGGTGAAACATTTCAACTTAAGCAACTTAAGCAATTTAAGTATGATAATTCGGAAAATTTACGCAAAATTAATGTAGTTAATTTAATTGATATCCAAATATAATAATAAGCGTAACCGCCAAAGAGAATTGACGTATAGCAATAAAATATAATAGTTGATATAAAAAATAATATAATGTATATGCTAAGCAATTTACTAGGATTAATGGTTGGTATAATTTCATAGTTCGGGAAGACAAAATATATTATATCATCTGCCAATAATGCACAGATTCCAATGATTTCTTTCCCATGCTTTCTAATAAATGTAACCCTTGAATACTTAGCTTTATGCTCTAAGTATTTTAATTTAACTACACCAGTATTTTAAAAAAATAATTATTTCTTTCATCAAAGTCTCCCTTTTCTCTATGCTTAAAAACTAACCAAATAGTACTAATTCACACCGTACTCTCTCTCTATTGTTTATAACATCATTAGCATGAACTAACTACTAGCCGAATCTGGAACTAGTTGTGAATTAATTATAATAATGCCAGATTAAATAAAGTCATACTTATCTTCATCATGATTTCTAATTTTGCTCTCCAATAATCTCCAGTTCCCTTTCTATTGTCTGATGCATTAGATAATGTTCACCTTTAACAATCCTAAAGAAAAATTAACTTCAACCTTTTTTTCGAAACTTTCCAACAAACCTCCCTCCACTGAATCATGGGTTTAGATGAAGCACTTCTTGATTAGGAAAATTAAAGCTTTCTAAGCTCATTTGTAAAGGCCTCTACATCATATTCATTATCAAGAAATAAAATTGATTTTGAGGCTGTATCTTGCATTTCAGTATGAAGGATATACTGAAAATCCAAATCACTTTTTTCATTTGTTGCCTCGGATATATTATCTTCTGCCTTTTTTGCTTGTGTCAAAAACTCCTCTATTGCTTCCTTAGTAATTTCTTTATATTTCTTTTTGAATACAATTTTTTCCCTCAAAATATAAAAAAGTTTGTAACCATTTTCTATCTTCTCACCCATCAAAATTTTTTGAAGGTTCAACTTCTCGCTTTTTTTAATACTGACATCATATAGATAGTTTATATGATATAGTAGATCTTTATAAATTGAGGCTGTTTCAAATTGAAATTCTGAAGCAGCCAATTTCATCTTATTTTCGATTTCAGATAAAAACTGTAGCATACATTCTTGCTTTAACAATATTTTTGTTAGACACTGCTTATTTTCCTCAAATGTATCCTTCTCCACAGCTTCAGGCAATATTTTGTAGGTAAACCTATAGGTATTACCATGTTTTGATAGAGGATATATATTTTGAAATAATTTCTCCAAATTCAAAAGAATCTTTTTATTTCTATAGGGCCCAAAACAATCTGTGTTTTCTCTTTCGCTGATGACTTTTACAGGTTTAAGTTTATTGTAGTTTTCTATTTTCAAATACCTATAATTTTGGTCATTTTTGAACTGTGAATTGTATATGGGCTTTAACTTTTTGATAAGGGCACATTCTAGCATCTGCGCCTCTAGATGTGTATCTGTAACAATATAATCTATATCATGGATATGAAACACCATTCTTTCAATCTTATTCGACTTTTCTTGTGTACTGAAATAAGACTTTACCCTTGATTTTAATGTCTTGCTTTTACCAATGTACATAATATTTCCATAGATATCCTTCATTTGGTAGATACCTGGTTTTGCTGGTATAGCCTTGATTTTTTCAGCTAAATGCTTAGGTATTCCTGACAAGCTTATCACCTCCTGTACTTGTTCCAACATCTTTGCTTCCATCCACAGCAACCTTGTTTATTCCTCTACAAAAAAAAGCCACAAAAGTGTGACTTTTAACCTGTAGCTTTCTCCTTAGTATCACGATAAATCTCCAGTACAGACTTATTGATAGCAGCGCCAAAATAAGCAGTGAGCACAATGGCAATGATAATACCGAGTAAACCAAGGCCTGCCATCAAGTAAATTACGATACTCAACAGAGAAAAGACAAATCCAAAATAAAAAGCCATTTTTATACTTAAGTCTATGTTATCCCAGAAAAAAGCCACTCCTTTGCTAAAATTCTCTCTGATGCTTCCCTCATCAAGAACAATAGAATATTTCACGTAGAAAAAAACAGTATTGACTATTGCCAAATACACAAAACCCCTTTTGATAAACATAAGAAGAAAGGGATACATCAAGAAGGTTTGAAACAGAAAAAATTTAAACCAAAACCGATTACCTCCTACAAAAAAATCCTTTACTCCTACATTTTTATGACTGATACTGCTAAGTACACTTAAATAACCACTTTGTATAAAGCTGATCACTAGCAGCAATGTAATTGCTAAGAAAACATTAAATAAGCTTAATTCATTGATTATACCTGTAAAACCACTATGATTATATTGAAGTATTACCGAAGGAAAGTCCTCTAGTATAAAGCGTACACTGGGAGGCGTAGATATAATGCCAATTTTCCATGTAAAAAGCTGCCTTATAGGAACATATGCCACCTGATAAATATACTGATAGGTCAATAATGTAAAAACATCCAGTAGGATAGGGATCAAAATAATCCATAGGGTTTTGTTGATATAATTACGTCCATCACTAAACTTTTCACTTAATTTCATATCCTTCTCCTTCCATACTATAATCGTTTATATTATAATTTAATTATAGCATATTTTAGATTGGAGGCATCCTATGAAAAAATATACCATGCTAATTATTACAATAACAATGATTTTCCTGACATCAATAAGCTATATCTATGATCATCGTTATACTGAGCTACCAACAATCACAGTTCCCAGCATCCATATAAATTCATCAAAGTTTGGTATAATCAAGGAAGTGGTTTGGCTGGATAGCTTTGTAAGTGCTGATGCAGCACTCCTCGTTTTATCGAGTCAAGAAAACCAAGGAGGCAATTATTCTTCTTTATTTTATTTAAATATTGATAGTGGACATTCAATGCTATTATCGGAATTTCCATCTCATAAATATTTAGATAATATCATTTTATTTGACAATACTTTTTCCAGTCAAAGCATCATCACTCCTTATAAAGATGGCATTGTGAAGACAACCCTTCAACGCGATAACATTAACGATGAAGAATTGACAGTTAGTAGTAATATGATTGCAATAGAAGGTTTTGAAAATGCAGATAGCATGGACTATAAAGGTCAGCTTTTCTTCTCAAAGTCCACTGATAAACTCCTTCACATAAAGGATTTTCATACAGGATTTTTTCCCAATATATTTCACACCCCTTCAGCACCTGACTACAAAACCTTTTATAGGGACCCTTACTTTATCGTTAATGCTAATTTACTCGATAGGGTATTGACCTATACCTCTGTCAATAAAAACAGTGTGGATTTATATAGCATGGGTTTTGATGGTGCACCAGTAACCAAATTTAATTTGCCTCTTATCAAGAACATTGTTACTGCTGAAGCCATTGAAGATGGTTATGGATTTATTGGAATGAATACTGTAGATAAGGAAGAAGAATTAAATATCTTTATGGTGAGAAGATCTATCAACCACCCTAAAGATTTGAAGATACTGGATCAAATTCCATTCCATACGGATGTTTTCGGAGGGATTCCTTCTATAGATTCAATTACCTTTAATGAAGATTACACTTTAGTATACACTTACTATGACGAAAATCACCAAGGCAAATTAAAAGTGAACCGTTATAACGAAGAACCTAAAGTGATTATAGAGGATAAAAATCTATTTGGCCCTATTCGAATCGCCAGTAAAAGACTTGATGGTGATGATAAGAGAACTGAATTGATCCTATACTTCACCTCTAGCGATGAGGGAATTAAGGCAAAAATCTGTGATGTGGAGGGGAATTTAGTTAAGGATATTACCGGTATGCTAATGTAACCTAGTACTTTACTCGCCTCCAAGCAAATTTTTTATTAATTTGGAGGTGAAATTAATAAAATTTATTGATTGGAGGTGTATGGGGCATGAGGATACTCGTGGTTGAAGATGAAAGGGATTTAAATAATATTATCGTTAAAAAGCTGACGGCGGAAGGCTATGGCACCGACAGCTGCTTTGACGGTGAAGCAGCACTTGATTATATAGAAGGTACAGAATATGATGCTATAATTTTAGATATCATGCTGCCAAAGATGGATGGCTTGGAGGTTGTTCGCCACTTGAGAGCACAGGGAAACAAAGCTCCGGTTTTATTTCTTACTGCCCGCGACAGCATTTCTGATCGGGTTATAGGACTTGACAGCGGTGCAGATGACTATCTTGTTAAGCCCTTTTCTTTTGATGAACTGATGGCAAGAGTTCGTGTCATGATGCGGAAAAGAACAGGAAGCGTTAGCAACGTTTTTACAGTTGGAGATTTGACTGTGGATTGTAATACACATATCGTTAAGCGAAAAAAAAGCGTCATTACCCTTTCCCCAAAAGAATTTGCTCTTTTAGAGTATCTTATCCGCAACAAAGGTATTGTATTATCAAGGGAGAAAATCGAAAACCATATATGGAACTTTGATTATGAAGGTACTTCAAATGTGGTGGATGTATATATTCGCTATCTACGTAAAAAAATTGATGACGAATGCCCAAACAAGCTGATCCATACCATCAGAGGAAGCGGCTATGTACTGAGGGAAGAGATATGAATAAATTGTCTATTAAGATGCGGATGACTTTATGGTATACGGTATTCATGCTTGCTATTGTTGGACTAGTATTAATCTTTATGCTTTCAATCAGCAGTTCTGTTGTAGAAATAGACTCCAGAAGACAATTGATGAAGATAGTGGATAATAATATGGATGAAGTTGAATATGACAAAGGAAAACTTGAAATAGATAATGATTTTGATTTTCTAAAAAACGGTGTTTATAACCTTGTTTTTACTAAAAATCATGTACTAGTGGATGGTCGAATACCTGCTGACTTTTCAACCGATGCAGCTTTTGAGGATGGAAATATACAAAGGGTTGAGGCAAATGGAGAGCGTTATTATATTTATGATCGATTAGTTACTTTTAAAAAGCATGAGGATGTATGGATTCGGGGAATTATGCCCATCAGTGAAACCGCTGACGTTGTTAATACCATCGTCAAACTTGCTTATATCACGTTGCCATTTTTGGTATTGCTTACGGCAGCTGGCGGCTATTTGATTGCCAAAAGATCCTTTCGTCCCATTGAGAAAATCAACCGTGCAGCCAATGAAATCAGTGACGGAAAGGATTTATCAAAGCGAATTGATCTAGAGAATGAACATGATGAAATTCACCAATTGGCCAAAACCTTTGATCGTATGTTTGATCGACTAGAAGCCTCCTTTGAATCAGAAAAACAATTTACTTCCGATGCATCTCATGAGCTGAGAACACCAACCTCTGTAATTTTAGCCCAGTGTGAATACGCTTTGGAAAATGCCCATACAGAGGAAGAACACCGGGAGGCACTAAAAGTCATACAGCGCCAGGCAAATAAAATGTCTCGTCTTATTTCACAACTTTTAGCTTTTACAAGATTAGAACAGGGTATCGAGAAAACATATTTTGAGGATACTGATTTAAGTGAGCTTGTTCATATGATCTGTGAGGAACAGGTAGATATGCGTAATAAGCATATTACCTTGACATGGGACATTGCCCCTAATATCAACGCTTCAGTTGATCGTTCTTTGATAACGAGATTATTATTAAATCTCATCGCTAATGCCTATCGATACGGTAGGGAAAAGGGATTTGTTCATGTGAAACTACTTCAAAATCAAAAGGAAATCCTTCTTTCGGTTAGGGATAATGGCATTGGAATTAAAGAAGAGCACTTACCGAAAATCTGGCAGCGTTTTTATCAAGTAGACCCCTCTAGAGGGATAAATAAAAACGGCAGCATGGGATTAGGCCTTGCAATGGTAAAACAAATCGTGCAATTCCATGGTGGCGTGGTGAAGGTAAAAAGCGTCATCGGTGAAGGTAGTACTTTTATTTGCAGTTTTCCGAAAAAAACATAAAAAAGCCTTTCTAAATTTAATGTAATTTTAATTTTCAGGAGATATACTTACATCATAACAATAGAAAGGAAGGATATTTCATGATAAAAAAAATAAAATCATTATTATCTTTACCCAAAAGAATTGCTTGCTTTATTCTGATTGCTATGTTGCTTTATTTAGGTGGTTGCCAAAATCAGATCTCAACCGTGGAAAACCAAATGGACTCCAGTACCATATCTTTGAAAAAAACCGCTATAACTACAAACGATCCTTCAGTAAGCATTAAAGAAACAACAGCTACCATCTCCTCCGCAGGAACCTATGTAATCAGTGGGACGCTGGAGGATGGACAAATTATTGTAAATGCTGCAACCGCTGGTACTGTCACCCTTGTCCTGAACAACGCAGATATTACCTTCACTACCGGAGCACCCATTTATATTCAACAGGCAAAAAATGTCGTCATCACCCTTGCTGAAGGCACAACCAATAGGGTTTCCGATGGATCGGCTCATGCTTATTCAGATACAGAAATTGATGCAGTGATTTACTCAAAAGAAGATCTTGTGATAAACGGACAGGGTACCTTAACTGTAAATGCACGCTACAAGGATGGCATCTCCAGCAGAGATACCCTCCTCATAGAAGGTGGCAAGATTAACATAACAGCAGCCAATCACGGTATTAAAGGCAAAGATTATCTGATAGTAAATGACGGGATCATTACAGTTCACGCCCTTCGTGACGGTATGAAGGCAACCAACGATACTCAAATTTCTTTGGGTTATGTTGAAATAAATGGTGGTAACATCAACATCACAGCAAAAGATGATGGGATTTCCGCTGTATCTCGGGTCACAGTGAACAAAGGAACTATTTCTATTGATACTGAAAACAATGGCATAAAATCTGAGGATGTGATTGACCTTCAGGGAGGCACCATCACTATCGTCACCGATGATGACGGTCTAGTCTCCCTGACACAAACCGGTACATCCAATGCCCATGTCACCGTTAATGGAACTGTTCTTTCCTTCTAAGAAAAGATTGGATCTGTAAAAAGTAACACGTATCTAGGTAAAAACCTGAGATAGAAAAATTTACTCTATCTCAGGTTTTTATCTTGCCTATGCTTTCTATTTTATAGGTATATCAATTACCTCATTATAAATCTCCGTATAGGTTATTCTTTCAATAATGAATTGGTACTTCTCTCCTGTTGCAGGAAAATCTAATGTTCTAGTGTGTAGCACCTCACCATTTTCTTGCTTGATTAATTCATCTGTGACAGTTTTACTAAGGGCTATCTTGTTGCCATCCACTAAAAGGTATACTCTCGTAAGAATTGTACCCTCTTCCGTAGTAATTGTGACAAAGCTACTGCCATTTGACTGGTAAATTTTATTGATTTGTACATCTTGGTCTAGAATACTGATGCTTTTATTTTCAATATCCTTAGGAAGGTTTACGGCCTCACTTACATCACGATCTACCGACAAACTTTGTAGATGAAGCTCTAAGGATTGTAAATCCTCTGGTAGGGCATCAAACTCTTGGTGAAATGTAATTCCCTTCAAATCTGTACGCATGCCTGCTCCTTGTGAAGGCACTTCTTCACCATTGACCATCAGTTTTATTGCTATGTGGTTGGGCCTGAGACGATTTCCGCTTATGTGATCCCTTGCCAGTTGAAAAATATTTTGTATGGAACCATTTATCACAGTTCGAGTAGGAGAAGCAATAATCGACTCAAGTCGTACTTGGGTTTCCCCAAATTTAAAGGTTCGTTTTATATTTTTCTTTAAGGTAGACCCCATAGCCTTTTCTCTATCAAGTTTAAAACTTATTTCTCCTTCTTCTACAATACCCCTATCTATCAAACGAAATTTTAAGTTTAATTTTCTTTCATAAAAGCGAGGGGGTTCAAAACTTGTAATCCATTTTGTTTCTTTATTGTCATCGTCGATTTCCCCCTGACCACTTTCCATCATGTAGTTTCTCCATAAGCCCTCCATATGCATCTGAGGTGGGATTTGAACAGCCTCCATCCCCCCACCAGCATCTTTTAAGGAATAAAAAGCTAAAAGCTGATTTTCATCAATCATAATACCATCCAGTGTCATGGTGATCCCGCTCTCAAAGGTATAACTTTTTCCAATAATCTGCCCTTTTCCCAATTCATTTAGTTGTTTTAGGGTACCATTCATAATCTGATCATAGCCAATAAGCCGCTTACCGTAAAAGGCCAGTGTGTTAAAGTTGTAGCCTACTAATAAGGTAATAAGACAAACAGCAGCAATCCTTCCTAACCAATTGTTTCTTCTTTTTGTTGTAAAGGTTTTACCCTCCAATGCATTCTTTAACCTTTCTTCTAATTCTACTGGTACTTCTATTTCATCCAGTTCTGCTTTCTTTTCATACAATAATCTTTCAATTTCTTTCATTTTCCTCACCTCCAAAGCTTTCCTTTAATTTATTCAATCCTATAGAAATTCGAGATTTTACCGTCCCCAATGGGACTTTTAACAAGTCAGCTATGGTTTTATAATCTAGATCTAAAAAGTAACGCAGCCTGATTACCTCCTGATGTTTTTCATTTAGCTGTGACAAATGTTCTTCTAGTAACATTCGGTCTTCCTTTTGTTGAAGGTTTTCTTCGTAAACCTCTTCTTTAATCGTATCTAAGAGGATAACTTTATTTTTAGTTTTTAAAAGCTTTTTACAGCAATTTACTAAAATCCTTTTACTCCAGCTATAGAAGGCTTCTTCTTTCTTTAGTTGATAGATATTTTCATAAATAATGACAATCATATCTTCCATAGCATCTAAGGCATCTTCTTTATTTTTCATCAATGCATAGGCCAATTTATAATAATCTTGTTTTTGAAGCATAATCAACTTAACGAGTGCTTCCTTATCTCCTTTTTTTGCTGTTTTTATCAGTATCTCTATTTCCACTGTATCACCTTCTCTCTTATATAAGAGTATCTTAGCATAGAAAAAGTTCATTTTTTAAAAATTAATTATTCACTATCTTTCTGTAGTTTTGCACAAATAAAACCTTATTCGAACTTTACAGTTGAGGTCTAATATCCATGAATTCGTCCGGCTAAAGCTGAAGGAGTTCATGGGAGAACAAGTATAGTGATGTGAAAAATCAAGATTACATAGATTACTGTTAGTTGTATCGGTTATAGATGTGGGATTTCAAAGATCAACCCAGATTATTCATATCATGTAAACTCTGTTTAACACAAAACAAAGGGACTAAAAACAAGAGGACGGCATTGCTCTGCCGTCTCTTTGCTTCTTTGTTAGATGATGGTTTTATCTCAAATAATCAATAGGATTTACGTGCTTTCCATTAATCCAAATTTCAAAATGAACATGATTTCCTGTTGCACCTCCTGTACTACCTATTTCCGCAATCTTTTGACCTTCTTTTACTTCATCTCCAACAGATGCATTAAGTTTTGATGCATGGGCATACAGCGTTACCAAGCCGCTTCCATGATCAATAACAATTGTTTTGCCATGATCCCTCAATTCTCCTGCCCTAACCACCTTTCCATCTTTAAAAGCAACAATGGTTTTTCCTTCAGGAGCTGAGATATCAATTCCTGTGTGAAATCTTTTATCTTTTGAAATAGGATGTATTGCTTCTCCATAGCGAGAACTAATTCTACTATACTCTGGCACAGGCCATTGTCCTTTAGTATTTAGAATTATTTCTTCACTCTGATTATTGGACTCTTGTATATCTGCAGCCATCTCTTTTAGTACTTTTATAATACCATCATGTATAGAAAGTGCAATTTGCTTCTTAAATTCTTCTGTCAACAGATTCTCTGTACTAGAATGGTTGCCAATATAAGCTGGTTCAATGATAACCGCTGGTATTTTAATACTACTAAATTTCAGTCTATTAGACATTTCTAATATCTCACTGTCCTTATTCTCAATAACATTAACCAGTTCTTTATGTATGATTTGAGCTGCTCTTTCTCCAGTTGTTCTTCTTAAATCCTTACTTATTGAAGTGTAGGATAAAGTCAATACATCACGTTCAGATACTCCACCAAAATTATTATGAATGCTTACAAACAGAGAAGGATTAAGCTGATTTACTAATTCCATTCTATTCTCTAATGATATACTAATATCCTCACGTCGTGTTAATTCAGCATTAATTCCTGATTCTTTAAGCATATTGTACAGTAAAAGTGATATTTCCAGGCTAACATCCTTCTCCTTTATCTCAACCAAATTACCACCAGTGTAAATTGCGCCGGGATCATCTCCGCCATGTCCAGGATCAATAAGCACCAGCATGTCTTTAATAATATCTTTATAGTTAGGTTCTTCTTCCTTTGTATTATCCAACAAATTCTCTTTCTCTAACTCTTTTGCAGCACTATCTTCTACAGTTTGGCTTGTACTTATAAGGTTTATACTTTCAAATCTAGATGGATTCGTAAGAATTACTCCCCCTATGATTATTAAGAAAATAATAGCTGCTATAGATATTCTATAGGATCCTTTTTTGAACATCTTTATCATTTTTATTCTCCTTTCTAGTAAGCTATTTCCTTCACAAAAACTTACTAAATAAAATTTACTATCTTTACTCGTAAATCGCTTAGCTAAGTTAATAAGCGTCATCCCATATGGTATGATTTCTTCCTCTTCAATAGTCTCCATAACATACGCGTCACAAGCAATCTCCCTATCATGCCTAATATGCTTAATGACAATCCATAACAAAGGATTAAACCAGTGAATTAAAGCTACCATCAAAGTAGCCAAATTATAAATTAAATCTTTTCTCTTGTAATGCGCCATCTCATGTAAGATTATATACTGAAGCTCAGAGTAATCTGTCTTGGCATAAATATCTGTTGGCAGATAAATACACGGGTTGATGACGCCTCGAATGCAAGGGGTCTTTAAGCAATCATTTAAATAGATTGGAATCGTTTTTCTTATATTCATTTTTTTCCTGCATTTTTCTGCTAAAAACTCAAGCTCAGGAATTATAGGCTTTTTTAACATTTTGTATTTACGTTCAAATACAAGCAAGGTACTGTAAAAAAATAGTGTTAATAACAACATCCCCAATAACCATATTCTAGAAAACACTTTTATTATCCATTCATTTGGTTCTTTACCTATTGTATTTTCATTCAGCTCTGCAGGGTCATATGCTGAAAAATCATCAAACATGTGATTTTCTTCAATATAAAACTCATGTTTTGTTCCTCCGTTTTTCTTAAAATCCAAAGTTCTATAAACTGGCACAGTCTCTCCTGTAGTAAATGTGTTAGAAGAATTTTTTTCAACATAGGTTTCTAGAATTACTAAACTTTTCTGAGGAAAAAAATTGAAAATGCTAATTGAACTTTCAATATTAATAGGCATTAGTAATCTGATAATTAATACCATCCATATAATATGATGGTATCGCATCGCTATTCGTTGTAAAAAAAGCTTTTTAATCAAAAGATATGCTATCATCAAGATACTTGTAGTCAACGATAAATATAGCACATGTAAAAAAATACCCCCAAGAATATCCATCTCCTATATCCCCTCTTTATTATAGATATATTAGCAACAATTTTATCTCTTTTTTTTATCCTGGTTTTCATGTTTTTTCTTTTCTAATATTTTTTGAATTCTCTCAATTTCTTTCTCAGATAACGATTCTTCCTCTAAAAAATTCGAAACAAGCATGCTCAAGGCACCATCATATACTTTTTCAAGAAAAGATTTATTTTCAATTCTAATGTAGTCTCCCCTAGAAATCAGTGGATAATATTTGTAAATACGGCCTTCCTTTTCAAAATCTATTATCCCTTTTTTAAGCAGTCTATTTATGAGTGTCTTAACGGTTTGCGCTGACCACCCCATTTTAGGAGATAGAGCACTTATTATTTCTTCAGATGTTCTAGGATTATCATTCCATATAAGCTTCATTACTTCCCACTCTGCATCTGATATATTAGGAATATTTTTCACAATTCTTTCCTCCCTTTCTCTTTGTTTACAACTGTAAACCTTAAATTCAGTTTACAGTTGTAAACAATTTTTGTCAAGAAAAAAATGTTTCAGCTTGCTGAAACGAATTCACTGTAGTTTTCTATTTTCAAATACCTATAATTTTGGTCATTTTTGAACTGTGCATTGTATATGAGCTTTAACTTTTTAATAAGAGCACATTCTAGCATCTGCGCCTCTAGATTTGTATCTGTGTATAGACCAATTTATAATAATCTTGTTTTTGAAGCATAATCAATTTAACGAGTGCTTCCTTATCTCCTTTTTTTGCTGTTTTTATCAGCATCTCTGTTTCCACTGTATCCCCCTTTCCTATATAAGAGTATCTTGAAATAGAAAAAGTTCATTTTTAAAAAAATTAATTATTTACTATCTTTTAGTAAGTTTTTTTCCATATAAAAAACGACCTATTCGGCCGTCTTTTTCCTAACAAATCCCTCCATGATCTTAAGATATTTACCAAAGATAAATATCTAAATCCTTCCTGTCATTGAAATTGCACCCTGGTATATACAATTTCCGACCGATGCCCTACCCTCATTGGCGGTCCCCATGTCCCCGCGCCTGAAGTAACGATTATATGAAGATTACCTATTTTCTCATATCCCCAATCCACTTCAAACATTTTTCTAGTGAATAGCCTGAAAGGAAACAATTGCCCACGATGGGTATGTCCTGAAAGCTGAATATCCACACCCTCTTTCTCCGCTTCAGCAAAATCCACAGGCTGATGATCCAGCATAATAATAGGCATCTTTTTATCAACACCTGCTAACAATTCTTTTAGGGGTTTACGGGATTTTCTTTGAAATCGTTCATACGCCTTATCTTCTCTTCCGACCACATAAAATGCATCGGCTATTTTCACATACCCATCCCTTAGCACATGAATGCCTGTCTGCTGGAGGTACTTTTCCGCCATTTCTGCCTGTCCACCAATATATTCATGATTACCCATAGACGCATAGACACCTAGTGGGGGACTAAGCTTTTGAAAGACCTCCATCATGTTTTGCTCTACAAAAGCATCTACCCGATCATCTATAATATCTCCTGGCATAAGTACTAAATCAGCATTCAAGTGGTTTACTTTCTCAACAACCCTTTCTAATTGTCTGCGGTTAACAAGCCTCCCTAAATGTAAATCCGACAGCATGACAATATTTAATTCTTGAAATCCTTCCATTTCTTTATCCAGTTGAACTTCATACTGTACAATCTCAGGATTCCGTCCACTCCACCATCCATAGGATACAATGATGCATACTAAACTTATCACTACAATACCTATGGTAACAATGAATTTAGGTTGACTAATCAAGCCTTCAGGTATAAAGTGCAATCTTCTGTTCAATAACCCCGCAACTTCCACTAAAAACAAGATCATTGTTAGATAAGTCATAATCCCTAACCAATAAGCACCTATAACCTCAAAAAAATCACTTAACCAGTTTGGCAACCATCGCGCTCCCCCTCGGGCGATAAAAAACGAAAAAGCCACAAACCATAGAGATATCCAGTAGCCTATAGCAGAAAATTTTAAACCGCTGGCAACAACAAATTGCCATCCCCTCAGTCCAATATAGTAGGTAAGCCCACCATAGATGAAAAGTATCATGCTCAATATAACCATAAATAGTAAATTCATAAAATTTCCTTTCTGCCTTCTATTCTCTGTTTTTCTATTCTTACTTTAAAATAGCATATAAAACCTAGACATGCAAGAATTCACTTATAGAACAAAATCGAAATAAGCTATCGCAAGAGATAATCGCGCTTTATTGCTTAAAACTTTTAAAGCAACAGATAAATATATATTTTAAAGAATAGTATTTGCATTCTTAAATGCAACATATTATGTTACTATAGTTTTGCAGAAATAAAGCCTTTATAAAATTAACCTTATAGCTGTTATGAAGCAATAGTAAGTATAGCATCTTTTACTGATGTATTTTTCTCTACTTCTTGATCTAATGCGATTTCGGAGAAAACAAGTTTTCCCAAGGAAAATCTTCTCAGACAGATACGAAGCTTTTTAAAACTGAGTTCTGATGTCCAAGGGGTATCCTCTTGATAATCTTGTGCTTGAAGCTAACTACTATTTGAATGTTTTAGCAGTACTATCTTCCCAACACTATAGACTACAGCTGCAAGGTGAATAAATCTGAATGACTTATTGCTAAAGTATGTATCCGCAACTACTCTAACAGTGTGCTTGCATATCCAATCTGCAAACTGCAATAATGCAGCATGGGTATTATCCCAGAAGTTCATAGGAGTTGCTATGCCTTTGGCAGCTGACATCCATTGGGAGGGGTTTAACCTACCAGAAGTGATCCATGAATCATAAATTTATTTGGAAATAACTCTAAAAGCTTGTAAAGCAATTGTTTCATAACACCCATGGTTGGGGGTTATTTTGTACATATATTCCTCAATTATTTTGCAAATTATTACGTCAATTTTTGGTAACTATTTAAAAAGTGCAAAACTAAAGTGTAAAACTATAGTAAATTAGGGGATCAACGTATACATAATATAGCAAGACTTTCAGATGAAGCATTTACTAGAAAAAGAAAAATGCCACTCCAAGATCTATTAACGTTTACGTTAACAAAGTAATGATGAAGTTGTAAAATTTGAAATAAACAAAAGTAGAAAAAGAAGAATGTCAAAAGAAATTCTAAAATATGCAAATAGCTCTCGAAAATAATCCTCAAAAAAGCCAAATGCTTTATGAATATCTAATTGAGGAGGCCACAGAAAATCTAGTACCGATTAAAGCTGGGCGAAGCTTCCCGCGTACACGTGTAAGACGAAGAAATAAATATACCCAAAACTTGAGACATAATTAATTCTTATATTAAAAAAGGCTTACCCGTTCTGTTTATAACAAAACGGGTAATAGGTATGTCACTTTGAATTGATAGCTTCTCTTGTATTACAGATTTTCTTTATATTAGCCTAGAATAATAATCGAAAATTTACAAAGTACTTGAACGAAGATAAATATAAAGATAATAATTTTTTAAGTTGACAGCATTGGTCTGCCATCCCCTGTCACCTATACAGCATACTGATACTCAGCATTTTCTTTTATGCTAAAAAAGTCTGCGTAGCTTATTTCAAAAATATCTTTGTTGATTTGAGATATATCTACTTTGTTTTTTATAAGATAGGTTAATACACCAGCATAGGCTATATCTCCCTGGAGGATGGCTCCATAGATGATCCCATCTTTTAAAATGATCTTTTTATAAATATCTTTGTATTGTTGCATACATACTTCATAACTTTCATCCGGGGCATCTATAAGACCTAAAGAAATCGTTTGAAGTCCAAGGAAGTTCATGGAATTTTTCAGCCCAAAGAAATCATCCAAGTCCGTTTTTTGCTCAACCATATTGTGTGCTGCGACAATTCCCGCTTTTACTGCCAGGGGCCATATAGGATTTTTACCACATACATCACCGGCAGCATAGATATCTTCTATGTTGGTTTCACATCTATGATTAACAACGATCCCTCTATCTAGCTCAATGGTATTTTCTTCAATAAAATTTGTATTTGGTCTTACTCCCGTTGCGACAATAACCATTTCACATTTAATAAGCATACCATTATCTAATCTTACAGCCTTTACATTACCAGCTTCATCTAATACTGCTTCTTTAACGCTTCTTCCAGTAAATATACTTACACCCTCAGATTTAAACAAATCCTCATATCTTGAAGAAGCATATTGATCAAGCTGCAGGGGAAGTATTTTGTCAGCCATCTCCACTAAAGATACGTCAACATTCTGCTCTAACAAGCCTACAACTGCATCTATACCCACAAGGCCTCCACCTAATACAACTACATTTTCAACGTTCTTGGCTTCCTCTTTTATCATCAAAGCATCTTCAATATTTCTTAAACCATAAACCCCTTTTGCTTCTCTAAGATTCTTAACCGGAGGAATAAAAGATGACGATCCTGTTGCTATAAGCAATTTATCATAACTTAAACTCTCTTCATTATCTAATAATACTGTTTTGTCATGAATATTCAGTTTTTTAGCCAAAACACCTTTTTTCCACTTTATGTCATAATTTTCGAAAAAATCTTTTTCAGTAAAATTTAATCCTTCTACATTTCTTTTTTCTCCTATGATATGATGCAGCATACATCTGGAATAAATATGGTTATCTTTTGATACAATGGTTATTTCTCCATCTGCATCTAATTCTCTTAAGGTTTTAGCCGCATTGACCCCTGCAGCACTGGCTCCCAATACTAAATACTTCATGCTACTGACCCCCTTCCAAACTTAAACATCCAGTTGGACAGTTTTCTACGCATCTTGGTATTTCCCTATCCCCGCACATATCGCATTTTTGTACTACTCTTTTTTCTACCTCATCTGCCTTTAAAACACCATAAGGACATGCCATCACACACATGAAGCAGGAGGAACATTTTTCTTCATCATATTTTACAAGTCCTGTAGCTTTATCTTTAACCATTGCACCACTCATACAGGTATAAACACATTCCGGTTCATCACAATGTCTGCATAGAATAGGTGCCGGACATTTATTTTTATCTAACTCAATATGATTTTTGCTTTCATTGGCTAAGTCTTCCATATCCAAATTATAAATACTTTTACCCTTTTTGTTATGCTCAGCCATACAACCAATGACACAATTCAGACAGCTCATACATAAGTCTTTATTTATTTTAATTCTTTTCATAGATACTCACCCCTTTTGGTTTTTAAGGTTACCATACACTTTTAAGGCTTAGGAAAATAGACGAAGCTATTTTCCTGTGGGTGCATCTAATCCTAAGGCTTTTCTTCTTTCTAATACGATTTCTTCCAATTGATCTGCAGCCTTCATGACATCATCTTCAACAATAACCTTTCCTCCTGTTATATCCACAAGTGACTTTGTAAGAACTTCAGTCACTACTTTACTTCCAGTTACAAATGGAGGAATAGCAAGATGCACAGGTAATCCTAAAGCTAAGCCAAAGGCACCGTCAGCTAATGCCTGTTCTTCAAGCCATTGTGGAGCTGATAATACAAGTGGAAGCTGAGGTATATCTATTCCTAAAGCTTCTGCTAGTTCTGTTGCAACGATTTCAAGTCTTCCTATTGCAAGACATGGTCCGAAGTTTAACACAGGAGGTATGCCTAATGAAGTACAAACCTCTTTTAAATTATCTCCTGCCAAATCAGCAGCCTTTGGTGACATAAGTCCTACGTTTTCAAGGCCCCCGCTTGAACATCCAGCAGATAGAACAATAATATCTCTTTTAATTAATTCTTTTGTTAACTCAACTGTAAAAATATCGTGTCCCATGGCTGTTAAGTTTGAACATCCTACTACGCCGGCAACACCTTTGATTTTGCCTGAAGCGATTAAATCTATCAGCGGTTTCCATGTGTCTCCTAAGAATGCCTTAAGAGATTTCTCACTTACACCGGTTATTACATCATCATGCCCATGATCCTTTGGAATATCAATGGTTATTTTATCCCTTCTGTTTTTGAAACTTTCTAAAGCCTTATTTATAATGTGCTCTGATATCTTTTCGTCATTATCCATAGAAAACGGCATATATTCTGCATTTGCTTTTTTAGCTACATCATCAAGACATAGCATAGGTACCATAAATTCGTCTGCTATAGGTTCAATTCCCGGTAATGTACAATTAAACTCTGATACAATAAAATCAATGGCTCCTGTTGTGATAAGTGCTTCACTTGTGAAGTTATTTCCAGCATGCCCTGAAAATACATCTTTATAGTGCTCTCCTCTTAGCTGTAGGTCTTGCCCCACACATGTACATCCTACAAGTTTAAAACCCTTTGCTCCTGCGCTTTCAGCAAGTTTTTTCATATCTTCATTAACCAATCTATCTTGAAGATCTGAAATGACTGAATGCTGATGCCCTGTTATCATAATATTAATATAATTTTCATCAACAACTTTAAATCCTACAGGTGCTTTTCTAATAACCGGTTCTCCTAACATAACATCATTTAATAGATTTGTTAATGTTAGTCCGTAAAGACCTGTAGATATTCCTAAGTTCAGACAATGCATAAGCATATCTACTGGATCACTATTTAAATTGGTTGAAGATTTTACGATAGCATCAAAAACCTCTGATTTCGCTCCACCAGGTAATATTCCTAGCTCTTTCCATTTGTTAAATCTCGGTGTATATGCCATTTTTTCAACTAATTCCATTTTCTCATGTCTGGCTTTATATAGATCATTTAAAACCTTATCTGCTACTTTTACAGCCTTATCATTTATGTCCTCTGAATTGATTTCAAATAATTCAGCTAATTCATTTAATGTATTTATTCCTTTAATTTTTCCTTGTCTTTCTCCAGTAGATTTTAGATTTCTTGCAGTAGTTTCAATAACATGTAGATAACATGCCGCTCCAGATGCCACTGCTCTTAAAAAGTTTCTTGCTACTATGGTATCTGCTGTTGCTCCACAAACTCCCTTTGGGGCTGTTGGAGTAATTCTACAGGGTCCATTTGAACATAGTCTGCAGCATACTCCCTGTTGACCAAATCCACATTTTATTTTTTGATTTTCAACCCTGTTAAAAGATGTTTCAACATCCTTTGTTTGAATAAAACTTTCTAGTCTCCCATCTGCTGATTTACACATTTTCATAATATAACTCCTCCTTTAAAAAATATACTAGTTTTGTATAGTTTCGTCGAAAAGTATACAAATTTTGTACACTTTTCGACATAAAGATAAGCTTTATAACAACAAATTTAATTCCCAACATTACTAATACCCTTTATCTATTCCTTTAATCATTTTCTTTTATATTTTTAAAATTTAAATTTTCCAACTCGTCTATGACTCTGATTCTTACCTTATTTAATGCCTTGTGTATATCACAAGTATTCGTTGTTTTGTGAAGATTGCAGTGGTTTGGGTCATAAAGACATCTCTTGATATAAATTGGTCCATCAATTGCTTCAATTACATCTCTAAATGTAATTTTTTCAGGTTCTCTATTTAGAGAATAGCCCCCATTCACACCTCTGAAGGATTTTGTTAAACCTACCTTAGTCAGCTTTCTAAGGATTTTAAGTGTAAATCTGGTTGGTATATTTTCACTTTCTGATATCTTTAAAGCATCTATTTTTGCATCTCTGCCTAGTTTGGATAAAAATAATATAATTCTAATGGCGTAATCCGCCTCTTGTGTTATCTTCATGTTGTCACTCCATTATTTTAAAACTATACTATTTTTGTATAGTTTTATATTATTATAACATTTTTTATTTGTCAATATCTTTTTAATTGTTTTATTCACTAATTTTTTTATAGGTTTTCCAATTAATCATACTTTTATGTGATAAAATTCTTACTTAAATATAGCTAAAGACTTATTTCTAGAGAATATGACTTATAAAACTCCATAAAAAAAGAATAGTCTTTTAAACATTAAGACTATCCAATAAAAATTATATAAGAAAAAGATTATGCATAATTGATCTTTTCTTTCTTTTCTTGAACTTTTTCCATAAGATATATAATCCAAATACTGGATTCATAAAGAAGAATAACCGGTAAACAAATACCTACTAAAGTTAAAAAGTCCGGTGACGGAACAAGGGTACCCACCACCATGAAAATACTGATATAGCCGTACATCCTGGTAGCTCTGAGCTTAGTGGATCTAATTATTCCAAGTCGGCTCAAAGCCACCATGATCAAAGGTATCTGAAAAAATAGACCCATGGTAAAAGTTAACATCACTAAAAATGAAAAATATTTACTACCAAGGAGCATTGGATTGAGATAAGCTTCTCCAACACCTAAAAAAAACTGTAATACTACTGGGAAGAGCTTCTGTTTACCAAATAACATCCCCAGAAAGAATAGAAATATGGCAGGAGGTATGGAGGAAAAAACAACTTTTCTTTCATGGCGGGTACAACCCGGTATGATAAAAGCCAGCACATGGTAAATCAATACGGGCAAAGCTAGTATAATTCCACCCACCACAGCAATTTGCACTGTCACAAACAAGCCGTCAGCGGGACCGGTAAAATGGAGGATCTTCCCATCCAGAGGAACCATAAGCCATCTAATCATCTTGTCCATATTGAGATAAACCAGCAGAGCACCCATCAGTAAAACCGTAAGGGAGAAGATAAGACGATACCGTAGTTCTCCCAGGTGTTCTGTTATCGACATTTTTTTATCCATACCCATTCCCTTTCCTTACTAGATGATAACTACAATCTACTTAATAGTTTCTTGCTCATTTTTTTCTTTTTCTAACGCATCATTGACATCATTGAACACACTGTCTTTAGCTATTTTAAATTCCCGTAATGATTTTCCCAGGGCATGACCAACATCAGGCAGTTTTCCGGGTCCAAACACAATTAATGCAATAGATAAAATAATCACTAACTCAGCTAAACCTATATTTGGCATAACTTATACCTCCTGTAAATTTGAATGTTTTTTACTTGACTTTTCTATGACGAGAATCATCAGGATACTAAATTCATACAATAAAAACACTGGAATACCGACGGCCAGCATACTAAATGCATCAGAGGGCGTAATAAATGCTGCCAACACCATAATACCAAGAAAAGCAAACTTACGCTTTTCACGCAACATCCGAGAATTAATTATCCCAACTGTTGCTAGAATAGCTAAAATCACCGGTAACTCAAATACAACGCCCATACCCAAAGAAAGCATAATGACAAAAGAGAAATATTGACCTGCTGCTAAAGTAGCCGTCATATAGGCCTCTCCCATCTTCAGAAGAAACTTAAGGGTAATAGGTATGACTACTGTAAAACTAAAGATTACACCTACAGTAAACAGCAGCGTTGCTAAGGGGATGACCCAGTATAATACTTTCTTCTGCCTCCTCCCCAGCAAGGGAACCGCTAACCCAACAGCCTGCCAAAATATTAAAGGGGAAGACAGTGCCAAGGCCGTAAAGAAAGCTACTTGAATTTTAGTCATAAAACCTTCTATAGGCGAGAGGAATACCAGTTGCTTTTCACCTAAGGGTTTTGCCAAAAATCCAATCAGCACATCTGCACGTAAATAAGCTACTATCATTACAACCATTACTATTATCAGCGAAAAAATGATCACCTTGCGAAACCGTTCCAGTGGTTCTATTATCTTTGCATAGTTGATAATCATGTAGTCTCTTACACTCCTTGGCTTAAAAGATTTTCCGATCGTCACTATTTATTATAAAGGAATAAATTTACGAAACTTTGTCGTAGAATTAACGTTTTTGTGACACAATGTTTTCTGTGGCTATATTATTTTCTTATTATTCAGCTAAATATCTACAAAATCAATAAGGGCTATCAGTAGCTACAGCTCTTCATATTGTAAGATTTTTTTATCAAATCTAAAAATAGAAAAATGGATGATATTAAAGGACAAAATATACGCCTCTAATATCATTCACTTGAAAAGTTACTATTTATTCTTTTATAAACATCTATTAATTGGTTTCAGCTTTTAATCTTTCTACAATAATAGATAAAAGCAGGTGGAAAGTTTAATGGTTGAAATCCTAACCTTAATTGAGGAAAAGTACTTTTTAAAGTGTTCAAATATTGGAATGAATATTGGAACATTATAAATTCCCCATCATCTTTAAGCTTTAAAAAAGTATTATCTAATATTTTATTGCTTACTTCCTTTGGTAAAATGGCAAATGGTAATCCAGAAATAAAATAGTCTACACTATCTATTTGATACCTATCTAGATATTTCATTAAATTTTCAGCAGAATCATGAATAATATATATCTTATCTTTTGGGGAATGTAGCTCTTTAATGCTATTATACATTCCTCTATTTAATTCAAAAGAAATAAACAAGGTATTTTTTTTCTTTCTACGACATATTTCTTTAGTGAATATACCTGTTCCTGCTCCGTATTCAACAATACAATTACAGTCCTTAAAATCAATATTTTTTAACATACTATTGCATAAATATTTTGAACTAGGTATAACAGAACCAACAATGTTGGGTTGCTGGACGAAGCTTTTTAAAAATATTTTACCTTCGTATTTCATAGATCCACCCCTCATTTTACAAGATTATATAATTTCCAACTTGCTTTTTCTAAAAAATTCTCCTAAGAATAAAATTATATAGATTATTCCTGCAATCGTTTCAGATACATAGAATCCCCATTTTATAGATGCTATCAGGGCTAGCGTTGCTCCTAGCACTGATGCAGCTCCGTTGATTCCCCAAACCAAAGGGATTTCATCTACTTTCCCCTTTTCTTGAAGCTTTCTAATCCCCGCTGGGAATGGCATTCCCATAAAAAAACCTAATGGACTTATGATCATAGCAATTATTATTAATTTCAAATGCATACCTACATCCATAAATATTGATATTGCAGTTCTCATCGCCATATTTTGACTAAACAAAAAGAATCCAATCAACAACAAAGGTAAATATTTTGTTCCCGTGTACCTTTGCCAAATCTTATGGGAACTTAGTAAGCTTCCCAACCCTCCACTAACTAAAAGCACAAATAAAATATAACTAA
Organism: Clostridium formicaceticum; assembly: GCF_001854185.1. Taxonomy (NCBI): domain Bacteria; kingdom Bacillati; phylum Bacillota; class Clostridia; order Peptostreptococcales; family Natronincolaceae; genus Andreesenella; species Andreesenella formicacetica. Next base: position 4,052,032 of record NZ_CP017603.1, read on the forward strand.
AAGCAATCGTAGGATTTCCTAGGAAAAGTACCATTTTCTGAATCAATGGTATTTCCACTAGCATAAAAGCAATTCCAAGTAACGCAAAATACATTGAACTTCTTTTTATTTCCTCCTCCTTTATTGTTCTAAATATTTTTATTAGCATGAAACCACTAAATAATAACAATACTGTTAATGTACTTGAAATACCTTTAAAAAAGTTATAGAAAAAAGGATTTTCATCGGTTACAGGCTTAAGGTTTAAAGTAGCATCATCTACTAAAGCAGCATAATCTATCTTACCTTTTGAAAAATCAAGATATTTACTCAATACAGTAGAAGAATTTATATGAATAGCACCTCGTTCCTGCTGATTCACAATTGATTGGATTTTATCATACTCAATTTCAGTAAAGGGACTTTTCTTGATCATTAATAAAGGCATATGAAGCATAGCATCTGACGAAGAATGCGTATCTTCTAAGGAAGTTCCATTAATGATTACGAAGTAATCCAGAATATTGTTTTTTTCCACACCTCTATTAAGCAATACTTGAATAGCTGTATTTAAACCTCTAAAAACATCTGCTCTAGAGTGCATTACAAAGCTTAGTTTGCCGTCTTCTGTTAATAAATCCATATATTTTTCAAATGCCTCCACAGTAAAGACATACCCCTCTGAAAGCGCTAAAGTTGAGTGTTCAACAGCATTGGCCATAACCATAGATAAATAAATGTTATCATATTTTTCTTCAGTTCTTTCTACAAAGCTTCTTCCGTCTTCCACAAATAGATTAACATCCTGGGTGTTATATAGATCTCCACTAAAATCCTTATGTTTTTCAACTGCTTTAATGGTTAATGGATTAATTTCAACAGCATCGATATTTATGGCTTCTCCTAGTAAAGCAAAGAGAACATCTCTCCCCCCTCCAGAACCAATGATCAAATTTTTCTCCTTTTTTCCGAAGGAAAAAGGAATAAAGCCTATTTCCTCCTTCAAGTACTCTATTTCTTCAAGATTTCCGTTAAACTTCATCATTGGAGCGCTAGCGCCACCATCCGTAATAATAATTCTTTCTCTAGCATCTAAAGTTTCTATGACATCTGTCCTTGCCATAGCATTCCAGCCTATAAAATCAATAGACCTTACTCCTTTTGTGTTTTGCAGATAACTTATTACTGTATTTGGACTGGTGTAATATGCTAAAAAACTAGCTTCTAAACTTTCAATCCATATCCCCTGAAACAATATAATAACAATAAACAGTAGAAGGAGAAGTGGAGCAATTATTTTTTTCTTTTCCCATAAGGAAACTGTAAGCAGCAAACTTCCTATACACCCGAAAAGTACAATTACAAGAAGACTATACATAAATCCCCAACGGTTTAATAGAAACAATATTCCTAAGCTTCCAAGGGCTGAACCAGTTAAATCCGCAAAATAGATGCGATTGCTTATAGAAGACTTTTCTTTAAAGACAGATGAAATAATCGTTCCTCCTATAATGAAAGGAAGCATTGCAAGGATACCATAAATAATTAAGTTGTTTAAAAATGGAAATATATATATGCCTAAAATTATAATTAAATAGGATAAAGGTAATACAAGCGTATATTTAGCTATAAAAACCCTGATTTTTTCTTTTTTATAGGCAACCATCCCTCCTACGCCTAAACCTAATATAGCTATAGAAGTAATTAAAAAAGCAAAATGATACATTAGTATTGTTGAAAATAATCTTGTGAGCAATACTTCAAAAAAAATCAAGCTCATCGTAAGCATAGAAATTCCTATTAATAGTAAAATATTTTTTTCGTAATTGTTTTTCACTTCTATCCCTCCAAAACCTCTTAATGTGTTTTATACTACAGCTAGATGTACGTTTTCCTACTTTTAAAAACAAATTTTTTAATATTTCTAAAGCAATTATTCTGATTTAATACTGTATGTTGCAATATTCGTGCCAACTATATAGAATTAAAAAATGTCACTTTCTTAATCTTTAAAAGTGACATTTTTGCGTAAACCATCTTCCTCTATTCTATTATCTAAAACGAGACATCATGTTTCCCATCATATTGAATTTAGAACCATTGCTCCCCATCATGGAATTGTGCATTTCAATCATTCCATCTCTTCCTATAGATTCCATCATCCTTGACATATTACTATAACCATTTTCATTCATTAAATCCATCATTCTATTATAATCCTCTTCTGATAGATTGTTCATAAATTCATCCATTGCTTTAAAGTTACCTTCTTCCATCCATTGAGCCATGTCTCCAAATCCATTTTCCTTCATAAGCTCAACCATTTCTTCACTATTTCCACAATGATTGTTAGGAGCTGCTGACTCTTCAGTTGCTATCTTCTCTGAATTACTATCAAATCTTTCTCCATTTGATCCTTGCGCAAATACATATCCTCCTATGGATATTGTTACTACAAGTGCTGCAGTTATCATTACTAATGTTTTCTTTTTCATAATCTTACTCCTCCTTTAATTTTTGATTTTTATTAATGATTACTTAATTGATAGTTATATTATAAAAGAAGATTTTGAAGGAATTATGAAGATCGTAATTATTATCGAAATTAATTTATCCTGAAGCTTAAATGATGAATAAAATTTTCATTGTTTCTTGAACTAAAAAAAACATACAAATCATGACATAAAAAATATAATTGTACAAAAGATAATTAAGAGGTGAAAGCTATGAAAATATCCTTCAAACAAAATATAGGAAATACTGATAGATTGATACGTATCATTATAGGAACAATACTTGTACTACTGGTGTTCTATAATATAGTTACTTCAAATATACTGAGAAATCTTTTGGTCATAACAAGTACCCTTCTTCTTATTGAAGGCGTTATTGGATATTGAATTTTCATGGATTTATTAGGTTGGTCAACCTATACAAAAAAATATAAAGAGTAAAAACAAATTTTATTACAATGTTCCTACATTAATGAATACATTATTCAATAAATTCTATTGTCAATTTCTTAAACCAAAACAACTTTGAAAGACCAATTTTTATTTTTTTAACTTTCTTGATCCCCTTATCATAATAAATTGTTATTTTTCCTACTTCAGTTATTTTAAAACTAGTCAAATTTTTTGGGCTTCCCAATTCAATTTTAGGAATCAGGGCAGAACCACCACAGCAGCCTCCCATATTTGATAACATAATCATAACTGGTTCATTCTTTTGTAATATATACCCTTCAGACTCTGGTGCAACTTGAAATTTCATAATATACCTCCTCAAATACATTAAATTCCTTGAATATAATAATAAAGAAATATTGAGATGATTGTCATTATGGCAATCACTACTGCACTTTTCCAGCTTTCTTTTTCTTCACTTCTTAAATTGATTCTGGTATTTTCTCTCCTACTATCCTTTTTCTTAAACCACAAGCTTAATAACACTGCCCCAATCATCATGATGATACTGTATAAATGAGCTATTGTTATTGGCCCAAAAACGATTGGATTTGTTCTAAAGATTTCTACAACAAATCGATTCATTGAAAACCCAATTAAATAGAAAACAAATAATTGGCCGTCATATTTTGTATTTTTTCGTTTATACCATAGGATTCCAAAAATAAAATAATTTAAAACAGCTTCATAGATTTGTGCAGGATGAAGTATTTGTCCTGCAACATTTACACCCCAAAACCATGGTTTTGACATTGCATACCCATATACGTCACAGCCGATTCGCCCAATTGCTTGCCCTAATATAATCCCAGGAGCAATTGCATCTGCTGCCTGTCCGATGGAAATATGATTTTTCTTTGCGTACCAGATGCCAAACAGTACTCCTGCAATTAGTCCCCCTTGTATCGATAATCCCCCCTGTTGGATCATAAAAATTTCAATAGGGTTAGATAAATAATAGGATAAATTAAAGGCTAGTACATAATTTAATCGAGCACCTATGATTCCAGCAACTAATGAATAACAAGCTAAGCTAGACAACAAATCAACATTCATTTTCTTTCTTTTGGCCTCCATCGTTAATACAACGAATCCCGCTAATACTCCAATAGCGATCATAACGCCAAATAGATTAATATGAAATGGTCCAATACTAAATAATGTTTTCAATTTTTATTCTCCTTTCAATTCAGTTATGCAAGTTTTCATAAGCAACTTCTATCAAATGCTACAGGCTACTGTAGTATATACTACACTCACTAAAATTTTGCTTATTAGCATTTTCAGTAGATTTTAATTGTTTTTTAAAACCATTTTCTTCATATAAAAACCTCCAGTCTACAAATAGATACTATTATAGTATATTGCAATTTTTATGCCAATCTGTGTTTGTTTTACACTAATATATTTTTATTCACTTTTCATGTCCCTTTACGCTATGTAGTATATACCCCTATTGGGTATATGTCAAGCTATAAAAATAATTTTATCATCTTCATAATTTCTTCATAATCTTCCTCTATAATATAGAATCAAAGAAATCTTTAATGAAAATTAAATGGTATTATTATCTATTTTGAAAAAGGATGATGTTGTTTATGCTTGATAAGAAAACTAAACTGAAGGGAGCTATATAATGTCTACATCAATATTGTTAATTGCATTTGCAGCAGGTTTAGTATCTTTTCTTTCACCTTGTATAATCCCGATGATCACAGTATATTTTAGTCTTATTACCGGTATGTCCATGGAGGAACTTACAAAAATAAAGAAAAAAACAAGTACACATATTCATATTATGATAAATACCCTATTGTTTATTGCAGCCTTTACCATTGTGTTTACTATTGCTGGTGGTACAGCAGGGCGAGCTGCAAAGTTCCTAAGTAATAACATTCGTATCTTTAATGCAATTGGTGGTACGATGGTTATTATTCTAGCTCTGAAGTTGCTAGGATTTTTTAAAGCCATATCGCTAAAAAGTAATAAATTAGAAAAATTATTTAATACGGATAAAATTAATACACCATTTAGATATCTTACTACTTTTTTCGTAGGGATATTTTTTGCTATTGCTTGCTCCCATTGTATAGGCCCTATTTTATACTCAATGTTAATATTTGCTGGAAGTACAGGCTCAGCATATAATGGCATGCTTGTTATGTTTTCATTTTCGATGGGATTAGCAGTGCCCTATTTATTAGTGGGATTAACACTAAGACGATCAATAGGTATTTTGCAAAGGATATCTAAGTATCAAAAGTATATATCTTATAGTGTCGGTGCTATATTATTATTCTTTGGGATATTAATGATTTTTAATAAATTTACCCTACTAGTAGGATTTTTGTCTAGAATCATTCCAATAAAAATTCCATTTGGAATGTAGAAAAAAAAAATAGTGAAGATAACATTAAGTTGAAATAGGGAGGAAAAACAGTGAGTAAGAAAAAAACTAATATTTTACCAATTTTAGCAGTTATTATTGCAGGTATAGTTATGTTAACTATATTTTTGCCTGCTATTTTTGAAATACCAGGTAGAAATAATAATGATACATCGTTACTATCACAGGAGAAGCAAGCTACTGAAACAAAAGAAAACGCAACAAAAAATGTAGCTAAATATTATACCAGTAGTATAGGAGGTAATATCGAAATAGGAGTAATTTTTAAAAATCCCCTTATGGACAACAATGATGACTTGGTATTTGATGTTGTTTTAAACACGCATTCAGTAGATTTAACAAAGTATAAGGAATTAAGTAATTTTTTAGAACTAAAAACAGAAGATAATATGATAATCAGAGATGGCTTTATCTGGGAAGCAGACAATGAGGATAGTCATCACATGAGTGGCGTCTTAAAAATAAAGAATAGCTATGATGGTAAACCAATATATACGGAGAATACAAATTATCTGAATTTAATTTTTAAAAATATAGGGGATATTACGGAAAGAGAACATATATATAAAGATGACACAGTGAACTCCCCCAGCTAAAGCTGAACATCGGGGAATCAGATGAAGACTCTACTCCACCTGATTCAAAGCCCACTTATAGAATGAGAAATATAAAAAATATAGCGTTTAAGAACTAATCCGTTTCTTAGACGCTATATCTCTTTTTGGGGGGATGTTATGAACAGCTTACTTGTCATATATGGAATTATCCTGTACTTCGTCATACCTGATATTCGACTAATACGATTTATTTTCTTTGCCGGATGTTTGAACTTGTTTTAACCGTTCCAGTAAATAAACAACTGTCCAAATTAGAAAGATTATAGGTATAGCCATTACCACAATAAGCATAAAACTCTCCACAACCCCCCATATATCAATCCGATAATCAAACATTTGTTTACCTCCATGGATAATTTGTTGTATCTTCTTCAGTTTAGTTTACCACAGAGTTTTCACAAAGCTGACTATTTAGTTTAAACTTTTTGTAACATTATTCTTTTTGTAGGAGAGAACAATAGTAAATGTTGTGCCTTCGCTAAGTTTACTCTGTACTTCGATACATCCACCGTGGGTCTCTATAATTTTCTTAGTAATAGCTAAACCTAAACCAGTTCCTCCTGCAACTCGTATCCGCGATTTATCAACTTTATAAAATCTTTCCCAAATCATTGGCAAATCATCAGAAGGAATCCCTTCGCCTGTATCTCTTACTTCAATTTGGACACTGTTTACTTTTGCAGAAATAGTTACATACACTTGACCTCCTTGAAGAGTATGACGCAGGGCATTGTCAATTAGATTTATAAATACCTGCTTTATTCTGTCCTTATTACAAAACACTGGTTGAATTCGTTTATCAATTGTAAACAATAAATCAATGCCTTTTTTTTCAGAAAAAGTATAAAATTCACTTCGTACGGATTCCACAATTTCTTTTAAGTCTACATATTCTTTCTGGAAGTCATCACAGCCCTCTTCCATTTTCTTGAGGTCTAATACTTCTATTACTAAGCGTTTTAACCGTTCCACCTCTTCGGAGATATTATTCAAATATTGCTCTTTTTCATCTTCGTCTACTGCAAGATTATCCTGCAATGCTTCTGTAAATGCCTGTATAATACTTAGGGGCGTCTTCATTTCGTGGGATAGATTGGATACAAATTCCCGTCGTGTACTATCTAGTCTTTCCAGTTGAGCCACCTTTTCTTGAAGTTGAGTGGAAAGATTATTCAAGGAAGTGGCCAATAAACCGACCTCATCGTTGGAACTACTATCAACTCTACGGGAAAAATCACCACTTGCCATAGACAAGGCGATTTTACTCATATTAAGCAAAGGTTTGGATACCTTTTTGGAAAATATTAAACTTAAGATAGTGGCAATAATTATACCGCCAACACCTGTATAGATTGTAATTATTTTAAAAATAGCCCATTCCTCAGCTAACGGCTTTAGGGGAGCATGAATAATCACTGCTCTTATAGTGCTATTAGGATCCTCTAACGGAATAGCTGCTGAGAGAACATCCATTTTCAGATATTCGTTACTGCCTTGATGGATAACGGTTTCTCCATTTAATAGTTTTTCTACATCACTTTTCGTTAACGGCCCATGTATAGAATCATCAGTATCAATGAGCAAATCACGGATATTTTGACCCAAACCATGAGATGATTGTATAATGTTGTTTTTGTCCACAATCATCACATTAACATCCATCATTTTAGAAATAGCATCTATTTTCATTTCCATAACTTCTCTGTCTTCTTCTGTATAAATTAGCTCCAAGATCTTTTTACCAAGGGAAGATAACTGTTTAGCTTGTTGCTGATAATAAATATTCTCCATAAAATTCGTTTGGATTGAACTGGATATCCCAATCACCAGTAGGATTAAAAGGGTTAGAATTATCCAGAGTTTTGTCACAATACTATTAAACTTCATATTGACACCCCTCGCATATTTGAGCCTCTTAAAGCTGTGATGTAATACCAAGCATCTGTAATTACATAATAAACAAAGTTCTCATTTTGGAATCATTTATTTATTTCAAATTTGTAGCCAATTCCCCATACTGTACTAATAAACGAAGTTTCATTAGGCACTTTTAGTTTGTCTCTCAATCGGTTAATATGGGTATCTACACATCTTGAATCCCCATAATAATCAATACCCCATACTTTCTCTAGTAATTGTTCTCGACTGAAGACCTGACCAGGAGAACGAGCCAAAAGGGAAAATAGCTCAAATTCCTTCAATGTTAAAGTAATTTGCTGTTCCATAATAAAAACCTCGCGGGTTAACAAATTTATTTTCAACTCTGGATATTTTAGTATGTTTTCCTCGGTAGATGTTTTTGTTCCCATTCTACGATATACGGCTTTTATTCTGGCTATTAATTCTCTAGGACTAAAGGGTTTGCCCATGTAATCATCCGCCCCCAACTCTAAACCAAGAATCCGATCAACCTCTTCGTTTTTCGCCGTCAACATAATAATGGGCACCATGGAGGTTTTTCTGATTTCCTGGCACACTTGAACACCATCCATTTTAGGCATCATAATATCCAGTATAATAATATCCCAGGGTTCTGCATTAAATTTAGCAAAGGCTTCCGCCCCATCCTTTGCTTCTCCTACTTCATATCCTTCCTTTTTTAAATATAAACCAATGGCCTGACGAATTTTACTTTCATCGTCGGCTACTAAGACCCTTAAATTATTCATTTTCTGCACTCCTTTTTATATAATAAAGCAATTCTAATTAACATCTAACTATGTTATATAGCTATATTATAATACCCATATGGGGTATAGTAAAGCATCAAAGTATAAAATATTTATGCATATTTATGTCCAACTTCCCAAGTTTTCACAGTGGGAATCAAAAACAAGAAAAAGCCGGAAACTCACCGGCTTTTTTGCTGCAAATTTACATATTGTTCATTTTGCCACCCATTTTATTACCTTTACTCATTGGAGAAGCCATTCCATTACCTGACATTCTACCTTGATTCATAGGCATCATCATCATAGATTCTTCCATTTGCATCTTCATTTCCTTCATATGCTCTTCCATTTGCATTTCCATCATAGACTTTTTCATTCCCATCTTCATCATAGGCTTTTCCATTCTCATTCCCATCTTCATCGTAGGCTTTTCCATTTCCATCTCCATCATAGGATCTTCCATTTCCATCTCCATCATAGGATCTTCCATTTCCATCTCCATCATAGGATCTTCCATTTCCATCTCCATCATAGGATCTTCCATTTCCATCTCCATCATAGGATCTTCCATTTCCATCTCCATCATAGGATCTTCCATTTCCATCTCCATCATAGGATCTTCCATTTCCATCCATCTCCATCATAGGATCTTCCATTTCCATCTCCATCATAGGATCTTCCATTTCCATCTCCATCATAGGATCTTCCATTTCCATCTCCATCATAGGATCTTCCACTTTCACCTCTATCATAGGCTCTTCCATTTCCATCTCCGTGTCATCGGGCATCTCTTCAGAGGCAAAAGATGCAATACTGCTACTAGACAGCAAAAGACCTGCGATTAAAAGTGTTGTTACTAATATTCTGCTTCTTTTTGTTTTTTTTCTTAAAATTTCCATGTTATCATCCTTTCTCATAATAAATTTTTCTTTGTTACCAAGGAAATGACTTTGTTACCCTTTACCTTGTCCTAAATTTTATCATCACCTCCCTTAATAATCTCAATTAAAACAAACTGTACCATAACCGCTATTTAGTTAATTAAAGGATTTATAGAGTCTTCTCTATAGTAATCCTTTGATATTGCCAGTAAATCCAGGTACAAGGTGTTCAAGTCCGCCAGCTGCAGATCACTTTCTTGTAATACCTCTCTATCAAACATTTTGATGTAACTACAGCATTCTTTGCAGATAAAAACTTTTTCTCCTTCAATACCCTCTGGTATCAAAAATCCCAGGTTTGAATGATCTAAAGTCTCACAGGTACTACATTTTAGGTAAGGATATACCCACTCTGTATAACAACCAATGCAAACCAGAGTTCGACAATCATTTTCTAAAACTGAAAAAGCTGCTTTCCTACCGCATATAGGGCAAAAACTCTCCTTCCACTCATGGTGGTGGTGCCCTCCAGCCTTATTTGACATAACTCGCAGGTAGGGTCGTACTGCCAGTTCACCAAAATAACTTATACTTTCAGGACTTGAAATACCATTTTTAGAGATAATTTCCTGGTAGTCTCCCTGCAGGGCTGCATGTAAATAAGCACCCATATCAACTTCTTTCGACCACGCCAATAAATCCTTAAGATTATCTGAGTTGTCAGTGAATTTAGATGCAGAATGAAGGATCTCTTTAAAAACTTCACCAAAAACTTTTTCATCAGTATCAATAATTATTTTGTCAAGCAGTACAGACTTCCGTTCAAAATGTTTTTTATTTTTGTCCTGAGAAAGCAATTTTGTTTCAAATTTCTTATTGATAGAAAGTTGTGCCCAAGCCTGACTCTTAGCAATTTCTCTATAAAAGGCCACTAAATTATCAGGTGCCTGAAATTTAACTGTCATATTCAATCATACCACCTCCACTTTGCATAATAGTTTAAAGCTATCTTCTCATTCCTGGTCCCATATTTCCCGGTCCCATCGTTTCCCGTCCCATCATTCCTGGGCCCGGCCCTGTTCCATTCATTACCGGTTTCGGATTTTGAGGAAGATCATATTTATCTGCACCTTCTGGAAGAACATAGATTACGTTGTTAGGTCCAATATTAAGATCCTCACCTCCGTAAACATTAGCTGCAGGATATTTACCCTTAATTTCTGAAACTCGTTTCTTTGCCTTATCCAATATTTCCTTTAGCGGTCCATAAGAAAGGGCGTTTGAGGGACAGGTCTTAACACATAAGGGGGTCAGACCATTTACTACCCGATCATAGCAATAGACACACTGGCGTGGCTTATTTTTCAGCAAGGTATAGTCACGTTTAGGAATGTTATATTCACAAACCTTTATACAGGTACCACAGCCCATACATTTCTTATAATCTCTAATGATTGATCCAACCTGGGTATAGCTAAGGGCAAAATGGGGACATCTTTGTACGCAGATGGCTTCCCCACAATGCATACACTGGTGTTTACGGAAAAACCATACAGGGTCTCCTGACGTCTTAGGCTCATAAAACTTGACAACTGTATAGGTTAATCCCAGTGTATCTTTGTGAGACTGATAACTGCCATTATATTTTTCTACTTGTGCAGGAAGTTGGTTCCAATTCTTGCAGGCAACCTGGCATCCCTTACAGCCTGTACACTTGGTAATATCAATTAGTTTAGCCATTGCTTTTGAAAAATCCTTAGGCTGCTTAACGCTTCCACTCCTCCATGGCACTACCGGTAATACCGGCGCCGTTTCGGTAGTTTGCTGTTCTGAATTACGCATTTTTACACCCTCCTTACGTCACAAAGAAATACTTTATATTCAGGCATCATAGTATTGCCGTCCCCTATATGTGCAGTCAGTCTATTTGCTGAACTTCCTGTGGCTAAGCCCTGATGCCCAAAATGCCAGGGTAATCCAATCTGTTCAACGCTTCGTCCGTTTACGAAGAGAGACTTTAACCGCCCGGTAACCATAGCATATCCTTCAACTTCTCCCCTGGCGGAAACCACTTTCACCTTATCGCCATTCTTTATACCACGAGCATTAGCCAGAGTAGGTGACATTTCCACCACAAGACTTGGTACCAGTTCCACCAGCCAGGGCTGGTTCCTTGTCATAGCACCGCTTTGATAATGTTCAGTAAGGCGGTAAGTTGTTGCCACTACAGGGTATCGGTCAACGCCTCCCTTACTGTTCATATTCGCATCCCATATCTTGACTACAGGATTAAGCTCAATAGAAGAAAGTAAATTTTTGACCGGACTTTCATAAGGCTCATAATGTTCCGGGAAAGGGCCCTCGTTGAGATTGGCAAAAAGTCCTGCCAGGCCCTCCGGTCGCATAATAAATGGATTTGTTCCTCCGATATCTGAAGGGTTTAGTGTGACATTGAAGTCTGGCACATCATTCCCCACCCATTTCCCAGCGATATTGTTCCACCATATAACTTCTCTCTGTCCAGGCCATGGGGTACCATCAGGTTTGGCAGAGCTGCGGTTATAAAGAATTCTCCGATTAGCTGGCCAGGCATAGGCCCAACCAAGGTAAGAACCTAAACCGTTGTCCTTATTATCCCTGCTCTGGGCAAGATTACCTTCCGGTGGGTACATACCAGACATAATCCAGTTTCCGCAGGCGGTACTACCATCCTGAGCCAATTTGGAGAAAAGTTCAACCTGTCTCCCTGTATCCACATAATATCCATTGACTTCCCTGGCAACCTTCCCAGCATCGGGTTCCCCCGAACCAAAATTCCAGTATAAATTTTTTATAGGTTGATCTTTCGCAAGTAATGAATCTTGATACAAGGATTTTAGACGCTTGGTCAACCTATCAACGATCCACAGATCGCTTTTTGCTTGACCCCTTGGTGGTACTGCCTTATACCTCCACTGAATCCACCTTCCACTATTGGTTATGGAACCATCTTTTTCATACGAATTTGCTGCAGGCAGCAGGAATACTTCTGTTTTTATATTGGCAGAGGTAACCCCCGGTGCCTTCCAGAAGGCGGCCGTTTCAGTTTCAAACAAGTCAGCAACCACAAGCCAATCCAGATTTTCCATGGCATGGTGTTCCTTATTGGAGTTAGGACCACCTACCGCAGGGTTCTGCCCAAACACCAGCATTCCTTTAATTACCTTGTCATGCAAAGCCTCAAATAGGCCTATGTGAGAATAGTTCTTATCTGGCCTCCGCTTAGGTAGATAATGATAAGCAAAATCATTATCTGGATTGGCTGCTGATCCCCAAAAGGCTTTAAGAAGGCTGACCATAAACTTTGGCTTATTGACCCAGTACCCACTTGCAGGGGTTTCTTTAGCATTATATGAAGTCAGGTCGGCGTGCTCTGGAACAGCCATTGGACTTGCAAGGTACCCCGGCAATGTGTCAAATAAAAGGGCCATATCTGTTGAACCCTGGACATTGGCCTCTCCCCTCAGAGCATTAATTCCGCCTCCTGCCCTACCTATATTCCCCAGTAAAAGCTGAAGAACTGCATAGACCCTGACGTTTTGGGTTCCTACCGTATGCTGGGTAGTACCCATGGCATAAAGAATTGTCCCAGCCTTATCCTCAGCCCCTGTAGCACCAAATGTCCTAGCCACCTCCTGAAATTTCTCCAAGGGCATTCCAATTACCTTAGAAACTGTATCTGCATCATATCTAGCAAAATGCTTTTTAAGCAACTGAAAAACCGTGCGGGGGTGTTGTAGTGTTTCATCCTTTATCACTGTTCCCGCTTCATCAGTCTGATAAGACCAAATAGACTGATCATAACGGCGATTAGCTTCATCATAACCAGTGAACAAGCCGTCTTTGAAGTCAAAACCTTCGTTTATGAGAAAAGCTGCATTGGTATACTTTACTAGATACTCGTGATGATAAAGATTGTTGTCAAGCACATATTTAATGAATCCGCCAAAAAGGGCGATATCTGTTCCTGGCCGCAACGGTGCATAAATGTCGGCTCTTGAGGAAGTCCGGGTAAATCGAGGGTCAATACTGATAATTTTGGCTCCCCGTTCCTCCCGAGCTTTATCCAACCACTTAAAGGACATGGGATGGTTTTCCGCCGCATTACTACCAATAATGATGGCACAGTCTGTATTTTTGAAATCTATCCAGTGATTGGTCATTGCTCCCCTGCCAAATGATGCCGCCAGACCGGCGACTGATGGAGAGTGTCAGATACGGGCCTGATGTTCTATATATACCAGACCCAGAACACGCATAAGTTTGACCTGAGCATAGCATTCCTCATTGTCCAGGGCAGCACCTCCCAGAGATGCAATAGCCTCTGTTCGGTTTACTGTAATGCCATTTTCCTTTTCGACAAAATTCTTATCCCTTGTTTCTTTAATCCTTTTGGCAATTCGGTCAAGCATCCATTCCCAATCCTTTTCTTCCCAGTTAGTACTTCCAGGAGCACGATACAGAGGCTTCACTACCCTACGAGGGTTTTCACTTAAATCTTTCAATCCCGCTCCTTTGCTGCATAAAGAACCTCGATTTATTGGATGATCACGGTCACCTTCAACGTTGATAACACGACTACCTGATTTATGAATGATTAAACCACAACCTACAGCACAATAGGGGCAAATGCTGGGAACAACATCTACATTTTTAATACGTAGCTCCACCACATCTGTGTATGCGTAAATCGGTTCCAGATTAAAACCCAGAAATGTCAGTGACGCTAATGTCATACCAGATATTTTCAAAAAATCCCGGCGGGAATACTTCATAATATCAACTCCTTCACTTTTATATTTGTTGTATTTCATTCAGATGATGTTTTATAGATATGTGACTCTATCATTGAATTTTAATATCCACGGTCTACGGTTTCGCCCTTGTCTAAAAACCGTAGCCAAGGTCTGCAAATCTAGCCCTTAGTATATTAAAATTCATAATCACATATCTATATAGATATGCACTCCTAAAACTGAATAAAAAAACTAAGTTAAGGTATTTGCAGGAAATGATTACTGATAGAATCATTTCACCTCCAATCAATACCTATATTGTAAATTAATAAATTAACAAAATATTGGCGTAGGATTAACGTTTTTGTGATATTTCACAGAATAATTTTAAATGAGCTTTTTTCATTAGTTGAAAGGGGTCAGATAGTCCGACCCCTTTCGCTTATAATATGCGGCTTAATTTTAACAGCATAACTGCTGCTTCAGCTCTGCTGGCCTTTTTATTCGGATAAAAGAAGACTTGTCCTTCTAAAGGAACACCTTTTGTTATGTTAGCACGCAAAATTTTAACAACACTCTCCTTAGCCCAATCTGCCACAAGTTCTTTGTCTGCAAATATGTCCATGTCTAAGGTCATATCTCCAATTTTTTCGAAATCTATTCCAGCATAGATCATGGCCTTGGCAGTCATAACTGCTATTTGTTCTCGGGTACTAAACTCGTTGGGTCTGAACTCTTCTGGAGTATAGCCTCTGATAATTCCTGCCTGATAGGCTTTGGCAATGTTCTCAAAGTACCACTGGTCTGGTAAAACATCTTTAAAAGTCAGATCTGCCTTTTCCTCAAGTTTCAATATTTTTACCAGTATAGTGGCAAATTCTGCCCTAGTGATATTTGCTTCTGGTCTAAAGGAGTTATCCTCATATCCCCGGATAAATCCCTTCCTGGCCATTTCTAGAATATCATTGTAGGCCCAATGACCCTTAATATCAGTAAATTCTGGAACAAATTTTTCATCCGAAACATTATCTATCTCTTCAGTCGAGTCATCATTGTCTGTCTCTCCGGTTGAATCATCTTTATCCGTTTCTTCAGTTGCATCATCTTTATCTGTCTCTCCAGTTGCATTATCCGTTGATTCAGGCATACTCAACACAGCATATTTACTAAAGTGGTTGGTAGTAAAAGTCAAAGTTTTTCCTTCAATATCATGACTGGCCTGTAGAGGCTGTACATTGGATTCTTTTTCATTAAGATAAAAGGCATCTAAAGTCACATGTGACTCATCCTGCCAGTATTCTTCTGGTGTAGAAAATGTTACAGCAATAGCTTCACTAAATTCGCCAACTTCTTCCTCTACTCCGTTATTAAAGACAATGATCTTAAACTCATAAATTTTATCTGCCAATTTAAAGGAGGTATTGTTCACTAGATCTTCAATATCTTCTTCATTCACTACCTGAGCCTTGAAACTCACCGTTGCGTTTTGAGGTATATCCAGAATACCGGGATTAAAAGTAAACCTAACCTCGTTTAAATAAAGTACTACAGGTTTATTTTCTTCTATTAATCTTACTAACTGTCCTTTGGTGAAGATTACTTCATCAATGCCAGCATCAGCCTCAAGGATAATTTTATCATTGGCCTGATTAATGGCTTGCTGTAAATAATCATCGGAAAAAGTGCCCTCTGGCTCAGGAATATCGCTCTCATCAGAAGACTCATCATCTGAGGAATGGCTGGCAATATCTAATGGAAACTGTTTAACCGCAGTATACCCATATAGGTTTTTGACCCTAATATCAAAACTAAAGTTTCCATCCTGTAAAGGTATCCCAGTTATTTTCCCGAATAAGGCCTCTAATTGCAAACCCGGTGGCAAAGAACCGCTACTTATTTCCCAATTATAAGGACTAACACCATAAGGGGTAACAGCTTCTGCTTCAAGACTTGCAGTATAAGAGACTCCTGTAGTTCCCCCAGGCAGTGATTCAGTAGTGATTCTTAGTGCTGGAATCATCTCAATAGGTTCCAAAGTACAATCTTCTTTCCCTACCACAATTTCCTCGGAGAGATACTCCCCATAGTCTGGATAAAACACTTTTAAATAATAGCTTCCTGGAACAGCTTTAATGGAGTAATTCAATTCCTGACCTTCTGCCATCAAGTTTATAGGTCCAGAAACCATCTCCATATCTATATCAGGCTGTATAAGTGTAATTATCGCATTTATACCTGGTTTCAGTCCTGTTATCACACCGCTAATTTGTTTGATATACAAATCTTCTGTTATATCACTGTCTTCCACCTTGATGGGAATCATTCCTACCGTGACATTATCTATTTCGATACAAATAATGTAATCATCGGGGAGGACATTTTTAAAACTGTATGTTACTTCACCTTCTTCTAGCATTATATCCTGACAGATACCATCTCCTTGCTTTAACTTTAATTCTACTTGTTCACCTTCTGTTATCCCCAAAATTTTCCCACTTACGGTGAAACCTGTTCCCTCATCATTTGTATGATTGTGGGGGTCCTCTTGCTCTATCACAGCTGTTACATCATCATTTGAGTGACCATCATGGTTTTCACCTTGTTCAATCACAGTTATTACATCGTTACTTGAATGATCATCATGGTTTTCATCTTGCTCTACCCTAGCTGTTATGTCATTACTTGAATGGTCATGGCTTTCGTTGGCCCAAGCTGTATCAGCACCACCAAAAAAAACAATATTTAGCAACATTAAAAGCACTAAAGTCACTGAACTGAGCTTTACAATAGAGCTAAATTCGGCTTTTTTCATCGTATTTGCCCCACTTTCCTTGCTTCACTTAATTTAATATTCTATGAACAGTGTAAAACTTTTTTCAATCAATTTCACATATGCTTTCAACACTCCTCTCATAAAATTGATTAACTATAGACCTAGCTAATAATAGCAGAAAACTTTAACAAATTTTTCTCAAAAACTTAACGTTTTTGTTAAAGATTGCTCAAAATATAAAAAGCCTGTAAGTTCATCACACGGCTTTTTCTTATCTCATGTATTTTCTATAAAATTCTTGCTTTAGTCAATAGTATTTTTTTGTGATCTTGGGATTAAATAATCATCAAATATTCCACGCAACATATTATATTATTAAAAACTACAAAGATTTATGGAGGTGATTACATGACAATCTATCGTGTCCAACCTGGTGATACGTTAGCACAAATAGCCCAAAAATTTGGAGTATCTGTGGCGTCCATTGCTAATATAAATGGACTGGATGTTAATGAGCAATTAATTATAGGTATGGAGCTTGTTATACCTACAGATCAAGTCCAGCAAAAACCAACCATAGAAACGCTGGGTTACTATGATCCCGCCGCTGATCCCAACAGAGCCTCCCTCATTGATGAGCTTGGAAATTATCTCACTTATTTAGGGGTTTTTGAATTCCCTATTACCGAAACTGGAGAAATAATTGGTACACTAGACCCAGAAGTATTGGAAGCAGCTGAAAGAAATGAGGTTGCTGTTCTACCTGTCTTAACTAATTTACAAGAAGGGAATTTTGACCCGAATCTAGCGAGAACTGTACTCTCTAATACAACTTTACTTGACAATCTGATAAATAATATCATTTCTTTACTGGAACAATATGATTTAATTGGTATCATCATAGACTTTGAGAATCTATATCCTGAAGACAGATATCTATTTACAAATTTTATACGCTTACTATCGGAAAACTTGCATAGCATTGATAAAATACTTGTATTGAATTTAGCAGCAAAATGGGCAGATTGGCCTGAAAGAGATTGGGTAGGTTTTTTTGATTATAGTTCACTGGGTCCGTTGATAGATATTGCTGCTATTATGACCTATGAATGGGGGTATCGTGAAGGTCCCCCACAACCAACAGCACCAATACCATTTGTAAGAAGAACATTAGATTATGCTATAGCAAACAATATTCCTGCCAACAAAATCCTCATGGGCATGACTCTTTATGGCTATGATTGGGAACTACCCCATGCCCCCCAAATATTAGCAACTACTGTTACACTTCCCCGAGTATGGGATCTGGCGAGAAGATATAATGCGCCCATTATATTCAATGATGAAGTACAGCAGCCCTTTATGACATACAGGAATAATGAAGACATCATTCACGAAGTATGGTTTGAAAATGCACGAAGTCATTACGCAAAGTATCAGCTTATCATGGAATATGGCTTAAGAGGTGTTTTTTATTGGATTATTCATATGCCTTTTCCATCAACCTGGTACATGGTATCTAATCTGTTTAACATAAGAAAACTATAGCAATAAAATGAGACTTCATTCAGAGGGAGTAAAAACTCCCCCTGAATGAAGTCTCATTTTATTATTTATATTTTATATTAGGAGAGAATTTCATGTTTTATAAAAACTATAAAATTTCCTCGAATATCAAATTCGAATGATTATGCTTTATTATAACTAGGATCTATATCGGCTTTCTTTAGTCTTAATGAATTATAAACAACATTTAGTGAACTTACAGCCATGGCAGCGGCTCCAATCATTGGATGTAACAAACCAAACATTGCTACTGGGATAAACACGGCATTATAGAACCACGCCCAGAAATAATTTTCTTTGATTTTTTTAAATATCGCCCTAGATAATTTTATAGCAGATATGATACCACTTAGCTCTCCTCTAACCAGAGTAACATCGGCAGCTTCGATGGCAATATCTGTTCCTGTTCCAATGGCGATTCCTACATTGGCTTGTTTCAATGCAGGCGCATCATTAATACCGTCTCCTACCATTGCTACCGTACCATATTTCTCTTGTAGTCTTACAACTTCTTCTACCTTACCATCAGGTAAAACTTCTGCGATAACATGACTAATTCCTACTTTTCTACCAATAGCAGCAGCAGTTCTTTTATTATCTCCTGTAATCATGGCTGTCTTAATACCCATACTTTCTAATGCTGCTATCGCTTGTGCAGAATCTTCTTTTATAGGATCTGCTACAGCTACAATACCTAATAGTTGATTTCCTTTAGCAAGCATCATGGCAGTTTTTGCTTCTTCTTCTAATCTAATTAACTCTTCTTCATAGGCTTCATAGGAAACTTTATTTTCTTTCATTAATTTTCTATTTCCTACAAGTATTTTTTCTCCATCTATATTTCCCACTACACCCATCCCGACAATTGCATTAAAATCTATTACTTCTCCTAATTTAATCTTTTCATTTTTTGCCTTTTCTACAATTGCATGAGCTAAAGGATGCTCTGACCCATTTTCTATGGTTCCTGCATAATAAAGAAATTCTTTTTCTTCAACACCATCTACCATAACCAGGTCAGTTACTTCCGGTTTGCCCTTTGTAATGGTACCGGTTTTGTCAAACGCAATAGCTTTCACTTCCTTAAAGGTTTGAATTGCTTCACCATTTCGAATTAAAATTCCCTTCTCTGCTCCCATACCACTACCTACCATTAAAGCTGTCGGTGTTCCCAAACCTAACGCACAAGGACAAGAGATAACTAAAACAGCAGTAGATGTAATAAAGGCTAATGTTAGGGGTGTGAGATCAGGGTTTACCCATGGTAAGAAGGTTGCACCCCATTGTATAATCCTTAAATGAAACTCAGGAAATAGATTAAAGGAAATAAATGTACCGATTGTAATGATAATTATTGCTGGAACAAAATATCCTGTGATACGATCAGCAAACTCCTGTATTGGCACTTTAGAACCTTGACATTCCTCCATCATTTTAACAACTTGAGATAAGAAGGTATCTTTTCCTACTTTTGTTACCTCCACCTTTAATAGTCCTTGTTTATTGATGGTTGCGCCAATGACTTCATCACCCTTTTGACGTTTTACGGGCATGGACTCTCCTGTAGCCATAGATTCATCTAGTAATCCATTACCGTCAACAACAACACCATCAGTAGGTATCTTTTCTCCAGGACGTACCACCATGATATCTCCTACCTGTAAATCCTTAACAGGAATTTCTATTTCTTCTCCATCTACAATAATCTTTGCTGTCTTAGCTCCCATTTGAAGTAGCTTTTTAATAGCTTGAGAAGCTCTACCTTTAGCACGGACTTCTAGATATTTTCCAATTAAGTGAAAAGTCATAATGGTTGTAGCCATTTCAATAAAAGCTTGTATTGGAAAGAAAAGTCCCATCAATCCAATCATATAAGGTGGTAAAGAGCCTAGTGTTACTAAAACATCCATATTGGGACTTTTATTTTTAAGTGCTTTCCAGCTTCCAACATGAACATGCCAACCTGTACCAAATACTATTGGAAATCCTAATGCGGCTATTATAGGTAAATATCCTGGAATAGGTCTAACAAACATGTGAATGATCATAAGACCCATGATGGCACTTGACAAACCAATAGATATTTTCATGGTTTTTCCAGTCTTCCTGATTTTGATCTCATCTTCATCTACACCATCGTCTTCATTTTCTTCTAAATTCAACTCATATCCCAGGCCAGAAACTTTTTTCTGTATATCTATTAACCTAACTTTTTTAGAATCATATTCAATGGTTACCTTTTCTACTGCAAAGTTTACATTTGCTGATGTAATCCCTTCCACTTTATTCAAGGTTTTTTCTACTTTGTTGGCGCAAGCTGTACAAGTCATTCCTTTAATTTTTAAGGTAACTTTTTCTGTATTTTTTTCTTCATCTAATATTCCTTTATAACCTGCATTCTCTACCGCCTTTAAAATAGCTTGTACATCAATTTTATTACTATCATACTCTACCTGTCCTTTCTCAGTGGCTATATTTACATTTGCGTTAATAACACCATCTAAAGAGTTCAATTTTTTTTGAAGGTTATTAGCACAACTGCTACAGGACATACCTTCAACTTTAAAGCTCACTTTTTGAAGATTTTTGTTTTGTGTCATCTCTAAAACTCCCTTCTATTTTGATTTTTTATCTTTTTCATTTTCTTCATGACAACTACTTTGGTCTCCACTACCTCTATTATGATGTCCTCCGTGACCATGTCCACCGCCGCAACAACCGCCTTTCCTAAACATGAAAAATATCCATACAACTACTAAGGCTACAATAATCAAATCATTCATGTATATACCCTCCTTAAATCCATTTATTAATATATTCCGTAACTTCTTTTTAAAAAATAAGGACAAAATCTTTTTCTATGAATTTCTAGTTGTTTTTTAAAAAATTTTAGAGTTTTTTAATTTGTTATACCATACCCCTCTTATGTATATTATACCCTATAGGGGTATGTGTATCAACTGTTTTTTTATCTTTTTTAAACTTTTTCCCATTAAATTTTATACTCTATAATCTATGTTATAATATACCTCTACTAAGACTTTTTCTATGTTGTAAAAAAAAAGAACCCGTAACAATACGGATTCTTTTCATTTCCATGATTCCTTTGCCAGTACTAGCAAAGGAATCATCTATATTATGTTCTTATTTCAAAAGATATACAGCAATTAATCCTAATACCAATATAGTTCCTATTAGTAAAATAAGTCCTGATGATTTATTGGTATCTTCTTGATGATGATCCTCCTGGCGTCTATTATTGTGACCGCCTCCACAGCATCCCATAGTATACTCCTCCTTTGCTTAATTATTATATGCCTTTGATATTATTTGTTTTGGTTTGTTTTTCTTGAATAGATACCCTAGAATTCCAGTTATTTTGATACCTGCAATAAATATAGCTATTATCTTGATAGAGGTATCATAGAAAAAGCCTTCTGGAACCATCTGAATTAATACTTCCTTCTGTGGATCTAAAACCCATAAATCATTATTAAAGAATATTAAATGAAAATAAGTGAAATACTTGTTAAAATCTATATATAGCAGTAGCAGGAAAATCCCCAGTAACGTGAGATTCACTACTGCTGTATAGAACAAGGCCTTAGCTAAGTTGGTTTTCCAATGGCCATCCTTTATAATCATCCCCAAAAGCAATATCACTAAAACTCCTAATCCAGCATTTCTTATAAGCCTTCCTTTTACGAATAAATCCTTAACGTCGATCATATGAAGCTTTTCTCTTTCTCCAAAAACCTCTCTTTCCTCTCCATGTATGACTGCAGTAGTATCTAAGGTATCTTTTTCATTTTTTAAATAAGATAACAAATCTTCTACAACATGCCCTAGATTATTTGTATCCATACCTGTAGCTGTTGTTATATCATATTTCTCAAAGGAATTTTTGTAATGATTCCTGTTGAAGGCCATAAATTCGATACTGGATAGTAATAAAATAATAGAAAATAATATACCAAAAATGCTATAAATATATTTATGCTTCATTAGCCTTTATCTCTCCTTTACAACATATTTTCCCACATCCTAACAAATAACCCCTATACCATACTATTGCTATTGATGAAACTTACGTTTTAATTTATATCCATTTTTATATAGTACATAATTTCCTATGTCTTACAAGAATAAATCCTTCTCCCATTTAAATCTTCTGGAAGCTATCCCATCTATATCTCTTATTTCCAGTTCCACGTATTCATAGTCAACATAGCTGATTTTTTTATCTTCATATTCGCTTGGTATCTTTAACTCTCCTAAAACGTGATGTCCTTCTCCTTCTACCAATCTCCATTCAATATTTTCAGAAATTGTTAGTTGGTTTTCAAGGAAAAGAACTGCCCTCTGGCTTAAATCATAGGCATCTAAATCAACAGAATGTGTATTTAAAGCTACACCAAACCTAAAATAATTCTCATCATCCTCTATAGGATTTAAAAAAGTAATTCCTACAGCCACATTCCCTTCACTATTGACTATGAAGAGATCTTCATTAAAATCCTCTAGTTCATCCTCTTCGTATTCATCTATGTCGCCTATTTCAATAAAGTCTTCCTGTGAAACTTCATTTTCAGGTGATTTCTCTGGTTGATTTATAAAGCTATTTGCCAATACTATACCTATAAATAGTATTGCAAGAACTCCAGCAGTAATCATACTTCTATTAATTTTCATTCTGTTTCACTCCTTGTTATATCATAAATACTATCCTGCTTTGATGATTTCAACTTTGATGCCATCTGCAGGGGTTTATACGATATTATAGTTATCTACTTCTAATGGCCAACGATTAAAGTTAAAGAGAGCTTCTAAGCCCTCTTTTTAACTCACTGATTAAATTACCGTTTTTGCTCTTCTACACTATCGTCTCCGTGACAGCTACCTTTTTTCCCCTTCATCATAAATACCATCATACCTATATGCATTATTGGACAGATTAAAAAAATAGCATAAGGAGCCAGTCTTCCTAAAGGTCCTAGTTCCATTCCTAGCCTTGGTAATAATAAAATCGCTACTAATGGAATTAAACAACATAATAGCATTAATATCCCGTGATTTTTTCCTTTATGATTCATTTTTCTTCCTCCATTTAGAATTATTTTTTATTACTATTATTTGACTTTTTGCTTCCTTTTTTATTTAAATCACAACAATCCATCTTTTGTTCTCCAAAATTTCTTTTATTGGCTTCTTCTATTGATTTTAATAATTTTTGAAACCACTTTTTCAATTTAACCCTCCTTTTCCTCCTCGCTTATATAATCACGCAATATTTGTGCCAATTTCAATTGGTTATCTCGATTTTTTTTACAATATCCCTCCATAGATTGGTCACCTTTATCTGATCAAAGCCTGATTTTTCAATATTTCCCTCTGTTCTTCTGTTAATATTTGCTCCGTAAAAATTAACCACCAAAGGATTCATTATATCCATTAAAAACCCCAATACTTTTTCTTCGCTTCTAACATGCTCTATTAGAAGAACCTTTCCTGTTGGTTTTAGCACTCTCCTAATTTCTCTAAAACCCTTTACAGGGTCCGGTACAGAACAGAATACACAGGTGGCTACTACGTAGTCAAAGGTGTTACTAGCAAACGACATATCTTGTGCATCCATTTCTCTTAAGGCTACATTTTTTCCAAGAGTTTCTGCTCTTTTTCTAGCTCTTAACAGCATTTTAGAACTAAAATCAATAGCAGTTACTTCTATAGCATCATGATAATACGCAATATTTTTACCTGTTCCTACACCAATTTCCAGTACCTTACCCTTCATTTCTTGAAATAGAGGCTTCCTCCATTTTCCTAAAGCCATCTTTTCCATGGGCTTTTCTAAATAATCATAAAAACAAGCTACTCTATCATATCTTTTCCGAATTTTTTCTGTGTTAATATCCATTGAATCACCTTTCCTCAATAGCTGCAGTATTCTCTTAAATAGATATTTATTATTCTGTCCAGCTGTTGACTTAATTCCAGGTTGTTTTTACTTAAAATATCTTCTTTTTCTAAATTGTTTTCCAATGCTTTCTTCAGTCTATTGATTTCTTCTATAATATTTTGCTCATTTCTTAATGTATTTATCATATCTATCCCACCTTATCTTCTTTCTAAACAACTTATTGCAAGTATTATGCCAATGTTTTCCTTGCTATTTTCAGCGTCTACTGAGATTTAATCATGGTCTATATATCCTTATTAGCTTAAGATATCCTACACAAACTGTCGCAAATGCTACACTTTATGCTCCTACTAATATTATAAACATACGCTCCTAAATTTTAATATACTAAGGACTACATTTACAGCCCACGGTTTTGGGCGAAACCGTAGACCGTGTATATTAAAATTTAGCTTTAAAAGCGTATGTCTATATAGCGAAGTAATACATATTAATTTTATAAGAATAGATGTTTTGAAGAAGGAAGTAATTTCATGACAAAGCTAATAATAAAATATTTTTGCAAAATTAAACATAGAAAAACCCCTGCAACTAGCTTTACAGGGGCTATTTTCATTATGTTTTGATTAGATTAGAATCTTCCAATAATAACATCAGATTCATCAAGAATGCCAGCATTCACCAATGCACGCTGATATGATGTTGCTTCTCGAGAAATTCGAACTGTTGCACCTGAAATACCGTCAAATGAATTTTGCACTGTTTTTGTTGCACCAGATTCAACATCAACACCAAAGACATTTTGCTCATTTATTGCACCAGCATATCGAGAATTAGACCAATCTACTAAGGATGTAAGCTGTGTTGCATCTTGACCTATAAGTGATGCTTTGATAGCATCGTAATTTCCTTTCCATCCACCTAAGCCAAAGTAGCCATACTCAACAGCCATTTGTTGTGGTTGATCTCCATTAAATTCAACACCTAATGCAGCTAGAAAATCTTTTACAGAAGAATCATTTGAAATTCCCTCTAATACACCTACATCGTTTATTACGTGAGACCAAGGACTAATATCAAAAATAGTTTTATCAGCAAGAGAATTCCACTCAGATGGTTTTAATAAACCACCACCAGAAGTTCTAATTGTCGGAACAAGCATACCACTTCCTATTGTTATTTCTCCAACAGATGTATTGAAATCAAAGTCTTTATCAAATTTCATTTCATACTGATATCTTGTAACAGGATCTACTATAGCAACTGCTGCAACGCCTGTAGAGTCCACCGCAGTTGCATAAAAAGACATCATATCTGCAGTATGAACTGTAAACATAGAATCTCCTGCCTTATAGTCTTCCCCTGGTACCGCTGGTATAGGAGCCACAGAGAAGTCTACATCAACATAGGCATTCCCACTTTGACGACTGATCCAATACCCATCCTTCAATACGAAAAAGCCCATCTTAGCATCTGTTATAATTCCATTTTCATCTAACTCCAGTATTGTTTCAATATATTCATTAGAATCTTCAAATTTGGTACCGTTTGCCTCTCCTTTCCATGAGTAACCAACATAGCGCCCTGCCAGTAAAGCTGTATCTGTTTTAGGAGCTTCTGTATTATTGGCTTCATTGGCTGAACATGCAACAGCTGTAAACACTAACACTAAAGCTAACATTAACATTGAAAGTTTTTTCATAGTTTTTTTCCCCCTTAATTTAAGTAAGTTTTGTTAATAATTATTGCTTACTGAGCTATGACACTCATTATATGACAAATTTTCTACAAATTCAATAAAGCTTAACAATTAAAGGACAAATGACCCTATATAAAAGGATATTTGACAGTTATTATGCTTACTAAATTTCTAAATTACCATTTTCTTTTGGTAAAACATGGATTTCAGAAAACGCTAATTGTAACATCTGAAATTTCTTCAATAGGGTTCTGTAAAGTTTCTTACTTTAGGAACTTTTGTCTCGACCAATAGATGGCGGCTTCAGTTCGATTTGTTACATTAATTTTCTTCATAATTTTGCTGACATTATTTCTCACTGTTTTTTCTGCAATATATAAGGCCTCACCAATTTCTTTATTTGTTTTACCTTGACTAATATAGTCCAGTATTTTTCTTTCTTGAAGGATTAAATCTTCACTTGTATTGCTACTATGTTTGGCAACATCTAATGCTCTTGACACAATTGTCGACTCTAATATTGAATTTCCTAAAGCTACATCTTGAATTGCTTTTATAATTGTTTTACTATCTATATTCTTTAATAAGTAACCATCAGCACCTGCTCTAGTAGTTTCAATCATAATGGAATCATCCGCAAATGCTGTTAAAATAATTACTTTCACCTTAGATTTAATTTTTTTTATTTCACGACAAGCAACCGATCCATCACCATCTGGCATATTTATATCTAATAAAACAATATCTGGTTTTAATTTTTGAACTTGACGATAAGCCTCCATTAGGCTTTCTGCTTCACCACATACCGTCAGGCCAGGTGTTTGGTCAATTAATGATTTCATTCCCAATCTAACAATCGCATGATCATCCACCAGTAGCAATTTAACTTCTCTTTCCTTCATATCTATAATCATTCCTTTCTGGGTGGCATGTCTGGGTAGCATGGGACAGTTCTGGGTTCCGGATTACATATTTATCATGTCTTTTCTATGATCCGTCTACCTATCTCCGTTATTCTTACCAGTTATCTTATTGATATATTCTTTTGTTCGAGATTTCTAATTATTTCATCCCACACTTTTCTATCTATCTGTTGGATCTTTTTCTATGCGTTTGCAATTTTAAAAGTTTTATAAGAGACCTCAAGCCAATGTACTGTATTCCTGTCAAATATAATATATCCTATCAGGGTACATGTGTAACAATTTTTAATAAACTTTTTTCCATTTTTTATTTTCAAACCTTATTTTCTAAAAGCTAGAAAAAAAGAATCCGTGATAATATGGATTCTCTTCATTTCCAGATTATTTTCTTATCTTAAGAAATATACGGCAACTAATCCTAATACCAATATACTTCCTATTAATATAATAAGCCCTGATGGTTTATTTGCATCTTCTTGATGATATTCCTCCTGATGTCTATGATGATTACCTCCTCCACAGCATCCTATAGTGTATTCCTCCTTTCCTTAACTATTATTCGCCTTATTATTTCCTCCATGACAATCATTCTTATTCTCTTTAAACATAAATAACATCATACCTATATGCATTAAAGGGCAAACTAAAAATACAGCATAAGGAGCCAATCTTCCTAATGGTCCTAGTTCAATGCCTAATCGAGGCAGTAATAAGATAGCTACTAATGGGATTAAGCAACATAACAACATGAATATCCCATGATTTTTTCCCTTATGATTATGATTCATTCTATTTCTTCCATTCAAAATTATTTTTTATTATTATCTGGCGTTTTTCTCTCTCGTTTATTTAAATCACAACAATCCATCTTTTGTTCTCCAAAATTTTTTTTATTGGCTTCTTCGATGGATTTCAACAATTTCTGAAACCACTTTTTCAATTTAAACACCTCCTTTTCCTCAATAGTTGCAGTATTCTTTTAAATAGATATTGATTATGCTGTCCAGTTGTTGGCTTAATTCTAGATTGCTTTTACTTAAAATATCTTCTTTTTCTAAATTACTTTCTAATTCTTTCTTCATCCTATTGATTTTTTTCATATTATTTTGCTCATTTATTAATACATTTATCATTTCTATCCCACCTTCTCTCTTTTAAGTAATTTAATGCAAGTATTATGCCAATGTTTCTCTTGCTATATTTTAGTATCTACTGAGGATAAATCATGTTCCATATATCTGTAGTCGTTTAAGATATGCTACATAAACTGTTTCAAATGCTACACTTTACCCTCTCATGAATATATCTCCTATTAATAACGTATGCGTATGTAATCATGATAACAAATACATTTGTATTACCATTTATAGTGAATACTATCCTGTGTCCCCTAATGATACTTCCTCCAACAAGTCTGAGAATAAAAGAGTAGATATAATAATACTAAAAAATAGCCAGGAAACCTGACTATTTTTCTTAATATTTACGAGTATAGTATTGTTTAATATCCTTATGATAAATCATTTTTAGTACAAAAGCTGGCAACTTATCTGCCTTTCGATATAAGAATTCTCATTAATTTCAATAATAATTCTTTTTTGTTTATTCCAATCTATCTCTGATTTCTACTATTCCCTTAACAAATTCTTTCTTTCCTCCCTGAGCAGGATGTCTAACCCTATAATTAGTAATATTTAATTTATTAAGACTTTCCTCAGCTTTTCTGCCGACTGCAACAACATTTTTAATATTAAAGATCTCAATCATTTTCAAAAGAGGTTTCTCACCTAATATAAGTTCCTGCCTTGAAGGTGTTCTATTACTTCTTTCAACCCCTTCTTTATAGGGATGAAACGGAAATGCATTCCAAGCTAGCACCAGTAAATTATTCTTTAAAAGCGTTTCCCATATGATTGTGGCAGTTGCTTCCTTAACTAATCTATCCCCCGCTGAAGCTAATCTGTACCCTGCTGCTTTCCCAAAAAGATCTAACCCTTCTATATTATTCATAAGAAGATGTTCACTGGTAAAAGGTACGCCAGTAGAGCGACAGCCTCTATACCCAGGAGCTTCCCCAACAAAAATCGTCCAGGGCTTGAGCTTATACATCTGATTTAAATAAATTAAGAGATTATTCCTTCTTATTATGTTTTCTTCTACCGCATAAGCATACTGATTACATACATTTGGTGTAACCTCTGTTACTGCTAAATCTTCTACAAAATCCTCTAATTTCTTTATCATTGAATCGATCCTTTATAAAATTTGTTTATACTAATCAACCATAGTATATACTTCATTTCCGTCTCATTCAATGGAGTATATTGGATATTCCTACAGCTGTGTGCTATCCTTTATTTTTCATAACAAAATCCATTTTAACCTAATGCGACAAGAAGCCCCACCTCTAAGCGTAAGTATAGGTGGGGGGAGTATACCACAATAGCCTACAATAATACTTTCCTCAATAAATCTAAATATGAAAGGATAGATACACTGGTACTGAAAAATAGTCAGAAAGCCTGACTATTTTTCCTGATGTTTGTGAATATAATACTGTTTGATTCCACCATAAGAGATCATCTCCAGCACAAAGGGTGAGCGTGGATCTTCATTAATCTCTGTAACAGTTGTTTTGTTTTTTATTAAACCTGTTTCTAGCTGTAACACTAGCTCTTCTCCTTCTTTTACGAAATCAGTACTATTGGAGCAAGTAATTAAAGGTAATCCTAGATTGATAGCATTTCTGTAAAAAATCCTTGCAAAGGAAGGAGCTATGATGGCAGCTACTCCAGCTATTTTCAATGTAATAACAGCATGTTCTCTACTAGAACCACATCTGAAGTTTTTATCGGCTACAATAATATCTCCTCGATTAAATCTATTAAAGAAATCAGGATCTACACCTTCCATAGCATACTTAGCAATTTCTTCTGGCTCTACAAGCTCTAAATATCTCCCTGGATAAATTTGATCCGTGTCAATATTTTTATCTACAATCATCTACCTACTTATATAAAAATCCTCAATAGTGTACTTGCCAATATTAACATAAAGGCGCCACCAATACGGGAAGATATTTGGGCAAAAGGCATAAGCTCCATACGATCAGAGGCTGA
This sequence comes from Clostridium formicaceticum, assembly GCF_001854185.1. Lineage (NCBI taxonomy): Bacteria > Bacillati > Bacillota > Clostridia > Peptostreptococcales > Natronincolaceae > Andreesenella > Andreesenella formicacetica. Next base: position 4,082,329 of record NZ_CP017603.1, read on the forward strand.
TAACACAGCTACATCTCCCGTACCTCCCATATTTGCCATACATAGTCCTGCTGTAATAGAAGATTCAATAGGATAAAACCCTACAAATCTACCTACGACACCAGAGCCTACTACCCCACCTATGATCGTTACAGCTACTAACAGCACATACTGAATCGTAAAGGCATCAATCACCTGTTGAAGGTTTGTAAAAGCCACCCCTATACCAATCAATAATACACCTGTCAAGTTCGTCATAACAAATTGAAACCACTGAAAAGCTCCTGTTTCGTATTCTCTAGGCAAGATGTTTAAGGCTTTTACTACCGCAACGGAGATGATCATCCATGCATAAGAATGTACTTGGGGTAAAAACTTTCCAATAATACTTCCTAGTATAAAGAAGGATACTGCCAACAATAATCCTCTTCCCATCATAGGAAAATTAATAGCTACTTTTTCTTCTTTTTCCTTTACTGCTTCCCTTGCTTCAGCTTTTTTATTTTTAAGCTCCATAAGTTCACCATTGCCTGTTAAAGATGGTTTTGCTTTTCCCAATCTATCTAATAAACCTGCTACAACAATAGCAGCAGCATTTCCTAATGCTACCGCCGGCACCATGACAGAAAGCATTTCTCCAGAATCTATTCCTAAACTAGAACCAAATATTTGAGCCAGTGGTACTGCACCTGCTCCCATGCCACCTCCCATAATCGGTACGCCAATATATAAAATAGCTTCTTTTGCTCCATAACCAATCATGGCTCCCACTAATCCTACTAGACCTAGTGCTACAACAACACCACCTAAAATTGCTGGTAAATATCTGACAGAAGCCTTAATTAAAAGTTCTCTATTCATACCTAAAATACTTCCGGTAATCAGTGCTGCAATATAAAAGTCTAAAAATCCTTCTCCTCGCATAAAATTGGACATAATCTCCACAGCACTTTCTGGCAATACATTGTAGGTTACTAATGCCGCTGAACCAAAAATAATTACAATGGAACCGCCACCCAAGTAATCCTTTACAATAGGTAGATGATTTCCTATTTCATTTAAAATAAGTCCTAATACCATCATCAAAGCAAAAGCGCCAATCATCCCCGCAGGCAATACTTCCATATAGGTTGCTGTTAAAACACCGGCTGTTATCAATCCAAAAAGCGGTAAAGAAATACCCATAATCCTATAACCTTGCTTTTCTTGTAATGCTACAGTTGTCATTTCTTTTTCCCCCTATTCTTTTATTTTTTTTGTGACCCTGATTTCCTTAGATGTCTATTCGTAAACGTTTGCCTTTTTAGTTAAAACCTCTTTATAGGCTTCAAATACATCCTCTTTTTTGTAATTTAAAATTTTCTTTCCCTAAATTCATAGACAATCACTCTCCTTCGCATTTTTATAGGTTACCTCCATAGTATAAAAATTTTTTAAAAAAGAAAACATTTAGAAACTTTTCTAAATGTTTTGTAAGTAAAAAAAACAATGACTTTTTTTTAACAATACTTCAAATTTATTCTACCTCTCTCCATTTATATAAATGTCTAGGTCTGCCTATAGCACCATACTCAATTTCTAGTACCAATTCTTCTAATGACACTAGATATTCCAGATATCTTCTTACAGTTACTCTTGAAACCTTCATTTTTTCTGCTACTTCTTCACTGGTAAGATATTCTGCTTCATGAGATTTCATAAATTTTCGTATCCTTTCAAGAGTTTTTTTGTGAATACCCTTTTGAAAGTCTTTTTCTAATACATCAGCACTTTGTTTCATAATTTTGTCAATATCCTCTTGAAAAATAGTATTTTTATGCTTTAGTAGCTGATAGCGTTCAATATAGTTATCTAGGGTGCTTTTCAACCGTTGGTACTCGAAGGGTTTGATCAAATAATCTATGGCCCCTAATTTTAATACTTCATCAATACTTTCTGCTTCCTTTGCAGCAGTTACTAAAATAACATCTATTTTTAGGGATCTTTTTCTAACTTCTTTTAAAAAACTGATCCCATCCAACTTAGGCATGAATACATCCAAAATTACTAGATCTACAGAATGGTTTTTTAAGAAGTTTAAGGCTTCTTGTCCATTTTCTGCCATATACACTACTTTAAACCCCTTAACACGTTCAACATATTTCTTATTTAATTGTGATACCATAGGGTCATCTTCAACAATTAGCACCCTTATCATGGTTTTCCCCCTCCTTTGGCAAAGTAACCGTAAATTCTGTTCCTTCATGGATATTCGTGGTAACCTTTATACTTCCTCCTAAGCTGTCCACTGTATTTTTTACTAAAGATAAGCCTATTCCACTACTTAATTTCTTTGTTGAGAAGCCTCTTTTAAAAATACGTGATAGGTCTTCCTCCGAAATACCTCTCCCGGTATCTTTTACTTTGATGAGAACCTTTTGATGAGACTCTATTATGTCAATTTTAATAGCTTTTTCTTCTTTCTCACTTAGACTAATAGCTTCCATAGCATTTTCAATCAAATTTCCCAAGATTGTTACCAGCATACTACTGGTGATTTTCCCTTTTCTTTTTTCAAGATAACTATCCTCTGTTATCGTCATGGTAATTCCCAATTCTTTAGCTCTACTAATTTTGCCTAATAATAGTCCCGCTATAGTAGCATCTTTTATTTTTCCCATGACTAATGTCATAATTTGTTGCTGTCTTTTATTCGCACGAATAATATAATTTTTTGCTTCTTCAAATTCCTCAATTTCTATTAATCCTAAAATAACATGTAATTTGTTCATAAACTCATGACTGTTGGCCCTTAAAGCCGCAACAATTTGCTTCACTCCTGTAACTTCCTCTGCTAAACGAGTAATCATTGTTTTATCTCTAAAGGTAGCAATAGCTCCTAAAATCTCTTCTCCATTTTTGATGGGAACTCTATTACTTATAATAATAGTATCTTTTACCAACTGCTCTCTATCATATTCAGCAACACCTGTTCTTAATACCTCAGGGAGCCTACTGGTTGGAAGCAGGTTAGTAACCTTTATCCCAATAACATCCTTTTCATCTATATGAAATAGTTTTCTTGCAGAATCATTGATCAAAGTAATTTTTTCATCACTATCAATTGCAACAACACCTTCATGAATAGCCTCTAACATCCCCTTTTTTTCAACATATAACTTTGCAATTTCATCTGGCTCTAATCCTAATAGATTTTTTTTAATGCTGTTTGCCAACAAAATTGCCCCTATTATTCCAAAAAACAATCCTACAAAGGAAGCTAAAATTGTCGTAATAAGCCTTTGTTTTTTTATTTCTGCTACAGTTTGGATCAACGTTCCTACCATGACAAACCCAAGCTGCTGATGATTTTCCTCATCATAGATTGGTGCAAAAGCTCTTATGGAGGTTCCCATTGTTCCCGTTGCCTCAGATATATAGGATTCTCCAGTTTCCACTACCCTCAGCTCATCCCCACCAACGAATTTTTCTCCCAATCGTTCAGGGTTAGGATGCGCATACCTAAAACCCTCCATATCTGCCACCACAATAATCTCTACCTGATTGGTCTCAGCTAATATTTTTTGCACAAAGGGTTGTATTGGATTTTGATAGTAGTCATCACGCTTCATCCCTTCTACGACATTAGGACTATTTCCTATTACCTTAGCGATATTCATAATATTGGTACTAATCTCTTGATGCATATTTAATATCGTCCATCTTGTAGCAAAGTAAATCGTGGTATAAATAGAAATAATAACAATTATTATCGTAAATAAGGTTATTTGGGTTTGCAGTTTCAATTGTTTGTTTTTCATAAAAAATTCCTCTTTTATAAAGAAAATAAGATTTTCTTTAGCCATCTAGAAATTTGCTTGCTTAGTTCATTATTTCTATTAATTATTATTTCCTACAACCTACTAGTATATTTCTATCTTAAATGAGAATAATTCGCTAAATATTCTTAAAATCCTTTCTTATTATCCCTAGTTTTTTATAAATACCTATTAAAAGTCAAAACCAAAGACATATACTTGCTACACCTATAAAACAAAATTAAAGATGTTATAAAGCATAGAAAAAAGCCGCATAAATGCGGCTTTCATACTACGACAGGCTTTCAAACTTGTCTTCTATTCTAAAGCTGTTCTATTTTTTAACTCAAATCAAAAGTAAAAAAATTGCTATTTCTTTGCTGCAGCACTTTCTCCAGCAATCCTTCCAAATACTGCTATATCCGCTAGTGCATTACCACCTAAACGGTTCGTACCATGAATTCCACCTGTAACCTCACCAGCTGCATATAATCCCGGTATTACATTTCCATTTTTGTCTAAAACCTGTGCATTTTCGTTTATTTCAACACCACCCATGGTGTGATGCACTGTAGGAACGCGTCCACCTGCATAGAATGGAGCAGTATCAATCTTATCAGCAAATAATGTTCTCCCAAAAGCATCTGCACCACCTGCTTCTACAGCTTTGTTAAATTCATTTACTGCATTAATAAGGTTAGTAGGGTCTACACCAATCTTTTCTGCAAGTTCCTCTAGAGTATCGCCTTTAAAAGCTCTACCTTGTTCAATAAGTTCATCGATTGATTCGTTGAAGTTATTTTTCGTATCTCCTGTTGGATAAGAATGCTTATCAACAATTACCCACATGTAAGCATCCTGTTGTTCCATCAATGCTTTTGTCATGACATCTCTTCTAGCGCCTTCATCTACGAAACGATTACCATCTTTATTGACAAAAATACGATTTTCAACACCTTGTTCTATATTTCCACTGAGACTTCCTGACACAGGATCCCCCATTGGAAGTAATTGAATATGTTCTAATCCCACGAAGTTCGCATCAACAGCTTCAGCTAGTAGCAAACCATCCCCTGTTGCACCTGGATGATTGGTGGTTTTAATTTCAGTAAGGGCAGGCCAGCTTTCGTTGTACTTATCTCTCAACTCAATGTTAGCCCCAAAACCACCTGATGCAAGGACTACACCATTGTTTGCATTAAGGATTACGTCTCCTTTTAAACCTTTTGCTTTAACCCCTACAACCTTGTCGTTTTCTACTATTAGTTCAACTGCTTCGGTATCTAATAAAACTTCAATGCCATCATTTTCATTAATATAATTTTGATATGTGTCTATAAAACCAGTTCCTAATGGTGTAGAAGGCTTATGGGCTCTTGGCCACAAACCACCTAAAACAGTAAATACTTCATCGTTGAACTTCATACCCATACTTTCAAGCCACTCAACAGCAGGATATGCATTGTCTGTCAGCACTTTTATTAAAGAGGGATTTCCCACTTTGTCGCCACCTTCATAGGTTTGTGTAAAGTGTTTATCAGGAGAATCTTCAATACCTTGTGCAACCTGTCTTGGGGACCCGGCAGCATTAAGTGCGCCTCCTGAAAGAATTGTATTTCCACCAAGTCTTGGCATTTTTTCAATAACAATAACCTCTGCACCATTTTGATGAGCAGATACTGCAGCAGCAAGACCTGCACCACCACCACCGATAACAACTACATCTGTTGTATACTCTACAGCTTCACCTGTAACTTCTGCACTATCTCTTTTCACGTTTAAAGCATCAATATCTCCACCTGCTAATTTGATAGCTTCTGTTACTGCAGCTATGATTGCCTTACTCGTAACCGTCGCACCTGATATAGCATCAACAGCTAAGGTTTGATCTTCTACAATTGCTTTAGGTATTCTTTCTATTGCTGGATCTGTTATCCCAGGACTTTCCTTATGATCTAAAATTTTGACATCCTTAATTGAGCTTTCATCTACAGTAACCTCAACCTCTATATCTCCATTATGACCAGCTGCAGATGCCCTATAGGTCCCAGCTTTAAACATTGCTGACTCTGTTGATTCTGCAGACTTAGACTGACAGCCCACGATAGATACAATTAGAACGATACACACTAGAATAGCAATCATTCGCTTCGATGTGAAAATTTTCTCCATCCTTTCATTCCTCCTACTTTTCTTTTTTTACACTAAGTACTTTTTGACATTGTTCTCCTTACACTACTAGCTGTAAAAACAACCCTTAATAAAGTTTTTCATGTTTCAGCTATCGGGCGCCATAAAATAGCTAAAGAATTCATTCTATTATTACAGTGATTATTTTATAGAATACATTCACTGAATGTATTCATTATATAAAATTGTTAATTGTTCGTCAATATTTTCTTAATAATTTTTTAACAACTCCTTAGCATTTTTCTCCCTACCCTCCTAATAAAGTGCTTTTTGGTCTAATTTACTTTAAGTAATATATTTGTTATAATTTTCTTATTACTTCAATATAAAGATAGGAGAAATCTTATTATGAAAAAAAAACTAACCAGTCGACAGATCCAAGCCCTCAATACACAGGACAAAATATATCGCGTTGCTTTTGATCTGATTGAAAAAAAAGGTTTTCAAAATATTACCGTAGAAGAGATATGCAAAGCAGCTGATGTATCCGTAGGATCCTTCTATAACAGCTTTAAATCAAAAAGTGAAATATTGGATAGAATATTTAAATTAGCAGATGACTACTTTTTAAATGTTGTAGCTGTTAATATCAAGGATGGAAGTGCTCAAGAAAAAATAGTAGAATTTTTTCAGTATTATGCTGATTATAACTTAGAAAAAGGCATTGATTTTGTCAAACAATTATATAATGTTAAAAACAACCTATTTACAATAAAAGGAAGACATATGCAGCGTGTGCTACAGAAGATCATTGAGGAAGGACAAAAAAAAGGAGAGCTTTCTACCGATATGACACCAGAGGAAACTGTAAGGTTTCTATTTATTGCTGTAAGAGGAATTGTTTATGATTGGAGTCTACACGATGGTCAGTATGACCTTCCTGAGTATATTCGTAATTATGTGAAGCGATTAGTTAGCATTTTATAGTCATTCCTGCTTCTATATTAAAATTATATTAAAACACTACATACAAAAAGAAATGGTACTTGCCGTTTCTTTTTTTCTTTTAAAACAAAGCTTAATAAAATGCAAATTAGATACACTTCCCAAAACCTTTCCCTTAAAATAAATATTTTTTAAAAGTTCAATAAAAAAAAGTATAAATTTACCAAATAAATTTCTTCAACCTACATCTGCCTAAAATGACACAGAAATGCTCTAAAGGAGGAATTTAAACAGTCTGAGTGTGCTTTTTTCTTTTTTTCCATGTGTTCATATATCCAAAGTCGTACATACTAAATAGGAGATCTATTACTAAAATGAAATACCCATATTTCTATCTATATATAGACTGTTGTCACAGCGTTTTCTTTTTAAAAGTGTATTCGCTAATTTTGCTAAAACCAATATTGAAAATCCTAGCTTACCGATAAAGATTAGTACTATATATCTTATGCAGAAAGGGGTAATACAATGCCAGGAAAACTAGTTTCTGTCAACGAAATTATGCGTGCCATTGCATGCTTTAAAGGAGCTTATAAATATTTAAGTGATCTTCCTTACCACACGCTATATATCTATGAAACTCTGAGTATAGATGGTTTTGATAAAGCAAATAAGTTAGTTATCAAAATTTTAAAGGAATACAGAACCATTCATTCTACAATGAAATCAATAGAACTCCTAAATATTTCTCCTGAGTTCAATGATAATGCCTCGATCATTATGTATGCTGCCGAACAAAATTTAGATTACTTCTTAGGTGTTCTAACCCAGCTTAAAAAAGGAGAAGAAAAGTTCGTAAGCATGACTACTAAAAAGAAAAGAGGATAAAAATGTTGAAACCAAGTTATTTATCTTTATTGAAAAATCAAGAATTATTAACCAGGGTAAATCTTTTAAAGGAAATGTTGAAGGATTGTGTTTTATGTCCCCATCAATGTAAGGTCAACCGATTATCAGGGGAAAGAGGCTACTGTAGAACCTTAGATAATGTGGTAGTTTCAGGAGCTGAATCTCATTTTGGTGAGGAAAGGGAATTAGTAGGTCGTTACGGTTCTGGAACTATTTTCTTCTCTCACTGCAACTTAAAATGTGTCTTCTGTCAAAACTATGAGATTAGCCATTGCGGTGAAGGTAAAGAAATGACTCCTTCCCAATTAGCGGACTTGATGCTATATTTGCAAAATCGTCAATGCCATAACATTAATCTAGTATCACCAGGACACATCATTCCTCAAATTGTGGAGGCTATTTATATTGCAGCTAAAAAAGGTTTGGCTATTCCCATTGTATACAATACCAATGGCTACGATTTAGTAGATACCTTAAAGCTATTGGAGGGAATTGTTGATATCTATATGCCAGACATCAAATTTGCTGATGATCTCACTGCCGAAGCGTACTTAAAGGTAAAACAATACTATAGCATCGCTAAAAAGGCTGTAAAAGAAATGTATCGTCAAGTGGGAGATTTAAAAGTCAATGAAGAAGCTATTGCTTATCAAGGTTTACTCATCCGTCATTTAGTAATGCCACAGAACCTTGCTGGGACTGAAAAAATTATGCAATTTATTGCTGATGACCTTTCCCCTGATACCTATGTTAATATCATGGCTCAGTATTATCCCGCCTATAAGGCCCATAAGTATGAGACAATAAATAGACGAATCACTAAAGAAGAATTCCAATCTGCTATAAATGCTGCGAAATCTACTGGTTTAACAAATATAAGATAAAAAAACCCTCTGCTATATGAAAATATAGCTAGAGGGTTCTTTCTTTATCGTTAAAAAATATTTACTACATATATAGCAACCATAGAAAGAAAAGTAAGTGGTATCAGATACACATAATTTTTATATAGTTTTCTTAAGCCTACTTCAAAGTATTCTAACGTTAAAACCTGGCATAAATGCAATGGTGAGATATAATAGAACAAAAATGAAGTAGTAAAAATAAACATAGCATATAGAAGTTTTGTATCGTAATCAGGTGCTAGAGGTAGCACAATTGGAAACAATATAGCAATTCCTGGCTGTGCAGAGGCTAAAGACAAACAGATAACAGCACAGGCCATAAATATCAATAGCTCCAAAGGCATCCCCTGCTCTAAAAGGTTGCCGAAAAAAACATAGATTTCATCCATATCTGTTACAATATTTCTATAAAACATAATACCGATGATTGCTATAACTAAGGGCATCTTTAGTCCTTTATACATAGTCTTTAAGGGGTTTTCTCCCATATCATATTTAGTATCGTACCTTTTGTCATAGGTGTTGATAGCCATACTAATCCCAATACCCAATAGAAGGGAAATATAAAACGGCATAGAAAAAATAAGAGCGCCTAATAAGCTAATGAGGATAGGTAAAGCATATAATAAAAACTGCATAATAGCTTTTAGATATTCCTGTGTATTTACTTTTTTTATCTCTGGATCCTTATAATTTCTAATAAAAAGTATGTAGCCTAATATATACATAAATACGCTTATAGGAAATTGAATTTTTATAAGATCCCAAGCAGCGATTTCCCCCAATTCTATCGCCAAAATCATCGCTGGAGATAAGGGAAAAATAAGAAAAAGAGTATGTCGAAAAAGTAAGTTGATGGTGGCTTTTTCATCTTTAGAAATGGACAATCTATCTCCTAGCCTTCCTACCACAGGACAAGACATTAGTGCACCACCATAGACCAAAAGCGTGCCCATAATCGAAGGAGCTAGTAGTATCGTGAGTTTCGCACTTCTTAAAATAGTTTCTAAGGAAACTACCATCCTATCTAAAATAAGGTATTGGTCCATCAAATAAGCTAAAACAGTAATCAGACCTACAGTTAAAGCCAGTGTAATCGTAGATTGGCTCACGATAGTATGAAGAAATGTATTCACAATGTATGGTATACTTCTACCATTTAATAAAGCTAATAAAGCAGCTGCTACGATCATAGAATAGCCCATATTAATTTTCCTATTTACCAAAAATAAGATAACCCCCAAAGAAACCCCTAATGAAAATACTAGCATGTCATCATTCCTTTTTTAAAAAATATACCTATATTATAATTTATCTCTCAGTAAAATAGCAACTTAATATTTATTAAAATATTCATGGAAATTTTAAGTCTAGGTTAAAGAATTTTATTGCTGCATTGTAATGCTCTCTATGCTGCAATGAAGGAGATTACTTAAGTCCTTAGGATCTATCTCAATCTGATGGCCTAGTTTTCCTGCACTTACAATGAAGGTGTCTAGAACTTTGCAGGAGCTATCTAATACAGTTTTGTACTCTTTTTTCATCCCTATAGGTGAGCACCCTCCACGAATATAACCTGTTACCTTATTCATATCAGTAACCTTAATCATCTCAACTGCCTTTTCACCAACTGCCTTTGCTGCAGCTTTTAAATCAAGTTCTTTAGCAACAGGAATGACAAAAACATAGTATTCTCTGCTGGTTCCTCGAGTCACTAAAGTTTTATAAACCTTTTCAATAGGCTGCCCTAGTTTTGTAGCAACCGAAATACCATCGATCAAACCGTTACTACAATCATAATTATATGTTTTGTATGGGATCCCAGCTTTTTCAAGAATCCGCATAGCATTTGTTTTTACATTTGCCATTGTTTCTCCCTCCCTTAATTGATTTTTACGCTTTATTTATATATCTGCTGGATATAAATCCGCTCTCTTCATACTACCTCCTATATATTCAAAGCTCCTTAAAACTTAATAGGATATCTATAATATAAGCCCTAATGAAATTCCTAAAGAAAATACTAGCATGTCAATCATTCCTTTTTGAAAAATTTGCATATACTATATATTTATATCATAATTACATAGCAATTTAAATATCTATTTTTAATGCCTCTACATTCTACCTAAAATAACACAGAAATACACTTAAGGAGAAATCTGAACAGCCTCATAGTGCTTCAATGATTGTGTATACTGCTGAAGAAAATGCAAATTATTTCTTAGGTGTTTTAAATCAACTTAAAAAAAAAGAAAAAAACTTCTCAAATAAGTATTAAAGATATCATCTACATCAGCTAGTTTTTTCTAAAAGTAAAAAGCAGGGTTTAAAAGTCCCTGCTTTTCAGTATTATGTTCAACAACTTGGTGAATGTTTTCTACATAGAATATTTTCGTGTCAACCCTAGATGGTATTTAAAATTCGATTTGAAGTTCTGTTGTTTCAGAGGATAGGATCGTTACATCTTTTACTTCGTGCTGATACTCAGCCTCAAATGGACTATAGTAAGAAAGCACTACTTTGTATTCTCCTGGCTTAAGGTAATGGAAGATATGACCTCCATTTTCCCCTGTGGTGCCATAGCTCATTAGATTTTCATCTTTATCAAATACACTAAGAACTCCGTGACCCACACCAGTAACCGATTCTGTTTCCTTAATATTGGTCTTTACCTTTAAAGTACCATCTTCAACCGACTGAATTTCCCCCAACATAGCCTCCATATCAATAACGCCATATCCCAGTTCTTCTGTAAAACCGTCACCTTGAGCGGTTTTTTCCAGCTGATTTTTCACCTGGGCAGGGGTCAATTCAGGATATTCTGATAACAGCAAGGCTGCTGCCCCTGCTACATATGGGGATGCCATAGAAGTACCCTCCTGGAACTGATAAGTGTGTCCATAGTATGTTGAGTAAATCATCATTCCCGGTGCTGCTACAGAAATCCATGGACCTGTGGAGGAAAAATCTGCCCGTGTATCCTTAGGTGTGGAGGCTGCCACAGCAATAACTCCGTTATAGGCGGCGGGATAACCAGGAACTCTTTTAGAAAAGTTTCCAGCAGAAGTTACAAACACCACGCCATTTTCTAAAGCCTGATCAATAGCATCTTTAAGAGCAAAGTTATAGCCTCTACCGGTGATGCTCATATTAATTACTACGCGTTTGTCAGGATTTTTTTCCACATACTCGGCAACATAGGAGATTGCTTCAACCACATAAGAGACCCAAATAGCACCAGCTTGATCCATTGTTTTTATCGGCATAATGGGAGAATCCCATGCCACCCCAGCAAGTTCTCCGTTTCTGCCATTATCTCCAGCAATACCTGCCACGTGGGTACCATGACCATTAAGATCGGTATAGGGCGTTTCTTCTCCTGTGGCATCATAGGGGTCAACAAAAACCTTATCGGCAAATTCAGGATGGTCCATTTGTACCCCAGTGTCTATGATAGCAAGGATTACATTTTCCGACCCAGTGGTTTTCTGCCAAGCTTCTTCTGCACGAATATTCTTTAATCCCCACAACCTATCTACATCAACTTCTGGTCCCATCACAGTATTGACAGAGCCGGATTCAGCTTGGGTCAATAGTTTTATACCACCATCTACTGTGACAGGCTGAGGACTATCCATCAGATAGTCCGGCTGAGCAATAACAACACTCGGGTCCTTAAGTAGCTGGTGAATAAAGTTTTTAACGTCCGTATCCTGAGGCACCTTCACCATACTCCAACCCGTTTCATCCCAGGTCTTAAGGCTCCCACTGCCTAAAAACTCAAGGTTTTTTACCAAGTCTGCCATGTCATTGGTTTTCACCAATACATGCCCTTTATTAAACTGACTGTTTTCAAAGTTCAAAAAATCTATTTGAGGTATATTGTCCTGTCCTTGACTATTAATGGAGGTAGTAAACATGTTTTCTCCGTTTGCAGAACCATCCTGTCCATTTCCAACATAAGAAATTGAAACAGAATTTCCGCTTTCCGTTTCTTCATGGTCTGCATAATAATAAGCACTACTGATATCCCACGAATAAATTCCCCCCGGCTCTAGATCAAAGGGTAATTGGTATTTGAATTGATTTTCATCTTTAGATAAATTATCTCTTTCATCTAAATAAGCTTCCCATATTAAGTAATCTGTTGCATCAAACAGCCGAAGTGTATAATTTTGATATAAGTCTATATTATTATATTTTAACTGGTAATCCTTAAAGCTGCCACCTATTGTTTGAACAGCCCATGAGAAAGTTGGCGAAAGCTCAACGCCGGTTTCTCCATGTTTAGGACTATCAAGTATTACATTAAATCCTGGCAGAGGAGCAGCATAACGAATCAAGGCATCCTCGCCGCTATCCCCTTGACTATTATAGGGTACAACTTTATAATAAGTTAATTTTCCAATGGTCAACTCGTAACTGACATCATGATAGTGATCACCTTTTACTGTACCAATCTGTTTATAATTCACTCCGTCAAAACTACGATACACCTTATAACCGTCAGCACCAGTTACAGGATCCCAACTTAGAGCATTACTAATGGTAACATTGTTTGTGATAAAGGCAGCATTTAGCATATCCTTCTGACTATCATTATCTGGAGTCTTATTCTGAGCTGCTGGTAAGGAATGTAAGCCCAAATTTGTACCATAGGTATCGCTCACTAAAGATAACCTTTTAATTTGTTCTGGGGGGTTCAGCTGCTCTAGATTAACATCATTTTGTACAATTACCGGTAAAACATATACAACCGAGTTTCCATTGTAATCATAGGCCAGTATTTTTATATAGGTTGGTCCGTTTGGATAACTACTGGAATCAATTGATACTTTTGCTGAATTTTCACCCCATCCTCCTAAGCCAAAATCTTCTACGGGGTATATCTGTTCTCCACCGAGATATATGAAATAAACTAATATACCTGATTCAGCTTGGAAGGATAAATCAAACTCAACCGTTCCCGATATCATATCTCCAGAAGTAATTCCTTCTAATTGTATACTTGGAGGTGTCTTGCCCCAAGAGGGGTTGAACAAATCTCTGACAGGAACTTCATAAATATAGTCCAGTTTGTTCCATCCGTAGACATAATCGGTAACACTGTTGCCGCCATATATCTTGCTGACAACACTTTCCCCTCCCTGGGCATAATCAGTGACGTTCTTCCAATATACATTCTGAATTCTCGCTGCTGCCAATTCACCAATAGAAACCAGTATATCTCCTGATGTTTCGAAAATATTATCTGGGTAGCTTACAATAGCTCCAGGAATTCCCGCACCTCCGCGGTTATGGGTAACATAACCCTCTATTAATTTGGTTTTATCTTGATTCTCTATCTTAAAATATCCATGGGCATCTGTAATAACTTCTGGTTCCTTGGTTGTAAATTTCCATAAAGGTCCCGCCGTCTGTCCACCTTTATTGTCTTTCGCTACGATTCTCCAATAATAGGTAGTTAGACTGTTTAGCTCCCCTGGTAGGTATGTGGTGCTATTATATCCTGTTTTCTTTTTAACTGATGGATCTAGACTTTCTACTAAAGTTTCATCCCTTCCTAAATAAACATCATAGGTTAATTCATCTCCGTCTGAATCACTACAAATCCAACTTAATATCGGCAGTAATTTTACTTTTTCCGCCCCATTAATCGGTGTGGGTTCTTCAGGTTGGTTTGGATCCTTATTGGTAATAATGGTAGTAAATTGCCATACATCACCAGTATATTCGGCACCTTTACTATCTCTAGCCACAATTCTCCAATAATAGGTAGTTATTTCTTGAAGTGTACCTGGAGAGTAGCTTGTACTACTCTGTCCAGCAGCTTTTTTCACTGATTGATCCTTGCTTTCTACCAGCATTTGATCGGTTCCTAGGTAAACATCATAGATTAATGCATCCCCATCAGGATCGCTACAGGTCCAGCTTAAGGTTGGAGATAAACTCACATCTATTGTCTGATTTGACGGATTAGGTTCCTTAGGAGCATTAGGTGCATTATTGAAGGAACCACCGCCACCGCCGCCACTAGTTGACTTAATGAAAGCTTCAATTTTATTTTGGATGATACCTGTACCTTTGACATCTACTTTCGAATATAATATTAAATCTTTAACGTTCGCACCTTGATTTATATTCAATAAGATACCAGAAATATCTTTAGCCACTGTCATGGTACCAATGTGGGTATCCCCCTGTGTGCTGATAATCACATTACTTCCTTCAATCTCTACGCTATTGAATTTACCCTTCAATATTACTTCATTTCCTGCAGCATCTTCTACAATAATTAGATCTACTGCTTTTCCGTCTAGGCCTTTAACTCCTTTTGCTACAACACGTACTTTTCCATTTGCATTTTGAATGATGATGTTTCTATACTGACCTTCATTGATAATAATGCTGTCGGGACCACCGCCTCTTATATAAGTATTTCCTTCTACAATGATATTGTTTAGGATAACAGTGCCTTTCCCCACTTCTTCCCCGATTACTAAATCACCGTAAATCTTTTGGTTTTGTAGTATTACCCCATCAGCTTTAATCAGGACATCTGTTTTTATCTCTTCTATCGTTGTTTCAGATCCGTAGGTACCAGCCTTATCAAATATCAAATGGCTAGTTCTTGCTTCTGTGGCTTCTGTGGCTTCTGTAACTTTGATAGTGGATGCAGCCTTATCCAGTGCCACTATAGCTTCTGCACGAGTAACATTATTTTGAGGTTTAAAGTAGCCGTTAGGATATCCCCTCATATAACCAGCTTTCACTACTGCACCAATGATACCTCTAGACCAATCGGGAATATCAGATGCATCAGCAAAAACAGAGCTGCCTGCTGGATCATTTTCTAATTTCTTAATTTTTACTATAACCGCTGCCATTTCCTGTCGAGTTATAGATGCTTCTGGTTTGATGGTACCATCAGGATAGCCTGAAATATACCCTGCCGTTAAAGCTTTTGTCACAACTTCTTCATACCAGACACCTTTAGGCACGTCTATGTAATTCATATCTTTGGTTTCTTTATACCCAAATACATTGTTTACCATAGTCATAAATTCTGCCCGTGATACTAGTTTATCAGGTTTAAAAGTACCATCGGGATAACCTCTGACTAAACCTTGATCAGTCCATTTTGAAATAACACTTTTAGCCCAATGACTATCAATATCTGAATGTGTTATCGAATAGCCAGTTAAAGGCATTGACGTTATGATAAGTATCACACAAAGCGTCATTAATAAGATATTTATACCTTTCCTTTGAAAAATCATCTTTGTCCTCCTTTAAGTAAGTTAAATTTTATAAGATCTTTATTTAAAGTATGTTTACAGCTCCTTCCTGTTTAATTTATTTGTTTATAGTAAATAGAGACTTTCTCTTTATTATATTAATTATTGACAATATTCCATAGATTGTCAATATATATATATTTATACATTTATGTTAATTACTGAAAATAATTATCTAAAGGTTTGCTAATACTTACTTGTTTTAAAGGCTTATTCAATTGATTTTATATCATAATACGCAAAAAAACCGCATAAACTGCGGCTTTCATTCATTGGTGAATTTTACTGGCGAACATACCATCTAGCAATCTTGAAGTATCCATCTAAGGGCATCTGAAAACCTTATTTAAACCTAATCTTTCGAATAATTCCTCTTTCTACAAAGACTCTACTATCTAGTGTAAATATTTGAGGTTCATACATCACCACACTCCTGCTATCGCCACTCCATGAAATGATAGGCATTCCAGGATACTCTGCAACATCCTCAGATATTAATATTCTATTCTCCAATGCATCTTCAACAATCTTTGCTGCATATATCTTCCAAAACCTTCTGCTATTTTCATTCCTAAAGTAAGTTGCATAGATGATTTTTTTATTATCTGGTGAAATTGAAAATGGTATTGAAGCGCCTCCTCCTTCAGCAATTTTCGTAAAAGATTTACGATCATCGTGATAAATGTATAGTCCATTTTTCCCTCTTATATTTCCTAAAAATACGATTCTATTTCCTCCATCTATGATCCTATAGGGATAGTTTCTTACAAAATTTTCTTCACCTTCATCTGGTAAAGCCATCGCAAGTTCCACATTACCACTATCCACGCCTAGCTTATATATACCTGGTGTTTCATTTTCCCATCCTACAAAAAATATCTCTTTCCCATCCTCAGAAAAAATATGCCCTAATGGATTGATTCTAAATACATCGCTATCCATTTTGAACTTCTGAAATTGATTGTTTTCTACTTCAAATGTGATGATGCTCTGTTCTTCATCCTCTATCCCAAATCCAACGATATATTTACTATCTTTGGACCAACCTCTATAGAATACATCTTCAGGTGCCATATCTGAATCAATATTTGCATCAATATTTGTGACAGATTGGTTACGCAAATCATAGACAATAGCTGGTTTAATGACCTCCACAGATTCATCCCACACATAAGGAATATGCATTAATTTTCTACCGTCGGGGGATAGAATAGGGGACATTTCTATAGGATCAAAGGCAACCTCATCCGTTTTTAGAGGTGTTTTTTCTAGTGTGGTAAGATTAATTTTAAACAATGGTCCCTTAGCTCTATTAATAAAATCAACCTCTTCCTTCTTTTCAAAAGGCTTCGAATATTGATTGTATAATTCTTCAATCCCAGCTCTACCTAAACCAATTCTCGCAATCACTTCATTGTTTCCCATTGCTCCCATAAACTCGCTGATTCCTTCTATCCCATCAATTTCTTCTTTTGCTACAATTTGTAATGGCTTATCCTCCTCATCATTCTCCAAGCTACGCATATCTGTAGATACAATGACAGGTTCTTTCGTTTCGATAACCTCTTTTGTAAAGGACTGATATGCAATGATTGCTACAAGTCCTAATAAACCTATCATCGCCACCTTTGTTAACCACTTCTCCGTTCTTATTCCCATTAAAACTCCTCCCAGCCTTCTATTTTACGTCTATTATATCTAAAGAAAGTTGCCATATTTTAAACAAATGTTTCCGTTTTGTAAACATTTTGAGGAATTTTAACCCAAACAGTGGTTCCAATTTGTTCTTTACTTACAATCTGAATCTCACCATGATGCTTGTCAATGATTTCTTTAACAATACCTAGACCCAAACCACAACCTTCCGTTTCAGCAAAATCAGGCTGCTCAATGCGATAAAATCGTTTAAAAATCCTATCTAGTTTGTCTGTAGGTATACCTTTACCCTTATCTTCAACAATAAGATGGCAGTCCTTTTCTTCTGCAAACAGTTTTACTGTAATATTAGCGTGCACATCTCCATATTTTATTGAATTGTCTAAAAGATTGATAACTACCCTTCTTAATTCATCTGAATTACCCATAATAACAATATCTTCTTCTATCTTCCTTTCAATAGCGATTTTATATTTATCTGCCTTTATCTTCATATCTCTACAAGCGCTATCAACAACTTGAGACAAATAAACTTCCTCAGTATTTTTAACGCTTTTACTGGATTTTTCTTTTGATACTTCAAGTAACTGCAGCACCATTTTGTTCATATTTTCACTTTCTTTTTTGATTTTTTTTATGCTTTTATGTAATAACTGAGAATCTTGAAAATTTTGATCAATCAATATTTGGCAATATCCTGAAATAATTGTTAAAGGTGTTTTCATCTCGTGAGTAACGTTATCAAAAAAAGCCTTTCTAAACCCCTCAAGTTTTTTTAAATTATCTCTATCAAAGGCTATCATATCTATTTGTTGTTTTATCTGCTTACTCATTTTGACGAAACTCTCTGCAAGCTCCCCTACTTCATCATGAGAATTCACATCAATTTTTACATCAAATTTCCCTTCAGCTATCTCTTTTGTTGCCTCTGTTAATTTTTCAATAGGTTCTGATACCCTTTTAGAAAGCAATAGCATAAATAAAAATATGGTTCCAAAGATGATAAGTATCAAAGTATTAATCATTTTTAGCAAATCTTTGCTGGAACTAAATACCTCTGAATAGTCCAAAACACATCTTATCATACCAATCCTTTCTCCAACCCCTAGTACTGGAGAAGAATAGACAACTAAGTATTTATTCTGCACAGGAACTACCACAAATGAAGATGTATTTTCAGCAGCCATTTTAAAATCATCATATCCTATATCGTTATTTTTATTGTCTAAGTCCTCGTAATTTAAAATGATTCCATTGGCATTGGCAGAATCAGCTAAAAAATCTTCCTCATTAGAATAAACAATGATTCTTGCTTCAATTTTTGAAGATATCTTCTCAGCGAAATTATTGGCATGATTCTCAAGGCTAATAGCATCCATGCTTATATCTTCCAACTCAAAATACTGATCTATATGTAACAACAATTCTTTTTGAAAGGACAATAGACTACGCTTAATCATATTATTATTGGTATTCACCACTGCCTTATTTAAATAAAAGCTCATTGCAGCATAACCAATACAAAAGATAAATAAAAATCCAATAATCAATTTATATCTCATGGATATTTTCATAAATACAAACCTTTCCTATTGAATTTTATAGCCAAACCCAAATACAGTCTGAATAAAAGAAGTACCCTTATCGCAGCCTAATTTCTTTCTTAATCTTTGAATATGTACATCCACGGTTCTGCTTCCGCCTTGAAAATCATAGCCCCATACAGCCTCCAAAAGTTTATCTCTTGAAAAGACTTTTCCTTTATTTTCTGCCAGCATAATCAATAATTCATATTCTTTGGGCTTCAAATGTGCCACTTTGTCTCCAATAAATACTTCATGTCTATCTTTGAAAATCATCACGTTATCTTTGAGCTTTATCCTATTGTGGTTTTCTTCACCTGCGCTTTTCAGTTTTTCAATCCTTCTTAAACAAACTTTAATTCTAGTGATGACTTCTCGAACATCAAAAGGCTTTGTAATATAATCATCCGCTCCAATCTCCAAGCCCAACAGTTTATCCAACATGTCATCCTTTGCTGTTAACATGATGATTGGCGTTTTATACTCTGTAGATATTTTCCTGCAAATATCAAATCCACTTATGTCTGGCAGCATAAGGTCTAGTAATATCAAGTCAATAGGATTGTTTTTTATGGTTTCATAGCCTTCCTGTCCTGTTGAAGCTTCATAGACGATGAAGCTTTCTTTCCTTAATGCAAAAGCTAATATTTCTCTTATTGACTCGTCATCCTCGATGATTAATATATTATTCATGCTGTCCCTCCTTGCATTACATATTTATATAAAGCTACCTGTAAATCCATAAATCATCCTAATTAAGCAAAATTATCCGTCAGTACACCCAATACTTCCTTTACCTGTTGATCAAATTTTTTAGTCAATCTAGACTTACCTAGATTAGACTTGATTATTTTCCTTATATCTGCATCCTTTTCCTGCGCCCACTTCTTCATAAATTCAAAGCCTTCATCAGGTAGTTTAGCAACGAATACACTTACAGCATACTCAAGTCCTTTTCTTAAAATACGAAACTCTTCGGTCTTACGAAATTTCTTGTCTATCTTAATGAGGTCTTTTAAAATTTTTTCTGTAATTTCAAAGCAGAATTCTGCATTATCCTTGTGATTTAAGACAGGAGGATGTGCTAAAGCCGCTATGATTGCCCTTCTTTCCAAAAGAGAAGCATCATCAATCCATTTGTTAAAAATGAATTCTGCTTGCCTAAAATCTTCTTCTTCAATCCATTGAAGACCTATAGCTACAGCTTCTCTAACCCGCCACCTTGAATCATTCGCTGCAACCCGAAATAGCTTAATAATTTTTTCTTTCTTTTCAGAATCAACAAATGTAAATATAGCCCCTAAGGCTTGCACAGCACAAAAAGGAATGAATTCTTTAGGACCATCCGATGGAGTTTCTTCGGCTGTTACTGTTGCCCACTGGTTTAAGATTTGCCATAAATCGTCATGAACACACGCCACAGCTTTTAGGCAATTGCCAAAAGCGTATGCTAGCTCCAAGTTGCCCCTCGGTCCTGGTAAGTTAGAATTAGAGATTAACATGTCCTCCAGTTCTTCAAAAGCATTTTTACTCACTAGCTGTTTCAAATGCATTTCATATTCATCACGCTTGCCCATGTTTATTCCCCCTATTATCTTAGAAATTTCATTTGGGTAGCTTTACTTAATTTCTATTCTC
Organism: Clostridium formicaceticum; assembly: GCF_001854185.1. Lineage (NCBI taxonomy): Bacteria > Bacillati > Bacillota > Clostridia > Peptostreptococcales > Natronincolaceae > Andreesenella > Andreesenella formicacetica. The sequence goes on from NZ_CP017603.1 coordinate 4,103,172, forward strand.
TACTTTTTTCCATCTCCTGCTAATTAAGTAAAAATGGTAGCATTTAGACCTTTTCTACCTTTTTTTCCAACCTTCTTCCAAAAACATGGACCACCAAACCTGTCATCACCATCATCGCTCCTACCATCTGCCACAAGGAGAATGTTTCCCCAAGAAACAAAGCAGCACTGCTGATACCTACTACAGGAACCAACAGAGCAAATGGAGAAACCATAGCGGCAGGATAACGAGAAAGTAATCTTCCCCATAGACCATACCCCCCTAGGGAAGAAAAATAGCCTAGGTAGATTACTGAAATTACAGTAACCCAGTTAACAGAGTGCCATGCAGTCTGCCATGCTGCGAAGCCTTCTATATATAAAGATAAAAGAGCTAAAGGTAGTATAGCTACTGCACCAGCCCAGACCACTAGAGATAACATAGAAAAAGAAGGAACCCCTTGAGTAGCTCGACGCATGATTACATTTCCCACGCCCCAGCTGGCAGCTGCAGCCAGGGTGAAGCAGAAACCAGCTGCTGTCATGCTGCTACCTTGCTGTAATCCTACTATAACCATACCACCAATAGCGATTATAAGCCCAACCAAATGATTCCAATGCCAGTCCTCCCCTATCAGTAGAATAGCAATCACCAATGTGAAAAAAGCCTGAGACTGATGCACAAGGGAAGATAATCCTGCAGGCATCCCTAGCTTCATTCCCATAAAGAGAAAAGCAAATTGTCCAACGTTGATGGTTAATCCCAGAGCAAGCAGCCAACGCCAGGCTACTGGAGGCGGCGGCAAGAAAAAAACCGCCGGCAGACACACAACAACAAAGCGAATCGTCGCCAGCAATAAAGGTGGCATATTCTCTAACCCCAGCTTAATGGCAATAAAATTAAGACCCCATAAAATCGCTATAATTACCCCTATACCTATATCACGTCTGTTCAAGAATATACCCTCCTAAATGTGTACTAGATTTCAAAATGAGCTGCTAACAAATCTCCCTCTCCTGTAAATAGGGAGATAAAATGAGACTTATTTCATAAGTAGATGGTCATAAGTAGATGACCAAAATCTATGATTTTGTGTTAGTCACTTATACAGAATGCAAGTTTGCACTTTAACTTTTGTGGCAGTCACTTAGTTTGTTCACTTAGAAGTGAGCATCTTAGCAATGCACCGAAGGATAAACGTGCAAAGTCTTGACTCTATGTTACACTTATGAAGACCGAAGATTGAAATTACATTTCATTTTTAATCACTTCTGCTAACCTTCTTATGCCTATTTGAATCTTATCTTCCTCCAATCCAGAAAAGTTTAACCTTAAGGTATTCTTTACTTCACTACTGGCATAAAAAGCCTCTCCCGGCACAAAGGCTACGCCTTGTGTAATTGCCTTTTCCAGTAGTTTTTTAGCCTCCATATCCTCTGGCAAAGTAACCCACACAAACATACCACCCATAGGTCTAGTGAATTCTACTTCCTTTGGAAATTCTTTTTCAATAGTCTCTATCATTACATCTCTTTTCTTTTTATAGATTTCTCGCACTTTATTTATACGCTGCTTTATATCATAGGTTTTAAAAAAGTACAGGATCTGAAGCTGAGAAAATATATTGGTGTGTAAATCTGTCCCCTGTTTTAACAAACCATATTTATTGATAATCTCCTTCTCTCCACAAACCCATCCAATTCTAAATCCCGGACATACAATTTTTGAAAAGGTACTAAGGTAAATTACTCTACCCTCTGTGTCGAAACTCTTAATAGGAGGTGAGGTTTCTCCACTAAACCTCAGTTCACTATAAGGATTATCTTCAATAATAAGTATATCGTATTTGTTCGCTATGTGTACAAGTTTTTTCCTTTTTCCTAAACTCATGCTTCGCCCCGTAGGATTTTGAAAATCAGGTATTGTATAGATAAACTTTGCATCGGGATTTTGTTGAAGCAATGCCTCAAGATCCTCCAAGGTGATACCGTCCTCCTCCATTTCTACCTCTAAAAATTGAGGAGAAAAAGGTTTAAATGCATTGATAGCTGCCATATAGGTAGGTTTCTCACAGATCACCTTATCCCCTTCTTCTATAAAGACCTTTGCAGTTAAATCCAGCCCCTGCTGTGAACCAGATGTCACCAGTATATTCTCTATTTCTGCAGTAATCCCTTTTTCCTTCATGATTTCTTGCATTAGCCCTCTAATCTCATTATTTCCTTCAGTAGTAGCATATTGCATAGCTTTTGTTCCATGGGCAACAAGTATATCTTTACATACTTCTATCATTTCTTCAACGGGAAAGGCTTCCTGTGCAGGTAATCCCCCACCAAAAGCAATGATATCATTATTGTCTGTTAGTTTAAGTAGTTCCCTCACTTCTGAAGCCTTTGCCTCTCTCGCTCTTTTTGAAAACATCCTCTTCATCTTCATCCCTCCATATCTTATTACCATCAAAATATAGGATTTCTATTACTATAGCTTACCTCTCCTTGCGGACACTTTCTTATCTGGGCTTTCCTAATAGCCTCCATCAAACGCTTTACCCCTTCTTTGATTTCCTCCTTTGATGGGTAAGTATAGTTCAGTCTAATGTAAGCATCCCCTATAGAACCGTTGCTATAAAATGGATCTGGAGGCATGAACATTACACCTTCCTTGATGGCGTGATCCATTAACACTGACAGTCTAATATTTTCTGGCAGCTTACACCAAAGAAAATAGCCGCCCTCTGGTATGCTTAATTCCAACCCATTTATTTTATATTTTGTTATCTCATTACACATCAAATCTCTTTTGCTCTTATATTCTCCAACCACCTTAGTTAGATGTTTGGCATAATATCCTTGTATTAAAAACTCGCTTAGTAAATACTGCGCCATGGTGTTGGAGTGTAAATCTGTTATCTGCTTAAGACTCCCGAACCTGCCAACGATGTATTCATTGGCAATAGCCCATCCAATCCTCATCCCCAGAAATAATGACTTTGAAAAACTTCCCAAGTGAACAACATAATCTTTTTTATCAAGAGCTTTTAGTGAAGGAAACCGCTTCCCACTAAAGTTGATTTCACTATAGCTGTCATCCTCTAATATGGGGACCTGATAAAAATACGCCAACTTTAATAATTCTTTTCTTCTCCTGATGCTTAAGGTAGCTCCTGAAGGATTTTGAAAACTAGGTTGCGTATAAATAAACTTAGGTCTATATCGAAGCAATAGGTTTTCTAAAACATCGGTTTTCATTCCTTCTTCATCCACCGGTACGCCGACGACTTTTCCCCTAGCTGACTTAAATATTTCTATAGCTCCCAGATAAGTGGGTTCTTCCACTAATATCATATCTCCCGCTTCAACAAACAGTTTTGCAAAATAATAGATTCCCTGCTGTGTTCCTGAAGTAATCATGATTTCCTTTACTGAGGCGTTTATCCCTCTACTTTCTGCATGTTTTTTTATAGCCTTTCTTAGCTCCATACATCCATAAATGCTTGTGGGCATAAAAAGCTTCTCTCGATATTTATCCATGCAGTAATTTTGAAGCGTTTTTATGATTTCTATAGGATAGGTATCAGAAGAAGGTATCCCCCCAGCAAAGGATATGACCTTTTCGTGTTGATGGGCCTCCATTATTTGAGCAATAAGGTTTTGACTGTTCATAAAAAAATCTTGGCTCACAAACTGACTCCAATTAATTTTAGGCACAGTTAACTTATCAAAAGTCATATTTTTAGAAATCTGAGGGAGCACAATAGTTCCCCTCCCAACAAAGGATTCTACGAGTCCTTCTGCCTTCAGTTCCATATAAGCCTTCACCACCGTACTCCTATCCACCTTTACCTGTTTAGCAAGACTTCTTTCAGAAGGTAAAACATAATCATCCGTTAGCTCACCAGATATGATTTTATGTTGAATTTGGTTTTTAATTTGTAAATACACTGGCGTATTACAGTTTCTATTAATCACTATTTCCATATTAACCATCCTTTTTTATAAATGGTGCCCTCCAATTTAACTATAGCATAGAAAATATTGGTATAAAACCTCCATTGCAATTATTTTCAAGCCATCCATTTTGAATTTTAAATTTTATATTTATTAGTAAACATCCAAAAACTAAGTAAAAATGAAAAACCGTATCAAGTTAATTAACTCAATACGGTGGTGAACTTATCTGGAAATGATGCATCATAATTATACCGTCAAAACAGAACAAGGAACTCGTCTCCTCACCCCAATTTTTTGTGCAATAAAATCTACTAGCTTGTCGGTCTCATGAAATCCAAAGGTAGGAATAGCTTTTTCATGTTCATCATCAGTAACAATTGCAAACATTTCATCATTAGCGCATAAAAATCCCTTAGTAATTTCTTTTCTGTAGACCTCAAGCTTTGGCTTATCAGAGTGTTTGTATCCTTCTATAATAATAATATCTACATTTTTAATACCCGTCAATATTTCGTCTAAAGTATATTCTCTTCCTACCTTTTCAATCTTTGCGAACTTTGTAGGAGAAGAAATTATCACAACATCCGAGCCTGCCTGAGCATGCTTCCATGTATCTTTTCCGGGATGGTCTATATCAAAACCATGAATATCATGTTTTATAGTAGCTACCCTATAACCTCTAGCTTTTAGCTCTTTAATCATATTGCATAAAACTGTGGTTTTACCGATATTAGAATATTTTCCTACGATAGAAAAAACTGGTATCATTTCAACACCTCCGGATGATTTAATAGTTGGACGGTTATCTCATCTCCCTTTTTATAGGGACCTGTTAATGCCTTAATATAAAAAAGAGAATTGGTTCCCATAAGACTTGTAAGAACACCAGAGCTATGTTTTTCTGGAAGCCTTGTATAATACTTACCGTCTCTATAATAAGTATTTCCCCTTACAAACCTGTTTTGATTACTTGCTTTTGTAAAATCACTTTCTAAAATAGATTTTACCTCCATCAACTTATAATTCCCTCTCCCCATTTTCTTCAAAATGATGGGCCTAACAAACTGTTCAAAGGTAATATAAGCAGCAGCTGGATTTCCAGAGAGGCCAAAAATTAACTTCTCCTCTTTCTTTGCAACAGCTATCGGTGTGCCAGGCTTCATCCTTACACGCCAAAACAATACTTCTGCCCCCACCTCCCGAAAAGCTTCCTTAGCTAAATCATGATCCCCCACCGAAACACCGCCAGTAGTAATAACAATGTCAGCCCAGTTTAAGGCGGAGTTTAGCTTTGCTTTAATGATTTCAATAGCATCACTGCATATTCCTAACATCAAAGGTTTTGCCCCTAGCTTTTTGATTTGAGCGGCAATGGTGTAGGAGTTGCTGTTTCGTATTTTTCCTTCAACTAGAGGCTGTTGCATATCTACCAATTCGTCTCCAGTGGATAAAATCGCTACCCGCGGTTTTCTAAAAACCTCTACATAAGCTTTTCCTAAAGTAGCTAATATACCTATTTCAGGAGCATCAATTACCTCACCTTTTTGTAAAACAAGATCTCCTTTTTCCATATCCTCACCAGCTTTTACGATATTTGTACCGACAGGATACTTTTTGTAGACTGTTACTGTTTCTTCTGTATACTTCGTATCTTCGAACTTTACTACAGCATCTGCCCCTTCGGGAATCTTTGCCCCTGTCATAATCCGCATTGCCTCTTTTTTACCTAGCCTCTTGTTGGATACATAGCCAGCAGGCACAAAATCCATCACCTTTAGGATAATAGGCGTGTCCTTAGATGCCCCTTCAGTATCTTCCCCTCTGACAGCATAGCCATCCAGCGGAGATTTCTTAAAAGGAGGCATATCCATATCTGACACAATATTTTCAGCCAATACACTTCCCAATGCATCTAATAGAGGAACATGAACAGCTTCTATTGTGCCACTTTCCTTTAACAACATTGCTAATGCTTCTTCTAAAGTAACATTGGTTCTCATAGCTTTCCTCCTTGACATTTGCTAAAGTGGCAGTTACAGCTATTTTGGTAGCAATCTCATTTTTTGTGCAATACCATGTTTTAGTTCTCCTTGATTAGGAAATTTATTCAGCATCATTGTGTCAATTCAGGCATAATGATGCCGAATAAATAGGATTCTCATTAAGCCCACTTCATTAGCTTGGTTATGTAAATAAAGGCATAATGAGATGACAACAATATTCATTCTATTTATCTAAACTTATTGATAAACCCATCAAAATATTTAGCGAATAATTTATTAACTGCTTCTTCGGATTCTTCTTTGAATTTTCCATAGGATTCAAGCAATTCTACTGCCTCAGGAGTTAATTCTGCACCACTTTTATGACCACCGGTATTTTTCTCCAATAATTTCATACCTAGCCGCTCCTCAGTGGCCTTGATTTTACCCCAGGCAGCCCGATAAGACATATTTAATTTTGTGGCAGCTTGTCTGATGGAACCTGTTTCACTTATTGCTTCAAATAAAAGTAATCTTCCACGACCAAATACCACCTCTCCTTGAGATTCGATCCAGATTTTCGAACGTGGTGATAGCTTTACTTGAAGATCAGAGATTTTATTATCTTTCAAATTTTATTCACCTCTATACGGTCAAATTATTGTAAATATAAAGTTATGTAGACTAGTACCATTATAACAATAATTAACCGCTTATGCTAGTTAAACTCAGTAGAGTAGATGAATGAAATTTTCCTTTACATCACCAGCCTAAGCCTGCAGCAAGTCTGTGATCAATGATCCATAAAAATCTGCATAAGATCTTTTACGCAAAGTGTCAATATTTCACTTAGTCTCCAATTAATCTTCTTTTTCTTTTTTAACTATTATATCGCTCAATTTTCACTGCAGAAACCTTATATTCAGCAGTCTTAGTAACAGGATCAAAAGCCGAATTCGTCAATTCATTTACCGGACTTTCTTTGTAGTGGAAGGTCATAAACAATAATCCTGGGGAAACCCGTTCGGTAACCTTTACTCTGGTAATGATTGAACCTCTACGGGAACTAACCCTTATTTGATCACCATCTATTATACCTATCTCTTTTGCATCAACAGGGTTGATTTCTGCCAGCTCAAAGGGTCGTAAAGTATCAAGGTTCTTAGAGTGTCTTGTCATAATATTATAGTGGTATAACATCCGCCCAGTGGTCAATAGCTTAGGAAAAGCTTTATTCGTTAACTCAGCAGGAGCTTCATATTCAACACCTATGAAGAGTCCTTTTCCCCTAGGGAAACGACCTTCATGTAAGAATTTAGTACCCTTATGTTCTTCATCAGGACAAGGCCACTGTAATCCAACCTTATCAATTCTTTGATAGGTGATGCCAGCGTAACTGGGAACTAATTTCCTTATTTCCTCAAAAATTTCTTCCGAAGAACTGTATTTCATCTTATAACCTATTCGGCGGGCTAAATCACAAATAATTTCCCAATCTAAACGGCATTGACCTGGGGCCTCCACGGCTTTACGAACCCTTTGTATCCTTCTTTCTGTATTGGTAAAAGTTCCGTCTTTTTCAGCATAGCAAGCTGCTGGAAGAAAAACATCAGCATAAGTAGCCGTCTCGGTCATAAATAAATCTTGAACAACTAAAAACTCAAGCGCTTCAAAAGCCTTCCGAACATGATTAGCATCAGGATCAGTCAAAACAGGATCTTCACCCATGACATACATTCCCTTCACGTTGCCAAGCAAAGCCTCATCTAGCATTTCCGGGATACGCAGACCTTTTTTATCAGATACATTTACACCCCAAGCCTGACTAAAGATAGCTACATTATTAGGATCTGTAACATCCTTATAACCTGGAAATACGTTAGGTAACGCCGCCAAGTCACAAGCACCCTGAACATTATTTTGTCCCCGCAGAGGATTTACTCCGGCATTCTCAACCCCAACATGTCCAGTTACCATTGCTAAGTTGGCTAAGCACATAACATTAGCCGTCCCTGTTGTATGTTCAGTAATCCCTAAAGTATAAAAAATACCTGCCTTTGGCGTAAGAGCATATAACTCAGCCGTTTTATAAAGGGTTTCCACCGGAATACCTGTAATTTCACTCACTCGTTCTGGTGTATAGGTTTGTGCTATCTTCCACATAGCATCAAAGCCTTCGCAGCGTTCTTCAATATATTGTCGATTTTCCCATCCCTTATTTACGATAATGTTGATTAAACCATTAATCAAGGCGGCATCTGTTCCAGGGATTAGTGGTAACCACAAGGTAGCATATTCCGCCAATTCAGTACGGCGAGGATCTACTACAATGAGTTTAGCACCTCGTTTAGCTGCTCGTTTCATCTTGTTGCCGATGATTGGATGCGCCTCAGTAGCATTAGAACCAATAATAAAGAGAACATCATTATACTCTACTTCACTAATAGAGTTTGTCATTGCTCCACTTCCAAATGTGATGGCCAGACCGGCCACAGTAGGAGCATGTCATGTTCTAGCACAGTGATCGACATTATTGGTGCCTATCACTGCCCGCATAAATTTTTGCATGACCCAGTTATCCTCATTGGTACAACGAGCAGAACTTAAAGCCGCAAGAGCATCACTACCATCTCTAGCTTTTATCTCTTTAAATTTAGTTGCTACTAAATTTAAAGCTTCATCCCATGTAGCTTTAACAAATTCCCCCTTCCTCTTAATTAGTGGGGTAGTTATCCGATTAGGGCTATATATTAAATCAGTATGATATCTCCCCTTAACACATAAAGAACGACCATTAACAACGGCATCAGGAGTAGAAGTAACGCCGATAACTTTTCCCTCTTTTACATTTAAATCGAAATTACATCCTGTACCACAGAAAGGACATGTTGTTCTGACCTTCTCAACCTCCCATGGCCGAGTTCCCGCTATTTGCTTATTGCTTAAAGCACCTGTTGGACAAATGTCAACGCACTGACCACAAAAACGGCACTGTTCAATGCTTAGCGGTGCGTTAAAAGCTGTTGTGACTGTTGTATCAAACCCTCTACCCGTAAAGTCCACGGCTGACGTTACCTGAATTTCTTTACATACCCTAACACACTTGCCACATAAAATGCATTTGTTTTGATCACGTTGAATCAGATGGTTTTCATCATCGATAGGTAGATTTTTTCGAGCTCCCTCAAAAGTAGTTTTTCTTACATCATAACGATAACAATAATCTTGAAGCTTACAAGAACCAGCTTTTTCACAAGTCAAACAGTCTTGTGGATGGTTAGCTAGCAAAAGGTCTAAAATCATTTTTCTAGTCTCTATTACCTTTTCAGATTCAGTGTACACTACCATTCCTTCACTAACTGGTGTAGTACAAGATGCTGGTAGGTTGCGAAAACCTTCGACTTCTACTACGCAAATCCGGCAAGCACCGTCAGCTGTAAGATCCTTGTCATAGCAGAATGTTGGTATATCAATACCTACGCTCTGAGCAGCCTCTAAAATGGATGTTCCAACTTTTACAGAAATGCTCACACCATTAATCTTTAGATTAACCATATTCTCCCTCCCTTTTAAATTTACAAAATTTTAAAATTTCTTCCAATTTAAGTTTATCTTCAAAATATCATTATGTCAATACTGGCATAATGATATTTATCTATAATTATTTTTGTTGAGATATCTCATATTGCCTCTTACTTGTAACTTATTCATCATTAAAATATAATAATAATTGAAAGACGTGTTTTAATTTTCTGTAAATATAGTACATAGAAATAATAGTATCAAGATTATCATGATTTTTTAGGGGGGTAAAGTAATGATTGTTGTTGATGAAACATGCTGCATTTGTGGTAATTTAAGTACTTTTGAGATTATGGAGGGGGCTGCTTGTTTTAGAGAGGCTAAGTGCAGTTCCTGTGGAGCGCGTCTAAGAAATTCTGACTTGGCAAGGGTGCTTATTGATGAAATTGCATATCCTTCTTCATCACTTAAGGATTGCTTTCATACTTTCAAAGAGATGCGTATTTTAGAGGCTCAGGCTTCAGGACCGATTCACGAAGCTTTCAAGCAATTACCCGGTTATGTTTGTTTTGAGTATTTTGATGGGGTTAAGCCTGGAGAATTTGTAGATGGTATTTTATGTAATGATCTTGAACACTTGACCTTTGATGATAATAGTTTTGATATGATTATCACACAAGATGTCATGGAGCATGTGATAAACCCTGACAAAGCCTTTGCTGAAATAAGTCGGGTGCTGAAGAAAAATGGTCGTCATATCTTTACAATCCCCTTCCACGAAGGGCGATCTACCATTTTCCGTTCCGAACTACCTCAAATCCACCATGGAGATCCCCTCCGTAGTAGCGGTGCACTGGTGAATATTGATTGGGGAGATGATATTGGAGCATTCATTGATAAGCACGGAATGAAAACAACTTCAGTAATAGCTCACCGATTTTATAGACCTGAGGAGATTACTAATGTGGATCAGAGCTATGAGGAATATTTAACGACAGAACGTATAAAATATTTTCGCTATAATTCTATCGTGTTTGTCTCTGAAAAAGTGGAACCTGAATAATAATAAGTTGGATGAAGCTATAGTCCTTTAAAATCAGTGCATGGATTTAAATAAAATTTAACATAGAAGAATCAGGTGGAGACGCTACTTCACCTGATTCAAAATCCATTTGCATCATGAAATTAGTTGTTTTATCTACAATAGCCTTAATCCAATAAAATAGTTTTATAAAGAATCTATTACCCTATTTATGATGAGACTTCGTCTTTACATAGCTTGACCATTGTGGATCCTTCCAGAAAAAATTGGTGTTGATTTCCTTCCTGAATTAAATTCCATACCTTATTTTTGTCAATCACTGTTGTTCCCGCCAGCATGTCAATTCCATGTTCAATGGATTAACGGAACACAAGTCTTAACAGTGTTTCCTTTTGTATCCAGCATACTTGTTATTTTGACATCTATTCCATAAGCCGACTTTAAATTTTCTTCCGTCACAACTTCATCAACGCTTCCCACCATAAAAACATGATTCTGCTGCATCAAAGCTACCTTGTTGGAACACAGAAACACATGATTAGGAAAGTGAGAAGTCATAATGACCCCCAACCCTTTTTGGGAAAGTCTGTTAATCTGCTGCAATACACGTATCTGATTGCCAAAGTCCAAATTAGAAGTAGGTTCATCCATAATCAAGATCTCTGGCTGTTGTGTCAAAGCACGGGCAATCAATACCATTTGTCTTTCTCCACCGCTGATTTCCGTATAAATTCGGTCTTTTAGAAAAGAAATTCCCAGTGTTTCCAATGCGTGTTCTGCAATTTCTTTGTCTGTTCTGGAAGGGGATGCAAACATCCCCAAATGAGCAGTCCTACCCATAATAACAACATCCAGAACAGTAAAGGGGAAAGGTGGCGTATGTGCTTGAGGGACATAGCCCACAGCCTTTGCCAGTTGTAGTTTTGAAGCGTTTTGAATATTTTTCCCATTTAATAATATCTCTCCTCCTAATAGTTTCAAAAAACCTAAAATACTTTTAAATAAAGTGGTCTTCCCCACACCATTAGGTCCTAATAAGCATAATATCTCTCCTGACTGGATACTGAGAGAAATATTTTTTACTACTTTTTTTGTTCCATAGCCACAAACAGCACCTCTGACTTCTAATCTCATATCCATCCCCTCTTTCCCTTCAACAAAAGATAAATAAAAAACGGTGCGCCTATTAACGAAGTAAGAATACCAAGTGGAATCTCCAAAGGAAATGCAGTCCTTGCCACATTATCCACGATTAGAAGAAATATACTCCCCACCAAAAATGAAGCCGGTAATAATACTTTATAATTGGGACCCACAAGCATCCTTACAAAATGAGGTATAACCAGACCAATCCATCCAATCATGCCACACACAGAAACAGAAGCAGCCGTCAAGAGTGTAGAACAAATAACAATCACCAGTCTGAGCTTAGATGTATCAATGCCTAAGGCTTTTGCTTCTTCTTCTCCAAAGGATAAAACATTTAATTTCCATCGGAGAAGCAAAAGAGGTACAGCCCCTAATACAACAGGAATAATCATCATCCTAACATCCTTCATCGTAATACTTGACAATCCTCCCATCAACCAAAAGGTAATTTCAGGAAGTTTACTGTAAGGATCCGCTAAATATTTTGTCATAGAAATGAAGGAGGAAAACAAAGTTGATACCACCATACCCGTCAGTACCAATACCAATACAGCATTATTTCCCCTTCCAATGATGCTGCTGACAACAAATGTCAGTGCTACCGCCCCCAGTCCCATCAGAAATGAAGACGCTTGTATTCCTACGATTCCCAAAGACATCAAAATGCCTAACGCTGCTCCAAAACCCGCTCCCGCTGAAGCCCCCAAAATATCAGGAGATACCATAGGGTTTTTGAATAACCCTTGGTAGGAAGCTCCTGACACAGATAGTGCAGCGCCAACAAGCATGGCAGCAAATATTCTCGGAATTCTTACTTTAAATATTACTGTCTCAACAGTATCCGGCCATGTGGCTTCTAGTCGGAATATTTTAGAAAAGAAAATATTCAATATCTCGGAGATAGAAATCGCGTATCGCCCCAAGGTAAAGGATATGAAAAAGACTGCAATAAGCAAGAAAACCAGAATAATCATCATGTAGTTTATACCACAAGTTAGTTGTTCATATTTACGAATACCATGGGTTTTTATACTCTCTTCTAATTCATTTACCTTTTGCACGAAAACACCTCCCTATCTATTCGCCTCCTGCATTTTGAAGTAATTGCTTCACTTCATCATCCGTCAGTTTTTTATTATAGAATTTTTCATAATATTCTTTAACCTCTGCCACTATGTCTATATCTACAAACTCAGGATATAAAAGATTTGCCAGCCATTTTACACCGATAATGCGATTTACGGAAGGTGGACGGTCAAACCAGTCAAAAGGATAAGAAGGAATTTGATAAACCCTTTTGTCTTTGACAGCCTTAAGTCCCTGCCAGTCGCTATTTTTAAACACATCAGCAAAGAATCCTTCTCCTCCTAAATCTTTATCATAACCTGTAATAATTATATCAGGGTCCCATTTGAGCACTTGTTCCAAAGATACTGCGGAACGCCCGTATCCTTGTTGCATAGGTACATCTGCAACATTGATACCACCTACAAAGTCAAGAACCTCCGTGTGAGAAGAACCCTTCGGATCTGTTTCAAGTCCTTTTGGTCCCTCTGCATAATACACGCTGACTCGGCTTTCCTCCGGCACGCTTTCTACTTGCATTTTTATAGTTGAAATGGTCTTAAAACAATAATCTGCCAAGTCTTTACATCGATCTTGTTCTCCCATTATGTCTCCTACAAATTCGTATGCTTTGTCCAGTTTATCAAGTGGTGCTTCTACCATCACTACCGGTATTCCGATTTGTTCCTGTAGATTATCCGCCAGTTCTTTCTGGGAATCCCCCAGCTCTCCAATGGCAAAAATAACATCAGGATGTACACGGATAATTTCTTCTATATTCCCTTTATTATTCTTTCCTGACCATGACCCGAGAACTGGCAAATCCCAATACTTTTCCGGAATATATTTTTTCTCCCCCTGTGCCAAAGGAAACCCCCATCCTGCAAGCTTGTCCGGATTAATGGTATAAAGCAGGACAATACCGATCTGACCCGTAGTATAAACCTTTTTAATTTCCGTAGGAACCTCCACAGTACGCCCTGCCATGTCTACAACCTTTCTAGTCTCATTGCCCTGAACATTACTTTTTTGTTCATCCATTCGCTGGGATTGTTCTGTAGAAACCTGTTCATTTTGTTTTTCAACAGCTTTACCACAGCCACCAAGCACTAGTGATACTATTAATAAAACTACTATCATCTTCATATACGCCTTAGCCTTCATAACCGTATCTTCCTTTCTTTTAAACCTCTCTTAAATTTCAAAAAAATCTCTTGCATCAAATTCAATTTTTTTTCCTCTTCGAAGCATGTTTCGAAGTTCTACCAGCCTAGCATCCAATCGCTGCAATAGTTTAAGATTTCCACGCTCTACTTGACTGGTTTCTATGATTTTACTAATTCCACCATTTTTAATCACAATTCTTTTATCCCCCAACAAAGCCAAAATAGGGTCATGGGTAGACATTAATACAATTTTTTCTTTCTTAACTAAAAGCTCTAGGGCTTTCTTGCGATCAACTCCAGCATTTTCAATCTCATCAATTAATACAATAGGAGATGTGCTGAGAAGAGCTGTATCCGCAATCATCAAAGCTCTGGATTGTCCGCCACTTAAAGCGGTAACTGGTGTATCCATGGTAAACTTTTCTCCTGCCAGTTCATTCGCACACTGAGCAATCATCTGTACTGCTTGGTCAATATGAGAGACCATGCGACTTTCAGCATGCATTGTCACAAATTCCTCCACCGTCAGGTCCATAATGAAGTTCATATTTTGAGATAATTGAGCCACCAGCTTATGTTCTATGGAAAAACGCTTATCTAGAGGTGGAATCTCTCCATTAAGTAGCACTCGTCTTCCTGTAGGGGTATCTTTTTGGGCTAGACATTCTATATCCGCCAGCAATCTGCTTTTCCCAGAACCCGTTGCTCCAACAATACATATAATTTCACCAGGTTTCATTGTCAAAGTAACATTTTCATGATTTCCTGATTTATCCTGTCCCCCTATCACTGTAATTTCCTCTATAGTCAAGCTTGATTGCCTCTTAAGTTCACTTATTTTTTCCATAAATCCAATAAAGTGATTGAGTATTTGTTCCCGTTCCATGCCACAATCTTCAAGAAAGTCATCGGCAAGATTATATAAAAGTTCCTCAATTGTCAGACTGGTATGAAAATTTCTTATTCCTATGGAGATGAAAAAATCCTCTACATAAGGATGCTCCTTTACGATTTGATCTAGTGTTGTTGATAATATGTATTCCTTCATTTAAATCACATTCTCCAAATCCATCTTTTTTATGTTGCCTGTCTGATAGTCCCCTCCGATTTTTGTTTCTCCCAAGCAATAGGAGCACAATGCAGCCGGCATGGAAAACCTTAAACGCTTTCCTTCAAGATCCAAAACATCCATGGCACTTTTAAGCTTTATACTGAGGTCAAAGGCTCCCTGTCCAGTAATGCCATTTACAAATGTTATAAATGCCCTGGGATTTGCCTGCTTTATTCTAAAGGAAAAAACTTCTCTTTCAGCCTGAGAAACAACATCACCCTTTGTGACAACTACGATATCTGCCAGCTTCAGCATAGGTCCTATCTTTTTTGGGGTATTCACGCCAGAAAGACAGTCAATAACGCATACAGCCAAAACCTCCTTGATATGAGGGGAACAGCGGTTGCATAATCCAGCACTTTCGCTGATTAAAAAATCATACTGCTGTGTAACTCCCCAAGCTACACAATCTTCTATATTACTAATAAAAAAGTGATCTGGGCAAAGATTTCCCGAAAGCCCTACCTTCACCGTTATACCTGCCTTTTCATACAGTTGGTCATCATAGGTGGACAGGCAGTCAAATTTCACAATACCAATTTTAAAATTCTCCCTCTTAAGGTATTCCATTGTCTTTAATATGACAGAGGTCTTTCCCGATGAAGGGGGTCCAGATACTGTAATTAGTCGCATTTATGCCATCTCCTTCATTTCAGTCTTTTTTTCCCAGTGTTGCTGAAAAATCCCTACAACATACTCCTTAAGCTCCTCCATTGAATGAGATTTAATATAATCCCAGCCCAGCCACTTAAAGCTCGCTTCCACTGGAAGCTTATTATCAACTTCAGCATTACTTACAGGGAAGTAATTATCTGCAGATCTTTGTCCGTAATCAAAACCAATTAAGAAATCAATAAAAGGCTTGTACTTCTCCATTGCAGATTCCTTTACCAGTGTATAAATAGGCGTTGTCAAAGCACCATCTATAGGCCAAATGATTTCAGTAGTCTCTGTTCTTGGACAAGATTTTGCAAACATCCAGGGTATGACATAAACTGCTGCTCCCTCACTGCTATTTGTACCAGCAGTCTTTGCCATCTGAGAAGCATGCCAGCCAGCCTTTATATTGGCTGCAAGCTTCACCAGACCCTCTTCACCATGATCCTTGTAAATATAAAGAAGAAGGTCTTCATGAATATCACCATGAGAAGCCCCTATAATGATATTATCAGCATAAATAGGATGCAACAGATCACTCCATTGTTTTGGCACTGGCAGCTTCCCAAGTTTTTTTTTGTCAATCAACATCACCAATGGAAATACAGAATATACAGTATACCATCCGTCGCGATCAATCAATCCAGCTGATACAAGTGCTTTGTGGACTTTAGGCTGCGGCACTGCTTTAAAATATCCCTTATTCACGAACTTCTCCACAAATTCCTTCCGAAAAAAGTCTCTAAAACCTACCGAAGCAATAACTTCTGGCAACTGGTTGATATGATCAGCCTTCCATAAATTCTCATAAGGATCTTCACTACTACAACCGGAAGGTACATAGTACTTAAAATCCTTATCTCCGGTATCTGATACATATTTCTTCAATACCTCTTCAAAGCACTCACGAAAGGTAAGTTTTAAAGGACAATAGGTATAGCCAACAAAATTTAACTTTTGCGCTACATCCTCATCTTGTTCCTGCGTTATGTTAGCTTTTTCTGCTATCTGCTCTTCCAGCATTTTTATAAAAAGCTCCTGATTTACCCCTTTTACCTTAAGGGCAGTTACTAACATCATGGACTCTCCCAGCATTTCAAGCAAACTCTCTTTTGTACTTGCATTGAATCCATTAGCCGCAAATACAGAAAGGGTTTCTGGATATTGCTCTATAATGTCTTTGATTTTACTATTGAGTCTTATATCATTGATCTTCATGCTAAAATCACCTCATTTCTAATTTTTTATTTTTTTAAATACAATCCATATACCTTTTTCGTCATCGGTTATTTCAAAGTTTGAGATGCCTATTTTCTCCAATATTTTTGTAAAGTGCTCAACAGTATTACCTGCAACAAATTTTTCTCTGCCTTTAGGCCATTCACTATCACGCTCTTTCATTTTTTTATCCACTTGTTCTTGCAATTCTTTGTTGCCAAAACCTCCACCGATATAAGCTATGCCTCCATTTGTAAGAACTCTGTAGATTTCCTCAAAGCCTTTTTTCTGATCCTCCCAGAACCATACCGATCCCCTGCTGATACATAGGTCAACCGTTTCATTCTCCATAGGTATTTGATGTACATCAGCAAGCAATGTACAAGTTCTTTTCTCTATACCCCAATCAACTGCCCGTTTTTTGGCTATCACTAAAGCATCTGCCAATTTATCAAGAAGAATAACCTCCATATCAGTAATCTGTGCCAAAGAAAGCCCTAAATGTCCTCCACCACTACCTATATCAAGACACCTGCCAAAATTTATTCCTGTCTTTTCCTTGATCTGTTGTGCGATTACAGGATAAATTGGAAAAAAAGGCCCATTTGCAATTTCATCAAATTCGTAAGCTTTACTGTGCATTCCTCCACCCCCGCCACAATTTTTATTATGCATTCACCAACACACTCCCATATGTAATGAATCACTGTTAAAATAAGCAACAGAACTTTTTTAGTTTTTCCTCACAATCCCCCCATCATTTTAGATTTATTAAAGTAAAAATAATAAAACTATCACAGTTACTACAAAGAAAGTGATCATCTCCTTTTTAAGGTTTTGTATGTATATTGTCTAAGTATAAATTTTCATAAATAGACATAACTTAATTAAAACTAGAAAATTTAATATTTTTGTCTATTTATGTAATGTTTTATTATGTTATATTATACATAGCTACTGATAAAAAAGCAATAAAAAATAAATAAAAATAGTGAATATTATGATAATATTGCTAAGTAATCGTTTGAAAATTATTTGCTATTTTATCTGAAAATCAGTGTTGCAGCTGTTTTGATAGCCTATTTTATAAACATTACGAAAATCTTTATTTAATTGTTACTTTTAAAAACATCACCTATGCATCTATATTTTACGCTAATTCACTTCGTTTTGTATTGTAATGATATTTTATGTATTGTTTCGTCATGTAACATTGTGTTGTTTTCATGGAAAATAAAATTCGAGGATGTAGTGCTTGACCTCCCACTTACATAAGTAGATAACCCGAATCTTTGATTTGGTGTTAGTCACTTAGTTTGTTCCCATAGAAGTGAGGGTCTTAGCAATACATCGAAGGATAAATAAAGCAAAAAACATCTAATTTTATCTACCCATAACATAAGTAGATAAAATTAAATGTTTTTTACTATAAAAAGTTAGTTTATGATGAATTATTAAGATTTCACTCAAGAGCTTTTTTACTACTGTATAGACATAACAGTAAAAAGCACTACTCAAACAAAAGTTGCAAAATTTCCCTTTTTGTTTTTGAAAACCCATTGGTACCTATGATGGAAATAGATCTTGGTCTTTTAAAAGGAACTTCTACTTGTCGAATAATCCGCCCCGGCAGTTTACTCATCACATATACCTTATCAGCCAAAATTAATGCTTCTTCCACATCGTGTGTAACGAACAATATCGTCGGTTTGATCTGTGCTGAAATTGATAACAAAAGCTGCTGCATTTTTATACGCGTCTGAGCATCTAATGCAGCAAATGGTTCATCCATCAGAAGCATCCTTGGTTCCAAAACCAACACTCTTGCAAGTGCTACCCGTTGTTGCATGCCACCAGAAAGTTGAGCGGGATAGTAATTTTCAAACCCTTGTAAACCCACTAACTCTATGTATTTCTTGCATTTTTCCTTGATCACTTCCTGTTTTTGTTTATGCAACTTAAGTCCATAGGCAATATTTTGTTTAGCGGTAAGCCAAGGAAAAAGTGTAGCCGATTGAAAAACTACAGCCCTTTCAGGAGACGGTGCTATAACGGTTTTGCCCATGAATACTACTTGTCCTTTATCCGGTTTTTCAAAGCCAGCAACAATATTTAAAAGCGTGGACTTACCGCAACCACTTGGTCCTAAAAGCGCAATGATTTCTCCTACCTCCATATACAGCGAAACATCTTCTAAAACCTTCAAGTTCCCTTGTTTTAAAGGATATGAAAAATTTTTTTCAATTTTGTCTATAATTAATTCTTTTTGATTATTCATTTTATAACACCTTCGTTATATGGATAAATCAAGTTACACACCTTCATCAGTAATCTATCCGTGAGTCTTCCTAAAATCCCTATGCAAATCATTGCAGCAGGGATCATTTCCATTTGTCCCAGCATCCGAGAGTCCATCATCACAGCGCCAAGGCCTCTTGATACCCCGGTTAGTTCTCCCAACACCAGATACGCCCATGAAACACCTAAACCAAGTCTTAACCCTACAACAACCGAAGGAAAGGCATAGGGCAGTATAACCGTTGTGAACAAAGTAAACTTGTTTGCCCCTAGCATCCTGCCTGTCCTCAAAAACACTAAAGGAACTTCAGAAGCCCCATGAGCCACATTTATATATATAGGAAAAAAAGAAGCCAAAGCGATAAGAAAGATGGTAGTCTTTTCTCCTATACCAAACCAAAGCATAGCCAATGGCAACCATCCAATTCCTGGTATAGTTCTGATTATATGCACCGTAGGATCAATCATTCGTTTTATCAGCTGAATTCTCCCTGTCAAAAAGCCTAATAAAAGTCCCCAAAAAACCGCCAGTCCAAAACCATGAATAACACGAATACTACTTGCAATTAGATTCTCCATCATCTTTCCAGAATAGGGAGTAAGCTTTGCTGTACCAAACACAAAGTCTACAATAACCTGAAAAAATCTTCTTGGACTTGGCAGTAAATAGTGTGGTATGCTGCCACTTGCAGTGACAAAATACCATGCGGCAAGAAGAAGCAAAGGCAAAACAAATCCAACAAGATCAAGCTTTTCCCAAAGATGTTTCATTATTGATTTCATTATTTTAGTTCCTTTTCAGCCTGTTTAATGAAACTTAAATCGAACATCCCATCTATATCAGGCATTTCACTAATCAGTCCCTGTTCCTTCATACGCTGTGCTAAATCCTTAACACGATCTATGTAGTTCTCATCAATATGCCAAAATAATTCTATATTATTTGCAGCAACATCCAATACTTTTCTATCTGTTCCAAATGTCACAGCCTGATCAAGCCAAACACTTTTATTGGTATTTAAGTATTCTGTTGCTTTTACGTGAGCTGTTACAAATTTTTGAACCATTTCTGGCTGATTTTTAATCTTATCTTTTGTTGTCATCATACCACTATTGATAACCCCAATACCCTCATTATGGTTGGGATATGCCAATACTCTTCCATAACCTTCAGCAACGGCTATAGAAGGATAGGGCTCACCGCTATAAAATGCATCTACAGTTCCTTGTGCTAAAGCTTGACCCATATCAAAAAAATCTATTCTTATAAGTTCCACATCCTTTTGTGGGTCTATTCCATTTCTTTCAAGCACTTCAAGCAAAAGCAAATGGTGCATCGTTCCCGGCACATAAGCAATTTTCTTTCCTATCAATTCTGCTTCTGTTTTGATATTTGAATCCTTTCCTACCACCAAAGCAGAGCATTTATTGGACAAACCAGAAATAACTACTACAGGTTCTCCTTTAGATGCAGCTGTGATAGCAGTAACCATAGTAGTACCACATAGATCAAGACTTCCAGCTAATAATGCAGTCTTCATATCCCCTGGATTTGTGAAGTCCATAATCTCTACTTGTTGCCCCGCTTCCAAATAATCTTGATAAAAAAAAGGTTGAATCGTTTGAGCAGTTTTCCATGTGCCCACCTTTGCATCAACAGAGACTTTGGCAGTTTTGCTACTGCAACCTGTAAAACTAAGCATAGATGTTATACATAAAGCCAATGCTATTAGTTTTCTCAATTTTATTCCCCCTTTGCAAATACTTGATAACCACTGGAACGAAACCACTGTTTTGCAGTATCAGGATCGAAGCCCCTCCATGCTTCCTTTGAGCTGCAACACATATCCCTCGGTATTGCACCAGTTTCAACAACCGCCACATTAGCGCCCCACTGAATTGCCAGCTCCGAAGCTTGATGTACACATATATCAGGTGCACTGAATCCAGCAGCCAATCGGGTTACAGCAACGATTTGAGCCAGCCTCTCTTTAGAAAGAGCAGGAAATTCACCTAGAGGCGTACCCTTTACAGGTACTCTTGCCATTCCTCCAGTAACAGCAGCTTTATATCTCATAGCAATCAGGAAAGCATCTGCAATTTCTTCATTGGTATGCTCTACACCTATAGGTTCTACAAGAGAAACCAATTTCAAAGACGAATTTTTAACGGTTTCCAGAGTCGCAAGCCTATCACTTGGATTAAACTTCGTATCTATGCCCTCTCTCAGTCTCAAAGTATGGTAGATAAATTCCAACCCACTATTCGCCATTTTCGCCGCTACTTTTTCATCAAATTCTCCGACATTTGCACCAAGTTCATATTCTCCAGGCACAACTTCTTTGATTTTTCCAGCTAAGTGAATGAGTTTGTCCAGATTATAAAATTGTGTTGTACGAAGTACGATCCATCTTACACCCTCATGAACATATTTTTTAACCATACGAATCGTTTCATCTTCACTAAATTCACTTTCTTCTTTCACAATCCCCCACTTTTCACCTAATGAGCAGTAATTACAGTTCATTGGACATGCTCTATAATCAAGTCCTATTGCTGCCCAAAGATACGCTTTGTTTTTACATACCACAGAGGCTACCTCTCTTGCCGCCTCACCTAGTTTTTCAGCTTCTTCAGAGTTTGGATGAATTTTAAGTAAAGAAGTTATACTTTCTCTATCTAATATTTTTCCTGATAACGCAGTTTTCTTTGCTCTCCTAATCAATTCCAGATTATTCAACATGAAACACCCCCTTCTCATATGCATATCTATACATCGGTATATTTTTTTCTTAACTCTATCAGATAAAAAGGCAGCTGCCTGGTTCAACACATCATTGCAATAAAAACACTTAACTATCACGCTGTAAATCATAGAGAACTATTTTGATTTAAAACCTCCTTTGCATCTTCAATAATTGCTTCAATCGTCTTCTTATAGTCTTCCAATGTTTGAATCCAGGTTTTTAGACATTCTTTTCCTGAAGCAGTTATTTTATATACCTTCTTTGCTGCTCCCACATCTTCAATATTCCATTCAGAAGACACCAGTCCTTGTGCCTCTAAGTTCTTCAGGGTACGATAAATACCTGCTTTATCAATTTTTTCACCCTTAAACACATTTTTCGCTTCAAGCTCTTGAATAAGAACATAACCATGTAAGTTTTTATTCACAAGAAGGGAAAGAATATTAGGTTGCAGCAATTTATCAAGATTGTTTCCTTTACAGGAACACTTGATATTGACATCCATTAGACTTCGTCTACTATTTGACATAATCAATCACCTCTTTTTTAGTTTATCATCGATGGAAGGTATTGGCAACGATTATTTGTATTCTTGTATAAGACAACCGCTTACTTCGATGGAACATGCCAATCTTGAAAATATGATTATTTTGGAGATCTTAGCCTGAACTAAAGAAAGGGCTACGTTAAAATATAACAATAGAAAAGGTATATTCTAATTTTCTGTAAATGTGCTAAATAGAAATACTATGCCGGAAATTATAATGATTTTTTTGACGAGATAAAGTAATGATTGTTATTAAAAAATTAAATGGAAACGCTACTTTATTTAACTGATTTATAGCATACAAGTTTTAATAGCGTTTCCTTTTCTTGCTATGATGGTCCCATCCCTTGAGATTTGTTTTAATTTTGCAACATCGATGGCACCAAGTTATTAATCGCAAATAAGCTATGCGTTGTTTCAATACTTATCTATCGTTACTTTAATATCTGCAGGCTTCCCAAAATAGACTGATGAAGTGGCAATAGCATCAACATCTGTGGAGGCATATCCCTCTATATTGCTCTCATTAATTCCACCGGCAGCAATCAATGTAAGTTGAGGATTTATATGGCGTACTTTTTCAACCAAGCTTCTTAAATCAGAAATCGGTACTTTGTCAAACTGGAGACCATCTATATCTGTACCTGCTATCAACATAGCCTCAGTCTCATTTTCAACTTCAACAATAATTTTCTTCTCACACGCATTGATTTTTATCTGTCCTATTATCTGAGAAAGCCCTTCAAAATCCCCAAGAAAATTCACATGCTGTTTGAAAATTAATATCGTTTCAGATAATCCAAGTCTGTGTGGAAAAGCACCCCCTGCAATGATGGATTTTATAACCAGCTCCTTTGTCCCCGGAAAAGATTTTCTTGTTGAAACAATGGATATTTTAGGATTTACTGATCTGGCTTTATCAACCAACCTTTTTGTCCTAGTTGCAATACCACAACAGTACTCCAAAATATTTAAAGAAACCTTCCACGCCATATGAAGGTTTGATGCCAAACCTTCCGCTATTATGAATGTTTCGCCACTTTTAATTATAGTACCCGAAGGCAAAGATTGAATTGTTTTTATTCCCAACTTCCCGAAAATTCTCAATACCTCTTCTACCCCTGACAAAACCATATCCTCTCTTGTTGTAAAACAAATTTGTCCCTTTTCATTTCCAATTCCCATAACAAGGGTTGTTAAATCAATATAAGATACATCCTCCTTAAGAAATCGTTCAATTGTTTCATCATTAATATACATTATAAAATTCACCTCTTATCAAAATTTTTTATTAGTCTTCTTTATTTACTTCAACCCTCTTAAAGCCGTTTTTTTCAAAAATATTCATAGCCTCTTCACTTTGAAGATAGTTTAAAAATTCATCAGCAGCACTAAGATTTTTCGACGAAGATATAACAGCAGCAGGAAGAAAAACAGGATTATGAGAATTTTCAGGGGCTATCGCTGCAATTCTTACCTTATTAGAAGTTTTTGCTATCGTATCCCAGACAAAACCGGCCTCAGCATTTTCTGTTTCAACATAAGACATTACTTGAAAAAGATCTTTTCCCATCACCAATTTAGTCTGAAGTTCATCCCACATTGCTAGGGTTTCCAAAGTTTCTTGAGCAGTTTTGGCTGCAGGTACCGAATTCGGAACACCGATACCGATTTTCTTAACTTCAGGTTTTAAAAGATCTTCAAAACAATTAATAGACATATTGTTTTTTCCTGTAATCAATACAAGCTCGTCGCTGACTAGATTTACCCTTGTTTCCTTTAATATCAAGTTTTGCATTTCAAGTTCATCCATCTGATTTTCACCCTGTGAAATAAAAATATCTGTCGCAGATCCCTGTTCAATTTGATTCTGCAACCAGCCCGAAGGCCCATAATTGAAGGTTATCTGTATATTTTTCTTATCATCACAATAAATATTTTTAATTTCCTCAAGTGAATCTTTAAGGCTCGGCGCAGAAGAAACAATCAATTCTACATTCTCTACCGCAGAGGTAGAACGATCTCTTGAACATCCAATCATCCCTACCAACAATAAAATGACTAATACAGTATACCTATGCAACGTAACTTAATAATAGTTTTTATTTTCAACCCAGAAACCATTTTGCACTTTCTCCCTTTTTCAATATTTCATATTCTTAATTTTAATCATTACTTACTGTTTCTAAATCTACTCATTGCTTCGTCTCTTTTCTCAATACTTTTCAAAACTCTGTAATATACACCTCCATTACAATTTTATTGTGTACTTAGCAACACACTTCCCTTATGTAATGAATCATCATTATAATAAGCAACAAATTTTTTGAAATTTTTCCCCTCACCCCCATCAATTTAAATTTATAAAGCAAAACAACATAGTTATTACAACTGCTACAGAGAAGGTTATCATCTCCTTATTAAGATTTTTATGCACATTGTCTAGGTGTGAATTATTATAAATAGACATAACATAACTCAACTTAAACAAGTAAAGGTTTTAATCTATTTATATAATGTTTTGTTATGTTATATTATATATATCCTCTAATGAAAAATCAATAAAATAAATAAAAAATAATGAATATTTAAACAATATTATTGGGTGACAACCTAAGATCTATTTAGCACTCTATTTAAAAACCATTCATGTTCTGGATTTCGATAGACTTAACTATAAAATTCGGCTACAATTCAGGGGGAGTTTTTACTCCCACTAAATTGTAGCCGAATTTATCCTTTACATCTTTATTTCATCTTTTCTTTTTGTTATCCTAAAAAAGATACAATCTATATATCTGCATCCTACAGTACTTCATTCTGTAATTGTTTACTATCCTGCTGAAAATCCAATATAGTTGATCATATTAGTAGACTATATGCAAAATTTAAAATATAATGTATTTATATGTCATATTCTGCATTACTTACTTCAAATAGCAAGACTACTTAACGTACTAAATTAAGAAAAGATCTAAAACTACTTTATTATTTTATTTATTCGAAATAATACTTACCGTTTTTATCTGCAAAATATAAACCTTAACATGCTAGGATAGTAGATCATTTCGTGCCCTTAAGTACAACAGTAGATATGATTTTGTACAGTATTAAAAAAATATTGCGTGTGGAGGGTGATAAAATATGCAAAATTTATACAAAGCATTGCTATCAAAAGTGAATGAAGGTAATTCATGTGTCATGTTAACTTATCTAGATGTACATAATGATCAAAAAGGTTCTATTGAAAAAAAGATTCTTTTAACCAGTGAAAATATTAAAAACAAATCTTTTCCTTTTTGTGATGATGTTTATGAAATAATATCTCTTTCTTTAGAGACTGGAAAGCTTGAAATGGTCAATGTCGAGGAAAATAAAGCTATTTTAATCGAACCATTTCTTCCAAACCCCCGTTTGATTGTCTTTGGTGGCGGACATATAGCCAAGCCTTTATCAGAATTTGCTTCAAGAATAGGCTTCTCTGTTACTGTTGTAGATGATAGACCCTCCTTCGCCAATGCAGATCGTTTTCCTGAAGCTGAAAACGTGATTTGCGAAAACTTTGAAAAGTCCTTTTCCTCTATAAATCTAAGACAATCTGATTATGTGGTCATTGTAACAAGGGGACATAGACATGATGGTGTGGTTTTACGAGAGGTTTTAAACTATGACCTTAGTTATATGGGAATGATCGGATCAAAGCGCAGAGTAGATGCTATGATGAAAGAATTACTGAGGGAAGGATTTGCTAAAGATAAACTGGATTTGGTTCATTCTCCTATAGGATTGGATATAGCTGCTATTACCCCCGATGAAATAGCGATTTCCATCGTATCTCAACTTATCAGTTGTAAAAACAAAGGTATTTTAAGGAAGTTCGGCAAAAACTTTGTCCTTCCCGAATTTGATGGAGAAGTGATGGAAAAGATATCTGAAAAATCATCCATCCCCAAAGCACTTATAACAATATTATCCTCTAAAGGATCTGTTCCAAGAAAAGCTGGTGCTAAAATGGTGGCGTACTTTGATGGAAGAACTATTGGAAGCATTGGTGGAGGCTGCAGCGAGGCAGGTGTCTTAGCTAAAGCAAGAGAAATAATGATGGACAGGGGATTTTTCATTGAACATGTTGATATGACCGGTGATGTGGCAGAATCTGAAGGCATGGTATGTGGTGGGGTGATGGAGGTACTTGTAGAAGTCTTTTAGAATATTATAAGGATATCCGTACTGTAGTTTTGATGCAGTACAGATTATCCTTCCTCTGCAACCACTTCTACATGGAGTGGTTGCTTTGCTACCAATTAAAAACTTCCGGAACTTTTCTTTCAGGCGAAGTCAGTTTTGATTTCATATAGCCTATTGTCATAGGACAGACAAGCTCGTACTCTGATGGTACACGGTATTTTTCCTTAAACTCTTTAGTATTAAGGGTATGTTCAGCAAAACCAATCCAGCAAGTCCCAATGCCCATACTATGTGCAGCCAGCATAATATTCCCTGCCGCCAAAGAACAGTCATAGAGATACCAATGGGATTTTGTATTTCCGTAAATTGCAATAAGTGTAGAAGCATGATTAAATACGCTATAGGTTGGATTAAGTAACCAGCTTTCGTATTGCTTTAAATAGGGGTAAGCATCAAGGTTTCTTAATAAATAAGTCTTGGTATCCTCTGAAAGCTTTTGAATCTCCTCTTTTCCTTGAATAACCACAAAACCCCATGGCTGCTCATTTGAACCTGTAGAGGCTTTCGTACCTAATGTCAGCAATTGATGAATTGTTTCGTTAGACACTTGTTGGTCGGTGTAGGCACGAACGCTGCGTTTTTCATTGATACAATCTAAAATATTCATAATTTCACTCCTTTAATTTTGAATTTTTTACCAATGTTTTCCTACCTTAGAATAACATATTCTATGCCAATAAGCAAAATAATACATCCCTCTTCCCTACTTACACGCATCATTACCGCCCCCAAAAAGGTAGTTTTGATTTCAAAAGTAAAAAAAGAATTCAAGCTAATTCTTGAATTCTTTTTCACTGATACTATAAGTTTTATTACTTAGCTTCTCTTAAACCAAGTGCTGCTTCAACAGCTTCTATCGTTCCTTTACTTGATCCAGTTGCTCCCGAGACTACGTCCACCTCTGTAGACTGAAGTTCAATAATCTTTTCAATCACTTCCTCTACAGCTACATCTCCAATACTACCTGTTTCATTCATTTCTACTATTTTAATCTCTGTAATCTTACCATCTTCTACTTTTACACTTAGTTTAATATCCTCCTTAAATCCTTTGCCAGTGCCTTCATATACACCATCCCTATATATTCCAACGGCGGATTCTTCATTAGCAGCTACGCCTTTTTCCCCACATCCTGATACTAGTACACTTATCAACATTGGAATTACTAATAAAACTAATTTCTTTTTCATCTCTAATCCCTCCTGATTCTTTTACCATGAAATATTTATAAGATTATTTATCTTCTAAGGAATAGCAATAAAGCTGTGGAATATCTCAGCCTTATTGCTATTCCTGAAGTTTTTTGATGATCTTTTCTGCTTTAAGTGCTTACAATGTTTCATTTAACATTTCAATCGTTTTCTTAACAATTCCTGCTGCAACACCGGCACAGCGCTCTTTACGTTCTGTATCGCCAAATCCACAGCCTTGAGCATCCATAAATTTCCCCACTGAATCAGCACATAATACCGACTCAGCAACAGTAGTAGCTAAACCTAACTCAGCTGGCTGTATTTGTGGGAATGGATATTCCTTGTACCAATTCCATAGATCTCCTACTAACTTTTTTTGAGTATCTGCATCGCATACTGTACCTATACATGCTGCAGCTACACCTAATGAACCACAAAGGCTTGCCTGCCCCGCATAACCTGCAGCTGCATTAATAAATGCTTCAGGTGGTATTTGGTTAAATGGATAGCCTACCTCGTCTGCCAATGAACCGAAGAACCCTTCGGATACACCAATACCTCAGCCACCTTTTGACAAGTAGGCATGGTACGCTCTTTCAGCCGCCTTATCAGCATCGAGTTTTGCATAAGGAAAAGGCCATTCGGGTTTTCCCTTTGCCTCTACAGTTGTTTGTACTTCAGCTGTCGTTTGATCTGAACAGGCAGTCAAAATACCTCCAACACCACCAAGAAGCGTTACGCCAGCAATGGATGCTCCTACACCCTTTAAAAAATCCTTCCTTGATATTTCTTTTTCCTTCTTTTCAATGGTCATTGATTCCTTCTCCTCCTTTATACCTTAAAATGATAATAAGTTAACACTACACCACCTGCGAATAATTACTTTCCTTATATAATAATTATAATATAGTTTAACTTATATCAATAATAAGAGTTGTTTATGATATATAATAATGATTTATATTCGTTTAATAATTAACAACAATTCACCTTCAAAACCAATTCGATTTACCACAAAAGATATTTCATGATATAATGATTATTAGAATTAATAACAAGTTTTATCATTGAACCTACTATTAAGTACTCATTAGTGATGTTTCCAATAAACATACAATTTCTCTGGGGGAGAAAAACTTATGAACCTTCAATATTTAAAGGCTTTCTATGTTACAGTACAGCTAAATAGCATTTCCAAGGCAGCAAAGGAACTCCACTTAACCCAGCCAGGTCTTAGTATGCAAATTCAATCTCTTGAAAAAGATCTTGGCGTTACTCTTCTTACTAGAAGTAACAAGGGGGTAGAACTTACAGAGGCAGGGACGGTGGTTTTCGACTATGCTAATACGATTCTTTCTATGCAAGACAATATTGAACGAGATTTAGCCAGTCTTAAAACCAATAGGAAGGATTTATTGGTCGGTTCCTGTAAAGCTGTGGGCGAGTATGCACTTCCCTGTAGTATTTATATCTATAAGCAAGATCACAGGGATATAAATATAAACTATAATATTATGAATTCAGAGGAAGTTATGAACAATCTTTCTGATAGAACAATCAATATAGGCATCCTTCACAGCTATATGGAAAGAAAAAATATAAAAACCGAAAAGATAACCACTGACAGGCTGATTCTTGTTACTTCTTTGCCTTTTTTAAAAAATAGAATTACAGCAAATGAACTCAAAATGCTTCCACTAATATTTAGGGAAGAAGGTTCTGGAACAAGGGCAACCGTACAACAACATTTAAAACCTCATCATATAAAAATTTCTGATTTAAATATTATTTATGAATTAAATTCTATGGAAGCTATAAAAACCTCTGTTCTATCAGGTAAAGGCATTTCCTTTATTCCTGAATTAACCATCAAAAGAGAGCTGAGGGATGGAATTTTGCGGGAAATAGAAATTGAAAATATTCCTATGAAAAGTGATTTTTATATAGCCTATCGACAAGATCACCAATTTGCCAGCTTCGAAAGTGAGTTTATTGATTTTATTAAGTCCTCTAAACGTGGATTTTGCTAAAAAAAGCAGCTTCTAAGATTATCTTAGAAGCTGCTTTTTTTAAAAGGACTTAAATAATATTTTACTGCCTAACCAAGCCCCAACAAACATGAAAACAGCAAAAACCCAGCCATGTAATGAGAAGGATGGAATTGCACTAAAGTAGGCGCCAATATTGCAACCAAAGCTTAGTCTTGTGCCATAACCCATCAGGATTCCTCCAGTTAGGGCGAAAAAAAATTGTTTCAGATTTTTAATTTTCTTCCACTTAAACTGATTTGCCCATAAAACTGCTAAAAAAGCACCTAGCACAACTGCAGTGTTTAGCACTGTATGAGGATTGACTAGAAAACTATACCTTTCCTTTAATCCATGATGATAAACATTAAAATAATACCAATTAGCAGGATCAAATCTCAGTTTCTCCAGTGTGAATCCTCCCCAGTATAATAATCCTCTAGTAACACCCCAAGCGGAGCCAGTGATAAACAACAGACAAGTATTTAACACTGCTAATAAAATCCCGCCTACCCAATAGGGCCAAGGTTCTTTTAATATTTTGTCATACAGCCTCATATTCTTCTCCTTCTCTTTCAGGATTATCTAGCTTTTTCAATATAAATCTCCCACTCACCTTCTGCAATCTCAATATAGTCAATATAATGTCCTTGTTTTTTCGTCCATTCAACGACATTAGCAATAGAGCAGTTATGGTCTGTATGCATAATTAAAATATCACCAATCTCCATTTTCCCTAACTGCTTTAACGCTTTTAGCAAGGGGATTGGACACGCTTCATATAAACAATCCAATTTGTACTCTGCCATGATCCTCCTCCTACCTATTTCTCATCATATTGTTCTTTTTGTCATACCAATCGGCAATATAATATAAAACACAAAGTAATATTAATTGTAAAATCAGTGAAGGGAATAATCCCAAATATTTAGGAAGGTATACGGTTGAAGCCTTAGCTATCAATACTTTATCCCAGAAAGAAAAATGGCTTGCACCAAGGATACTACCAATAATAAAGCCTATCAAAGCAACCAACTGCATCATATAGCCTTCTCCTAACCTCATAAGTGATCCTGAGACACAACCTCCCGCCATCACCATACCTACCCCAAACAAAATTGCTCCAATAGCAGTATGAATTCCCACAGGACTCAACTGTCCTGGAACTGCTGTAAGCAGATAATTAGGATTCGAACCCACCGTCTTATATTGTATAATGAAGAATCCCACAGTTGATACCATAAAAGCTAAAAGCACAGCCTTCAAAAGAGAAGTACTTCCCATCATAATAGGATCTCTAAAACTAGCAGCAAAACAAAATCTAGAACGCTGCATGGTCATTCCTAATAAAATACCAATCATCCAAAAACTGCTTAAAGAAAATTGATATCGGATAAGCATAAAATACATCATGATCGCCATAATCGTCCCCAAAACAGCAAAGGGTATTTGATTGTTCTTTTTCCTAGTCTCCATTTGCCTTTGTTTTTTTAAGGCCTCAATTCTACTAGATGTCATGCAATCCCCCTCCCTGAGTTAAGCTTCTGATAACACGAACAATAAAATCATTTAATATAATTAATATTAATTAATTATATCACACAAAAGCACCCATTTATGAAGGTGCTTTATGTATAAAACAAATCTATGCTTTCTTTTTTTTGTAGATAAGTGACGAAACAGTAATACTTAGCTCCAATAATACTAGCATGGGTGCTGCTAGTAAAACCTGTGAAACTATATCCGGTGGCGTAAGTATAGCCGCTATAATAAATATTAATAGTATAAAAACTTTTCTAGATTTTTTCAAAAATGTTGGTGTGATTAAATTGAATTGCGTTAAAAGCATAACTAATATAGGCAGTTGAAAGGTGACCCCAAAGGATAATAATATTGAACTCATAAAACCAACATAACTTGCAAAAGAAAACAGAGGTTTAATTTCTTGTCGAGACATTTTTGTAAAAAACTGAATCGTGAGAGGAAGGATTAAACAATAAGCAAAAGCAGCACCACCAATAAAGAAAATCATGGACATAAAATTTGCCAGTACAACATAAATCTTTTGCTTTAAAGTCACCCCAGGCAGTACGAATCGCCATATATGATAGAGTATTATTGGCAAGGTAAGGATTATTCCTGAAACCAGTGCTATTTTAACATAGGCTAAAAATAAATCTGCTGGACTCAAGTAAATAAAGTTTAAATCTTCAACCGGCTGTATGATAAAGTCAACAAGGATATCAATATAAAAATAGCTAGCAACTGCCCCTATAATTACAACCAGTAAAATAATGATTGTTCTTCTTCTTAACTCTTCTAAATGTCCTACTAGCGTAAGTCTCTTTTCATCCATCTCATCATCACCAGCTTAACTTATGCTTCATCTTGATTTTTTTTATCAGCTTCACTAGTAATCTCTGAAGTTATATTGCTGGTATGGACTTTAAATTCCTTGATACTTTTTCCTAAAGCTTTTCCTATTTCAGGAAGTTTATTCGGTCCAAAAACCACAAGCGCTATAGCTAATATCAATATTAATTCTGGTGCACCTAATTTACCAAACACTATACATTCCTCCTTAAATATTTCTTATAGGTTTGATAAAATTATATCATTTTTCTTAGAATTCGTCAGTAGATACTAGTCTGAATATTCTAACTATTTGTTAATTTTCGATCATGTGTTCTCTCTACTTTCTTCATAAATCTTCATGACATCCTCTATTTTTCGTGGTTTACAAGTTTCAGAACTTTTTTTCTTTTATCCTCGTATAAATGAACCTTTATAGAATATAAACAATATTTATAGCAAGGATAAAGATTTTCTCTTCCATTGAAGAAGAAGTATATACCTCATCATCTGTATTTCTAATAATTATCACTAACATCCATGATTACGAAGGTAATATCATCATCAATAAACTTTGTTTTAGCTATTGAGCGAATTTCCCGATTAATGTCTTTTCTCAACTCCACAGCACTGTTGCTATTATTTCTATGTAATATTTCCTCCAAGGTTTCCTCTCGAAAAAAGGTATTGCTACTAAAATTTCCGATGAGACCGTCTGTGTAAAAAATGATGCGATCTCCTGCTTTTAATTGAATTTGAGCTTCTAGATACTCTGGTACAAATACTCCTCCTAATTTACATATAGGAAAACCTTGACTTTTATCCAACATCTCCATCTTACCTGAGCTGCGAATCAAAATTGGCGCAGTATTCATTCCAGCAGAGCAGTAAGAGAAAACACCCGTGGTTTTATTATATATCCCATTTAAAATAGCTATGTGCATTTCAACAGGAAAGTTTGATTTATTAAATTCATTATAAAGATGTAATAGAGTCTTCTGACAACTTAGCATTTCATTTTTAACAAAATTATTGTTTTTGTGGGCAACTACCCGTTCTGTGAAGATGGTCATCATAGCGGCGGAAGGCCCATGTCCAGCGACATCTGCAATATAAATGCCTATATTTTCATCATCAATCTCATATATATCATAAAAATCCCCACTCACATTTTGGCAAGGAATAAATTCAGAGGCAAAAGTCACATTGCCTAAGTTTAATGTTTTGGGAGGGAGTAATGATTGTTGAATTCGTCTGGCATATTGTAAATCCTTTATAATCTTTTCATTAGCATCTTCAAGGGCTTTTGTCCTTTCCTGCACCAATTTTTCTAGATTCTCTGCATATTTTTTAATTTTCTCTGTAGCACAACTTAATTTTATATAAGGAGAATCCAAATTTTTAATAAATATAGCTCTAAAAACAAAATAAGAGCTAATCACCTTATAGATATGTCCCACCATATTGTAACTATCATGTACATTAGAGTATAAAGTAAAGGAAGCTTCAGAAAAAAACCCAAAAGACAAGCCAACTGCCATTTGTATAAAGATAACATTCTTAGTATTTCTATAGTCCTTTAAAAATACCAATATGGCTATCCCTAAAAGAGCCATAACAACATATTCCAATGCTATTTTTAATGCAGTTAATCCTTGCCCTTCGATAAACATCGCAGGGAAAATATTTATATGGTATGAAACAAGATAAAAGATAAAAAAGATTATCCCTATACTTCCTAATACATAATAAAGTCTATTATGAATGACCTCTTTATGAACAGGAACCAGAGCCGCGCCTAACAGTCCCATAGCAAAGATCAATCGGCCTATCATCCAATAGGTAGTTGCTATAGGAATAGAAGCTTCTGTAAAAAAACCAGGCATACCACTATAGGTCATGGTATGAAAAAAGTCTATAAAACCAACGATGAAAAAGGTGCAAAACATTATAATCAATCTAGCCCTTCTATTTTTAGAATAAGTATAATAGGTAATAATAAAAATGGCAAAATAAATCACAATGGTGAAAAATTCTAAAAAAGTATGATAGTATAAAAAAGATTGCGTTTCAAAAATAACGTACCATTTTTCTCCATATATTCCTACTAATTGAAATAAAATCAGCAATCCTAACCAAACTAAGGATAAGATTACATAGTTTTTATCTATATGGATCTTCCTGTCTTTTTTTAATGTTAGCATTTATTTTTCACCTTCATTTTTTATATTTTCTTATTCTATATATTTCGCCATAAATATTGTTAATCCTCTTTAGATTTCCATTTTCTTCTATACATCTTTGTTATGCAAATGAAACAAAGATCCTCTCTAGGATCTTTGTTTCATTGATGAGATATATCAAGAAAGTCCTCCATCATTGTTTTAATTCTCTCTATTTCTCCTTGAGGAATTTTTTCATACCAAGCTCCATTATGATAATAACCTTCCCCCTGTAAAGAAGTGGTTTGTAAATTTTCCGGGTCAAATGAAGCGAATATTTTAATGAGTGCTTCTAATTCCTTTGCTGTAAGGGAGGTTGTTACATTGTCCCCTAGTATATTCATCATATCGTTTAGTTTCGTTAATACCCTAAGTGGTGTTATTTTTCCCGCCAAAGACTGAAGCGCCTGTTGCTGTCGTTCCATGCGATCATAGTCACTTGCATGTCTTCCATCATTACTTTGGCGAAAACGCACAAAGTCTAAAGCGTTTTTTCCATCGAGAATCTGTTGTCCCGGCGTTAATCGAATATTTGTGCCATCAATTGGATCATCATATTCCATTCTTCTTTTTACTTCAACTTCTATGCCACCCATTAAATCTACCAATTCAATGAACCCTTCAAAGTCTAGTAAGCATAATTGGAAATTCATCATTGTACTTATCTCCATTTTTCTCTAATATATTTATAGTATTTAAAGCAACTTCATCTATTTTTTCATCAACAATTTCATTTTTCATCATTTGAACAGTAAAGCTTGGGCGATTGCCCGCCAGTAGTTTTCCATATCTATCCCGAATTTCTCCTCTAGGAGCAGGCAAATGTATAATCCCTTGGCCTATTGAATTAAAAAATAGCTTTTATAAATTTATCGTAAAGATTTTCTTGTCTTCTAATATTTTAAATGTTATATTCCTAGCACTGTAGCCATTGGCCTCATCCTCTCCTTCAATTCTTGTTGCAAAAATGTATACATCACTGCCTCTTTCCACATACCCTATAAACCATCCAAGAATGCTTTTATTATTTATCATTGAGGTGCCAGTTTTCCCATATAAAATACTACCTTCATTACTACCTAGCTGTATTGCCTTTTTTACACTATCAATATTTTCAGAAGAAAAAGGCATTGCATAGGTGTAAAAGTTCTTAAGAAACTCCACCTGCTGAAAAGCAGAAATTTCTAAACTTCCTCCAAACCAAAAGGTATTCACATCCCCCTCTACCTTTTTGTTGCCATAATTCAATGTATTTATATATTCCCGCATTTCCCTCAGTGTCACTTGTTGATTAGCCTTCTGAAAATACCAGTTTGTAGAGTGCTGGAAGGCTGATGCCAAGGTATGATCCCTATTCCAATCTTCGAAGGGATAATTTATTCCATCCCATTTTATAACTGTATTTTCATCCTCTATTTCCCCAGTTTCAAGACCTATTAAAGCACTAACAATTTTAAATGTTGAGAAGGGAGATGCTTTCTTATTGCTCATTTCTTCATTAAAAATATAATACTGCCCTTTCTTGATATCTAACATAACAAAGGTTCCTTCATATCCTTTAAAATATTTACTCAGATCCTCTTGTACTATTTCTTGTGTTAAATCCACCTCTTGTGAAAAAACAGTCATGTTAGAAGTGGTTTTGGGACTTGTTAGCAAAGCACATCCTATAAAGAAAGATACTACTAATTCTTTTAACTTTATCTTTCTATTATCTTTTTTAAAATCCACAATAGAGTAAATTCTTCTTCTGATACAGTCACCAGTACTACCAATACCCTTAATAAAAGAGGCAACAGCAGGAGAAGGAAATGTTTCCAGAACCCTTATAATTGTCCTACCATAATCACTATACTCATGGGCTTCTAAATAGGAAAGTACAGAATGATCACAAGCTATTTCACAATCCTGTTGCATATGATAAAACCCATACCATATAATAGGGTTAAACCAATGTAGTATTTTAAAAAAACATGTAATCCAATTAATATACACATCCCTGTTTTTATAGTGGGTTAACTCATGTAATAAAACATATTCTATTTCTTCTTCGCTAAGTTTTTCCATAATATTTGCAGGCAATAAAATATAAGGACGTATCATACAAACAAAAGCTGGAGAATAAATTTCATTGGTTTGTATAAGCTTTATATCTTTTTTTATACCAAAAAAAACTTTACACCTTTCAAACAGCTGTAATAAGCGGGGATTCTCTACATCGGTGTACTTTTTTAAACTTGCTGAAAATTTTATATTTCGTCTCATTATATAAACAAACGCAATGATTACACCAACTATCCAAATTACAAACAATATCCTATGCATAAAAAACGAAACCTGAAGGCTTCATAGTATCTACCCCTTTTTAACATGCTTTTTTTTATCTAAAATTTCTTTTAACTCTTGAATTTCTTCTTTTGTTAAATCATGGTTTTCTAAAAAATTAGCCAACATAACTTGAAGCCCACCGCCATATACCCTTTGGAGAAAAGATTGAGTTTCTGCCTTTATACATTCTTTCTCCATCACTAAAGGAAAATAAATATAGGTTCTGCCTTCTTTGTAAAAGGAAATAACTTTTTTCTTAACCAACCTGCCCAGAAGAGTTTTAACCGTCTTAGGCTTCCATGTTACAACGCCTTCTAGCTTTTCTATAACGTCATTTGCAGTAATAGGGGAATGTGCCCAAATTATTTTCATCACTTCCCATTCCGCTTCTGGTATTCGTGGTACTGTCTTCATAATAGCCTCCTCCTTAGATCATTATTGTATATTCTTTCTTTTCTAATGCTGCTATCAATATTTTACTTATAATTTGGTTAAAGGTTATAATAGATTACAATTGTAATCTAATTTTGTCAATATATTTTTTGTTTTTTCAAATTAATTTCATCCATCCTCCCATTTCTACTACGTAAAGCATCCTAAAAAATCAGGCTCTTTTTGATGATGAAGAACCTGACTTTTTTAGTCCTAATATTTTACTGAAAAATCATTAAACCCTCTTCTCTAAACGCTTCAAAGGGTATATAGAATTGCCACACATTTTGAACATCAGGGTTCAGTCCACCTGACCTTAAAAGGATATGCATATTATATTCATCAAAGAAAAAATCCGCATTGTCAATTGCGCTATCTAGATCTTGCAACTCTGAATCAAGCAGCTTTATATCGTCTATCTGGGTTAAAATACTTTCTTTTATTATTTTCTTGTAGTCAACTTCTTTCTTAAATAAATCTTTTAGACCCAGTTCCTGCCCCGTCTCTATGTCAAAGCAATAATATTTCCTTTCTTCTGATGTTCTACGGCCGTCAAAAAAAGTCACATCATAGCTTACAACACATAATAGACCCCCTACATTGGCAGCAATATTCAAATACCTGCTTCTTTCTGCTGACACTTGTTTCTTAGGAGAATCTTGATAGCGTTTCATGGCTTTTTCTTTGAAATCCGCCACATCCAATTCTCCAAATAAAGCATTTAATTTCTTTTCCACCATCTCGTTTGATAGACCTTCCAGCACCATTGTCTGAATCATAATTCTGTACTGAGGCTTTTCTTCCTGAATAAAACTGTTTTTTATTTCAATTGGATTGGGAAGCAACTTCTTACGCAGTTTTTCTTTTTCATAAACGCCACCTGCACCAACAAAATATTTATCATAAACAGCAATGGCACCATTAAAGTCTTTGAAAGGAATGGTAATATACTGTCTAGTATCAACAAATTCACTGTTTCTTTCGTCAAATACAATCATCAGCATACTGTCAGATATGTAGAAGGGTTGATTTTCATCAATGCCTTGGAAAGGTCTACTAAGAATTTCTTCCTCAAGATGA
Organism: Clostridium formicaceticum; assembly: GCF_001854185.1. Taxonomy (NCBI): domain Bacteria; kingdom Bacillati; phylum Bacillota; class Clostridia; order Peptostreptococcales; family Natronincolaceae; genus Andreesenella; species Andreesenella formicacetica. Next base: position 4,141,487 of record NZ_CP017603.1, read on the forward strand.
TTCCTTAATATATACTGAACCACCCTTTCATTAATCATTTCAATTCCGTCGGCACCATCTACAAACAGATCTTTTATACCAAGCTTATTACCTGTTCTTAAATCATACAAATAAGTGAGGATTTTATCTTCATATTCCTCATCACTAAGGATTTCACTATAATGAATATTCATTGCCAAAACATTGTTATAGTTGGCAATTACAGAAAAACCCCACCATTTTTCAATTTTTTGTGTTGGTGTATTTAACTCTGAAGATTCTCTGTTTGTTATAGGAAGAGGTTTATCAATAAATTTTTGAGCCTCTCCCCATAACTCCTTATTGATTTTATCCTGAACACTTTTATCCAAGAGCCCTTTTATCTCAGGACAGCTCACCCATATATTGTAGCTTGGAAACTCTTTTGTATACTCCCTTGACGCAATTTCAATACCATTTACATAAAGGTATTTCCTTGGAAGAACAGGTTGAAAGGAGGAAGTTCTTTCCTCCTCCACAGCAACAGCTGTATTTTCACCTGCAGGATTCTCTGTCTTCACCATAGATCCTCGATGACATGACGTAAAGATAAAAGATAAAACCATCAGGATTACAAGCAGTTTAGTTTTAATCATATAAGCCACCTTATTTCACTGGAATATATCCGCTTTCTTGCGCTACTTCTTGTCCTTCATCGCTTAAAAGCCATTCAAGGAGAAGCCTTGCAGAAGAATCCGATGTTTCATCTTTTCTTAAAACTGCATAATAGGCACTGCTAAGGGGATAACTATTGTTTTTTATGGTTTCCTTATCGGGTTTTACCCCATCTACTCCAATTAGCTTTATAGTATCTTTGGTGTACATTGTACTAGCGTAGTAATATACTGAATAACCTAGTGCTTTTTCAGAATTGTCATAGCCTGCCACCCTTTCAATCAGTTCCCCCATGTCTTCTGGCTTAAACTCTGTGGGAGCATCCATTATCTCTAAATCCTTCATTACTACATTTTCCATAATGGTCTGACTACCGGAATTTTTGGGGCGTTGGTAAGGTATGATCTCTATATCCTCTCCCCCGACCTCTTTCCAATTGGTTATCTTGCCTTGATAAATTTCTTTGATTTCCTGCAGTTTAAGGGAATTTACAGGATTTTGTGTATTAACCAAGAATACAAAGGCATCCTTTACTACAGGGACAACTTCAAGCTCAATTCCTTTGTCCTCCGCCAGTTGAAGCTCTTCACTGGAAGGTTCAGTAACAAAAATAATATCTACATTGCCTTCTATTAAATTTACATAAGCAGAATGGGTTTTATTATGAACTATAAAACTTTTTGTTTCTTCTTCCGTCGTTTTAAGCAGACGCATTACAATTCCTTCTGACAAGGGTATGGTAGCCGTTGAACCATCGATTCGAGGAAAAATTTCCCGTGAGAAGCTAATTTTATCAGAATTACTTAAAGAACCTGTTTTTCCAGTGGAATCTTCAACAGGCTGTGTAAAACTACAGGCAGATAATACGAGCATCCCTATCAATAATAGTACAAATAACTTAGCTTTTCTTTTCAAATAAGATCGCTCCTTTTCCATATTATAATATTTTTTACTTTTTTTACTAATTTTATCATGTAAAAGTTCTATATTTCAATAGGCAGTTTGTTTGAACAAAAAAATGGCAAAAGCCGCATACTGTGCGGCTTACAAAAACTAAACATTCAATTGATAACAACAAAATACATAATAGACAAAGAAGCTGTCTGCCTAAAGATTAAAATACTTAAGTAAAAATCTCCTAAAAGTACATAGAATTAGCGACTATAAACGATTTTCCCATCAATCATAGTTAAGAAAACTTTTGTATTGATATCAAAAGGCCTTCCATCAAAAACCACTAAATCAGCATCATACCCTTCCTCCATCTTTCCTATTCTTTGGTGGCATTCCAATATTTCAGCAGGATAAGCTGTAATACATTTCATAGCATCTGCCTCACTTAATCCTTCAGAGATAGCTAATGCTGCAACAATCCTCAACTGGTCTATGAGATTATAAGGATGATCTGTTATCAGCGCTACCTTGACGCCTGCTTCAATTAAATCCAGTGCGCAGGTATAATCTCTTTTCTTTAGTTCAATCTTCAGTCTCGGTGTCAACATAGGACCAAAAGCTACAGGAACCTTTCTTTCTTTTAGATATTCCTTCACCAAGTTAGCCTCCGTACCGTGTTCAATTACCAGTTTGCTAATACCAAACTCCTCTGCAATTCGGCAAGCTGTCACAATATCATCTGCTCTGTGGGCATGTGCCCTGAGGGAAATCTCTCCTTTTAATAAAGGCATCACTGACTCTAGTTGAATATTTCGTTCTTTAAGCTTATTGTTTTCCTTCTGTACCATATAATCCTGTGTCCGCATAAATAGTTCTCTAATTAAAGCAGCAGTAGCCATCCGAGTAACAGGAGCTTTATTCATTTTCCCATAGGTACTCATTGGGTTTTCACCTAAAGCAATTTTTAATCCTACTGGATTTCTGATGATCATTTCATCAATAATCTTTCCATAAGTTTTAATAGCCGTACTCAACCCTCCTACAGCATTGTTACTGCCAGGACCCGTCATCACAGTGGTAATGCCTGATTTTATCGCATCCTGAAAGGCGAGATCAAAAGGATGGATCGCATCTATACCTCTCATATGGGGGGTCACGGGGTCAGAAGTTTCATTATTATCGACACCGATCTTCCCTGTTGCTTCTTCAATGATACCTACATGAGTATGACAATCAATTAAACCTGGTAGAACATATTTTTCCTGCACATCAATTACATCTGTACTGCTGACATCATAATCTATTTCTTCAGATACTTTTTTTATCTTTCCTTGGCTAATGAGTATGTTTTTCTTTGTGACGCCTTTGTCTTCCGTATTTATTAACAAAGCATTTTTTATCAAAATAAATTGCAAAGTGATCACCTCAACATAATTAGTTACCATTCCTTATTATGTGCATAAAAAATTCCTCCATACAGGAGGAAGTCAAATCTAAATTTTCATGTTTATTGTACAAACTATAGGATACTGCTTCCTATTTCATCCCTTAGAATTTAATAGAGTTTTTGCTCCATAAAAAAACCGCATTTTATGCGGCTTTTTTTATCACGTATTCCTAATGAAGCATATGGTTACCAATTCATATTTTTATATATAGCTTTTACTACTTCGGGTCTATCCAAAGAATAGATATGAAGTCCCTCAATGCCATATGTCACCAAGCCTTCGATTTGTTTACATGCATAATCGATTCCCGCCTCAAACATAGAATCTTCATCATTTTCATACTTGGCTAGGAGTTTTTCTAGATCTTGTGGTATCTTAGCTCCGCACATGCCTACAATTTTTCTAATAAGCTTGGTATTGATAGCTGGCATCAATCCTATGGAGATGGGGATATGTATTCCTTTATCCTTTATCTTTTGATGAAAATTGAAATAGTTGTTATTATCAAAGAATAGTTGCGTTACTAAGAAATCAACACCTTTTTCGACCTTATCTTTGAGATGTTCTATATCTTGTTCTTCACTTACGGTTTCAAAATGCCCTTCAGGATAACAAGCAGCAGCAATAGAAAATTCATTTTTTCTATTTTTTACAATAAAATTAACCAAGTCAGCTCCGTAGTAGAAATCTCGTTCTATTTCTTTCTCAAAATCCTTAGGCGTATCACCCCTTAAAGCAAGAACATTTTCAATATCGTTGGCCTTCATCGTATCAAGTGTATTTAAAATCTTCTCTTCGGAAGCTGCTATACTTGTAAGATGCACCATTACTTCTGTATTAAACTGGTTCTTTACCAAAGAAGCTACATCTAAGGTTTGTGTAGTTTGTTCAAAACCTGAAGCACCACATGTTACACTAATAAAAGCTGGGTTGTATTGCACCAATTCTTCTACTACTTTAATAATAGACTTAAAAGGCAACTTGTTATTATGGGGAAAAATTTCAAATGATTTTACTAATTCCTTTTCTTTAAAATACTCTTTAATTTTCATTACATCACCTCTATATCATTTTATATACTACTCCTTAGCATGAACTTCATTCATCCTTACCATTTAAAAATTTTTTACAACCTAGCTTAGGTGCAACAAGACGCTGCCCTATCCTTAGGATGACACCGTCTAATAGATTCATCCCCCCTCTATCAATCCATAATTTCCCAAAATTTCTATTGCTTTATATCTTGTTTTTATTTAGTATAGTATATATCTTTTAGTAATAATTCACTATGACAATGATCACGAATTAAAAATATTTTCGGTTTATTCAGATATTTTATTCTTTTATTTATCCCCCAGCATCCTTACTGAGCACTGAAGTTAGCCAACAGATTTCTTGTTAATTGTTTCTTGGTGAACTTTTATCAACTAGTCTGATTCAGTTTTCCTGAAGGTGTGTAAAAAAAGCCGTATCAAGCCCATCGACTCAATACGGTGATAAAAGAATAAATTTTATTTTGAAAACAGATTATATAGTACCTGTGCCGTCTCTGCCCGTGTAGTTGTCGTCCTAGGCATAAGATTGGTACCATCTCCTTGAACAATGCCAGCTTCTACAAACAGCTTCATCGCCTTTATTGCATAGTCGGCAATATCACCTGTATCATTAAATTCCTCAAGAGATTTATTAGCACTTCCTGTCGCTGGTAGCTGCCCTAGTTTGTCCAGCACACGATAGAGGATTACAAGCATATCTTGACGTGTTATTGCAGCTTCAGGTAGATAAAGATCATTACCCACGCCTGACACTAATCCCAGCCTTTTTGCTGTCCCAAGATACTCTGTATAGTACTTGTTATCTGCATCAGCGAAGTTGTCAGTTATATGAGGGTCCAGCGCTACGTCGTAGGATTTCATCACCATAATTAAAAAGTCAGCACGGGTCACGTTATTTTGTGGAGCAAATTTTCCGTCTCCTATACCCTTTACAATACCTCTTTCATAAAGATTGTCAATGGCCTTTATGGCCCATGCATATTGATCATGAACGTCTGTAAAATAAGTAGACTGATTTTTACTAATAATCAGTTCCCTGCTTTCATTATGAAGCCTATCAAGAGCAGTAACTGCATAGGCTACTTTGTCAGGATTCGTCACTTCCTTGTCTATAAATTCCTGGATAGCTTTATCACTTTTCCGCACTGTCCCTATAAGCTTTACAGCACTTTCATCAGAATGGATATCGATCTTGCTATCTTTATTTATTCGATAGATGGCATAATATGCTGTTTTTGCATCCTTATTCACCCATGACAGCTTGGTACCTTCAGAGAAAACTTCTATCCTTCCCTGTGTAGGTTTTTGGGGAGCTTGTCCTCCCTTCCACGGCATCACAGGAACTAGTGTCTTTGTTAACCACAAATCCTCCTTCATCCTATTTACAACATTTTGTTTATTGTCGTCACTAAAGTTTCGAAACCTAAACATAATGCTCCCCATAATTTCTGGCTTCACAACATTAAATTTCAACTGTCGAATAAACTCTTCTACAGCATTATTTCCCTGAAAATATTGGTCAGCATTATCATTTATCTTATAAAGTGCCTGTCCTACATAAAAATGTACATTTCTCCCTCTTATAACTTCTGACCACCAACTAGCAACTTCACCGTAGGGTGCGCTAGGATTTGCAAAGGTAAAATAAATCTGAGGTGCGATATAGTCTATAATTTCCTCTTCTACCCATTTCTTCGTATCTGCAAAACTTCTATCATAATTAGGTATCCCAGCACTTGTATTGGAACCACTGGGGTGTCCATCTTTTTTATTCCCCCAAACAGCAGCAGGACTGACACCAAACTTTACCCAAGGCTTTGTTGTTCTTATTTGATTTGAAAGCTCCTTCACTAGCAAATAGGTATTATTTCTTCGCCAATCGCCTATAGTAGAAAATTGACCTTCATTATATTTCATAAAGGTATCTTGATCTCCTAACTCTCCCATATAACTTTCATAGTAAAAGTAATCATCAAAATGTATGCCATCTACATCATAATTCTTCACTACTTCCATCACTCTTTTTGCTACCCATTCCCTCGCGTCAGGAATTCCTGGGTCTATGACAAACCTAGACATGGCAGTCCTTATCCAATCGGGATGCTCTTTGAAAACACTTTTGTTTATATTCAGGGACTGAATTGTAGCATCATTGGTATTCATCGATATCCTATAAGGGTTAAACCATGCATGAAGTTCAAGGTTACGTTTATGTGCTTCTTCTATAGCAAAAGCCAATGGATCAAAGCCTGGGTCCTTGCCAAAAGTTCCTGTAAGGTAACGGGACCAGTTTACAATCTCCGATTTATAAAAAGCATCTCCTTCAGGACTTACTTGAAAAAAGACAGCATTCATGTTCATTTCAACTGTTTTGTCTAGAATGCCAATAAGTTCTTGCTTCATTTTTTGTATCCGTTCTTTATCATTTTCTATGCTTCTAGCTTCTACAGATGGCCAGTCCAAATTGATAACCGTAGAAATCCAAGCACCTCTAAGATGCCTTTTTGTAACAGGTGTTTCACTTGGTATGTACTGTGTGTATTGATCCCACGGGTTTGATGCTGCAAAGCTCTGAATAGGCAAAGCAGCCAATATCAGCAGCATTGCAATACAAACACTGATAAACTTTCTCAAGTTAACTTTAGAAAACATTTAAATCCCCCTTTATATGTAGAACTTTCCAGATTGCACCAGTAAAACCTCTTCTTCTTCAGGTTTTCATTAACAAAACTAAATAATATAAAGTTTGTTTTAGTGATACATAAAAATTAGGAAGCAATTTTTCATTGTAATCACCCTGCCTAGTGATACAAAATTCTTGGTTCATCTGGTTAATGCAATTATATCAAAGCTTTAAGTTAATTTGTAGGCTTTATAGCTGCCAAATACTCAAAAAATTGGCACATAAGAAAAATATTTACAATATCACAAATTATAGATACTAAGCAGGTAATTTTCTTTACTTACCGCTGAAGCGATGCCATATTTATAGCAATAAAGCAATCAGACGACTGTTTCATCAAACTTAACAGACATTTTGCTCTGACATATATTAACGTGAGCTTAGTGATACTTTTCTACATTATATACGTCTTAACGCCTTGATTTCTATTTTAAAATAGTCTGTCTTGCGAAAACGTTTCAATTATTTTAAATGTATATCCTAAATAACTATTGTATGTTTATTCAACCTGTGTTAATATATATTCTGTTGCATAAATATAATCACAAAAGGAGCTTAAATATGATATCAACTAATCGTCGTGACAGTAGCAGATCTTTATTTCTTTTTTTAGTTCCATCCTTCGTGGGAATATTATTATTCATGACACCCATCTTTTATCAGGGAGAAATTACTATCCCAATTGCGATTTTATCAAACTTATTGCTTGATGCCTTAGCAAACCTTATTCCAGCTATAATCACAGGGCTTATGAGTATTTGTGTCATTGGTACTGTGATCAATATGATTTGGAAACCGGCATTTATCAATACCCAAACCTTCACTAAAAATCTATTTAGTGTTTCACCTTTATGGATTGGATTGAGAATTCTAGGGTTAGTTTTTACCATTGCTTCTCTTTTTCAGCTGGGCCCTGAGTGGATATGGTCTGAAGATACAGGTGGATTGCTACTATATGATTTGCTACCCATCCTATTCTCTGTATTTTTATTTGCAGGTATGTTTTTACCATTATTATTGGATTTTGGCTTGCTGGAGTTTGTAGGTACCTTATTAAGTAAGGTTATGCGTCCTATCTTTACATTGCCGGGACGTTCCTCAATTGATTGTATTGCTTCTTGGTTAGGTGATGGCACCATAGGCGTCCTTCTAACAAGTAAGCAATATGAAGAAGGCTATTATACAAAACGAGAAGCTGCTGTGATAGGGACTACCTTTTCTGCTGTTTCCATCACCTTCAGCCTTGTTGTAATATCCCAAGTTAATCTTGGACATCTTTTTGTGCCATTTTATCTAACAGTAACACTTGCTGGAATTGTAGCTGCTATCATTGTTCCTAGGATTCCACCTTTATCTAATAAAGCCAATAGTTACTTTGAGGTTAGTGGTTGTAATCATGTTGAAGAAATTCCTAGTAACTATACCCCCCTTCAATGGGGCTTAGAACAAGCTATGGTAAGGGCTAGTAAAAATACATCTTCTTCACAATTCTTTAAAAGTGGTATTGAAAATGTACTAGATATGTGGTTGGGTGTTACCCCTATTGTTATGGCTATGGGAACGCTAGCTTTAATTATTGCTGAGTTCACTTCTATTTTTCAATGGTTGGGAATACCTTTTGTCCCACTTTTAAAGCTATTACAGGTTCCTGAAGCCAGTTTTGCTTCTCAGACGTTGGTGGTAGGATTTGCAGATATGTTTCTTCCTTCAGTTATTGGCAGTAGAATCGAAAGTGAATTAACTCGATTTGTTATTGCATGTGTCTCAGTGACACAATTAATCTATATGTCTGAGGTAGGTGGACTTTTATTAGGTTCTAAAATCCCTGTAAGCTTTAAGGAATTAGTGATTATCTTTATTGAGCGTACGCTAATTACGCTGCCAATTATTGTGTTAGTAGCCCATATTCTATTTTAATTTACCCATAGTATTTATGCCATTGATTCCAATAACATCAGAAATATCTTTGTATTGTTTACTGCCAAGTTTTAAAAATCTTAATAAAATATAAAAGCAAAAACGTGCTATATCTTGTCTTTTAAGAGGATATAGTACGTTTATTTTATAGCATAATTATTTCAATACAACAGTTTTAAAATCCTTTGCGTATGTTATAGGTGTGCCTTCTCTTATAAAATAATCATTAGATTCTTGCCAAGTATGATGCTTTTCGTTTCTTCTGATAACAGCGAAGTTATACCGAGACCCTGAATAAACTTTATAACCTAATTCCAAGCAACCTTTAATAAAAAAGTAGTCCTCCCCTCTATTTTCTTTCTGAAATTTCACCTGTTCCCATACCTCCTTTTTAAATACCAAAGTAGCTCCAGCAACCTTGTCTGCATAATCATCTTCAATGAAATCCATATATACTAACTTTTTTTCATCCTCTAAATAAACAAAATAAGCATTTTTGCCGACAATAGCAATATCTTTTTCTCTATCAAATCTCTTCATGGCATCCTTTAAATAATTGGGGCCGTAAAAATCATCATCATCAAACTTAGCAATATAGTCATACTTGGATTTTTCAGTAGCAAAATTCAAACAATCTCCCAACGTAGCTCCCTCTTCTATCTGATATATCGACACATTGTTATAGTTTTCGGCTCTTTCATACCATAAATCAATATTCATATCATCTTTATTTAGCACCACAATTAATTCTTTTTTATTGTATCTCTGCCTATTATAATTTTCAAAGACGTTGTCAATAAAATAATCTCTAATTGTACAGGTTACAACTGAAACCAAACCAACACCTCCTTAACCAATGTTTTTGAAAATATTATTTCGTTCTTGTGATAATTGATGCTCAAATAGTTCAGTTAACTGTCTAAACTTATCTATCTTCTTCATAGACTGAATATCTGAGAAAATTCCCGCTTTCTCATGTTTATTTATACCTGAAGCTTCAAATAAGAATTTATGTCTTATGTCATATCTTAATAAGATAGCTACAGTTTCTAATATCTTAAGAAATCCTTTTTTGAAGTTTTCAAATTCATTAGGATATTTTTCTTCTAAATACTTGTATTCTAATAGTACGCTGTTCATCGATTGTAAATCCATGATTCGTGCCAATTCTAAACCTAGTACCAGTACATCTACATCAGGATGTTTTTTGACGAATAAATAATAATTTACAACAGCTTCATTCCACTTATCTCTTGAAATTGGATGTTCTTGATGATACGTAGTAACTGACTTATTTGTTATAAATTTAGCTCCATTTTTATACAATCTATAACCCAATTCCCAATCTTCATAGCCATATCCAATAAATTCATTGTCAAAACCTCCGACTGCTTCAATAAATTCTTTTTTTACTGAAACATTACCAGTCAAAAATGCCATCCAAGGAAAATAAAAACCTTTAAGCTGATCTCCATAGATTGCCAATACCTCATTGGCAAAGTCATAGTTTTTCGCCACCAATAACTTATATCTTTTCTCTTGTATCTCTGTTTTGTTAAAGAGTATAAAAGGACTACTTTCCTGTAAAGATTTATTCTTCGTGATTTTTCTATAGTAGTTGCATTTTATATATAACTCTTCGTCTACTTTGGCTAGTTTTCTTAAAGTAGCTGCTTGCATCGCATCAAATTTAGGAAAAAAACAAGTATAAACATTTTTCGAATGAAATGCACCTGTTACTACAAGCTTATCATTTCCTTCATGATGTTTGTCATGATTCATTACAAAATCTTCTTCAACAATCATTTCTGCATCTAAGAAAATAATTATTTTCCCTCTAGCCATTTCTATTCCTTTATTTCTTATCTTTGCTCTACCTAAATTCTTCTTGCAGTATATATAGCAAAATGGGAATGATGGTTTGTATTTTTCTACTATTAAATAGCTTTCATCCGTCGATGCATCATCTAAGAAGATCACTTCCATTTTAGTAGTATCATAAGCCTGTTTCTCCAAAGAATAAAGAGAAAATAAATTTAAAGGATATCGATTATGAGAAGGTATAATAATGCTTACTTCTATGTTTGTGTTATTTGTATTCCAAGCATTATTAAAGATTTTCTCATATCCACTATCCACTGAGGAAATCTTATTCTCCTTTTTATTATCGATTGTAGATGTATATTCTTTTCCCATGTTAATCTACTTCCCCCTTTCTAATGCCTGTTTATTGCTTACGCAGTACATTATATAAAGTACAATTTATTTAGTTCCATATTTTCAAACTTTTCTATTGTATCGCTTTTTGGGCATAAAAAATCACCTCCAAATTTATCTCGTCAGATATTTGGAGGTTTCTCAACCACGCAAGCCGTTGCCTTAATTTTTATCCTGACCTGCTTTTATCTACGCTTAAGTATACAATAACCATTAAAAGATTATTTATCAATTTCTTATCCCTACAACAAACTTACTATTTTAATTAGTAGTTTACTAAGCTAAATAACTATGACGCCTTAGCACATACAAGTGTATTAATATTTTGCAATATTGAAGTATCAGACATATTACTAATACTATTATAAAATAGTAGTATACCTTCATTGCTACTACCAAATTAGTAAAAAAGCTTAATAGAATAATAGCATTTAAGAGTATTGCGATAAATTGACAAAACAAAAACCGTTTATTCGTGTTTCTTAAACTTCTAATTAGACATATTAAATAAGCAAAAAAACATATTGCTAGTAGTATTTTATAGAAATTCATAAGTGAAGGCGTAAACCACGTAGCTTCAAAAACATGGTTTTTAAAGACTAGATATCTCACAACACCCATCTTTTTTTTTGATAGCTTCTCCACGATTAATACCACCCCAACCAAAATGATTTGAGTAAATGTTAATAGGTGGACTATAATCCTCCATTTCTTGTTTTTCACCATTTTCATTCTCCTGGTTATTCATTAGAAAGAGACAATACAAAGGAATTATCTCTTTCTAGTAAAATAATTATTTTTTACTTGGTTCTCCTATTTCGATTGAATTTTCAGTGTCAGCATCAGCACTCCACTCATTCCAACCACCATCATACAATGAAATATTCTGTAACCCCATAACATCTGCATAGAATAATACTTCAGCAGCTCTCCATCCAGTACCACAGAAGAAGGATAGTTTTTGTTCTGGACTAATATTCCACTCCTGCCACATTTTTAAGATCTCTGTTGCACTTCTCATTGTGCCATCAATATTTCTATACGCCTCCATATCACGTCCCCAAAGGCTGCCTGCAGGACGACCTTTGCCTGAAATATAAGAATAGCCTGAAGTTTCACCGATATGTTCATCCCAACTTCTAATATCAACTAGAACACTATTTTCTTTATCTAATAAAATTTCTTTAGCATCAGGTAAGTCCACAATATAGTTTGCGTTAACTGGTGCTTTAACCCCGAAGGAAGTAACAGGTGATTTTTCATTGGATTTTATTTCAACTTCGTAGCCTGCGTCTACCCAAGCATTGTAACCACCATTTATAACGCTAATATCTTCTACCCCCATGTACTTTAGAATAACTGCTACTCTAAATGCTGCCATAGAGTCTCCCCCATAAAGAATAACAGTTGTATCTGATGTGATCCCGTTGTTAAGGGCAAACTTTTCTAGCTCTTCTACAGATTTACGATTCCAAACAGGCCCTTCCTCCACTTCATCAGTGTTAATATGAACTGATCCTGGAATATGTCCGCTATTATACTCTTCAGACACTTCTCCCCAGCTAACTTCAAATATTTTATAGGGTGCCCCGTTATTGTTATTTTTTATCAAATCATTAACCCATGATGCTGGTACAAGCATATGATAGTTTTCATAGCTTTCCATGGGTAAACTATCGTCGGCTGCCCACTCCTTTACATCATAAATATAAAGATTTTCAAAGCCTTTTTTAGCTAGATAATCTGCTACCGTTTGTGCATCCTTTCCATTAGCATCATATAAAACAATATTTTTCTCTGCTATAATACCTTTCTCAGCTAAGACTTTTTCGAGCTTTGTTTCTCTATCTTTATCCTCCACCTTTAACCAGTTAGCAGCAAAATCAGTTGCACCTTGAATATGTCCACCTCTTTTTACCCCATCTAACTTCCATCCATTAAAGGCATCATTAATTCTTGTATCTACTATTATCCAATCTTCCTTTAAAAGATTTGTTTTCAATTCTTCGGTACTAATCCTTTTAATTTCTTGGCTTTCCCCTTCAATTTCTTGCGCTATTTCAGGTTCTGTACTTGTGTTTTTGCCACAGGCAGTAAGAATAAGTAAACTAAAGAGTAAAATTAAAATAAATGCTAAATTTTTGCTTTTCATGTTTAGGCCTCCTTGATATGTTATACAGCTTATATAATTATAGCTATGGGTCTTATACAAGTCCAATAGAAATCTTCAATATGCTGTGAAATGATTATTAAATTTATTAATCTAATATCTTTATTAAGTTTTACTTATCACTTATACAATAGCAAATTTTCAAATCATATCATACTTCTTTTATGTATAAAATGTAGATTTTTATTAGGAAATATTAATCCAATAGTCTGGCCTACTGAAAGAACCTCTTGGGCAGAATCTTCTACCAATAAACATGAATCTCCTGTTTTTGCCCTATAGATAATTTCTCTACCAGTTATTTTATAGGACATAATTTTAAAGTTATCTCCCTCGCATATTTTAATTTGCTCTGGTCTTAAAAACAGTTTAGCCTTACCATCTTCTTCAGCCACCCCTTTAAATTCTCCTAATCTACTATAAAAGATATTTCCTTGGATTCTTCCAGGTATAAAGTTACATAGACCCATAAATTTTGCCACCTTATTACTATTTGGTTTATAGTATATGTTTTTAGGAGTATCTATTTGAGCAATGTTACCATCTAACAATATACCTATTTCATGGGATAGGGCTAAACTTTCATTTCTATCATGGGTTACAAATATAATTGTTAAATTAAGCTTTTCTTGAATCTCTTTAATTAACGCTCCCATTTCTTCTCTAAGTTTTGAATCTAGGCTGGAAAAGGGTTCATCCATAAGGAGTATCCTGGGCTCCGGTGCTAGCGCTCTGGCTATGGCAACTCGTTGCTGTTGTCCACCTGAAATCATTGGAGGAAGCCTTTTCTCCAGGCCCTCAATCTGAAGAAGCTTTATAAGTTCAGTTGTTCTTTTTCTAATTCTTTTTGAATCCCATTTTTTTACCTGCAATCCAAAAGCGATGTTTTCTTCCACTGTCATATGGGGAAATAAAAGGGGGGACTGAAATATATAACCTATATTTCTATTTTCAGTTGGATAATTGGATATATCTATTCCGTCTATGAATACGCGTCCTTTATCCTGGCCTACTAAACCAGAAATTATTTTCAATATTGTGGACTTCCCTGCCCCAGAATAACCTAAAATGGAAAGAAACTTACCTTCCTCTACTTGTAAATTTAGATGATCCAGCACTTTTTCTGAGCCATATGTTTTTGTAATGTTTTCCATCACGATCTTCATATTATCACTTTCCTATCCAAAAATTAGTCTATATTGTTTAGTATTTACCTCTTATAATGCTGTTGTCTATTCAAATAAATAGCTATTAATCTTTAACTTTTTCTTAGATACATACTCTGCTACATAGAATATCAACAAGTTGCTTCCTATGAAAATTACTGCTAAAACAGCACCATTACCCACATCAAAGTTATTAATATATGGATACATTAAAATGGCTAAAGTAATCACTCTTCCTCCCCCTATTAAAAAGGTCGAAAAATATTCTGTAAATGAGATTAAGAAACCAATAGAAAAGGATAAAAATATCCCTGGAGCTATTAAGGGAATGATAATTTTGCTATACAAACATAATGGCTTACATCCCAGCACCTTCGCAGCATCCTCTAGTTCAATATTAATTCCTTTAAAAAATGCTATGAATATGCTTATGGCATAGGGTACTGAAATTATCATATGCGCCAATATAATACCTTTATAGCTATTCATCAATCTAAGTCTAATCATAACTGTATGAACCCCTAGAAATAGTGCTATTGCAGGAATAAAAAGGGGAATTGCATAAAGAATTTTGAGAAGTTTTTTCCCTTTAAAATCATGTCTCACCAGTGCTCTTGCAGTCATAACGCCTACAATAGTTGATAAAATTCCGTTGCATATTGCTAAAATTAAGCTATTCAAAATACTTGATATAAATAAAGGATTGTGAAACAAAGCAGTTTTCCAAAACATAGTTGTAAAATGCTGTGGAAGAAGTAATGGAAATCTGTAGTAAGAAAACAATGAAAACAATATTATTAGCACTATTGGTATAATGATAGTTAAAGCTGCTAACAAAAGAAATATTTTCTTCATCGACTTATCCTCCGTAGAAAATGTTTTAGGCCAAACCCATATATACCTACCATACAACCACCAAAAAAAAACAAAATAACATTTAAAGCCATAGTCTGAGGTATAAGTGCAAGATCAGGGTTTATAAACATACTATATAGTCTTGCAGAAATAGGTATAGGGGATATGCTGCTTAACAAGTAATTCACTTCAAAAGAACCCAAGGCATAGGCAAAGATGATACATCCGGTCCAGACGATAGTATTTGCGCAAAGGGGTATATAGATCCTTCTCAATAAAGTAATATTCCTAGAACCCAATGTTCTTCCTACATCTTTATAGATGTTACTAATTCTAGACAAAATATTTATAACAAAGAGTGCAACGAAGGGCGTACCTTTAAAGACAAAAACCCATATGATGCCTATAGCCCTTCTATCAAAAATAAGCTCTGGAAAGCTATGGGGTGCTGTTATCATACCCATGCTATATAATATCCTTGCATAAAAGCCAGTTTGATTCAGTAGCAGCATAGCAATAAAAACAACATATAGGTAAGGAATGATCAAACCTAGCTGCAGGGTTTTTTTTACCAGTTTTTGAATATACTCACCCTGGCAAGTTACAAAGAAGTATGCTATAGCTACACCTAAAACTGAAGTAATTAACGAAGCCGTTAGTGAAATATAAGTAGAATATAAAAGACTTTCAATAAGCTTTTTTTGTGAAAAAACAGAAGTATAGCTATTTATGTTAAATCCCTGAAGTCCAAGAATTGGCACATGTCCAAGACTTTCAATTATAATACTAAATAACCCTCCTCCTATAAAAACACCATATAGAAGAAGGATTGGTAGTATAAGTAAATAAGGTATTATTTTTTTAAAGGTCATTACTACCCTCCTACCTCTTCAGTCCAAAGCTCCTTTATCCAATCTATATATTTCGACTGCACTTCTGGTAATCTTCTATTGGCTAGAAACTCCATACTAATAAAAGCAGGATCTGATTCTACAGTTTCCAAATCACTTAACATTATAGTTTCCAGTTTATTGGTGGAAAAGGCAGGCATATCTCCCCAAACCTCCGGCTTTAACTTCTCTATTTGAGCTTCTGGACTTTGAAGGAAATCTATTACTAAAAGAGCTGCCGCCTTATTGGGACTATTAAAGGGTACAGCTAAATAATGAGAGTTTCCAATGGTTCCTGTATCAAAAACGTAGGTCTGAACTGTTTCGGGATAAACCCCCGCTTTAACTAAACCAGCAGTTTTTCCAATTTCAAAGCCCATAGTCATATAAATCTCACCATTTTTGAATAATTCATCCTGTTGAGCTTGAGATACTGGAAATGCTCTCCCCTCCCTCCAAAGGTAAGGATTCATCTCCTTAAAGTAGTCTATGACCGGCTTCGAAAGCTCTTTGAATTTTTCTTGATTCATATCCTTGAGAAAAGCATCATTATTTCCAACAAGTTCATAATAAGCCGTTCTTATAAATGCCGCTCCTACAAAATCGTCAGGAAGCTTAGGATAGGTAAACTTACCTGGATTTTCCTTTACCCATTCCATTAGCTCTTGAAAGGATTTAGGTGGTTCTTGAACATATTTAGAGTCATAGGTAAAAACAAGCTGTGCCCTTCCCCAGATGGCTTCATATCCTTCGATAGGAATTCCCGTGTCATAATTTAAGTCAGATGCCTGCAAATCATAATATTGATTTAAATTTGGCAATAAATCTGTAAAGGGTCCCCAAAGCAGACCACCATTTTTAGCTGTCCTAAAGTTTTCAGCATTAATCCATACTAAATCTGCACTGCCTGGGTTTAATGCCGCCTTCTTTTCATTTAACAGCTTATTCATAAATTCAGATGCATTCATGGGTATCCTTTTTAAGGTAATACCATATTTTTCTTTAACACTTTTACTAACATATCCATCCATATATTTATTTACACTATCATTGCCACCCCACATGAGGATAGCCACTTCTTTATTTTTCCCATAGTTCAATAGGTCTTCCCATGTGGTTAGTTCTGGATTATCAGTTTGATTTCCCTCACTGCTGCAGCCTGATAAAATTAGCACTATTGTCAGCATAAATATTATCTTCTTAAGTAGGTTCATTTTTACTTCTCCCCCTTTAGCTAGCTTGTTAACATATTGCCATTCTTTGTTGTTAATCAAATAACTTACAATGGTTTAAAACTCTTTTAAAGCGAATAATTCCAGTAATGAAAATAATAACATTGAAGATCATAAGAATTGGGAAAATATAGTAACTAAACAGACCCATTAAAGTAAATATAATAAAGGTTTCTGTTCTTTCTGCAATGCCCACGTCATAGTGAATACTTTTTACTCCCTTATTTTGAAATAAAGTTGCTGCAACGATAAAGGTGGTAAAGTTAAAGATAACTGCTATATAAAAAAGCAAATAAGCATAATTACCTTCGGGAAATTTATATGCAAAGGCCAGTATGTAAAAAGCCTCCACCATTCTATCTAGAATCAAATCCATATAGGCGCCAGCCTTTGTAGATTTTCTTGTTAACCTTGCTACTGTACCATCTAATACATCTAATAGACCCGATAGCCAAAGAAGCGCTATGCTTAAGAGCATCCATCCTTGTATCACAACAATACTTGCTACTACCCCTAATACAAAAGCACCCCAGGTGATGGCTTGGGGTGTTATATTATGAGTAACTAATTTCTTGCCCATTTTGTCAAATAAAGGTTGAAATTTGCTGCGCCATTTACTATCTATCATTTTTTGCTCCTTATGATAAGTTTTCTTCTCTTTTGCTGGAAGCATTATATGGTTTTTTCTATCTTCTTTAAAGGAAACTTTTTCTTTAATATAACTGATGCGATTAATAGAAACACCAATAAGCCTATGGAAAAATAAAACTCCTCCGATGCAATATTTGTTGCTTTATCACCAATGTTAGTAAATACCAGTACTCCTGGTATTATACCAAAAAAAGTTGCCCATAAAAAGTCTTTATACTTCACATTAGACAAGCCTGCACTATAACTTATAACATCATAGGGAAATAGTGGAATTAGTCTAAGGAGCAAAACAATCCAGAAGCCTTTCACCTCTATACTTTTGCTCAGATCTCCCAAATCCTTATTCGCCAATTTTTTCATAAAACACTTTCCTAGAAACCTTGAAATGCAAAAGGACAGCGTTCCACCACATAGAGCTCCTATCATTGTATAGATCGATCCCTTAAGTAATCCAAAACACATTCCTCCAGCTATAGCCAGTATGGAATCCGGGAATAATGTCAAAGGAACAAAAGTAAACAAGATTATATATATTATTGGTGCTAGTACTTCAAAAGAATAGACATATTCTTTAATTTGCTGAGGTGTATAATCCTTAAATAAAAAAATCCTATTTAAGAAATAAATCGCTATTAAAACTATTATAATTATTAATCCATGTATCATCCTTTTATTTTTTCTAGTTTCCATAGTCTTATTGTCCTCACGTCTTTATTTTCTCCACTTTAACTTTAGCAATATACCTATTAGACCATTTTTTATAAGTATTGATGTTTTTTTGAAAAAATTTCTTTGTAAAATACATATCATCATTAAAAAGAAAATCTAATAAATGCACTGACTTTTTGCCACCCTGCTTCATTGATTCTACACATTCTTGACAATAGCTTAATATATACGCTTCATCAGTTTGATTAACTCTTTTTTTCATTTGTTTTAAAGCAAGTTCCTTATTGGTTACACCTATCATACCTCCTGAACCGCAACATAGGGTGCTTTCCCTTGAAAATTCCATTTCTTTTATGTTAAGATCCAGCTTTTGTGTAATCTTTCTAACAGAATCGTGAATTTCACTGTTTTTTCTTGTTGGACAGGGGTCGTGGATTGCAAAGACTGCATCAATGCTACATCCTTTTCCAACTTTATCATCAGGTATTCCAACTTCAGCGATCATCTCCCATAGAGATATTACTTTTTGATTTGGGCTATTTTCACTAATCGTATGATAGCAATTTTGGCAAGCTACAATTACCTCTTCTATAAAAGAGGTATTAAATGTTTTTTGTACAGTAGAATAATATTTTTTGAAGGTATTCATATCTCCCATAGAATAGGTAGGCTTTCCACAACAATTCACCATAATTCCAACATTAGGCACTTTTTTTCTTAGGTAATTATAGGTTCTCATTACTAGCTTTGGGCTATAGGCGGTTAAACTACATCCAGGAAAAAAAACTCTTCTTGCTTGATTATCCTGTAATCCCATAATTTTAGTAGTAAATAGTTTGGAAAAACTGCTCTTTTGATGAAATTTCACTGCTTTATTATTTATAGACTGAGGTATACCATCATTCATTTCAACAATACTCATTCTTAGTTTTAAAAAAACTTTATTTAAATTTACCTCCTCAGGACATACCTGTGTACAGTATCCACATGATGCACAAGAGAAGGGTATAATAGGATCTACCATGCTATCTTCATCGATTTTTGATAGTAACTGCTTTGGTGAAATACAGTATTGTTCCAGCATTGGACAATTTTTCATGCAAATTCTACAGCCCGTACACTTATCCTTTTCTGCCTTTAGTGCTTTTTTTGTTTCCTTATCAAATTTCACATTCATTTGTATTACTCCTTTAAACTGCATAAAAAGGATTCTACCATTCTGACAGCAGTCCCTAGGTTTATTTTCTACTACCTTGATTTTTTCTGTTTTTTCTCTCTCTCAGTCCATATTTGTTTAAATAAGAAAATCATGATACTTAGTGAGAACAAAATCAATAGACCAAATACAAACATTTTAGTTCCCCCTACTAGCATACCCCCTACATAGGAATAAACTATAGTGGCAGGTAATTGTCCTAATCCCGTTGCCAAGAAAAAAGACCAAAAGCTCATTGATGTTAAGCCGGATACATAACTTACAATATCAAAGGATATAAAGGGCAACAGCCTTGCTATAAGTACTGCATGCTTTCCGTACTTGTCAAAAAAAATATCAATATTATTTAGTGCAAATTTACTGGTAAGCTTCTCTACTGTTGTTCTTCCATAGAATCTAGCTATAAAAAAACAAATGGTAGCCCCAGCCATGGCACTGAACCAGGAGAGCATAGCTCCCTTTACCCAGCCAAATATGGCTGCATTGGCAAAGGTTATTAAAAAAGCTGGAAGAGGTGCAACAACAGATTGAAATATCATTAAAAGAAACGATATAATAGGAGCCCAAATTCCAAAGGAAAGAATATATCTCTTTATTGCTTCTACATCCATCGTACTAAAGATGAATATCACTCTTCTAATCGTCCTATTCACGGGAGGGATAAATAGATACATACATACCAGTAGCAAGATTATACCTACTTTTACCCATGTAGATTTTTTTATATTCTTCATAAAATTATCAGCCTTTCTTCCATGATGAAGAAATTTATTGCACATTATATATTAACATATATAATAAACTTAAAAAAATTGTATTTATCTATAGTTGCTTTAATCATTATAGATAATATAAATTAACTAATCAGTCCAAAAAATACAACAATTATGAATAGCATTACAAAAAACTGATTTTTATTCTCTCAACTCTATACCCAATTTCCTTATTTCCTTTTTTATAACATTCTCTAATCAAGTCTTCTTCTGAGAGGTCCATTTCCATATAGCTATCGAAAGTTATCTGTTTTCCATTACCATAGTATTTTTTCAAAAGTCTTTCTTCCATTTCTTCTTGAGAGGCTAATGTATAGTCATCTAATATGTGGTTTACAGTAAACCCATGTTCTCTCAATGCCCTCCCCAACAAAATGCATCTATGACAACTTATTGGATCTTGTTTTGCTCCCATTAAGGCGATTCTGTAGCCTTTGCTACAACCAACTTTTAAACGTTCTATCCCTTTTAAGAAATCCTTGTCACCTATTACTTTTTCAAAATCCGCATAGCCTTCTTCTGTATATAAGCTTTTATCTTCTCTTTGGGCTGCAAATTCTTTACCCATATAAATATATACATATCCTTTGCTGGTTAGTGTCTGGGAAATCGTCTCCTTATTGTATTGAATGTTATATTTAGAATAGGGAGTCCCTCGAATATCTACTACACAGTTTATCTTATAGAAGTTTAGCATATCTAGTAACCTATCTATCGAATAATTTGAATGTCCTACCGTAAATATATCCATAGTTTTCTCTCACCTTTTCTATTTATTGTTCTACCTTTACTTTAGCATAATTTTAGCATATAAGCTGAATTTGTTTTTGTTTGCTTTTCTCAACGCTTACTCATACTTGTATTATTGATGGATGTAATACTTAGTTTAAGTATTTATTCCTTTTTTTCCGTACAACTACCGCAATAGTTATTCCACTAACAAGAAGTGCTATTGCACCTACCACTATAGGGGCAAAATATCCAAAGGTATTCTGCAAGCTTCCTCCAGCCTTATCCAGTAATGTAATTTTCTCCTTCCCATAGAGGGTAAAGGATAAGTCATCCTCTGGTAAACCTGCCAAGGTTGCTGTGTAAACCTTGTGTTCTTCCTTTGTCCATTCAATATTGCTTCTTACTATATAAGGCGCTTCTTCAGGAGCAATAATTTTAATATTTAAGTTTTTAAAATCACTCCAGTTTTTAGCGGCATTGAAGATATAATCAAAGGAGTATAGGGGCTCTACAGTTTCAGTTTTATCCATTGTTCCGGATGTTCTGTAACTTACACTTATTTCTTTTACGCTATTCTGAGGAAACGCAACCGTGTAAACCAGCGTTAATATTCGCTCATAATTCTCCTGTGCCATGAGATCATATTCAGAGCTATAGCCCCTATTTTGTGTGAAGTGTTCATCAAGAGATTTTGCATACAAATTATATAATTGAGTATCTGAGATCATGCTATCACTTTGCCCATTGGTATTGTTTTTTATATACGCCATCAAATAGGATCTCACATCTACCTTTTTTGTAGAGATTTGGTAAGTGAATAAATCAGTTTCTTCTTTAAGTTCTCCATCTGTATAGGCGTTTATTTTTAGATCAATATCTTCACCTAAAACATAAACCTCTAAAACCTCAGGTTTATAGCACCAAGCAGCAATTTTTGTTTTTTTACCATCACGTTCATAACGATTAAATCCATTTGTAAGCACTTTGGTTTTTTCATAATCAAAGTTAAAATCAACCGCAAAGTTTATTCTTTGATCAGTACTTGGTTTTATGTCAATGGTATAGAGCTTGCCTTTTTCATTTTCTGTAAAATGTTTCCCTCTATAAAGACTTTCTGTGATGGTACTTACAATGCTGGCAAAATCAAAGCTCGCCTTTCTATCCTGTTGGAAAGGACTTTTGTAGCTGTTTACCACATCGCCAATATATATAGTATAAGGCAGCACAGTATCATCAGCAGTTATGACGATATCCTCTGATAAAAGCCTGTCAATTCTTCCTACAAAAGGGAATGCCATTTGTACTGCTTGTAGTTCATTCGTTGGATTAAACATTTCATAGGTTGCAGTAACCTTTCCATTAATCGTATGGGAAGCGTTATAACTATCAGAAAAATCAAAAACGAGATTTTCATTTTCTACCCTGATTGGAGAGCTGTTTTCAATAACCATTATAGCTGAAGATGGATATCCCTGCCAAAACACAGGTCCAGAATTAGCAAAAATCATAGTAGAAAAACAAAACATAACAATAGCAAATGTAATACTTTTGAAAAGCATCTTCATAAAATCACCCCTTGTCTTTTAGACGTTACTCTACAAAAAATAGTTACAATCTTCCAGTAGCTTATAATCAGACCTTATTCATATAGACTTAGATAGCATAAATTTACTTTTATCACGCCAAAAGTCAGACTGATGGAGGGATATAAGTTATTGGCACCGAGAAGTGGTTTATACAATGCGTCCTCCCTTACCAACGTCACGAAAACAACATATAGTGGCAGAATTTAACAAGCCCACAGCGAATTTTGATTATCGAGGTATCGTCTAGCTTAAAGCACGTAAAAACCCCTTAAATAGATATCCATTTAAGGGGTAAAATATTTACTAATTATACTTTTTCATTAAATAATAGTAATATTTTCTGCTTGAGGTCCTTTTGGTCCCTGAACTACGTTATAAGAAACCTTTTGACCTTCTTCAAGAGATCTGTAACCACTTGAATTTATTTGAGAAAAATGTGCAAAAACATCTTTTCCATCTTCTCCTGTAATAAATCCAAACCCTTTTTCTGCGTTAAACCATTTTACCGTACCATTCATATAATGTATACCTCCGAAATTTTATTCTTAAATTCATCGTAATAATCCACTAATAAAATCTCGATATAAGCATACTTAAATATCTATTAAGTACTCATTGAAATATATTGGTGTTCCATTATTTACTATTCATTTAAGTTTCTATTAAGAGTAACATAGTTTCTTATATAAAGCAAGTTATTTATTTTATAAGATGCCCGCTTCTACAAGTGGGCGATCAAGCACTACATCATGGAAGTAAATTCGACTATAATCAGTGGACATAAAAACTTCCCCTGAATTAAGTCTCATTTTATAATATCCCCAAAATAGATAAAGCTAAGGGAAGCCAGATGGTTACTACCATAATCATACATATTTGTATTAAGCCTGTGGATTTCGACATTTCACTTATTTTATAATACCCCGTCATATAGGTTAAAAGGGGCACAGTATCCAGCGGAAGTAAATAGCAGTTGGCCACGCATAACCCCAATGTCATAATCATCAAAACTGGACTGATATTAGCGGCTCCTGCTAAGTCAATGAGAGGAGCCACTAACATAGATATTAATGCAGGTGCTACAGGGACAAAAATCAGCATAGAAAATACTACCATAGCTACAATAAAAACCAGCCCATATACAGGAAGATAAATAGCATCAGGCAGTACTGTAGCTGCAATCCAATTGCTCACCCCATTAGCAACCAGAGCATTCCCAACTGATATGATTGTACCAACTAAAAAGAAGGCTGACCAACTGACATTATCTAAAAATTCCTGCCATGTTAATATAGAAATCCTCGGCATAAAAAGAAACGTGAAGCCAATTATCGCTACTAATGTTATATTAAAGGCCGGTATCCAAGAACTTAGAACCCACAATACAAACATGATACTCACTAAAGTCAGTACATATCTTTCACTGAAGCTTAGTTTAGATGGTACATGCAGTGTTTCTATATATTTACGAATATCTTCTGGGGATAATTCCACTGGCGGATACACCCTTATAATAATAAACCAGGCTAAAGGGAGCATGATGACCACTATAGGTATCCCACAAACCATCCATTGCACAAAAGTGATTCTGATGCCAGTTAATTGCTCCAGTAGGTTTATGCTCATTAAGTTTAATGATGACCCAGCAGGTGTGATCATGCCACCGATCATACTTGCAACGGGTAATCCAATCATAAATGATTTTCCTGTATGCTTTTTTTCTGATTCATCCGTATAAATATTTAAAAACTGAAGAATAACAGTAATAAATACCGCTGTAGTTGCTACATTAGACACAATAGATGATATCAGAGCAGCACAAATCATAATGGACAACAAAATCTTTTTGACATCTTTCCCAAAAGAAGACATGATTTTCACCAGCAAACGTTTCGATAATGGAACTTTTGTTATGGCTGCAGAAATACCAAAGGATACTAAGACGAAGAAAACAATAGGATTCGTATAGCCACTTAGTGCTTGAGGAATACCAGCTACAGCCTTAAAGAGAGCTAATAGTCCAATACCAAGTATACAGGTTACACCTATAGGTATGGGTTCTGTTATTAATAATATCAGTACAGCAACGAGAATCCCTAAGGTATTTCTCCCTGCTTCAGTTAATACATTACCAATTGGAATAAAATTCATGCCAGCTAAAATAGTAATTGCTAACAGTAAACCAATCACTTGTATTTTTTTCATATAAGTCCCTCCATTAATATAATAGAAGGCGCATATATACATATAGTATTTATTGCGCCTTCATAATTATGTTAGTATACAAGTTTTAATTATTTACGAGCAGCAATTTCTTCTTGCATCTGCTTTAAGTTTTCTGGTGTAATTTTGTATAATACCAGTATAATAATTAATCCTATGCCAATAAATATAGAAGGAACTAATGCAATACCATTTTTAATTCCTCGTATCAACTCAGGTGTAGCTGCCATATCTGCAACATAACCAGCAGAAGCTAATACAGCTGTTATAACAATACTTCTTACAAAAATTGCTACTTTTATAGGAAAACTGATTAAAGACATGATAAATCCACGGGCATTTTTTCCAGTCTTCCATTCACCATAGTCTACAGTAGCAGAATACATTGCTACCCCTAAAGCATCCGGCATACCATAACCTAAATAGGCTACAAACATAACGATCATGAATGATAAGTAATTCATTGGCAATGCCCAAACAGCCATTAACCCGATGATAAATAAAGCTAGAGATAAAATGTATGTGTTTCTTTCACCGAATTTTTTAGCTAGAGGTGCTGTAAGCATAGCGCCAAAGAAACAAACTACATTTAGTCCTGTCATAAATATGGTTATTATTGCTACATTATTAACAACATATTTAAAGTAGTAGAATGCTAAACCAAAAATAACGAATCTTCCTAAGTATCTTCCTAACTCAGCCAGCATAAGTCCGATCAATGGTGGATTGATAACAATTTGCTTTAACATTTCACCAGTAGACATTTTATCTTCTTTTTTAGCTGATTCTGCAGTCGTTCCAGAATGTGCATAATCTTTTGTTATAGCATACAAGCACCAGTTAGAAAGAATCATAACAGCTCCTGTAAATACTACTGTAAGCGTAAAGCCAACAGCTGGATTACCCATATATGCACCTATAGCAGTAGCCATTTTAAAACCAATTAGTGAGAATCCGATAGCTCCTAGTGAATTAAACATGCCTCGGTTTGATGCCATAGATATTCTTTCTTCTCTTATCGTCGTCATAGAATTATTCATGGCAATATGTGCGCCATAATAAATATTCCAAATCAAATGACTGACAATAAAACCTATACAGATGATAATAGCGTTAATATTTGCTGGGCCTATCTTTATAAATTGGAAAACGAAAAACAATGCAGCCAAGGGAGGACCTACTAATAACCATGATCGATACTTACCACCAAATTTAAAATTGCTCTTTTCTAGGATAACGCCTGCAGTAGGTACCCAAACAATATCGAAGATACTTGTAATCATTAAGATTGTTCCAACTAAAGCTACAGGAATCTTTGCAAAGTCTGTTAAAAATGCAGCAAAATAAAAAACTTCCATGTTTACAAACAATTGAAAACCAAAAGATGGTAATCCATATAAATTGATGATGGATTTTTTTAAAGATGTGCTTGAAGACTTACTTATATTTTCCATAATATCCCCCTTTAAATATTTATTTATAACATATCATGTTATAGCCTTAAATTGTAACAATAATCTGAAATTAATTCTCGTACCATACTTTGAGCCTATTATAGCAGTTTGCTAAAGTTAGTATTATACAACCCAACTTCGGCATATTTTCACTCCTTCAGCTGCATTGGCAGTGTATGCATCTCCTCCAATATACGCACAAGCTTCTTTTGTTACAGGATTACCACCTAAAATAACTTTTATATCATCCCTTAAGCCCGCTTCTTTTAAGCCATCAACAGTATCCTTCATAGCCTCTAAGGCTACTGTCAAAACACCACTCATACCAACAATATCTGGCTGCACTTCCCTTACTTTATTTACAAAAGCACTTACTGGTTGATCTATACCTATATCATATACTTCAAATCCAGCAGCATCTACCATACTCTTAAAAATGTTTTTGCCAATATCATGCAAATCCCCTTGAACAGTACCTATAACAATTTTTCCTTTTTTGATTGAAGAAGAGTTTCCTAAAAATGGCTTTACTATAGCGATAACTTTAGCAAGCAATTCTCCAGAAAAAATTAAATCTCCCACAAAATAATCACCTTTTTCAAAACAATCTCCTACTATGATCATTCCTGCCTGACATGCTTTGATGACTTTCTGCACTTCTTCATAGGATGGATTCGTGTTTATAAATTTATGGAGTATTTCTATTACTTTTTTTTCTTCTAATTCTCCTACTGCTTTCGTTAATTGATCCCATTTAGACATATTCACGATTTCCTCCTTATCATTTCATAAGCATTTAATATAGGCATTTTATTATTAAATACTTAAGTTTTTTATAAATAGCTAAGCTATATCTTAGAAAATCATAGAAACTCAATTGAAGAAATTTGGGATCTAACACTTCTATGGGATTTATTCAATAGCTCAGCGTCACTTATCTCCTATTAGAGAAATGGAAGTCTTAGCAACGTTTGGCTATTGAATAAAGCAACCATACACTTTCTCAGAGAAACAAATCCTATAGGAAAAGTGAAAATATAAATTTGTACATAAGCTCTTCGTAATTTTGTATCTTGTCAGCCTTTAAACCTTCATCACTGACAATAGGATTCTCTGCCTTATACTCTTCCCAAGTTTGATAATATTCTGACTTTATTTGCATATTTTTCCCTCCCTCCTTAATAGGTTGCGTGATCTCTAATATATTCGGTTACTGCAATCAAGTTATCTATATTAACATCATCCATACTTAAAGCAGACTTATCAAATTCAAACATATATCCACCGCCAGGTGCCAAAATATCTATTAACTCCTTAGCTTTGTCAATACATTGCTCTTTCGTAGCAGTTTTAAGCAATGTTAGTGGATAGAGTCCAGATATGATATGTTTTCCTCCGAGTTTTTCCTTAATGATTTTAGGATCACCATATTCAAATCTCATTCTAATTCTGCCAGGAAGATCCGCAAGATAATCAATATATCTCATCCAGTCGTGTTCTACAAACAGGTCTATGCCTTGACCAGCTTCAACCATAGCCTCAATAACCTTTCTAAAGGTTGGCCAATAGAACTTTTCAAACTGTTTCTGATTTAGATAAGGTGCCATATGTAATGGTATAAAAGCTTTCTTTAAAATAGATGGGTTTGGATTCATGTGCACTAATAACTTAATCATGTGCGGGGTAATGGCTTCACAAGCTGCTATCACTTTTTCAGGCATTCTTCTCACATCCATATTGATTCCTGAGAAGGAACGTAAAAAGTCAGCTAAAAAGTCAAAAGGAGCCTCTCCAAAACCATGAGTAATGATTGTAGCGTAACCATACTTTTCAACAATTTTTCCTACTGTAGCACCATAAAAAGCGCCTTCATCGTTATATGCTTTAAATGCTTTTCCTAAAACAAGAGCTCTTTGCCCTGGGGATACGTCCAATGCCTTATATAACCTTGGCAATAGTTTATCCACCATCATTTTGTAAGGATCTTGAATAAATTCATCATATTCCGATGTTTCTAAGCATGCGATCTCAGGATGCTGCATTTGTCCTGAACTAGACATAATAATGGCTTTAGATCCCAACATCTGATAATGCATAGGGTTTCGAAGTGTCATTGCCACAGGCACTAAATCTCCATAAAGTCTTGAACAGACTTTATCATATACGTCATAAACAACACTATTATCCCACTGTGCTTGTTTTAAATCGTAACCTGCAAGTTGTATCGCTGCTTCCCAACCTATATTGTACATAATAGGTACTCTTTTAGGTATCCTGCCTTCATATAAATCTGTAAATAGCTGTTGTCTGTCCTTTTGGAGTTGCTTGATATCTGTCATGTATTTTCCCCCTTCTTAATTAATTGTAATGGATAACATAAAGTAAATCGTTTGCACTTATCATGAAAACTATTTCCTGAAGTCCTTAAATATTATACGCGTATAATTTTATACCTATATAATATTACATTTTTTTCAATATTGCAATATTTTTTATTGTAAATAGTAAAAATATGTTATACTTTTTTAAGGAAAGGAGTTTTTTTAATGGCACAGTATAGAAAAGGAATGGATACTAAACATAAAATTTTATTTGTTTCAAAAAAGTTATTTGTAGAAAATGGGTACATCGATACTTCCTGTAAAAGAATTTGCGAAGAAGCTGATGTAAATTTAGGACTAATTCATTATCATTATAAGAGCAAGAAAAATATTGCTTCTATTATTTATACTTATTTTCTTATTGAAGTGAAGGATTTCGTGAAGAGAATAATGAGTGAAAAATTTCATAATTATGAATTAAAATATGCAACAGCTGTTGAAAATTGGATTTTTATTAATTTACTTTTAAGTGATGAACGCTATAAAAGATTCTATTATGAACTATGTAAAGAAAACTTTTTAATAGATGAGAATACAAAGATTATTGAATTTTTTTATAAGTTGCATGTCAATACTTATAATTTAAATATCACTACAAATGAGGTAAAATTGATTCGTGTTGCAAATGCAGCACTTACTATGGGGTTAGTGGCAAAATATGTGGAAAATTATTTTGATATGACACTGGATCAACTATGTGAATATAAAATACGAAATATGTATCGTTTTATGAAATTAAAAGAGGATCAAATTGATGATATCGTTAACGTTTCATACGATACCTATAAAAAAATTAATGTTAAATTGACAGATTACTTTAAATTAACTGAGGAAGTTTAAAAGTGAAAAACCTTAGTATTCCTTTCAGAGGTATACTAGTTTACCATAATATAGCCTGTAGTTATCAAAATTGATATCTACAGGCTATATTAACAAAAAACACATGATTAAAGCTATTTTATAGGATATAGACATTATTGATGGGTTCATTTATACAGATATACAACCCCTTGGTCCTATTTTCTCCTCACATCTGTCTTAGGGTTTTTCCTACTTATTGATGTTTTTTTGCTATGTATAATTTCTTCAACGGCTGTAATCTTTCCGTTCAATATACCGACAGGTGTGACATCTATATTTAAAACCTTCATCATTTTATACATGATGAACTTTTCCCGATCTCTCACAATATTGTAGACTACACCCTCTTTACCCATCCTACCCGTACGACCAGCCCTATGGAGGTAGTCAATTGGATTTAGAGGTAAATCCATATTGAATATATGAGATACATTTCTGAAATCCATTCCCCTAGTAAATATATCTGTTGTAACTAATACCTTAAGCTCACCCTTGTTAAAAGTAGTTAAGATATGTTGACGATCTTGATTTTTCGTCCTTGTTTGTATGCCTCCAACAGATAATCCAAGGGATTTTAATTCCCTTACAAATCTATCCACGTTTTCATTTCTATTGATAAAAACCAAAGATTTAGCTGGTTTTAATACTTGCATAAGCTCTGCCAAAGTCCCCGTTTTTTTTAATGCCTTACTTACTATATATAAATGCTTAATTTTTGATGGGACAGGCTTAGCATTGTCTAAAGATATATATTGGGGCTTTTTCATTAAAGATTGAAGAATACTTAAGGCATCCTTTGAAAGGGTGGCAGAAAAGCTTACCAACTGTCTATCCTTTAACGTAGTATCAATCACTGCATGTACCTTTTCTTGTAGTCCTCGCTCCAGCATTTGATCAACCTCATCTAAGGCGATCATCTTTACACCATGCATTTTTATCTTTTTTAATCCGATAATATGTACTAGCTTTCCAGGAGTGGCTATAATAAGCTGAGGCTTGCTTTTTAATTTGTCCAGCTGTCGATTAATATCCATTCCCTCAACCAACGGCATTGCAGTAATATTTGTATTTTTAACAACATGCTCTGCTTCTCTATGAATTTGAAGGCTAAGCTCTCTACTCGGAGCCAAGACAAGCATTTGAAGCTCTTTCTTCTTAGGGTCGATTTTTTCTATCATTGGTATTAAATAAGCCAGGGTTTTTCCTGTGCCTGTTTTGGCCTTACCTATCACGTCCTTACCCTCTAAAATATGGGGAATAGAATCGGCTTGTATCTCGGTAGGATTCTCAATCCCCTCTGTTTCAAGATTTTCTAATATAAATTGTTTAAGATTAAATTCTTCAAATTTTTTATTCACAATTAAAATTCTCCTTTTAATAGGTCCGCTAAACCATTACTTTTTTGTATTATCTCTTAGCTGAAGCTTGAAGCTCTGTAGGATCAAAGTTGGCAGATTCTTATATACTGTTCAAATTCTTTGACCTACTTATATATATTACCACAAATTATCTTAAATAAGCCTATTGCTATATAATAATCTCAATAATTGGTTAATAATAGCATAAGGCTCCTTTTAAGCTCTCTTTAATTTTAATCTTTGCACGATGAAATGTGACTATTGCCCAGCTTTCTGTTTTTCCAAAAAGTTCAGAGATTTGTAAAAATGATGATTCTCCAAATACTCTTAAAGAGAGAACCTCTTTATATGGCTCATCTAAAAAATGTATAAAAGGGCATCGAAAGTATATTTGGCAATACAAAAGAAAAGAGGGGACCCCTCCCCTCCATCTACACTCTAAGTACCTTTCCTAATAATACAATAACTTTTTTATCTTCTTTCTTTGTTTGTTTTGTTTCCTTATGCATTATTTATTTTCAATCGGAATATAAATCTCACTAATAGAGTTTTCATTATACGGTCCCAAATGCTCATCACCATAATACTCAAAATTAAAATGCCCTGGTAACTTATAGTCAGTTGCTGGTAACCACTCTTCATATATATATCGATAAGTATGTCCAACTTGATTGGCTAATCCTTTATGTCTAAACTTAAAGTAGGTTTGGGCTGGAATGGTCTTAGCTGTCAATTGAATTGGGATTAATTCAAGTTTATCAACTGCCACTGCTACATAAAAATATATGTTGTCATTATCTTGATCTGGAAACCAAAATTGTAACTGATAAAATTCTAAGGGTTTTTTCACATTTGGAATAACGGAAAGATTTTGTGTTAACAGTGACCACTGTTCCGTCAGATCATTTCCTATTGATAAATCATAGTAAAATGGGATTCCCACCAACTTTATTTCGTCCAAGGACACAACTTCTGGTTCTTTATCTAAGGCATGCTCAAATTTTTTCAATTCATTATCAGTTATCGGCTGAAGTAACAATTGTCTATTAATAGTACCCTTTCTACGAATTTCTGAGGGATTTTTATTAATAATTTTGTAAAAAGCTCTTGTATAAGCTTCTGAACTTCCAAAACCGAATTCAAGAGCTAAATCAATAATTCGTATATCCGTTTCAATAAGTTCCGCAATCGACTCAGTAATTTTTCTAGCCAATATATATGATTTTGGTGAGTAACCCGTGATAGATTTGAACAACCTACAATAGTAATAGAAAGAAAACCCTAGTTCTTTAGATATGTCTATAACAGATATTTTTGATCTGAGGTTATTTTCAATTATTTGGATAGATAATAAAATAAGCTCTCTATTATTCATACTAGGTTTCCTCTTAGAAATTAAAATAATTACTCCAATCAAAATTAGCTGAATCTTCAATACAACTTGGTAAGCCTGCACACCACTCTGGTAATTTTGTCTCTCTTACTACATCAGAACATGGGTAATATGGCTTGATATCAAGGACTGGTGTTCCATCCTCTGCATCTATATACGAAGTATATATGATTCCGCGGTTATAATCAATACCTTTAACATCAATAACGCTTATACAAATTGGATTGGGCCTAAATGATGATCTGGTTGCAAATATTCCTATGGTATCTGGTCCTGCCTTATATGGTTTTTCTGTGGCCATAATTTTACGCATATCTGGATTATCCATCTGATTTGCCCACCAAAGGACAATCAAATGCCCAAATCCATCCATTGCTGTTAGTGCTTCTTTGTAGGCTTCATCAATATCAATTTTGAAACCATGAGTATTATTAATTTTACCTATTAATTTTAATTCCATCATAACTGCCTCCTTATAATTAATAAATTAGTACAGTTATATTATAGAATATTACTAAAAAGTACTCTTGATTAAATTTGTTTAAAACAAACCATAGATTGATATTATTTGCTTAATTGATAAAACAGCAGATCTTGAATAAAATAAAAGGTTTGTTTTGATAGAAAGATGATACTCATAAGAATAACTCTGCAAACCTAGATGGGTTGAAAAAGCAAGTCAATTATTATGCATTGGAGGACTAGTAATTTTTTAATCTTTAGGTTCTTTGGCAAAAAACTTTTCATAAATTTATTTAAAAACAAAGTTCAGAATAATAGTAAAATGAATAATGCATTAAATGCTATAGAAAAGGTATTTACCTATCTTTAGTATTTTTTATTAACAGATACTATTCAACTAAATCATAAATTTAAATAGGAGACTTCTTGCTTAGAAAAGCTAAAACCCTTGTTCTGTCCTATCGATGATTTCATCTTGAAGTACCTTACTTAAATTATGGAAGTGATCACTATATCCAGCAACTCTTACAATAAGATCTTTATATTCGCTTGGATTGTTTTGTGCATTTATTAGGGTTTGCCTATCTATTACGTTAAATTGAATATGGTGACCATCCATATTAAAATACGCCTTAACAAGAGAAGCCATATTTTCTATTCCTTCATCACCTGCAACGACAGATGGCGTAAATTTCTGATTTAAAAGGGTTCCTCCTGTTCTTAAATGATCCATCTTTGTTGCTGATTTTATTACTGCCGTAGGGCCATATTGATCTGCCCCTTTTTCAGGAGAAATTCCTTCAGAAAGAGGTTTTCCTCGAAGTCTTCCGTTTGGGCTAGCTTCCATTACTTCACCAAAATAAACATGGCATGTTGTAGGAAGCATATCTATTTTATATTTCCCACCTTTCATATTGCCTCTTCCATTTAATTCATGATAAAAAGCATTAAATACCTCCAGCATGATGCCATCAGCATAATCATCGTCGTTTCCATATTTAGGAGTTTTATTTAGCACAATATTATGAATGGCTGCATATCCTTCAAAATTATCATTCATGGCTTTTATAAGTTCATTCATAGTAAACTTTTTCTTATCAAATACATTATATTTTATAGAGGATAAGCTATCAGTTACAGTAGCTATTCCAACGCCTTGAATATAATTTGTATTGTACCTTGCCCCTCCAGCATTATAATCCATTCCCTTCAGTATACAATCATCGGTTACAACTGATAAAAAAGGAACTGGCATATGCTTTGCGTATATATTTTCAATAACATTGTTTCCTTTGACCTTTATATCGATAAAATATTTTAACTGCTTTTTGAATGCTTTAAATAGTGCTTCATAGGTAGTAAAATCCGACGCTTCTCCAGTGGTAAGTCCAAGCTGCTTTCCAGATATTCTATCAAAGCCGTTATATAATGTCAGCTCTAGTATTTTGGGAATATTGAAGTATCCAGTTAATATATAGGCTTCTTTTCCAAATGCTCCTGTTTCAACGCAGCCACTGGCACCTCCTTGTCTTGCGTCTTCAATGGTTTTTCCTGCTCCAAGAAGTTCTTGAATAATTGCATCAGTATTATAAAATGCAGGCTGTCCCCAGCCTTTTCTTGAAATTTCGCAGGCTTTCTTCAAAAAATGGTGAGGTGTTTTTTTGCTGATCTGAACATTTGAACTTGGTTGTAAAATTTTCAGTTCATCCATAACCTCTAAAATTAAGTAACTTATATCATTCACACCATCTGCGCCATCTTCTGTCACGCCCCCAGTATTTATATTAGCAAAATCAGTATAAGTTCCACTTTCTTTTAAGGTTATTCCAACTTTAGGCGGAGCTGGTTGATTGTTGAATTTAATCCAAAAACATTCCAAAAGCTCCTTTGCCTTTTCTTCAGTTAGATTTCCTTCTGCAACTTCCTTTTTATAAAAGGGATAAAGATGTTGGTCAAGTCTTCCTGGACTATAAGCATCCCATGTATTAATCTCCGTAGTAACTCCTACGTGAACAAACCAATACATTTGAAGTGCCTGATAAAAAGTCCTAGGGGCATTGGCTGGAACAACGTCACAATTTTCAGCTATTAATAAAAGTTCTTTTTGTCTTCTTTCATCCTTTTCAATCCTTGAAAGTTTTCTTGCATAGTCAGCGTATCTTTTTCCATAAATTATTATCGCATCACAACATATATCCATAGCCTCAAGCTGGGCTTTTTTATCAAATGCTCTTGCATCATTATGGAAATCCAGCTTTTCTAATGCTCTTTTTATGTCTTCTTTAAAATCCAAAAATCCTTTTTTATATATTTTTCCATCGGCAACCGTATGTCCAGGCCCCCGTTGTTCCATAAATTCTGTAAAAATACCACTTTCATAACAATCTCGCCACTCAGACGTCATATGATCAAAGATCTTTTTTCTAATAGACCTTTTCTCCCAATAGGGAATTATTTTTTCAGCCTGAATCTGCTTAACTTCATTGCTTACCTTAAAGAATATTTTTTCTCTTGCATCCATTATTTTAAAATCTTCTAGCGTATGACAACAAATTTCTGGATAAGTAGGGGCACCTTGAGGATTTTCCCCCTTTTCTCCAACGATTAATTCATCTTCATTAATACATAAAGTCCTATTTTCCATAAAGTGTTTAAAGGCAA
Source organism: Clostridium formicaceticum (assembly GCF_001854185.1). Lineage (NCBI taxonomy): Bacteria > Bacillati > Bacillota > Clostridia > Peptostreptococcales > Natronincolaceae > Andreesenella > Andreesenella formicacetica. The sequence continues at coordinate 4,177,067 of NZ_CP017603.1, forward strand.
GAGCTCTAAGTACAGGGGTTTCAACGCTTCCCTCATATTTTTCATAAGCTTCACTTATTAACACAGCTCTTTCAATAGAAATATGCGGCTGAGTATTTACGCTGTTCTTTTTAAGTCTTCTTATTCTTTCATTCATTCCTCTTTCCATAAAATCATCCCCCTATTTTAACTTTAAAGTTGTTTTTTTCAAATAACCTTTTTATTTCTTGAAGCCTTTCATCGCTAGGTTTTTTCATTAAATCATATTCATATTTCATATTTAGCCTTTTATATTTATCACTGCCAATTTCATGATATGGCAATAAATTTATATGTATTATATTAAGGTTTTTAATAAAATCCACTATAGCATTTACATTTTCATTGTCTGTATTTACACCTTCTATTAGTGGAAGCCTTAAATGAATCTTTGCACCTTTTTCAGAAAGTTTTTTTAGATTTTCAAGAATCATCTCATTAGGTACACCTGTATATTTTTCATGTTTTTGCGAATTCATTAACTTTAGATCATATAAAAATACATCTACATACTCTAATACTTTTTCAAAATGATGAAAGCTTATATACCCACATGTATCAATAGCAACAAAAATTCCTTTGGCCTTGCACTGTCTTGCAATTTCATGAACAAAATCTATTTGGTGCATAACTTCTCCTCCCGAAAGCGTTAGTCCACCACCTGACTGTTCATAAAAAATTTTATCCTTTTCAATTTCCTTCATAAGTTCACTTGTTGTATATTCTTGTCCCACTATTTCACGTGCATTGTTTATACAAAACTCTACACAGTTTTCACAAAAATTACACTTTTTAAACTCTACATTAATTTTTTCTGCTTCTATATGAATAGCACCATTACTGCATCTCCTTTTACACTCTCCACATAAATTGCATTTTTCTTTATTGTACATCATCTGCTTATAATAGGATTGACTTTCTGGATTATGACACCACATGCATTTTAAAGGGCAACCTTTAAAAAATACTGTTGTTCTTATCCCTGGACCATCATGAACAGAATATTTTTGTATGTTTGTAATTAAGGCTCTATTCACCGCCATCCCCCTTAGTCTTAAAATCAATAATTAGACGTACTATAACACGCCTTTAAATTTAAATTTTAATATATCCTTATATTATATCGTACTCCTGCCTAAGCAGCACTTGTGTTTTTACAAGTTTGCTATAATTTATTACATTCTATCATCTACAACCATATTAATACCAATTTATTCATAACCTAAAAACACGTTATATACCCGCTTCCAAAAACATGAGTAAAGTAGTGTCCTTATTTAAGAAAACATATAGACAATAACCCAATAACACCACTAAATAGCATACACGTCCCTGATCTGCTCTCATCCTCATGACAAAACTAAAAAACTCTACGGAGCGTTTATTGAAAATTTCCCTATCAACAGTTATATTTGATATATAGATAGGAGGAAATAACTATGGATTGTAGTAAAATAGGAGCATTGATTATAAGTTTACGTAAAGAAAAGAACATGACCCAGAAAGACATTGCTGAGAAGTTGAATATAAGCGACAAGACCATTTCCAAATGGGAGCGTGGTATAGGCTGCCCTGATGTGGCATTACTCGGTGACCTTTCCAAAATATTAGGTGTTAACATCGAAAAGATTTTATTAGGTGATTTAGAAGAAAAAGATACGGATGGTGGTAATATGAAACGAATTAAATTCTACGTATGCAAAAACTGTAGTAATGTTATAACCAGTACAAGTGAGGCTGAAATCTCCTGTTGTGGCAGAAAGTTAGTACCTTTGATTGCAAAGCCCGAAGATGAATCTCATAAAGTAAATGTCACCGATATAGAAAATGACTACTATATTGAAATGTATCATGAAATGAGTAAAACTCATTACATTTCATTTGTTGCATTTGTCTCTTTTGACAAGGTACTACTTATAAAACTATATCCTGAACAAAATGCTGAATTACGAATTCCCAAAATTCAACGAGGAAAGCTCTACACTTATTGCAGCCAGCATGGCTTATGGGTGAAAGGAGTATGATTATGGATGATAAATTCAATCCGCGTCATGCTTATTATGCCTTAACCACTGATCATAGTTTACTTCAAAGTCAGGATACTGCTCTAATAAACTAACTATCTCCTTCATAAATCGAAAATAATGTTTGTGCTGCATCAACATACCACTTTAAACAAATATTTAGCTTCAGATGTAACAGTAAATTGCCGCTTACGTTCAGAATAACAAAAACAACGAATGTAGTTTCTAAACTTCATAAAAGTAAAGTAATTAATTAGGTTAAAAATCAAATAAAAGAACCAGTTCAAACTGGTTCTTTTACTCGATTCTCTTTTCGATATTACCCTATAGACTGCTTTATAGTAGCTTATAGAGCTTACAAGTTATTGCCTTATGTCAAGCTTGTGCCATTCTATTGGCGCATAGTTATTTATGCCAATTTCAAAGCCTTCTATTTTATTCGTATTTACCATGAAGGAAGTTATTGAATAGTAAATTGGAATTGTAAGGGCTTCTTCGCTGATATATTTAAGTACTGCATCGTAATTTTTTTGTCTTTCTGCTTCATCGATGGTATTTAAAGTTGTTATTATATTGTTATATAGACTTTCATCATACCATTATCCCTACAGATGAAAGTTCAGATTGAACAAACTCTGCCAGTGACTTCCGTTCAGGAAACTCTGCTGTTGTCAGCACAAAGTTAAACTCAAGATTTTTTCCATTTTTTTCTGGAATGCCATCCCCGTTTGTGTCAATATATCCCGCAGCCTCAAGTAATTTTTGGGCTTTTTCCTTATCGTTTGAAAATCCATAATTGTTTTCAATCGTCGTATAAGGAACACCGTTTTGATATAAACCATTGGCTTCTAGTCCTATGTTATCAAAAATATCTTCTGCAATGCTTTTTTTGTTGATAGCGTAGTTCATGGCTAAACGAACATTTTTATCTTGAAATGCTTCTACCTCTTGATTGAATGCAATAAAGTGGGAACACATTGTTCCTACTAGCGAAATCTCGAAGTTACCAGAGTTTTTTAACTCTAAAAGACTCTCCATCGGAATTTTTCCAATAAGGTCACCTCCAAGTATATCTATCTCTCCACTTTGAAGAGCTAAAGCCCTAGCTTGTCCATCTGGTATTACCTTAAATTTGAGTCTATCTATTTTAGGTTTTTCACCCCAGTAGTATGGGTTGGGAACAAAGGTAAATTCTTGATCTTTTTCATAGGATTCTAGCATCCATTGGCCTGTACCTACTGGTTTTGTAAATGTACCCATTGGATTTCCTGGATCTTCAGTGATTGAAGAAGGGCTTAAGAATCTCACAGGTCTTGGATAGGTCAACTCTGTCAAAATAGGATAAGCTCCATTTTCAAATACAATTTTCACCGTATAGTTATCAACAGCTTCCATGCTTTCTACGTTAACCGATGTCAGACTTGCATGTCGGGGATTCTTGACCCATCTTTTTAGATTGAAGATTACAGCTTCTGCATTAAAGTCTGTTCCATCTGAGAACTTTACCCCTTCTCCCAGCATATTAAAGGCAAATACCGCAAGCATAATGGCAAGGCCAGGCCAAACCAACATTAAAGGCTGTGAGGTTAAATACTGTCTACTATCACTCAGCATAACACCCCAATCTGCCGTTAACGGTTGTGAACCTAGTCCGATAAAGGAAAAACCAGCAACGTGCATAATAACAGCAGCAATCCGAAGTGTAGCAAGTACAATAATTGGAGAAATCACATTTAAGATTATGTGTTTTAGAATTATAGAAACTCTACTGCTTCCAGAAGCAACCGCCGCCAATACAAATTCTTTTTCCTTAAGCTTTATTACGGTACTTCGTACAATTCTTGCAAAAGGTGCCCACCACAACAGAACAAAAACAAGCATGATATTTACAGTACTTGACCCTAACACACCTACAATCCCTAAGGCACAAAGACCCGATGGAAAAGTTGATGCAATATCCACAAGACGCATAATAAGATTATCAATCCACCCTCCTGTATAGCCGGCAACAATTCCAAGTGGGACTCCGATTGCCAACATAAGAATTGTGGCTATAATTGCAGTGCTGAGGCTTGTCCTGATTCCATAAATCAACCTTGACAGCATACATCTGCCCAGATGATCTGTTCCTAGAGGAAACTCAGTGCAAGGCTTAGGTAATTTTTGTGTAATATCAACCGTGTAAGGATCATTTGCGGAAACAATCGGTACAAAAATACCAGCAAATATAAAGAGCAGTATAATAATCAATCCTATTACTGCTAGTTTTTCCTTTAACAATTTAGTAAATATATTGTTTTTTTCACGATGATGACTCCTCCTCTAGTAGGACAAAATATGAAAAAATTGTATATAGTAATCTTAAGGAAGAAATATAGAATATATAAATAAAAATAATAGAGCGTTATTTTTATAAATTTTCTATTCCACTTGTATCTTAGGATCTATATAGAGGTATACAATACCAAGTAAAAGATTCATGGCACTATAGGTTATAGCAACAATCATGATATATCCTTGAATAACAGGTAAATCTTTAAGTTTAATGCTCTCAACTGCAAATTTTCCTATTCCATTCCAAGAAAAAATAGTTTCGCAAGCAAACTAACCCGCTAAAAGCTTTCCAAAATTTATGCCTACCAGAGTTATACAAGGGATCACTGCATTTTTTAATCCGTGCCTTATCAATACGACATTTTGACTAAGGCCTCTTGCTCTTGCTGCTTCTATAAAAGGAGAATTATTTATTTCTATGAGATTATTTCTCAACATTCTTATATATGTTGCCGTGTAGTTTACACTAAGTGTGAATGCTGGCAAAAATATGTTTTCGAATTTATTTCCAGAAACAACTGGAACAACTTTTAGCTGAACAGCAAAAATATATAAAAGCATTAGTCCAAGCCAAAAATCTGGCATTGTAGCCCCATAGTGGTTATTACTCTAAAAAAGTGGTCAAGCGGCGAATCCTTATATCGGGCTGAAATGAGGGCAATTGGTATAGCGAATAAAACTTGATTGCTTTCGTTAACCAGTTAATATACTGAATATGTAAAGGTGCATCTATGCCTAATTCTTGTTTTACTGCTACAATATTTTTTTCAGTAACCTCTATTCCTTGACTACGAATGGTTATCTCTGCCACATCAGCCGATGAAATATTATTTAAGAAGAATGCTAAAATCGTTACAATAATCAACATGGGTATAATTTGAATGATGCGTCTTAAAATAAATTTATATTTTTTCATGCTCTCCTCACTTTCATGAATGACTATGTCTTTACTAAAATAGATTCTAAGTCCAAAAAAATGAAGGTGCATATCGATCACACGCACTGTGATTGGTATTCACCTTCATGGCTAATTATTGTTTTCATAATAATACCATTCTATTTAGAACAAGACTATCTCTATAATATTTATTTTCATCTTAAACATGCAATAATTTTGAAATTTTGTAAATAGTATACAATTGTGCCAATTATATAAGTAATTCTGAACAGCCCTTTCTTACCAATCCAAAATAGGAAATTCATTAAGCTAGGGGGTAACCAACCTAATGAACTGGGGAGTAAAAAACTATGAATTTGTTTAAAATGAAAAGCCACGAAAGGTAGTTTTGTAACCTTCATGGCTTTGTATTTTCTCTGCTGTCTTCATGACAATTATCGTTATTTTTTTAACATTTCTTAAGAAAAGTATAACTTATCCTAGTAGATTTGTCAATATTTTTTATAAATATTTTAAATATTGACACAAACACTATCAACTTGACTCGACTTGTTCAGTCTTTCTTTTTATGAGTATACCTTAGGGCCTTTATCCTCTAGTCTTCTTGCTTTAATTGTGGCAATCAAAACGTCTCCTTGGCTTCTTTTAACATACCCCTTATCATTGCTCAATGATTCTAAAAACCATGACAAAATCTCTTTAAATATTCCAATTCTCAATAATAGAGGACTTAATGCTACCAATATCGCTAAAAAAGAAATGTCATGAAAGTTAGAAAATAAATATCATATTCCCTTACTATCTTCAGATTTACTTCTCACCCCTTGATCATGAAGTATCTCTATAAAAATGATTGCATATACTAAGATCAATCAATACTTTTGTTTAATAAGGAAATTCTCTAAATAATAGCAAAATCCTCTAACTTTCATTAGAATATTTTTTATGAAGTTAGAAATTTAGTGAATCTATTACAGTTAGGCAAAAAACCGCCGTTACTTATGATAAGGTTCACCGTATCGCTGAAGTGGCGGTTTTTTCTACTACAATACACATTGTTTTAGATTGATCAGAGTATAATTTACCTGTCACATCTGAATATATATCAACTTTATTAAAGCCAGCCTTTTTTACTTCTGCAATAATAGTGTCCTTGGTATATGATTTAAACCAATTTCTAATTACACCGACTTTTTCATCTTTATCAATTATTACATATTGATCTAACCTCACATCTCCTCCATAAATAAAATGAGATTCAAAACATATATGTTTGTCTGGTTTCCAAAAACCACCTTTCTCACTTACATACCATGTACTGCTCTCTTTCTTTTTTTCAAATTCTTTTAAAGTAAAAACATCAAATATAAACTTGCCACCTGGTTTTAAAGAGTCATAGACTTTCTTTAATAAAACCTGTCGACTAATATCTGATAATACACCAAAATCACAATAGATTAAAATCACTAGTTCAAATTCATTCTTATAATTAATATCCATATAGTTTTTATAAATGTAGTTTATATCTTGATTTTTTTCACTTGCCTTCTTCCTAGCATAGTTAATTGATCTCTTAGAAAAATCAATTCCAGTAATTTCATATCCTTTTTTATATAATCTCTCTGCATACAAGCCAGGACCACAACCCAAATCTAAGACATTTTTATAGGTTGATGACGGTGCAATTTTAGCAATCCACTCTACTGATTTGTCTATAAAATCATGACATCTACTGGCTGCTTCCCTTTTAGGATTCAAATGAGCTTCTAGCATACCCTTAGAAATATGTTCATCATCCCAAAATTTACTTGTGCTTTGTACATATAAATCTGGTTTCTTTAAATATTTGAATAATTGATTTAACATTTTTTCTCACTTTCCCTTCATAAATATTTTTTTATAACAATATGATTCTGTAAAGTTTGAATAAAAAAGAGCCTTAGACTTTAATCTACGGCTCCTAAAAAAACAGGTATAACTATGCCGAGAGATAAAAGACTAAAATCCAAATTGAAATTAGGTACAACAAATAACTGTTAGTTAATAACAGTATTGTTCGCCTATTAAATTCAACTTAAGATTTTATTCTTCATCTCCGGGCTTCACTTATGTTATTTGATTTGTTAACATCAAGTGTTGCCGGATAGCATTCCACCCTTCATAATCATATTGTCATAGGTTTATATTACAGTAAATAGATAATTATGTAAATATTGATTTTAAATTTATATTATATTATTTAGAGCCAAGGGGACGTCAGACTGCGACAAAACGGTTAAAAGTACCATTGGCTTTTTAAAAAGTGGAGCCAAGCTATACCAAATTGAACGAAATTTGAGGTTGAATCCCTGAATAAATTCAAAATACACCCAAAAATCAAAAATGGGTATGGAAAAACCATCCAATAACATTTTTGCGCAGTCTGACGTCCCCTTAGTCTGTTTTTATTAACGCATTTCATGATCATTTGCTACAACTTTTAAAGGAATAAACATATCGTACATCAATAAGGTGCTCCCCCATAATTTCTAAAACATATTCATCATTGTTACATTGCATCCCTTTCTTTTCGTAGAAGCGCCTTGCACGTCCATTATCCTTTAATACCCATAAGTAGATGCTTTCATAACCAGATTCTTTTAGATCTGATAATGCAGAATCTAACAGTTTATTACCATATCCTTTACCGAAATATTTCGGCAACAAATATAGAGAAACAATTTCTCCACAATCTGGGAGTGACTTATCTCTGGATTTTCCATATGCAACACAGCCAATTGGCTTACTATTTTCAAATATAATCTGTGCAGTTAGAACATCATCTTTTATCCAGTCTATAAATGCTGATTCCCAATGATCCTCCTTTAGTTCATCTAAGTAAGCTTGAGGAATTATCCCTTTATATGCAAATTTCCAGCTTAAAGCATAAATACGACTAATATCTTTAACATCGTCAATCGTTGCTTTTCTGATTTCCATCTTTATTCCTCCATAATACATCTCCAAGCATTATCTGCGCCAGGACGGCGTGGCCTTTGCACGATATGCCGTAGTCACGGTAGACACGCCGGTTACCCGACGCACCCCGCCCAGATCCCGGCATGCGGAACTACCGCACCGGACTCTTCAGAAATATTCAGTTCCGTAATCCGGCAATTTAATATTGTAATTCTAACTGGTTATTTGGGCTCTCTAAAATCTTTGGTTTTAATATCCCATACCATTTCATCAGTCTAGTGAATTCGTTCCAGTTGAAACTCTTTCTCTGACTTCGTCTATTTAGCCACTTATATAAGATTTCCATAGCGATGGTATAGAATTTCCATAGACTTTTGTAGTTTCCAATCAATCCGTAGTAATTGTAATATCCTCTAAATTTCTGATTCAGCATATCAGTTATTTTCCTCATTCTGTTATCTCTATTTTCCTTGCACCATACTTTGAAATTCAGTAAAGATGATCTTAATTTCTTCTTAGAAGTACTTCTCTTGATGATATCTTTTCCCTTGCGGGACACCCCCACCGAAACTCAAACCCTAGAAAATCAAAATGAGTATTTTCTTCCTTGCGAAATCTCGAAAATCTGATAATATTGGTCTTTTCCTTAGATAATTCCAATCCAAACTTGCCTAATCTATATCCTAGTGTTTCATAGAACTTTTCTGCATCCTTCTTATATCGAAAGGCGCATACAAAGTCATCAGCATATCTACATAAGTAAGCCTCACCTTTACACCTGGGCTTAACGATTTTCTCAAACCAAAGATCTAAAGCAAAGTGTAAATATATATTCGCTAGAATCGGACTAATGATACCACCTTGAGGTGTTCCAATAGCTGGATGTATCACTAAATGACTGCCGTCGATCACTCCTGCCTTTAGCCATTTTGTAATCAATCTGATAAGAGCACTGTCATGAACTCTTTCTTCAATCATTTTGATCAACCATTCATGATTGATATTGTCGAAGAATCCTTTGATATCAGCTTCTACTATATAGCTATACTTATTAAACTGTAGCTCTTTAGTTAGATCTTTGATCGCTTGTTGAGCTCCTATGTTAGGGCGATACCCATAACTACAATTGAGGAAATCCTCTTCATAGATCGCTTCTAATATCTGGGCAACAGCCCTCTGAACTAGTTTATCTGATATTGTTGGAATACCAAGTGGACGCGTTTTATCATTTCCCTTCGGGATATTAACTCTACGAACCAGTTTTGCCCGATATCTTTTATCCTTCAGACTACTTGTGATTTCTTGAATATTTTCTCTTAGATTTAGCTTGAATTCCTTAGCTGTTATCTTATCGATTCCTGCTGAGGCATTTTTATTTATTTTCCTCCACGCTTCTATCAGAGTCTCTTCGTTTAGTAGCCTGTAGAGATTTTGAAATCGGTGATTTTTATTTTGTTTTGCCTTCTGCCTTATTCCTCGCAGTGAGGTTTGCATTAGTTTGTCCAGCCCGACATGTCCGGCTAATGTTTCCTTTGCGAAGTACATATTTCTGTCAACCCCTTCCCCATGTAGTTGGCTCTCCCAACCTCAAAGTACTATGAGTTGATCCGAATCCTGTAGCGTCATAGACCGTCCTATTTTTCGGTTGGATGGGTCTACCAGCTGGTTGCTGGAACCTACAGGTCCTCCCAAGTTCCTGACATTTCTCTTCATACATGCCACGTTCTCTGATCCCGACAGACCCTTAAGAATCTCACCATTAAACGATTCTCTTGTATTGACTTCCGTGACGTTAAACACGTCGTCATCTGCATTTTGTCTATTTCTAGACCCACAGTTTACGAGGCTGAATATGCTTCAGGGATTACGGTCTCCCCTATGGCCTATATAATTCTCTGTGTACGCTTCACCTTTGCTGTCGCCAGCATCGGCGAAACACTCGATACAGGTGGCTGGTTAGACCTTACCTGACAGGGACTTGCACCCTGTAAGAAATACCAAGTTTTGCTTGGCGCACTAACATTCTATGGGTTCACGACGTCGATCTTTTCCCAAAAGATGTACTTAACCGATGTTGTAAACCCCCTGTTAGGAGATGTTGCCCTTAGACTATTCTTAAATATTCAAATATTTAATGTCCTTTATGTTTAGCTTTCTTTTTTTGCTGTTTTAATTCAAATTTTCTTCTTTTTTCCTCTTCTTGCTTTTTCTTCAACTCATGCTTTCCTTTTGTTTTATTTTTTTCTATTTGAAGCTTTATTGCTTGTTGAGCTTTTGTGCCTATTCCTTCGTTCTGAAGTTCATTTCTTATCTTTCTTTGTAATCTTTTAGGATTTACTTTTTTCTCTTCATATTTATCGTTACATAACATAGGCTCGCTAAATTTTAAACTATAGTAATTTTTCAATATGAAATCATATACATCGTAATTCTTTGGTTCACAACCGAATATAATCTTTGAAACTTCATATTTCCCATTATTAAATCTTTCAAAAACTCCTTTCCAATAAGGCTCCTCAAAAAAAATCGTCAACTTTGTTTTTAATTCATAACTTTTCACTTTTCTTTCCTCCTGTTTTATAACTAACCATGAAGAAGGGACAACCCCAGGAGGGCAGGTTACTGCTATCTACACAATGCATAATGGATAGGTTCGGACTACCAACCGAACTGTGTTTTTATCTTCATAACAATACCAAACTACTATTATTTTATACTTATTTCCATAAAACGTAAATATTTCTATTGAATTACACCTTATTAAACTCACAAATATTGTCATCTGAACCATATAGAATCGTAGTCGATTTGTCCCAAGTGTCAATAGGATGAGATTTTACATAACAGTAGTAATCCCAATAAAGTGTCTGCCCAACTGGCGTTTTAATTTCTTTCTCTTCTTTTAGTCTTTCCTCACTTATATTGAACCATCTCATCATATTATCTATGATACGCTCCATGTTCAACACAGGAGAAAGGAATAAACATTGTTCAAGTGACACATCTCGGTATGCAAGTAAGCTGAAATAACAACCCATACTACAAGCAAATACACTTATATTACTTGAAATAGTTTTTGCATACTCAACAATAGCTGTAAGGTCACTAACACAGTTTTCAACCTTTGAATCTCCCCACAAAATTGCAGGAATACCTTCAATCATCAAATTAATCTTTATCATAATTCTTTCCTCTTTTCTAAATATAACTAAACCTAATTATTCATCATAATTTATCTGACCGTGTTTCACACCGCATAGTTACTGTATTAACCTGTTGAATTGCCTTCACCTAAAAAGTGAAGCTGAAAAATAGAAAAAGGGATTCAACTTTGTTAAAATGAAGTTACCACACTATCACAATAACAAAAGGAGAAACCCTTATGTCTAGTTTAAGTGTACTTCTCTCTATTCGCCTACTCTTTTTCTTTCACCAAAGAATACATCTTCATATCCATTACCTTCCCGTTTTTAACTGCGTTTTTCTTCAAAACACCTTCACAAACAAAACCGGACTTTTCAAGGATACGGCAGGAAGCAATATTATCAGCAAAAGGCTCTGCATAAATCCGGATAATATCTGTATGGTCAAAAATGTGACGACATACTTGTTTAACAGCACTCGTTCCAAGCCCCTGCCCCCAGTATGGCTCAGCGATATAATAGCCTATTTCTGCGGTTCTCTGGTGTATGTTATCCTTGCGAAAAACGCCGATACTTCCGACTGCTTTATCATCGATGGTTATAGCAAATGCATAGGTTTTATCTTTATCAGAGTTCAACATAGCCGTGATAAATTCTTCAGCACTCCTAACCGTATATGGAAACGGTAATCCGTCACGTAAATTATCATGGATTTTTTTGTTATTTAGAGCTTCAGAAAGACATGGTGCATCATCAATTCTCCAAGGACGTATTTTGCAATCCATCTTCATACCTCCGCAATATATGAAATTCTTTATATACCATTATCCCATTAATGAACTTTACAACTCAAAAACTGATTTTCAAAACTCACCCTAGAGCAGCAATACAGCAATAGGGACGCAGTAATAGGGATGGTTCTTATTGTTACGCCTTTTTAGCTGCAGTACTATTCACTTCTATTCCTCTTAAAATCTGTAAAATAGAAATTCCTTCTATTTCTAAGTTCAATCCCTAGCATATCACTATTGTATCAGTTGGATGACCCTAACACCGCCTAAATTTGCTTCCTTTAAGCTCTTTATAAAATCTTTTTCTTTTAGCACCTTTCTATCTGAGACTAAATAGAGTGTATAATTCATGTTTTTATTTAATTTCATTAACCTTACCTCTTTCTTGAATGTCTTCTATAGAAAATTTACTGATTGCATCCATTAAGTAAACCTTAAAGCTTCCTAAACCTTCATACTCTTTTAGACGGGATTGTGCCTTTTCGCCTGCAATTCCCATTATCATCATACCGGCGATTGCCCCATGCAGGCTTCCTTTCCCAGTTCCACAGCAAAGTCCTATCAATGAGGAACTCATGCAACCTGTACCTGTTATATTTGTTAGCATTTCATGTCCATTATTAATATAATAAACCGTTCCTCCATCTGAGATAATATCCACTGCACCTGTTATTACAACAGTACACTGAAGCCTTTTTGCAAGCTCCAAAGCTATTTCCTTACCTCCGTCTAGCGGATTATCTATGGAGTCAACTCCCTTCGTAGAGGCTGCTATTCCATAGATATTTTTAATCTCTGACATATTACCTCTTAATACCGATAACTTTACATTCTTTAATATTCTCCTAACGATTTCATTTCTTAGATTTGTGGCACCTACTCCTACAGGATCTAATATCACTGGAACACCTATTTCATTTGCTTTTTTACCTGCTATTAAAAATGATTCCATAGATCTTTTGTTTAAAGTGCCAATATTTAGTACCAGTGCAGATGCGATAGATACCATTTCCTCAACTTCATCTTGGTCATCCGCCATTACAGGGCTTCCTCCTAGAGCTAATACAATGTTTGCGCAATCGTTAACTGTAACATAATTTGTAATATGATGAACAAGGGGCTTTTGCCTTTTTATTTCCTGCAAAATTGTAATCAACTGATTATTTATCTCCATAAATGTACCTCCAAGTTACTTTTATTATAAAACTCATAAAAATGATGAGCAGGACCTATGCCTTTTCCTATATCCCTGGCCCTCCACTGCTATCAGAGCCCGCTATTATTAGTAATTTTTCACTACATTCCATTTCTATTGTGATTGTAAAGGTTGATTACTACAGATTTTAAAAGAACATTAAAAATAGAATAACCAATAATTGCGCCTACTAATGAGCTTAAAACAAAAGGGCCTACAAAGAAGAATATAGCCAATTCTCTTCCCATTAAAAATTTTGCTACTGGATAAGATGCTATTGCACCAATAATACCAGTGCCAAAGACCTCCCCCAGTAAAGCGTATTGAGGTTTTCTTGTTTTCTTAAACAATACACCAGCTAAAAATGCACCTATCATACTTCCTGGAAAAGCAATTAGTGATCCTGTCCCCAGTAAATTCCTTAAGAGTGAAATTGAAAATGCGACTGCCACTGCATATTTAGGCCCAAAGATTAACGCTGCTAGAATATTAATGCCGTGTTGAACTGGAAAAACCTTCGATACTCCTACAGGAATATAAAACATATGGGCACTTACAGTACCAATTGCTGTTAATAAAGCTGTGGTAGTTAGCTTTTTCAAATGCATTTTATCCATCTCCTTTTTTCAAAAAATAGAAAAACACAAACCCAATTGCAGGGTCTGTGCTTAATTACGCATATACTTAAATGTCTAATGTAAATACACTTCCCTCCGCTGGTATAATCCAGATCAGGTTATAGGGATTAAAGACTAATAGGCCTTTTTCTCAGCCGGCCTCACCGGCACTCCCAGTGTTGATCTTTTTATTGAATTTTATTTAGCATGAATATAATATCATACTGAATTTTATTAAGCAATCATAAGTGTTAATCTAGACTATGTTTTAGAAATTATTTTCTAGAAAAAGTACTATTGAGATTTAATAACAAGCCAATTCAGTAATGTTTTAACTAATATTTACTTTGTAATATTCCCCCTTGTTTTAGTTTCCATTACTTTAATATTGTGATATCGAAAAAGTCAATAATATCATATCATGAGTTTCAAATTTTAAAATTAATCTCAAAATAAAAAAGCACATTAAGTCAATTGACCTAAACTGTAAAATGCTATTAAGCCTAGTAATACCAATAAAAAAGACATGATGATTTGTGTTTAATTATCATGGGAAAGTATTCGTTTTCCAATAGAAAAAGCCTTTCCAGCAATCTTTCCTACTGTGTTGTATCTTATAGCAGCTGGATCAAACAATAGCGGTTTGATTTTTTCTATATCTGGTAGATCATTTTTATCTATACAATCTGCATCAACTTTAATGTCTATTATTTGACCTACGAATAGTGTATGTTCCCCAATCTGTAAGGTTTCTATTAGTTCACATTCCGCGTTGAAGGGAAATTCTTCAATATATGACGCATCTACCTTGTCACTTTGAATTGGGGTAAGACCTGTATCACTAAATTTGTCTGTTTTATTTCCTGATACTAAGTCAAAATAATCTGCCTCTTTTATATAAATTTCAGAAGGAATATTGATTGTAAAAGCTTTTCTATTCATAATGTTTTTGTAAGTACATCGTTGTTCTCGTATGGCTATCCCAATACTTGGAGGACTTGAACCACAAATTCCCGCCCAAGCTACATTCATTGCATTAGGTTTGCCCTCTTCACCATAAGTTCCAACAATAAATACTGGTGTTGGAAATATAATATTTTTTGCTCCTATACTCGTTTTCATTTTTCGCTCCTCTTTTCAGGGTTATTAATAACAATTTATCCCAGAACTAATTTGGTATTTTAAATTTAAATCCAACCTGAGTATGGTCTTTGAGTTGTTCCATTGTGCAGCCATTTAATAAGAGTAATGAAATCAAAAACTGGCAATTGTGTAGCTTCTTGTATTGCAGCTGCATAAGGAGGCATATCACTACACTCAAGCAATATTGCTCCAATGTCATCATCTCCTTCAAGCAGTTCAAGAGCTGCTTGAACCACCTCTTCTCTTGCTTTTCCATTGTCAAAGTAACCTCTCATATCGACTACGGCTGAAAAATTTTCAGAATGCATCATATCTTTAATCACAATGTTCCTAAAATCTTCAACACAACAGTTTTTAAATAATTCAGGGGTTATAGCTGATGCATTAGCAGTTAAAATGCCAACTTTTTGACCTGGCTTGATTATGCTTTTTATCCAAGGAAGCTGCACTAAGCTAGAAAGAGCTACTGGAACATCAAGTGCCTCTGCTACCCTTCGATGAAAATTTCCAAAGAAACCACATGCTGAACATATTGCCCTAACTCCCTCTTTTTCCACCATATGCTTAGCAGTAGCAATAATATCGTTTGCAATTGTAGGATCCGCAGCAAACAATCTTTCATTCGTAAGATTAGGAACAGCCCTCATTCGTACTGGAAAATCGTAAGTATACGCATTAACAACATTTCCAGGCATCATAGGATAGTTCACATTTTCTATATATACAATGCCTACTGAGTATCCTGCCACCTGCTGATGATTAATTGCACGAACAAATCTGCTGTCATTATTCGATGTAAGATATCCATATTGCCTTCCATTCAATCTTTTATCCATTTTAATCTTTTCCTCTCCTAATGAAGTTATATTTAATAGCTTGCAAAATCTTTAAGATATTTAGTATTCAAGGACTTTCAAATTTTGTAAATAACATTCCCCTATCTCTTACTCCTATTAACCACCCCCTAGGATTCGAATAACCTTTATAATATCATTTTCTTTTAATACATGATTTTCATATTCTTTTTGTAAAAGTTGTTTACCATTTATAAAAATAGCAATCATATCATTGTATCCCTTTTCATGTAATAATTCTAATATTGTTGTATTTTCAGCAATACTAACTTTGTCCTTGTTCAAAGTAACTTCCATACCATCTCCGCCTTACATATAATTAAGTATTTAATAACCAACCAAGAGATAGTTTTCTCAAAGTAGCATCTGTAGGATTTCCTGTTTCTTTGTCCCACCCTGCATATTCATAATATAATTCCTTTGCTTTTTCAAATTCTATTTTATTTAAACAAATATCTTTAGAAGGTCCATCATTAAAAGGTTCAAATATTCTTTCTGGTAAAACATCATCCTCCTTCGTAAATCCCTCCATTTTATTAAAATACCTCATCATATTTATTCGTCTTTCCCCTATTCTCATCAACTCTAAAATGGATGTTTCCCAGCCAATACCAGCCATGCATAATTCTATAAATTCACTTGGACCATATAGCTGCCAAGACGGGCCCCAAGCAAATTGACATAGGCATAGAGTATCCAGCATAGAGTAGAAACATTGCGTGTCAAATGCAAACCTTACCTTTTCATCATCAAGAGAAAAAGAATCTTCATATCCCTTCCATATTCCCATCTTTGATAACCTTTCTCTTACAAAACTATCCTTCGGTATCACCAACCATGTATCATGTTCACTAGATTGATGATCAGCACCAAAAGGATTTACTGCATATACCAAGCCTAATGAAGGTTTAAATTGTGGCATATGTGCTGGCAATTCTTGACCCTTAACAGTCATACTCAGTTTTATTGCATCTTTACCAATAACTTCTGCAGCCTTTTTACTACCTTTGCTCAATAATTCTCCAATACCTTGCCTATACACAATTTTTTCTATAATCATAGGAATTACATCCTTATTTCCAAAACGCAATTCAATTCCATCAACGTCTTCAGTACTTAACAAACCCTTTTCATAACATTCCATTGCAAATGCAATTGTTGCGCCGCATGAAATTGTATCAAGACCATACATATTACACATTTGATTTGCTAATGAAATAGTAGTAAGATCATTTATTCCACAATATGATCCAAATGTACTGCATGTTTCATATTCAGGGCCACCATATAATGGTTCAACTTGTGAAGTCATATTGCTTAATAGCAAATATACTCCTAAAGCAGATCCACCAGGGTAAAGACGATAAGTATCACTATCCAAAATAATTGTTTCAATTTCTCTATTAGTAAGATTAACTTTTAAGATTTTTGCTTCTGGAAAAGACATATTGCATACCTCCCTAAGTTATATTCTTTCAAATTATCTACTTACATGTGTAGTTTCTGGTTCTACATTTTCTATTTCTTCAATTTCATGTTTTGGACTTTTAAATGCTGATCTAAACATATTAGCAGAAGTATAAATTACAACAGCTACTACTAACTTTTTAAGAATTTCAACGGGCAAGGTTTTTACTATATAAGCTGCAACTAAAACACCTACCACACCAACTGTAGAATAAATCATACTAACTTGCCTATTATATTGTCCTTCTTGTACAAACTTCGTTCCGCAAATTGTCTGAAAAAATGCACATGATCCCATCATTATAGGAAATATAACTATTGGCGACATGCCTAATGAAAGCAGTAATGCCATCATTGGAGCATACACTCCTATTCCTATGCAATTTGTAATTCCTAATATAAAGGCTCCAACCCATGCAATACCTAACTTAATACCTGAAAGATATGTAACATTTCCTCCTGGAGGCATAATGTTTAATATTTGAAGCACCATTGTTATGGCTACTGCAAATAATCCAAACCCCATTCCTATTTGTATTTTTCTTTCTGGTAATTTTGAAACAATACTTGCACCTATATAAGAACCTATCATAGTGCATACTATTATTGTAATCATTGTAAAAATGTCTACTTGTATTATGGTAATAAATATCAATGCTTGGAATAAAACTGGCATCATAGTAGCTACATTTAATGTACCTGGAATCTGTTTATCTTTAACCATACCAGTAAACTTAAATACTGCTGTAGACGACGCATAACTTCCTATACCTAATGCATCAAGAAAGTTTACTATAAAAGCAAGAATTGAAGTAAATATAATGTTAACTTTTTCTAATTTTCCTTCTCTATAAAACCTTACATAGTCTTTAATAAATATAACAAGGAAACGTGATGACAAAAGAATCAATATCCCTAATATAATTTTAACAGGCGTCATAATATCCTCCTCATTTTTAATAATTAAATATCGAAATCTTACAGATATATAAATCTGGGTGCAATTACTTAATAATAAAATTTCGTATTATTGTTGAATTTCATTATTTGCACCCAGTAAATCATAGATTTATATAATTATTTAACTTCATATCCTAACTTTATTAGTTGCTCTTTAAGCTTTGATTTTAACTCGGCAGTAGTTTGTGTTAAAGGCTTTCTGACTTTTCCGCCTTTAAGTCCAATCATATCTACACCTGCTTTTACCGGACCTGGATATGGATTACCTTCAGCCTCCATTAAGTCATAAAAACCTGATAATTTACTGTTTAAATCACGAGCAGCTTTTATATCTTTTTCCTCAACTGCTAGTTCATAAAGCTTAACAACTTCCTTTGGAAGCAAATTAACAAGAATGCCAAAGGCACCCTGTCCCCCAATGGAGAAGGTTGGAAGCATAAAATGTTCTTCACCAGTAAATACAGAAAAGTTATCTATATCCCTTGTTAAAGTAAGAACCTTACATAGATGACCAAAATCTGCAGATTCCTTAACAGATACAATATTTTCTTCCTGACTCAATTCATAAATCATTTCAGGTGAAAGACAAACGTTAGTTGCTTCAGGGTAATTATAAATTACAATTCCGACTTTTGATTTTGCAGCTATTTCCTTGAAAAATTCAAGAATTCCGTCTTCACTTGTATGATGATAATAAGGAGGTAAAACCAGCCCCCATTTAGCGCCACATTCTGCAGCATAATTAGCAAGTTCGATTGTCTCCTTAGCAGTAAAACATCCAACACCTGCCATAACTGGTACCCTTCCAGCAGCGTATTCACAGCCAGCTTTGATTAAACTTTTACGTTCCTCTAATGACATAACATGGTATTCTCCTGTTGTGCCTCCAACTAGAAGACCATGCACGCCACTTTCAATTTGAAAATCTATTACCTTCTTATAAGCCTGAAAATCAATTGTTTCGTCATCATTAAATGGTGTTATTAACGGTACAATAATACCTTTTGGTGCATTAATCATAATTTATTCCTCCTAATAATTTGAAATATTTAATCAGCAAATACAACTTTTTTATTTTTATATCTTGAAAATTTCAACTTTTCTATATCAAAATCTGTTTTTTCTCCAGAAATAATCTGCGTCATCATTCTACCTGTTATTCCGGATAAGCTGATGCCATCACCTTCATGTCCTGCTGCTATATAATAACCTGGTACTTCATCAACTTCTGATACTATTGGCAAGTGATCGGCACAATAAGGCCTTACTCCGCTATATGCTCTGATACAGTTTATTTCTTTTAAGATTGGGAAAAATCGCATTCCTCTTTCAGCAACAGCCATCATAACTTCAAGTTCTGTACTAATGTCAAATCCCTTGTTCTCACGATTACCTCCAAGTAAAAAATTGTTATCTCTTGTAGGCTCTATATTAAAGGCAACATTGTGTCTTTCAACTAGCTTACTTACATTTCTTTTAAAATTAATATCTTCAAACTTAGAAAGCATATATCCAAATTCATGGACTTTTTGATTTACAACTTTAAATGATTTTTCTGAAATCAATACGATTCCTTTTCTTGGTGTAATCGGAATATCTATTCCTACCATATTCCCAAGTTCAGATGCCCATGCACCACCACAATTTACAACTCTTTTTGTTTTAAATTCACCTTTGTCTGTAACAACGTTTTCAACAGCACCTTTTTCATCTAATTTAATATCCATAACCGTATGATGATGGAAAACTTTTAGTCCAAGTTTTTTTCCTTCTTCAACAAATGCGTAGCATAGTTTATACGGAGACATTGACGAATCAGGTGTAGTCCATATACCTCCCAGTAAGTCTTTTGCTAGATAAGGTTCCATCTCTTGCATTTCATAATTATCAACCATTCTCATATCATAGCCATCTGCTTGCTGCTGAGCTACATACTCTTTAGCTACTTCTAATTCTTGTTCAGTTTCACAAACGTATAAGCTACCAGGTTGCTTAAATTCAAAATCATATGAAAAGGTTTTTGCCAATTCCTTAAATACTTGAATGCTTTCATAACCCATTTTAGTGTCAATACCTGGTTTTTTATCGCAGATCAGTGCAACTGCATCACATCTACTTGAAGTACCATTTGCAATATCTCCTCTTTCAACTAATGCAACGTCGTATCCCTTTTTAGTCAGATGGTAGGCTATACTTGAGCCAATTGCTCCTGCCCCAATTACAACTACATCAAAACTATTCATTTGACTCCACCTCCTCCTAAAGCTCCAAAAGCAACTGGTCTTACGGGAGGACGTGGTGTTGATGCACTTATTTCTTCAGGAGAACTTCCTAATTCTTGCCTTAAAATTTGCTGTACTAATTTCTCACAAGTACGTCCTTGGCATAATCCCATTCCAGCTCTTGTTCTTCTCTTAATTCCTGTGATATCACATGCTCCTTGTCTGATTGCTTCTTTTATCTCTCCTACAGTAACTTCTTCACATCTGCATACCAGCATATCATCATTATTAAAATTACTCACAGCTATTCCTCCTTTCACATGGATAAACTATCATTTAATCTAATATTTAAAGGATTATTTCTGCCACATCTTATTACAATCTTTTTATACTTCGTACTTCTTCTACCTTATCCATAGGTACTGCAACTGTTACAACAGGTGTTCTGTCATAACTCTCAGGATTTTGAATTTTGATTACTGTTCCTTTGCATAATATCTGACCCCTTCTGTTAACAGCTTCTACTACTTGACCTTTTTCAGGTAAAGGGTAATATTCATATGGAAATGATACTGTACCTTCTGTATCAGAGTAATTCTTATTAACTATAAAAATAGCTAATCCTGAACAGTTTGCTACACAAACACCACAGCCTATGCATTTCTCCTCAACGAGTCTCGGCAAATTTGTAATAGGCTCTCCTATGTTTATAGCTCCAAACTTGCATGAATTTTCGCATGGATTGCATGGGATCTCATGGATGCACTCAATAATTGCAATAAGTCCTTCGCTAAAGCGTTTTTCAGAAGGATAGTGTCCTTTAGCCTTCAATTCCTCTATTGTTAAAAAGCCGTTTTGTTCTAATGACATTATCATTCACCTCCTTACGTTATGTATTTCTATACGTTTACAAGCTCTTTGAAACTTTCCATCTGCCTTGACTTAGCCTTCATCCTCACTTCTCCATCAGGACCTGATCTTAGACCATCAAGCCTTTCCCAAATTTCACCCTTAAGTTTTTCTGCTTCTATCGGTTCAATCTTTCCAAGTGCTTCTGCAATTGCAACGCCAGCTAATCGACCTTCTTCCAATGCAGTATTTGCTTCTTCTATGCCAGTAATATCACCAACTACATAGATTCCAGGATATGTAGATTCCATATTTGTATTATGCAGTGGAATCCATCCTCCTAAAACAGTATCAAACTTAGTTTGGCAGTCATGCATTATAGCTAATTCTGCTAATGGCTTGAGACCTGCTGCAATCGCAATGGTATCAACCTTCACTACTTTTTCTGTCCCCTCAATTGGCTGCCATTTATCATCAACCTCACAGATTACTGCCTCTGTTACACGATCTTTCCCTTTAGCCTCAAGAATGGTATGTCTTGTATATATTGGTACACCTGCTCTTGTAATTTTTGAAGCATGTACGGCATATCCACCGATATTAGGAGCTGCCTCTACTAATGCAACCACATCTACACCACCTTGCAAAAGTTGATAAGATACAATAAGCCCAACATTTCCTGATCCAATCATCACAACTTTTTTACCTGGCTTTACACGGTTGCTATTTATCATTGTCTGAGCTGCACCTGCACCCATTACTCCAGGTAACGTCCAACCCTTAAATCGAACAACATTCTCAGAACCACCAGTTGCAATGACAATTTTTTCAGCTTCAATAAGCTTTACTTTTTTATCAATGTCATCCGTTCCAGTTTCTACCGCCATAGTCTTTTCTTTAGACAATCCTATTACTACACTGTTAAGCCATATCTCTACTCCATAATCTTTCGCTTCCTGAAGAAGTTGACTTCCAATATCCATGCCCCTAATACCTGCGCGATGAGCACTTGATCCAAAGAATTTATGAATCTGCTTAATCAACTGACCACCGGCTTCTGCATTAGCGTCTATCACTAATACTTGAACCCCCCTTTTAGCTGCTTCAATTGCTGCAGCTAGTCCTGCTGGTCCCCCACCAATCACTACTACTTCTTTCTTAATCACTGAAATTCGCACTCCTTTCTACGCCATGCTGTGTCTCAATAATCATTCCTTCCTTTACTGAAGTTACGCATGTTCGAACATTTGGTTTTCCATTAACTATCATAGCGCAATCAGTACATTGTCCTATACCGCAAAACAACCCTCGTGGCTCTTTTCTTTTTACGGTATATCTATTAACTATAATTCCATTAGCAAGAAGGGTTGCTAAGATTTTCTCTCCCTCCTTCGCTTTTATCTTCTTACCGTCTACTGTAATCTCCACAATCTTTCCAGGATCATTCTTCCCAAGAATAAC